>CAYQIV010000023.1:20721-45736 GCA_964417725.1 uncultured Chromatiaceae bacterium
CGCCCGGCTCGCCCGACGAGGACGGCGACCGCTACGTCGAGACCTGGAACCTGGTTTTCATGCAGTTCGACCGCGCCGCCGACGGCCGCATGACGCCGCTGCCGCGGCCCTCGGTCGACACCGGCATGGGCCTCGAGCGTATTGCCGCCGTCATGCAGGGCGTGCACAGCAACTACGACATCGACCTCTTCCGCCGGCTCATCGCCGCCGCTGCCGAGGTCACCGGCACCGCTGACACCAGCGCCAGCTCGCTGCGGGTCATCGCCGACCACATCCGCGCCGCGGCCTTCCTCGTCACCGACGGCGTCCTGCCCGGCAACGAAGGCCGGGGTTACGTGCTCCGGCGCATCATCCGCCGCGCCCTGCGCCATGGCCATGAGCTCGGTGTCGGCGGGCCGTTCTTCCATCGGCTGGTCACGCCGCTCGTCGCCGTCATGGGTGAGGCCTACCCCGAACTGGCGTCCGCCGCCGGCCACGTCGAGCGCGTGCTCAAGACCGAGGAAGAGCGCTTCGCCGAGACGCTCGCCCAGGGCATGGGCCTGCTCGGCACGGCGCTCGACGCGCTCGATGGCGGGCAGTTGCCTGGCGAGGTGGTGTTCCGCCTCTACGACACCTACGGTTTCCCCGTCGACCTCACCGCCGATGTGGCCCGGGCGCGCGGCATCGACATCGACCGCGACGGCTTCGAGGCGGCGATGGACGCGCAGCGCGAACGGGCGCGGGCCGCGCAGAAGTTCAACGCACTGCCTGAAGACGCCGCGGCCCTCGACGTCGCCACCACCTTCACCGGCCACGACACCCCCCGCGGCCAGGGCCGTGTGTGTGCCCTGCTTCGCGAGGGCTTGCCGGTGGGCCGCCTCAACGCCGGTGAGGCCGGCATCGTCGTCCTCGACCGCACGCCGTTCTATGCCGAAAGCGGCGGCCAGGTCGGCGACCAGGGCGTGCTGCACGGGGCGCAGGCGCGATTCACCGTCGACGACACGCGCAAGTCCGGCGAGGGACACCTGCATGTCGGCCGGCTCGAATCCGGCACGCTGGCCATCGGCGACATGCTCACCGCCGAGGTCGACGTCGCGCGGCGCGCGGCCACCGCCTGCAATCACACCGCCACACACCTGCTTCACGCCGCGCTGCGCGAGGTGCTGGGCAGTCACGTTGCGCAGAAAGGCTCGCTGGTCACGCCCGAGCGGCTGCGCTTCGACTTCAGCCACTACGAAGCGCTGTCGTCTGAACAACTCGCCGCCGTCGAGGCGCTGGTCAACGCGCAGATTCGGGCCAATGCCGAGGCGCGCACGCAGATCATGGGCCATGACGAGGCCGTCGCGGCCGGTGCCATGGCGCTGTTCGGCGAGAAATACGGTGACCGCGTCCGCGTGCTCTCCATCGGCGATTTTTCCACCGAACTCTGCGGCGGCACCCACGTCGGGCGTGCCGGCGACATCGGACTGTTCAAGATCACCGCCGAAACGGGTATCGCGGCCGGCGTGCGCCGCATCGAGGCCGTGGCCGGCGAGGCTGCGCTGGCGCGTGTCGCAACGGCCGAGCGCACGCTCGACACGCTTGCCGCGCTGGTCCGTGCCGGGCGCGGCGAGGTCGAGGACAAGGTCCGCGGCGTGCTCGAACGCAACAAAGCCCTCGAGCGCGAGGCGCAGCAGCTCCGCGCGCGGCTCGCTGCCGGCGGTGCCGGTCGCGACCCGCTCGAAGACGTGCAGGAGGTGGCAGGGCTGCGCGTGCTCGCCCTGCGCCTGCCCGACGACACCGACCAGAAAACCCTGCGCGACACCGTCGACCGCCTGCGCGACAAGATCGGCAGCGGTGTCGTCGTCGTCGGCGCCGCCACTGCCGCCGGCAAGGTCTTTCTCGCGGCCGGCGTCACCCCCGACCAGGTCCGGCGCGTGGCCGCCGGCAGGCTCGTCGCCGCCCTTGCCGCCGGGGTCGGTGGCAAGGGCGGCGGCCGGCCCGACTTCGCCCAGGCCGGCGGCAACGACCCCACCGCCCTCGACGCCACGCTGGCCGGCGTCGCCGGTTGGGTCGGCGCGCACGCAGCCCCCGCCGCCTGACCGCCGCGCGACCCGCCCCGCGTCGCCGGTCTCAGTCGCGTGATTTAACGCCCTGAAGTCATTCATCTTTTTTTATTTGCCGCGAAGCCACAAAGGCTAGGCGGGGACGCCGGTCGCGGGTATGATCGGCCCGACTCGGTACCCGGTGCCGAGTGGAGGAGGGGGCCAGGCGGACGACATGGGCGTCCGCTTCAACCCGGGAAAATGCCGGGTGGCTGTCGTGTCCCGTCGGGGGGCGGCACACGACGGCCACACCGGCGACCCGGTACCCGCGCGGCGGAAGGATGCCCGCCAAGCACCCGGGTCCATAACAACAAGCCGGGGTAGGGAGACACTGCATGCTCATCCTCACCAGACGAGTGGGCGAGACCGTCATCATCGGCGGAGAAGTCGATGTCACGGTGCTCGGCGTCCGTGGCAACCAGGTGCGGCTCGGCGTGAAGGCGCCGCGCGACGTCGCCGTGCATCGCGAGGAGATCCAGCAGCGGATCAGCCGCGGCCACGACGACGGCGGTCACGCGCCGCCGCTCGCCGTCATCAAGTAGCACCACCGCCCGCACCCGTCGCGCAGCGCCGGGTCGCCGGTGGAATCTGCTATCCTTCGGCCCGCCGGCCGCTGCGCCGGCCCCGCATCGCAGGTCTTGTCCCTGCACCCGATCACGGAGAGGTGGCCGAGAGGCTGAAGGCGGCGGTTTGCTAAACCGTTATACAGTCAAAAGCTGTATCGAGGGTTCGAATCCCTCCCTCTCCGCCAGCCACGGGAATGGCCCCTTCACGGGGCCATTTTTGTGTCTGATGGAGACGGCTGGCGAAGCAGGACCCTGTGGTTCGACAAATTCGTGGAGCGGATTTGGACGGCCGCAGGGCGAAGTCGTGTATCCGCGGCTGAGTCAATCCCTCCCCCTCCGCCAATTACGCCCTTTAAATCAATAAGTTCGATTTCTGTCGTGGCGGATAGGGCGGATAGGACGTACAAGCGGCCTTATGTTTGTGCGGGATCAGCGAGGCGGGCTGTAATCGAGGGGATGCTGGCAGGTCGAGGGCCGCAATCCAGGCGGGCCCGCTCCCAGCATTGTCGTTCGGAGACCTTGAATCCTCGCTGTGGCGCTGGAAATGTCAGCCGTCCGGGCGCGAGTCAAAACGCACCCGTCCGGCCAGCGCCACCCCCTGTCCGTGGTTGCCCGCTGAACTGCAGATCACGCCAGCCGCGCGCTCGGCCGGTGTCAGTTGCGCAAGCCGGTGGTAGGCACCGCGCAGCTTGAAGGAAAAGACCGGCTGCAGATCCTCACGCTTGAGCAGGATCCGGTTGCCAAGCCGGGCTGACAGCCGTGGTGCCGGATCGAGCGGAGTCTCGAGCGCGACGTCGTAGACCCGCGCCATGAGTGTCTTTTCGAGATATTCCGCCATGGGTTGGTCTGTCCTTGCAGTGCCTGGGCTGGTTTGCGGCTTCCACGCGGCGGTCGGGATCGGTGCTGCGGAGCATGCGGGCTGGTATGGCAACGAAGATTGTTGCTACGGCGCGCTGGCGGGAAGGGCCTTGTTCCGCCTATCCTCCTGGACCATGGAAGATGTTATTCATCCGGTCCACCTCGAGGCACTCAAGCGAGCAACACCTGCGCAGAAGCTCGAGGCTGTCGCCGCGCTCTATGAAGCTGGTATCCGATTGCGGATGGCGGGATTGCGCATGACCCACCCGGATTGGACCGACGATCAGTTGCGGTCGGAGGCACGCCGCTCACTGCGCCATGCCGGCACCTGACCCGCTCGCTCTATTCATCGAGCCACTGGAGCGGTTGGCGCTGCGCTACTGTGTTACGGGATCCGTCGCCGCCAGCGTCTACGGAGAACCGCGACTGACCGCCGACATCGACATCGTCCTGGTGTTACGACTGCCCGACATTCCGGCACTTCAGTCATCGCCACCGGCCGGCTTTCGCTCACCGCCCAGGGCCAGGTGCGCTACACGCTGAAGACACCGTACCGGGACGGCACCAGCCACGTGGTGTTCGAGCCGCTGGACTTCATCGCGCGCCTCGCTGCCCTGGTACCGAAACCACGCGCGCACCTGACGCGATACCACGGGGTGTTCGGGTGTTCGGCATCGAGATCGAGACCTGCGAGGTATGTGGTGGCAAGGTCCGGGTGATCGCGAGCCTCGATGACCCGGCGGTG
Organism: uncultured Chromatiaceae bacterium; assembly: GCA_964417725.1. Lineage (GTDB taxonomy): Bacteria > Pseudomonadota > Gammaproteobacteria > Steroidobacterales > SHZI01. The sequence continues at coordinate 24,954 of CAYQIV010000023.1, forward strand.
ATCGGGAAGATCTTCCAGCATCTGGGGTCCCGGACACTGCCGGTCGGGTCAAGACCGCCGTCGCGGGGGCCACCTCAAGGGGAGCTGGAGTTTTCCTGAGCACTCAGTGGTGGCGGCTCACCGCGACGTTATGGGAGCCGGTGTCCCCGGCTGCGCCGGGCGCTGAGTGCGGTGCACAAATGGCGGGTTGACGGGGAGATTCGCGGAACAGCAGTTCGTCAGTGCCGGCGCATATTGCGCCCGAGGCGCGTGACAGGTGGCGCAGCAGGCTGGCAGACTCAGCGCATGGAGTGTTTGAATTTCCTGTTCCCTATTCCCCGAAACTGAGGTCGATCGCCTCCAGCTCCACGCGCAATGGCTGAAGTCGGGACGATAGCGGGTTTCCGCGCGTTTCACCCGCCTTGGCCGCTGGCCCCAAGCCGCCAGGCATTCGCAGTCTCCGCCATCAGGTCGTGGGGCGACTTTGGCCGTCCCGTCCGTTACCGCTGAGTGACCGTAAACACGAAGGAATCTTTGTCGGGCAGCCACGGGAGAAGCAGGACGGACACCCCCGAGTGGTACGAAGCCATAGTACATTGTGCCATCCAGACAACCGGTGATCGTCGCCACCGGCCCGATGCGTCAGGAATGGGATGAAGCCCTGCCACCCAAACTGATCATCCGCGGGATCGGCGATCGACAGGGAGATTGTGCAGTCCATGTTGCCGACGATCCCGCTTTTCGCACACAGGTGGTTCTGCCCGACGATGCGCCGGGTGGGTTCAGCGCTGCTGCTGGTTGCCCTGTCCGGCTGCGCGACCCGCCAGATGGACTTGCCGGATGACTTCACCTTCAGCCCCGGCAGAAAAACCGGGATCATCGTGGGCTCGGTGACGTCCGCCGCCGATACGCGCTGGCGACCGGCCTGGCTGGAGCGCAGCAGCTACTACTATGCCGGGATCGATGATCCGGCGATCCGGGGCGTGCTGCGCTCCGGCGGCAACGACTACCCGGGTGGCTGGGATGGCCAGGCCTGTGCCAACAGTTTTCCCCCACACGAGTGTGCCCGCCTGTTTGCGGTCGAACTGCCCGCGGGTCGTTACCGTATCCATGCTGTGCAGGTGCGCGAGCCGTCGGCCGCCTCGGTGGAGACGGGGGAGTATTTCAGCCAGGCCATCGACTCGTGGCAGTTCGAAGTCGCCCGTGGCGAGGTTCGTTACCTGGGCGACCTGCATAGCCGCATCTGCACGGCTTCCTCCGGCAGGGGCCTCGGCCCCTGGGCTGCCCGTGGCGAGGTTCGCGATGCGTTCGTGCGGGACTGGCCGCTCCTCGTGGAGCGCTTTCCGGCCTTGCGCCAGATGCAGCCGACCCCAGCGGTCATGGCCCCAGGCGCCTGGCTCTGGCAGCGACCCGGCAAGCCGGCGGATGGCTGGCCCGAGGCTTGCGGCCCGTACCCTGCAGATCGATGAGGAGGCGTGATGCGCTGTCGGACAGGCTTTCTTTCGCGCAGGTCCCTGCCTCCTGCGTTGCCGTTGTCCTGTTTGCCGTTGTCGTGACCGGCTGTGCCACCAGGAGAGCCTATACAGGTCACCCGGCGAGTGACCTTTCCGTGGTGACAGCCGGTGCCATCCGTGCGGACGTCGAAAGCGCGCTGGGTCCGCCGGAGAAGGTGGAGATCCGTGAGGGTGCGCTGACCGCCTGGTACATCTACGACCGTGGATATATCGGCACTCTGGAGACTCTCAATGCGGCCGCGAAGGTGGCCTGGGCACCCTTCATGGCGTTTGGGGAGTTCGGCTCACTGGGACTTGCGGGCTGGATGACGGCTTGTGCGGCACCCTGCCAGAAAGGCTTGCTGATGGTGCGCTACGACGGCGGCGGCCGGGTTATCGGTGCGGTCGAATCGTTCCCGCCTGACGATCACCCGTTGGTGGCCGATTGCGCCCTGTCTACCGTCCGCGGCAACATCGCCGTGTGCCAGCGCGTACGCGAACAACGGCGGCCCTCGTCCTTGCCCGGGACAGGACCGTAACGGACCAGTCCGGTCAGACCAGCCGTCGACGCGGGCGCGAGATGCCGGCGAGCCCGGCCAGCCCGCTGACGAACAGCAACAGCGCGGTCGGCACCGGGACAACGGACACGTTTGCGGTCGGCGCGGTATCCACCAGTACGTGGTCCACGAACATCTGGCCTGTTCCGGTCTGCGTGCTGCCGGTGCCATCACCAATCAACAACAGGTTGCTGACGCCGCCGAGCCATGCGCTGCCGGAGAACAGCGTGGACCCGTCCAGGCTGTAGCTCACGAGCCCGTTCTTCAGCAGGATTTCGAAGGTGTGCATGCCATCCGTGAGATCGAAGGGCACGAATGTGGTCTGCGAGACGTTGCCCACCGTGGCAGAGTAGAAATTGAAACCTGACTGCACGGGGTACCCGTAACCGCCGGCGGGATTGAACTGGAGACCCGCAAGGAACCCGTCCTTGTCGTAGAAGTAGGTGTCCCAGTCCGCCGCACCGGCGCTGAAACTGGTCGTGAGGCTCAGGTAGTTGCCGCTGGCGTTGGTGCCGAGGTCCCAGCCCGGGTTGTACCCGAGCGCGCTGGCGTTGCCGAACCACAGCCCGGCGACAGGCGCCGTTGTCATGGTCAGTGCGCCTCCACTCGACAGCATGCTGGTGCCGGAGAAAATCACCCCGCTCCATGGATAGCTGTTCGACCAGCCGAGACCTGCAGCAGGTGCAGAGTTCATATCGTCGCTGATGATCAATGCCTGGGCGGGGGCAGCGAACCCGAGCGAAAGAAGGAGGCCTGGCAGAACACCTGCCAGCGCATTGCGCCTGAAAAGCATGAGATCTTCCCTGAAGGTCGTGATGATCGCGGGACCTGTCCCGTCCGTGCGGATGCTAGTCAGTGTGGTGCCGTCATGCAACGCCAAGTCACCATAAGGACAGAAAGACATCCTGATCATCGCGCTTGGCCATCGACGCGGGCGCGACGTACCGGACCTGCAGGAGATTGAACCCGGGATAGGCGAGGAAGTCGCCATCGATCACGGACGACGCGGCCTCGACAATCCCGGTACCGGGAGCGACCAGGGCTGCGTAACCTGTGCTGTTGGCGTCCGCACGCTCTTCCGGCGCGCCCTGAACCGGAACCACCGTGCCTGCTGTGGTTAATCATTCGAGCCGAACCCGCACGTTCCTGGTCAAGCCCACTGTTCCTTGCCCAACTGCCAACGCGACCGCAAGCGCCAGTGGCAGCGGGCCACGCTTTCGCCCGATTCCGACCAGCGGATCAACCAGCCCGCCGCCCAGCGGGCGTGGTCGCGACGCAATCCTCGCCACTGGCGGAACTACCGCGATGCTCGCCCCGGGTACTCGCAACGCAACCGTGAGCCGCTGCGGTCGCGAGATCAAAAGCGAAACACCGATTGTGCAAAAGTGCCGGCGCCAACTAGCGAAGCAGAACCTCAAACTGTTGCCTCAGTGCCTCGGGCACTGCTTCTGAGGGCGTCACCAGACCGCCCCGTAGCGCGCTGTGCGCAGGAGAATCGGGTTTTTCAGCGCCCAGAACCCGGATCGCCTCCGCCAACACCATTTTGGCCCGCTCCGCATTCGTCATCAGGTTGGCGATAGCCATGTCGGCAGTAACGTGGGCCTCCCGAGGGTGCCAGCAATCGTAGTCGGTCACCATGGCCAGGCTGGCATAGGCCATTTGTGCCTCTCGCGCCAATTTCGCTTCCGGCATATTGGTCATGCCGATCACGCTTGCGCCCATGCTGCGATACCAGTTTGACTCGGCGTGACTGGAAAATTGTGGCCCTTCGATGCAGACGTAAGTACCGCCTCGATGAAGGCGCACATCGGCCGGCAGGACGGCACCAACGGCGCGCGACAGAACATCGCAGGTTATCGGGCAAACCGGCTGCGCCATGGAAACGTGAGCGATCACCCCATTGCCAAAAAACGTGTTGTCCCTGTGCCGGGTCAAATCGATGTACTGGTCTGGCAGGACGAAGTCCAATGGCGCCACGTCCTCTCGAAGTGAACCCACTGCAGAGAAAGACAACAGGTAACGCACACCCAGTTGCTTGAACGCATAGATGTTGGCCCGGTAAGGAACTTCTGATGGCGACAAGCGATGGCCACGCCCGTGGCGTGCCAGAAAAGCAACGCGAATATCGTTCAAAACGCCAGTTACGAGGACATCCGACGTCGGGCCATAGGGGGTCTCGACACGCTGCTCACAAACCTGCTCCAGGCCGTCCAGATGGTACAGCCCGCTTCCGCCAATGATGCCAATCAAGGTGTCGCTCATATCGTTCTCGTCCACATCGTCAAAGATGAGTCTTGGTCGTGTGAAGGGAGCCAGTTCTTACATTGCTCGCGCGGGGGCACGCACGCTGCAAGAACCAGGGCTGGTCGCACCACCACGTTCTGTCGAAGTCCCAAGAGAGTATCGAATAACTGCTTCCGTTGTGCTGGCGCAGCCTCACGTATTCATTCAAAGTGGCCGTGTCTGCGGGAACCGTGCTGAATGTGGTTATCAGGGACACTGCTGATGCAGTGCATTGACGTGGACTCGTGGCGACCGGGGCTGAATTACGTGGTACCGTCTTCAATGTAAAGTATTGTCTCTGTACGCAATGAGCCAGCCAGGGGAAGGGGTGAGTGAAGCCATAACAATTGCCGCGGATGGAGGCAAAACCAGTCAGCCGGGCCATGAAAAACTGATGGATGACCCGGTATTTCTGGATGGCTTGCGCCGTCAGATGGTGAAATTTGCCTCGCTCCATTTATCAGACTCGCATTTGGCGGAAGATGCGGTCCAGGAGGCGCTGATCGGCGCCATGAAAAACGCCCAGAACTTTGCCGGACGTTCGGCATTTAAAACGTGGGTCTTTGCCATTCTCAAGAACAAGATTGCCGATACGCTGCGTCAACGGCAACGCTTGGTTGAAGCCGGCCAACTCCTGCATGCGGAAGAAGAAGGCGAGGATTGTCAGGGGTTATTCGACCACAAAGGCTTTTGGCAGCCTGATGAACGCCCGCAGGAATGGGCTCATCCCGAAACGGCGATCAGGAATGCAGAGTTCTGGCGAATATTTGAAGCCTGCCTGGATCATTTGCCGGGGCAGCAAGGTCGGGTCTTCATGATGCGTGAATTTATCGGACTTGAAACAAGTGAAATCTGTTCAGCGCTGGATCTTACTGTCAGTAATGTCAATGTCATGTTGCATCGAGCCAGGCTGCGCTTGAGGGGTTGTCTGGAGAATCGGTGGTTTCTGGAGGGTGAATCATGCTGAATTGTCGCGAGGCCACCCGTTTGATGTCGGAGGCCCAGGAACACCCGCTTGAGTTGGGCGAAACGCTTTCCCTCAAAATGCACGTCATGATGTGCAGCGGGTGTCGCAACTTTGGCAGGCAGATGCACTCGCTCCGCGAGATCGCACGTGCCTACACCAAAGGGGCTGATGAATCCGCCCAACCGCAGCATCGAGAAGATCAAGCAGAGCCGTGATCCGGCTCTGCATCCGTACGTTGCCAGTGCAAGCGCGTGTAGTCGAAACCGTCTTCAAGGGCGGGTTTCACGACCGCGAAATACGGAGAGACATCGAAGTCACGCGGCGCGAACAGGCTGTGGTGACGGACCCGCAATATATCATCAATGCCGGCTGGGCAATCCGGCCGATCTGCGGAGCGTTGTGCGACGACAGGCAGGATCGGGTAGCGAATGGATTGGAATGCCTGTGCAATCAAGGTCGAACAGATGGCGCGGGTTGGATCGCCGCTGCCGAGCTGGATAAGCCTGCGGCGCCAGCGTGGCGAAACCGGTGGTGTGGGGAACAGATAGCGCGCCAGGTCAAAAACGTTACGCAAGTCGTAGCGGTGCCCAAGACGCTCTATGGCGTATGAGATCAGTTTCTGTTTATCGGCCTCCCGCAATCCAACGGGACGACAAATTCGGGTGTGCAGTCCGGAAAAGTGCTCAATACCGACACTGCGCACTCCTTCGACGGTATCGGCCTCGACGAAACAGTCGGACACGCCTCTCCCAGCCAGACGCAGGGCGTCGAACCCGACAAACAAGGCGGCATGCGACCAGGTCGATTGTGTCAGGTACTTGATCGCCGAGCTGACGCGGCTGTTGCCTTCAACGAGCAGCACATCGCCGGGCCGAAGGCTGGCCAGCAGACGTTCGCTGGCCACTGCCGGTGCGCTGCTGTGAAGATGGACCGGGCGGGACAGGTAGGCGGCAAGCGTTTGTCCGATCTGACCTAGCAGCACATTCATGGCCTGCTCACATCGCCGTGGGGTGCTGTACTGCCAGAATGCGTTCGACAGTCAGGCAGGAGACGGGCGCGCCCGCAGAAACCGATGATCCTGTCCTGGTCAGGGCATCGAAAGGAACACGACGTGCTGCCGGCATGGCTGGTCCCTTTCCCTAACGCGACCACCGCTCCGATTCGAATTCCGGGTTAAGCGGTGTGGCCAGCAAGTGGTTGGCGTAGTTGGACAATGTTTTCTGGGTAACCCCAAGCACCACCTCCAGGGCTTGAGCCGGAGAGTACCCCGCCGCCAGAAAGCGGACGAAGGCGGGATGGTCAGCCACCCAGCCCCTTTCCTCGACCACCGCACGGGTAAACGCCGTCAGCGCTGCCAGTTTCGGGTCTTCCGGCGCCTTGTGCTCCCGTAGCGTAGCCACCACCTCGGCTGACACTCCGACCATGTTCTTGGCAATCATCGAATGGGCGGCTACGCAGAATTCGCAACCATTGGCGACACTGGCCGCCAGCACCACCACCTGTCGCTCCGTTGGCGTCAGGCTGCATTTATCGAAGCAGGCGGAAACTGCCAGATAAGCCTCCAGCGCGGCCGGCGCGTTGGCCAGGCCTGCATAGAGATTGGGAACAAAGCCCAGCTTGTGCTGGGCGTCTGTCAGCACCTGGCGCGCCGGCTCAGGGGCGCTATCGGGGGTGTGAAAGTGGTAGTGATTCATGGATGGGGTCCTCTTGTGCGGAACGTGGTATTACTTTGTCGTAGCCGTGAGCGGATTTCTTACGCACACGTTGAACAGCGATTGTCTGTAAGAAAACGGCAGTGACAAACGACTGACGTCATATGCACGGGCACTGCGCCACGACACATGCACCAGGGAGCCTTTTGATGCACGCCACACTGCAATTACTGGAAGCCAGTGACTTTCCGGCTATCCGCCGCGATGGAGTGACCACTCTTCAGGTCAATCTTGGCTATCGCTGCAACCAGTCGTGTCTGCATTGCCACGTTAACGCCGGTCCCCATCGCAAGGAAATGATGAGTGACGAGGTCATGGCGCTGATTCCCCATGTGCTGCAGGCGCGAAAAATCGAAACCCTGGATTTGACCGGTGGCGCGCCGGAGTTGCACGGCGGATTCCGGGCTTTGGTGCGCGCCGCACGTGATATGAACGTCCGGGTAATCGACCGCTGCAACCTGACGATACTGTACGAGCCGGGGCAGGAGGATCTGGCCGAGTTTCTTGCCGCTCACCGCGTGGAGGTGGTTGCCTCCCTGCCGTGCTACAGCCCAGAGAACGTCGATAAACAGCGGGGCAACGGGGTGTTCGACAAGAGCATTGCTGCCTTGAAAAAGCTCAATGCCCTGGGCTATGGGCAAACCGACAGTGGTCTAACGCTGAATCTGGTCTATAACCCGCAAGGCCCGAGCCTGCCGCCAGATCAGGTGGCGCTCGAACTGGCCTACAGGCATGAGCTCTTTGAGCACTTTGGCGTCGTGTTCAACAAACTGTTTACGCTAACGAATATGCCGATCAACAGATTCGGATCCTGGCTGATTTCCAAAGGGCAGTTCAATGCATACATGACCTTGCTCAAGAATAATCATCACGGTGAAAACCTCCGCTCGGTGATGTGTCGCAGCTTGGTTAGTGTCGACTGGCAGGGCCAGTTGTACGATTGCGACTTCAACCAGCAACTGGGCGTGCCCTCGCTGGGGACAAGTCGGCATCTGCGCGATCTGCTGCAAGAAGACATGCGCAATGCACCGATTCGTGTCGCCGACCACTGTTTTGGCTGTACTGCCGGTTGTGGCAGCAGTTGTGGTGGTGCATTGAAGGAATGAGCGCGGTAATGAAGCCAGCGAAACTCGTGGTGCTGATCGTGATTGCGGCCCTGATCGGCCTGTTTTTTTACTTCGACGGAAATCAGTGGCTGACCTTCGCCGCACTGAAGACTCAGCTGGCGCACATGCAGGGGTGGCGGGATTCACAGCCCATCATTGTGATGTCCGGGTTCTTTCTGCTGTATGTCGCCGTAGCGGCGCTGTCCTTGCCGGGGGCTGCCGTGATGACCCTGGCGGCCGGTGCCTTGTTTGGCCTGGCGAGGGGTACGCTGCTGGTGTCCTTTGCTTCCAGCGTGGGCGCGTTGCTGGCCTTTCTAGTGGCGCGCTACTTGTTACGGGACCCCATCGAGGCGCGATTCTCGGCAAGACTGACCGCCATCAACGAAGGGGTGAACCGGGATGGCGCGTTCTATCTGTTTACGCTGCGTCTGGTGCCGATCATCCCTTTCTTCGTAATCAACCTTCTGCTGGGTTTGACCCGCATGCCCGCCAGAACCTTTTATTGGGTAAGCCAGGTGGGCATGCTGGCCGGGACGCTCGTGTATGTGAATGCGGGCACGCGGCTGGCACGGATAGAGCAGCCCGCCGACATCCTTTCGCTGCCATTGCTGGCATCGTTCGCGCTGCTGGCGGTGTTCCCATGGATCGCCCGTGCCGCGCTTCGAGTTATTGAACGGCGCCGTATTTACGCGCGCTGGAAACGCCCGGGGCGTTTCGACAGAAACCTGATCGTGATCGGCGCGGGCGCCGCCGGTCTGGTGACGTCGTATATCGCTGCCGCGGTGAAAGCCCGTGTGACGTTGATCGAGTCGCACAAAATGGGGGGCGATTGCCTCAACTACGGCTGCGTCCCGAGCAAGGCGCTGATCCGCAGCGCGAAAGCCGCACATCAGATGCGTCATGCGGCCGATTGGGGGCTTGCCGGCGTGGCCCCTCCGTTGGTCTTCAAGCGGGTCATGGCGCGAGTGCATAAAGTAATTGCCACTGTCGCGCCACATGACAGCGTAGAGCGTTATACCCGGTTGGGCGTGGACGTGCGTCAGGGCCATGCGCGATTGATCGATCCGTGGACGGTTGAAATCACCGGTCCGGATGGCATGACGGAACGCTTGAGTGCCCGCAGTATTGTGCTGGCGACGGGCGCGCGCCCCTTTGTACCGCCCTTGCCCGGTCTGGAATCGGTCGACTATCTCACCTCGGACACCCTCTGGGATCGACTCAGGGAGCGTGACCGTGCACCGGAACGGCTTATCGTGCTCGGTGGCGGCCCCATAGGCTGCGAGTTGGCGCAAAGCTTCGCGCGCTTGGGTTCAAACGTGATGCAGGTGGAAATGACGCCGCGTCTGATGGTGAGGGAAGATGACGACGTCTCTGTCTTCGCCCGCAGAGCGCTGGAAGCAGATGGTGTGCAGGTGCTGGTAGAGCACCGGGCCTTGCGTATCGAACGTGATGGCGACAACCAGCATCTGGTTGTCGCAGGAAGCGGGGAGGAGCACCGTCTTGCGTTCGATGAGATCGTGGTCGCCGTCGGAAGGCAGGCGCGGCTGAAGGGTTTTGGTCTCGAGGAGCTGGGTATTCCCGCCCAACGCACAGTCCAGACCAATGACTATCTGGAGACACTCTACCCCAATATCTACGCGGCAGGCGATGTGGTCGGCCCCTACCAGTTTACCCATATCGCCGCGCATCAGGCCTGGTATGCCGCTGTTAACGCGCTGTTTGGTCGCTTCAGGCGTTTCAAGGTGGACTACTCGGTGATTCCGTGGGTCACGTTTGTCGATCCGGAAATTGCCCGGGTTGGCCTCAATGAACGCGAGGCCAACGAGAAGGGAATCCCGTTTGAGGTGACCCGCTATGGTATCGACGATCTGGATCGTGCCATCGCCGAAGGTCACGCGGAGGGGTGGATCAAAGTACTGACGGTGCCTGGCAAGGACCGCATCCTTGGCGCCACAATTGTGGGTGTGCACGCAGGAGAGTTGCTTTCCGAGTTTGTGTTGGCCATGAAACACGGGCTTGGGCTGAACAAGATACTGGCCACGATCCATCCTTATCCCACGTGGGCAGAGGCGAACAAATATGCAGCAGGGGAATGGAAACGCGCGCACGCGCCGCAGGGGTTGTTGAAAGTGGTTGAGTCCTACCACCGTTGGATGAGGAGGTAAGGACGTGCGCTCTATTCCAAAACGTTTGCAGCTATGGATGGTCGCTGGCCTGTCCTGTTTGGTGGTGGCTGCGGGCGCCGAGGCCCAGACAACACCAACATTTGATCATGACGTATGGAGCCAGCTACTGGCGCAACACGTTCGCTGGTTGCCGGGAGGCCATGCGAGCACCGTTGATTACGGTGGCTTGAAATCGGATCAGACGAGATTGCAAAACTACGTGAGCACGCTTTCGGCCGTCCAGCCCAAGACTTTTGACGGCTGGCCTCGTGAGATGCAGTTGGCGTTCCTGATCAACGCCTATAACGCCTTTACGGTGCAACTGATCCTGACCCGCTATCCGGATCTGGGGTCAATCAAGGAGTTGGGGTCCTTCCTCCGGTCGCCCTGGAAAAAGCCGTTTGTACCCTTGTTGGGGCAGACTCTTTCACTGGACGACATCGAGCATGGCCTGATTCGTGGCTCAGGTAGATATCGCGATCCGCGCATTCATTTTGCCGTCAATTGCGCCAGCACAGGCTGCCCGGCGTTGCGACCCGAAGCCTATTCACCAGAACGACTGGATGCCCAGCTGGAGGATCAGGCCGTGCGCTTTTTGGGCGACAGGGTCCGGAATCGAATCAAGGGCGAGAGGGTGGAGATTTCCCCGATTTTCAAGTGGTATCGCGGGGATTTCGAACAAGGTTTTCGCGGCGACAGGAGCTTGGCCGATTTTCTGGCACGTTATGCGGCCGCCTTGGGGCTTTCCGCTACGCAGGCCAATGATCTGCGCAACGGGAAGGTGGCGATCAGCTTTGGCGACTACAGCTGGCGTCTCAATGATGGGAGTAGATAAGCATGAGGCTCGGCATCATTATCCCCATGCTCAACGAGGCGACCGGCCTGGCCGATTTGTGCGAGCACCTGGTGCCCTTCGCCAGGGCAGGCGTGGAAATTGTGTTCGTGGATGGGGGGAGCGGCGATGGATCGGAAAACATCGTGCGTGCGGCCGGATTTCACGTGTTGGCGAGCCCGCCGGGCCGTGCTCGCCAGATGAACGCTGGTGCGGCGCAGAGCAGAGGCGACGCCCTGCTGTTTCTGCACGCGGACAGCCGTCTGCCAGAAGGGGCAGTGATCGCTGTCACCGAGGCCCTGCGTCACCACCGATGGGGACGGTTCGATGTGCGCATCGCCGGTAAGCCGGTGTCATTACGCCTGGTGGCGGCACTGATGAACTGGCGTTCGCGTCTCTCGGGTATCGCGACTGGCGATCAAGGCCTTTTCATGACGCGCCAGGCCTTCGAAGAAGTAGGCGGATTTCCGGAGCAGCCGCTGATGGAGGACATCGCCATCTGCCGTGCCCTCAGGGCCGGCGGCAGTCCGGCGTGTCTGCCGCTTCAGGTTGTGACATCGGGCCGTCGCTGGGAGACGCGTGGCGTCTGGCGAACCATCGCGCTCATGTGGTGGCTGCGCTGGCGGTACTGGATCGGGGCACCGGTTGAAGACATCGCGAAAGCGTATCGATGACCTCGGCTCGAATCATCGTTTTCGCCAAGGCTCCGCAGCTCGGCCTCGCCAAGACCCGGCTCATCCCGGCGCTTGGGCCCGGGGGGGCGGCTCGCATTGCCGAGCACATGCTCAGGTACACCGTGACCACGGCGCTCTCTGCGAATGTTGGCGAAGTCGAGCTGTGCGTAACGCCGGACCCGGACGACCCGTCATGGCGGTCCTTTCACGACCACTCATGGACGGTTGAGTGGCATTCGCAAGGCGATGGTGACCTGGGGGCGCGGCTTGCGCGGGCGGCGCATCGAGCCCTTGCGGTGAATAGGGCTGTGCTGCTCATCGGTACCGATTGTCCCGCACTGACTGCCGGTCATTTGCGCGAGGCGATCACGCAACTGGCATCCAACGATGCGGTGATCATTCCGAGCACTGACGGCGGCTACGTATTGCTCGGCCTCAGACAATTTCACCCCAGTGTGTTTCACGACATTACCTGGAGCACAGACAGCGTGGCCCTCGAAACCCTTTGCCGGATTGGCTCGCTGGGCTGGACAGTGGCGCAATTACCCGGCTTGCGCGACATCGACGAGCCGGCCGACCTGGCGGCCTTGCCAGAGGGATGGCAGCCGTTGTGAACGGCGTTTGAATAGTGCTGCTGTTGCAGCCGACGTGGACGTGTGCCCGGACGCTCGATGATGGTCGCCTCACCGACAAAGGCACGCAGAGTGCTGCCCCCCCCCCCTGGCACGTTGCCGTGCCGTCCGCAAAGACACCACCGGCGCGGATCTCTGCCGTGGTCGTTCTGGCGGTGAATGGGGTCGGGCTGGTCATTGACCCGATGGATAGCTGGCGCTGGTTGAAGGGGGGTCGGGGCGTTCCAGGTATTCGGGTGTAAGAAAGTGCCGCGGCGGAGCGACAGAGTCAACAAGGCTGATGGCTAATCTGGAGATCGCCCACCGTGCATGAAATCGTTCAGGATTATTACGGCAAGCAACTGCAAAGCAGCGCCGATCTCAAAACCTCCGCGTGTTGCGATGCCAGCGCCATGCCTGATTGGCTCAAGCCCCTGCTCGCACGCATTCACCCCGAGGTTCTGTCTCGCTACTACGGCTGCGGGCTCGTGTGTCCGCAACAGATCGAGGGCTGTCGTGTACTCGATCTGGGCTGTGGCTCCGGGCGCGATGTCTATGCGTTGGCGCAGTTGGTAGGTCCGGAGGGGATGGTCGTCGGTGTCGATATGACCGACGAACAGCTCGCTGTTGCGCAACACCATCAGGCGCATCATGCACAGATATTTGGTTTTGACAATTGTCGCTTTCTCTCTGGCTACATCGAGCGACTTGACGAACTGGATCTGGAGCCGCAAGGCTTCGACGTCATCGTCTCCAACTGTGTGGTGAATCTGGCGCCCGACAAGGCGGCTGTGTTGCGTGGTGTCCATCGCCTGCTCAAACCCGGTGGAGAGTTCTACTTTTCTGATGTCTATGCTGATCGCCGCGTGCCTGACGCCGTGCGCAATGATCCGGTGCTTTACGGTGAATGTCTCGGCGGCGCGCTGTACTGGAACGATTTCCTGCGGCTGGCCAAAGCCTCGGGATTTGCCGATCCGCGCCTGGTCGAGGACAGGCCGCTGCTCGTCACCGACCCTGCACTGGCGGAGCGCGTTGGCAACCTGCGCTTTTACTCGGCGACGTACCGTCTGTTCAAACTCGATGCGCTGGAAAGCGCTTGTGAGGATTACGCGCAGGCAGTGATCTATCGTGGCACAGTGGCTGAGCACCCACATCGATTCGTGCTGGACAAGCACCATGACATAGCCAAAGGAAAGGTGGTGCGGGTTTGCGGCAATACCTGGCGCATGTTGAACGAGAGCCGGTTCGCCCGCCATTTTGATTTCATCGGCACCTTTGACCAGCACGTCGGGCTATTCGAGGGCTGCGGCAGCGGTCTGCCCTTTGACAAGGACGTCAGCGTCACCACAGGAGGTGACGCATGTTGTTGAGCGATCCCATCACCCAGGCAGTCCTTCGCAACGGCAGAGGCCGCCGGTCATCGTGGTGCTGCGCACCGCCTTTCCGGGCGACTACCAGCATAGTTACTGGAGGTACCTGATTCAGGCCATGCGTCTGTGGATATCGAGATCGGACGGGCGGCTTTCTTCCTTCTCGGTCACGGCATTCATTTACGGGTCGAAGCCGTGGGGTCGACCATCAATCTGGCCACCTCAAGCGAAGCCATCGTCGGAGCCGTGAGGGAACGTGCGTGAAAAAGTACTTGTCAGGATTGTTGGTGTCTGGGCTTGTTGCTGTATCCAGCGGGCCATCGGCTCAGGCAAGCGACTACCGGCTCACATTAACCGGCTCAAGCACCGTGGCCCCGCTGGTATCGGAAATAGCGAAGCGCTATGAGGCCCTGCACCCCGGTGTACGTATTGACGTCCAGATGGGCGGGTCATCCCGGGGTATCAACGACGCGCGAATGGGGCTGGCCGATATCGGTATGGTATCGAGGGCATTGAAGTCCTCTGAACGGGATCTCAGCGCGTTTGTGATTGCAATGGATGGTATCGGCATCATCCTCCACAAAAGCAACATCGTGAGTCAACTCGACGATGAGCAGATTATCGCTATCTACACGGGAAAAACTCGCAACTGGAGGCAGGTTGGCGGTAAGGACGTGCCTGTCACAGTCGTCAACAAAGCTGAAGGTCGCTCGACGCTGGAGTTGTTTCTTTATCACTTCGCCCTGAAGAACAGTCAAATCAACGCTCAGGTGGTAATCGGCGACAATCAGCAAGGCATCAAGACCGTATCAGGCAATCCAGGGGCGATTGGCTATGTCTCCATCGGTACTGCTGAATACGAGGAGGCTCGAGGCACACCGATCAAGCTGCTGCCCATGTCCGGTCAGCCCGCAACGGTTGAGGCGGTGGCAAAGGGCCGCTACCCCTTGTCGCGTCAGCTGAATCTGGTCGTCAAAAGCCCGCCCAGCGGCGTGATCAAGGCGTTCATTGCTTTTGCCCAGTCTGCTGGGGTGAAAGATCTTGTCGAAGCGCAGTTTTTTGTCGTTCCCTGAGCGCTGGGTAGATCGGCATGAGCAACCAACCTGTGACCAACCTGAAAGACCGGAGATTGAGCAGTGCGCTCTGTCTGTTGTCGGCAGGAGCCGTACTGCTGTTGCTGCTCATCGTGCTGTTTTTGCTCAGTGAATCGTGGTTGTTTCTCAATAATGGATGGCGTAACGGTTATTTACTCCAGATCTTTCAGGGTCAGGGCTGGTATCCACTGGAAGGTCAGTTTGGCATGACGCCGATGATTGTGGCGTCCATGGCTGCCACCTCGGGCGCAGTACTTGTCGCATTGCCACTCGGGCTGACCAATGCCATTTATCTGGAGTTTTATGCAGCGCCTGCTGCGGCCCGAGGTTTTCGCTTGCTCCTCAATTTGCTGGCGGGCATCCCCTCGGTGGTGTTCGGCCTGTGGGGACTGACCCGCCTGGTGCCCATAATCACCCAGTGGCAGCCGCCGGGTGCCTCACTCCTGGCCGCGATGGTCGTATTGGCATTAATGATCTTGCCGACCATTGCCCTGACCAGCGCTTCGGCTCTCGCCAGCATCCCCAGGGACATACTGGCTGGCGGCATGGCGTTGGGCCTGCGTCGCAAAACCCAGATACTTCAAATCGCGCTGCCTGCGGCGCGATCCGGAATTATCGGCGGCGTGCTTCTGGCTACAGCAAGGGCTCTGGGTGAGACCATGGCCGTGCTGATGGTGGCGGGTAATGTGGTACAGATCCCGTCCGGGCTGTTCGAACCAGTGCGCGTTCTCACCGCCAATATTGCGCTGGAAATGGCCTATGCCATGGGCGACCATCGTGCCAGTCTGTTTGCATCGGGATTACTGCTGACCTTGCTGGTGTGGCTGCTATCCTGGGGCGCACAGCGGGTTAGCCACCGTAGCCGGGAGGCCGCGCTTCATGGCTGATCGTCTGTTTTCAGGTTTGATGTTCGGCTGCGCGGTGCTGGTGGTGTCATCTCTGCTGTGGGTGCTGGGTGACGTTCTGGTGGAAGGCCTTGCGCATTTGTCCTGGTCGTTTTTGTTTGCAGAACCCGCTGATGCCGGTCGTGCCGGCGGGATCGGTCCCATTTTGGTTTCCACCCTCTGGATACTGCTGATTGCCCTGGCGGTGTCCCTGCCGCCAGGACTGGGCATGGCCATCTGGCTGGCGGAATTTGCCCCTAAGTACAATCGTTTCGCCAACGCCACCGGCATGACGCTGGACGTTCTCGCCGGGGTACCGTCCATCGTCTATGGCCTGTTTGGCAATGCGTTTTTCAGCATTTATCTAGGCCTGGGGTTCTCGCTGCTGTCCGGCGGACTAACCCTGGCCTGCATGATCCTGCCGGTGTTCGTGCGCACTTGTGAATCCGGTTTACGCGCCGTCAATGACGAGTGGCGCCGGGGGGCGCTCGCCCTTGGCATGACTCGCAGTTCTGCCATCTGGCACATTCTGCTGCCGGCAGCCCGTCCGGCGATAGTGGCGGGCCTGGTGCTGGGGATCGGCCGCGCTACCGCCGAAACGGCCGCGTTGCTGTTCACCAGTGGTTATGTGGACCGCATGCCGGGATCACTGCTCGATTCCGGCAGGGCCCTGGCGGTGCATATCTACGATTTATCCATGAATGTCACCGGTGGTGATGACGCGGCCTATGCCTCGGCCTTGGTGCTGGTCATGCTGATCATTTCACTCAACACGATGGCGCAAAGCCTGGTGGATAACTGGTTCAAGCAGAGGTTGGTGGCATCATGAGCGGACAAAAAACAAATCCCTATACCCTGGGAGAAATTGAACCCGGCTCGCCGTGTTGTGTGCCTGAGCCCTTGCTGCAAATCCGGGATCTTGCAGTCAGCTATGGGGAACAAACCGTGTTATCCCAGGTATCTCTGGATATCTACAAGGGCTGCATTACCGCGTTGATCGGCCCATCCGGCTGTGGCAAGACCAGTTTTCTCACCACCCTTAATCGACTCACCGATCAGCACGAGCGTGCGCAGGTCCAGGGGCAAATCCTGTTTGATGGCCAGGACCTGCTGCGTGATCCAGTGGATACACTCAGGCTCAGGCGCCGCATCGGCATGATTTTTCAAAGGCCCAATCCTTTTCCCTTGTCGATCTGGCGCAACATGGAACTGCCGCTGAAGGAACATGGTGTATGTGATCGTCAAACCCGCCAACGCAAGATCAAGCAGGTACTCAAGGATGTGGGGTTGTGGGAGGAGGTGTGCGATCGGCTGGATGGTTCCGCCCTTGCCCTGTCTGGTGGCCAGCAACAACGGCTGTGCATTGCCCGTGCGCTGGTGCTGGAACCCGAAATCCTGCTCATGGATGAACCCTGCAGTGCGCTTGACCCCATTTCCTCCAAGGTGGTGGAGGAACTGATCATGCGCTTGCGAGGGCGTTACACCGTAGTGATTGTGACCCATAACCTGGCACAGGCCCGGCGCGTGGCCAACTACGCGGCATTTTTCTGGATGACCGAGCGGGTGGGCAAACTGATCGAGTTTGGCCAGTGCCGTCACCTGTTCGAAACCCCCCATCACGAATTAACCGCAGCTTACGTATCAGGCGCCTCAGGTTAGGAAAGGGCAGTATTTGAGGAGTAATGTTGAGCCGGCGGCAACGTTACCCTCTTCCCACAGTTCAATATCGTCCATGCGGGCATCGACCCGGACGATCTCAACGATTCGGTTGAGTCGGGAATCCGCCTCAACGACCCGCTACCTGAGCCGTTTGGACCCAACCGCCTCTCCGAAGCCGGATGCTTCATCGCCACTGCCGCCTACGGCTCATGGCTCGACCCGCACGTGGTCGCGCTGCGCGCCTTCCGCGACCGTTGGCGCATGACGAGCACGCCGGGTCGTGCCTTCGTCGCCTGGTACTACCCCACCTCGCCGCCGCTCGCCGCATGGATCCGCGAGCGCGACGGGGCCCGGGCGGCCGCGCGTCCGTCGACGGGCCCGGGTGCCCTGACGGGACCTGCCGCCCCGGCATGCCCGGTGGTGCGGGGCACGGTCTGCGCTGTGCTCGCCGGCGCGCTCCGGTAGAATCCCGCCCATCCGAGGATTCCTGCCGGGAGCATTATTGATGAGCGAAGGTGCGAAGGGTGCCGGTGTGCCGGTCAATGCGGTGGTGATCGGTGTCGACCAGCTGGACACGTCGCTGAAGTTCTATGCGGGCACGCTCGGTCTGGAAGTGATCGAAACGCGCACATGGCAGGGCCCGGAATTTGAGCGCTACTGGCGCCTGCCGGCCGGCAGCGCTGCGCGCTGCGCCTTTCTCGGCCACGGCGCCGACCCGGTCGGCCGCATCCTCCTCATGGCGTTCGACGCCGCAGAACGCAAGCGCGTCCGTCCGGCGGAGATCCGTCGCGCCGTGGGACTCTTCAACCTCAACATCTACGCCAGCGACATCCGCCGCGATTACGCACGGATCGCGGCGCAGGGCTTCCATTTCTGGAGCGAGCCGGCCCACAACAAATTCGGGCCTGTCGTCGGCGAAACGCTGGAGGCATCCTTCGATGCCCCGGACGGGGTGGTCATCAACCTGATCCAGCTGCTCACCGAGGACCCGAAGACGGTGATCGGCCGCATCGTCCAGTTTGTCGACCGATATGGCCGCACGCCGACCGGCTTCACCTCGGTGGTGACGACGGCGCACACGGTCGCCGACATGGACAAGGCACTGGCCTTTCATTACGGTCCGCTGCACCAGACGCTGTTCATCGAATCCGTCCTGCAGGGTGCAGAAACCAACCGCGCGCTCAGCCTGCCCGCGGAGGCGCAGACCCGCAGCGTCATCGTCCAGGGCGATCACGAATACGGCAAGATCGCGCTCGCCTCGGCCATGAACTACGACTTGCCGTCGCTCACCGCCGACGCCGTGCCGCCGAACATCGGCTACCTCGCACAGTCCTTCCAGATGGAAGACCTCGACGAAACCGCGCGCGCCTGCGCGGCCGTGGGCGCCGAGGTGTTTACCGGCCCGGTGGACATCGACCTGCCGGGCCGCGGCCCGTGCCGCTCGATGGTGGTGCGCAACCCCGGCAGCGGCGCGTTGCAGGAGCTGTTCCAGCCGCATGGCGGCTGATCCACCCCTGATGCACGACACGCGCGGCCGCTGGAGCTGGCCGGCGCGTACGCTGCACTGGCTCATGGCACTGATGCTGGCTGTCCAGGTGCCGCTGGGCTTCTGGATGGTGGCGGCCTACGACGCCTGGCTGGTCGAGGTCGGTGACGGGGCGCTGGTCATGCGCCTGGCGCAGTGGCACAACACGCTGGGGTTCCTGCTCCTCATCCTCGTCGTCTTCCGCCTCGCGTGGCGTGCCGGTCACCCCGTGCCGCCGGCCCCTCCGGGCCTCGCAGCCTGGCAGCGCCTGACGGCGCACGCCACGCACGGCCTGCTTTACGTCCTGCTGGTGGTCTTTCCCTTGAGCGGCTGGGCGGCGCTGTCGGCTTACGACGGCGAGTTCCCGATCTGGTTCTTCGGTCGGGACGACGTCTTCCGCATCGTTCCCCGGGCCGGCCAGGACGACCTGTTCAACGCCGATTTTTTTGGCGAGTTCCACGAGGCCTGCTGGAAAGTCGGGCTGGTGGTGCTCGGCCTGCACGTCGTCGCGGCGTTGTGGCACGCCTGGGTGCGCAAGGACGACGTGCTGGCACGCATGCTCGGCCGCTGAGGGCGGCTGCAGGGCCAACCGGCCCAACGGCAGGCAAAGGGCGGCCGCGAGGCCATCGCCCGGTGCATGGGACCGCTCGCCGGGAAGGGCTGGCCGAGAAGGCCCGGGGCCATACCGGCGCTTTCCGTCCGCATCGACAGCCACGCCGTGTACCGGACCGGCGCACCGCGGTGGCCTCGCCGGGAGGGTGGCGTCGCAGGGGGTGTGGACGCCGCCGTCTTGCGGCAGAATGCGCCGCCCGGGTGCGCCTATCCGGTTGATTTTTGCCTGCGGCACGACCTGCCGGGGCCCGTAAACTCTCCGCCATGGAAGGGTCCGGTCCTCGCGCAGGGGCACCGCCGGCCGAAGCAAGGGTTCGAGGAGAGTGACATGAATCTGTCCGTGCTGCTTTGGGGTATCCCGCAGGCAATGCGCGCCGCGGCGCGCTTCTTTCCCGACTACGCGGCACGCCTGAAGGAAAAGAACCTCGTCGCCCAGTTCCGCCTCAGGGACAAGCCGGTCGGGCGCTGGATTGCGCTTGAGGACGGCCGCATCCGCACCCGGCGCGGCCTGCACCCCAAGCCCGACATCACCATCGACTTCAAGAGCCAGGCCATCGCCGAAAGCTTCCTCACGCCGCCCGTCGACCTTCTCGAGCGCATCGATGCCGCGAAGAACTTCAAGGTCGGCCTCGAGGGTCCGGACGATCTCGCGGTGTGGTTCATGGCCACCCTGGCGCGCCTCGAGACGCTGACGTGGAAGGCCGGCACCGACATGGGCAATGGCGTCACCCGCTACACCAACGGCACCAACGGCGGGCCGATCTTCGTCTACGTCAAGGACGGCAAGATCCTCCGCACCACGCCGATGGATTTTGACGAGGCGGACGCGCCGTCGTGGTCGATCACCGCGCGCGGCAAGACCTTCACCCCGCCGCGTCGGGCGACCATCGCCTCGCACGCGATCTGCCAGAAGTCGATGGTCTATTCGAAGAACCGCATCCTCCATCCGATGAAGCGGGTCGATTTCGATCCGGACGGCGAGCGCAACATCCACAACCGCGGCAAGTCGGCGTTCGTGCGCATCAGCTGGGACGAGGCGCTCGACATCGTCGCCGGCGAGATCCGCCGCGCCAAGGCGGTTGGCCCCGGCGCGGTCTGCGTGGCCAACGGTTCGCACCACCAGTGGGGCAACCTCGGCCACTACCTCAGCGCCTTCAACCGTTTCTGGAACCTCATCGGTGTGACCAAGCTGGTTCACAACCCGGACAGCTGGGAAGGCTGGTTCTGGGGCGCCATGCACCACTGGGGCAACAGCATGCG
>CAYQIV010000024.1:0-45704 GCA_964417725.1 uncultured Chromatiaceae bacterium
GCAGGTTGGGGGTTCGAGTCCCTCCTGGCCTGCCACCACCTGACACGGGTTATTCACGACACCGATGACCACCAGCGAAAAAACAGAGAGTCCAGGCGGGCCCGCCGATACGGCGCTGCTGGCGGCGGCCTGCCTCGTGGTGCTGGCGGCGGTCAGTGCCTACTACCTCTATGACGGAATCCCCATTGTGTTGCGCACGCTGGGGATTCTCGTCGGCGTGGGTATCGGCGCCGCGCTTTTTTATCGCACATACCGGGGGCGCCAGCTCTGGCACTTCATTCAGGGCTCGCGGGTCGAGATCCGGAAAGTTATCTGGCCGACCAGGCAGGAGACGTTGCAGACCACGCTGACCGTGGTTTTTTTCGTGCTCGTATTTGGTGTTTTTTTCTGGCTGCTGGATCTCTTGCTGCTGTTCCTCAGTCGCACGCTGACCGGGCAGGGGGGCTGAGTGATGGCGCTTCGATGGTATGTCGTCCACGCCTATTCGAACTTCGAGAACAAGGTCAGGGAATCCCTTCAGGAACGCATCAAGCGAATGGGGCTCGAGGCGAAGTTCGGCAAGATCGTCGTGCCGACGGAAGAAGTGATGGAGATGCGCGACGGGCAAAAGCGTCGCAGCGAACGGAAGTTTTTCCCGGGTTACGTCCTCGTGCAGATGGAAATGGATGAGGAGACCTGGCACCTCGTCAAGGAGGTGCCCAAGGTCTTGGGCTTCATCGGTGGTACGAGCGACAAGCCGGCGCCCATCACCGATGCGGAGGCTGCCGCCATACTGAATCGTGTGGAGGCGGGCGTCGACAAGCCGAGACCGAAGGTGTTGTTCGAGCCGGGTGAGGTGGTTCGCGTCATAGAGGGGCCCTTCAACGACTTCAATGGTGTCGTTGAACAGGTCAACTACGAGAAGAACAAGCTGCGAGTGGCGGTCCAGATTCTGGGCCGGCCAACGCCAGTCGAGCTTGAGTTCAGCCAGGTTACCAAGGGCTGAAAACCATTGCCGGGGAGCCCCGCGGGGCGTTCGTACCCATCATGAGGAATGTGTAGATGGCCAAGAAAGTAGAGAAGTACGTCAAGCTCCAGGTGCCTGCGGGCCAGGCCAACCCCAGCCCGCCGATCGGGCCGGCGCTGGGTCAGGCCGGCGTCAACATCATGGAGTTTTGCAAGGCGTTCAATGCCCAGACGCAGAAGCTTGATGCCGGCATGGTCGTGCCGGTGGTCATCACCGTCTACAGCGACCGGAGCTTCACCTTTGTCGTCAAGACACCACCAGCGGCGGTTCTGCTGAAGAAAACCCTGGGTCTCGACAAGGGCAGCGGCGAGCCCAACTCGAAGAAGGTTGGCAAGGTCACGCGGGCTCAGCTCGAGGACATTGCCCGGGCCAAGCTGCCTGACCTCACGGCTGCCGATCTTGACGCCGCGGTCAGGACAATTGCCGGAAGCGCCCGCAGTATGGGCCTTGAAGTCGAGGGGGTGTGAAATGGCCGCAGAAAGCAAGCGCAGCAAGGCGTGGAACGGAAAGATTTCTCCGACGCAGAACTACCCCATCGATGAGGCGCTGGCACTCGTCAAGGAGTTTGCCACCGCGAAGTTTTCCGAGTCTGTCGATGTGGCGGTCAACTTGGGTATCGATGCCAAGAAGTCTGATCAGGTCGTGCGCGGTTCAACACTGTTGCCTCACGGCACCGGCCGAACAGTCAGGGTTGCCGTATTCGCCCAGGGACAGAATGCCGAGAAAGCCCGTGCGGCCGGCGCCGATGTCGTTGGTTTCGATGACCTTGCCGAGAGCATGAAAGCCGGGAACGTCGGTTTCGATACCGTTATCGCCACGCCAGATGCCATGCGGATCGTCGGCCAACTGGGCCGTGTGCTTGGCCCCCGCGGGCTGATGCCGAACCCGAAAGTAGGCACGGTCACCCAGGATGTCGAAGCAGCAGTACGGAATGCCAAGGCGGGCCAGGTCCGCTACAGGGCTGACAAGGCGGGCATCGTCCATTGTTCGATCGGTAAGGTTGGCTTCGAGACCGCGGCACTGCGTGAAAACCTCATGGCACTGCTCGGCGACCTGAGGAAAATCAAGCCGGCTTCCGCCAAAGGCCAGTATGTCAAGCGGCTCAGCGTGTCTTCGACCATGGGGCCGGGCATATCGGTGGATCAGGCGAGCATGGATTTCTGAGTAACCTCGACGCCGGCCTGATGGGTCGGCGTCGGGATCGGCTCCGGTACCCGGCGTGTTGCCGGGCACCGGGTTTCCCCTGGGTGCATGTGCATCCCTGGAGAACGACAGCAGGCATGGAACCATGCCGTTGCCTCGATCTGGAAGGCATCGGCAATGGGGCTTGGCTTGTTGTGCATCGAAGACCGCAGGTGGCACCGGTATCCCGGTGCCTTAATGGCCGTCGTGTTTGACGGTGCCTGCGCAGATGGTGTTACCCGAGTCAGGCGCGCCTGGTAACGGCCACCATCAGGGCCACGGCTTTTTTCCGTGGCGGAAGTGAGTGACGTATCAGGAGTGGATGATGGCACTAAGGCTCGACGACAAGAAAGCACTTGTCACCGAGGTGAATGCAATCGCGGCAACTGCGCAGTCGGCCGTTGCGGCTGAGTATCGCGGCTTGACCGTGGCGCAAGTCACCGAATTACGCGCCAAGGCGCGTAGTGAAGGGGTCTATGTGCGTGTGGTGAAAAACACCCTGGCAAAACGCGCTGTCGAAGGCACGGATTTCGAGTGTCTGAAAACCGCGCTGACTGGCCCGCTGATCCTGGCCTTTTCCCGCGAAGACCCCGGTGCGGCAGCACGGGTCGTCAAGGATTTCGCCAAGACCAACGACAAGCTGGTGGCAAGGGCTGTGGTGGTTGGCGGCGAGCTGTACGGCGCCGCGGATCTGGATCGCCTTGCCAGCCTGCCGACACTGGATCAGGCGCGCGCCATGTTGCTGGGTGTCCTGCAGGCGCCGGCCACTACGCTCGCGCGCACGCTCGCAGAACCCGCAGCGCTCGTCGCAAGGGTTCTGAACGCACGCGCCACGGCCGACCAGGCGGGTTGACAACCATCCGCGTGACAAGACTTTGCAATCGGGTAATTGTTTTTTTCAGGAGTTAGGAAAATGGCCCTTTCAAACCAAGAGTTGCTCAATGAGCTGAGCGCCAAGCCCATCATGGAGATCGTCGAGCTCGTCAAGATGCTCGAAGAGACGTGGGGCGTTTCGGCAGCTGCGCCCGTGGCTGTCGCGGCTGCTGCAAGTGGCCCTGCCGCCCCCGCTGCCGAAGAGCAGACCGAGTTCACCGTTACGCTGAAAGGCATCGGTGACAACAAGGTGGGCGTCATCAAGGCCATCCGCACCATCACCAGCCTCGGCCTCAAAGAAGCCAAGGACCTGGTCGAAGGCGCGCCGTCCGTCGTCAAGGAAGCGGTTTCCAAGGACGAGGCTGCCACGATCAAGAAGCAGCTCGAAGAGGCTGGTGCTGCCGTCGAGATCAAGTAGACGGTGATGACTGATGTTGCACCGACGCCCGGATGCTGCGTCATCCGTGCGGCTGGTGTTGCCGGGGTTGAGGGCACGGCTGGAGGCGAGAGCGCCAGCCGTGCCTACCGTATTTTTCCCGGGGTCGACGAGTGCCCTGACAGAGGTGCTGCGATATGACGTATTCCTTTACTGACAAGAAGCGGATCCGCAAGGACTTCGGCAAGCGCCCGAGCATCCTCGAGGTTCCATACCTGCTATCGATCCAGATCGATTCGTATCGGCAATTCCTGCAAGCGGACAAGCCATTTGATGCGCGCGCCGACATCGGTCTGCATGCCGCCTTCAAAAGCGTCATGCCGATCGTCAGCTACTCTGGAAACGCCGAGCTTCAGTACCTTGGGTACCGCCTCGGCGAACCCGTCTTCGACGTAAAGGAGTGCCAGCTCCGCGGGCTCACATACGCCGCGCCGCTGCGTGTGCAGACGCGCCTGGTGATCTATGACAAGGAAGCGTCCGGCAGCAAGAAGGTCGTCAAGGAGGTTCGCGAGCAGGAGGTGTATCTCGGCGAAATGCCGTTGATGACCGATCATGGGACCTTCGTCATCAATGGTACTGAACGCGTCATCGTTTCCCAGTTGCACCGGTCGCCAGGTGTGTTCTTCGATCACGACAAGGGCAAGACGCACTCCTCCGGAAAGCTGCTGTTCAATGCGCGGATCATCCCCTATCGTGGCTCATGGCTCGACTTCGAGTTCGATGTCAAGGATTGCGTATTTGCCCGAATCGACCGACGTCGCAAGCTCCCGGCCACCATCATCCTTAGGGCGCTCGAGCTGACCAATGAAGAAATGCTCGACCTGTTCTTCGAGAAAAACGACTTCTGGCTGTCGGCAAAGGAAATCGAGCTCGGCCTCGTCGCCCAGCGGCTGCGCGGTGAAACCGCGACGTTCGATATCAGGATAGGTCGGCGCGTTGCCGTCGAGGCGGGCCGCCGCATCACTGCCCGCCATGTACGGGAAATAGAAGAAGCCGGACTGGAGCGGCTGCCCGTCCCCAAGGAATACCTCGAAGGGAAGATCCTCGCGCATGATGTCGTTGACAAGAGCAGTGGTGAGCTTCTTGCGCGCGCCAACGACGAGTTGACCAGTGAGGTGATCGACGCGCTGATCGAGAAGGGCATTAAGCATATTCGTACGCTGTACGTGAATGACCTCGACCGTGGCCCGTATATCTCGAATACGCTGCGCATCGATACAACGTCGACGCCGCTGGATGCGCTGGTGGAAATCTACCGCATGATGCGCCCCGGCGAGCCGCCGACCAAGGACGCCGCTGAAAACCTGTTCAAGAATCTGTTCTTCAACGGTGAGCGCTACGATATCTCGGGCGTCGGCCGGATGAAATTCAATCGTCGCGTCGGACGACAGGAGACGGTCGGCCCGGGTGTGCTCACCAAGGACGACATCATTTCAGTTCTCCAGACGCTCATCGGCATCCGGAATGGCAATGGCCAGGTGGACGATATCGATCACCTCGGCAACCGACGCGTGCGCAGTGTCGGTGAAATGGCGGAGAATGCATTTCGTGTTGGGTTGGTGCGGGTTGAGCGCGCTGTCAAGGAGCGCCTGACCATCGCTGATTCCGAGGGTTTGATGCCGCAGGAGCTGATCAACGCAAAGCCGGTGGCAGCGGCGGTCAAGGAGTTTTTCGGTTCCAGCCAACTTTCGCAGTTCATGGACCAGAACAACCCGCTATCCGAAGTGACACACAAGCGCAGGGTTTCTGCGCTTGGTCCGGGTGGTTTGACGCGCGAGCGCGCCGGATTCGAAGTGCGCGACGTCCATCCGACGCATTACGGCCGCGTTTGTCCGATCGAGACGCCGGAAGGCCCGAACATTGGTCTGATCAACTCGCTTTCGGTGTATGCCAGGACCAACGACTACGGCTTCCTGGAGACGCCCTACCGGTTGGTCAAGAATGGTCGCGTCACCGACGAAATCGAGTATCTGTCGGCGATCGATGAGAGCCAGTACGTCATCGCACAGGCGAATGCAGCGCTGGATGGCAAGGGCGCATTCATCGACGAGTTTGTTTCGGTTCGCCACCAAAATGAATTTGCGATGCTGCCACGCGATCGCATCAACTACATGGATGTCTCGCCCAAACAGACCGTGTCGGTAGCCGCGGCCCTTATCCCATTTCTTGAACACGATGATGCCAACCGGGCGCTGATGGGCTCGAACATGCAGCGCCAGGCGGTGCCAACGCTGAAGTCGGAGACGCCGCTTGTCGGCACGGGCATGGAGCGTGCCGTTGCGATCGACTCGGGCGTGACCGTTGTGGCGCGTCGTGGGGGTACTGTGGACTCCGTAGATGCATCGCGCATCGTGGTGCGCGTCAACGACGAGGAAACGGTGGCCGGCGAGCCTGGCGTCGACATCTACAACCTGACGAAGTACACGCGCTCCAACCAGAATACCTGCATCAATCAGCGGCCTCTGGTCAAGGCGGGTGACGCCATCGCAAGAGGAGATGTGCTTGGTGATGGTGCGTCGACCAGTCTGGGCGAGCTTGCACTTGGCCAGAACCTGCTGGTCGCATTCATGCCGTGGAATGGCTATAACTTCGAGGACTCGATCCTTATCTCGGAGCGGCTGGTTGAGGAGGATCGTTTCACGACCATCCACATCGAAGAGCTGACATGCGTGGCCCGCGACACCAAGCTTGGGCCGGAGGAGATCACCGCAGATATTCCCAATGTTGGTGAAGCGGCGTTGGCAAAACTCGATGAGGCGGGTATCGCCTATATTGGCGCAGAGGTGAGGGCTGGCGATATTCTGGTCGGCAAGGTCACCCCGAAAGGGGAAACCCAGCTTACTCCGGAAGAAAAGCTGCTTCGGGCGATATTTGGCGAGAAGGCATCGGACGTCAAGGATACCGGCTTGCGCGTGCCGCCCGGCATGGATGGTACGGTGATCGACGTGCGCGTTTTCACTCGCGACGGTGTCGACAAGGACAGCCGTGCGCTTTCCATAGAACAGGCAGAAATGGAAAGTGTGAAGAAGGATCTTGGAGACCAGCTCCGGATACTCGAGGACGACATATACCAGCGAATCGAAAGGGTCCTCCTTGGCAAGAAGGCAGCCGGCGGCCCTGGCGAGCTGAAATCCGGCGGACGCGTCACGCCTGACATCCTCGCTGCGATTCCACGTCACCAATGGTTCGAGATCCGGCTCTCCGACGACGACGCTACCACGCAATTGGAGCAGGCTGCAGAGCGTCTCAAGCAGCAGCGCGAAAGCTTTGACCGCCGTTTCGAGGAAAAGCGCAAGAAGATCACGGCGGGAGACGATCTCGCGCCGGGCGTGCTCAAGATGGTCAAGGTCTATCTTGCCGTCAAGCGACGCATACAGCCAGGTGACAAGATGGCTGGTCGGCACGGGAATAAGGGTGTGATCTCGACGATCGTGCCGGTCGAGGACATGCCCTACCTTGCCGACGGCACTCCGGTCGATATCGTGCTCAACCCGCTGGGCGTACCATCGAGAATGAACGTTGGTCAGGTGCTTGAAACACATCTGGGGTGGGCGGCCAGGGAACTCGGCAATCGCATCGGGGCGCTCGTCAACGCCAACGCGGCGATGGCCGAGAAACGCCGCCTGCTTGACGACATCTACAACAAGACAGGTGGCCAGAAGGTCCGTCTGAACGAACTCGATGACAACGAAATCGATGCACTCATGCGCAATCTGCGTGGCGGTGTTCCGATTGCGACCCCCGTGTTTGATGGCGCGAGCGAGGAAGAGATCAAAAGCTTGTTGAAGCTGGCGGGGTTGCCAGCCCATGGTCAGACGCGGTTGTTTGATGGCCGTACCGGTGAGTCTTTCGATCGGGAGATCACCGTCGGCTACATGTACATGATGAAGCTCAACCATCTTGTCGACGACAAGATGCACGCTCGTTCCACAGGCCCCTACAGCCTGGTAACCCAGCAGCCGTTGGGGGGTAAGGCGCAATTTGGCGGACAGCGGTTTGGTGAGATGGAGGTGTGGGCGCTCGAAGCTTACGGTGCGTCATACACGCTTCAGGAAATGCTGACGGTCAAATCGGACGATGTCCAGGGCCGTACCAAGATGTACAAGAACATCGTCGACAGTACCAACGAGATTACGGCTGGCATGCCGGAGTCCTTCAATGTGCTGATCAAGGAGATCCGTTCACTGGGTATCAAGATAGACCTCGAACAGGATTGATCCTTTCAGCGCAGCATTCAAATCTGGCAGGTGAAATATGAAAGACCTACTGAAGCTTTTCAGGCAGCAGCAGACGGTCGAGGAGTTTGATGCGATTCGCATCGGGCTGGCGTCTCCGGAGCAGATTCGCTCGTGGTCCTATGGTGAGGTAAAAAAGCCGGAAACCATCAACTACCGCACGTTCAAGCCGGAGCGGGATGGCCTGTTCTGCGCCAAGATATTCGGGCCGATCAAGGACTACGAATGCCTTTGCGGCAAGTACAAGCGCCTCAAACATCGTGGCGTGGTCTGCGAAAAATGCGGTGTCGAGGTTACACAGGCCAAGGTGCGTCGCGAGCGGATGGGCCATATCGACCTGGCCAGCCCGGTTGCCCACATCTGGTTCCTGAAGTCCCTGCCATCACGCATCGGCCTCGTTCTCGACATGACGCTGCGTGAGATCGAAAGGGTCCTGTACTTCGAGGCGTTTGTCGTCGTCGACCCCGGTATGACGCCCCTGGAGCGCAGGCAGCTCCTGACCGACGAGCAGTATCTGGAAGCTGTCGAGAAGTACGGCGATGAATTCGACGCCAGGATGGGCGCCGAAGCCATCTACCAGATGCTCAAGACACTCGATCTGCAGCGCGAGATGGTTCAGATCCGGGAGGATATGACCAATACGAGTTCGGAGACAAAGATCAAGCGTCTGTCGAAGCGGCTAAAGCTCGCGGAGGCATTCGTCGAGTCTGAAAATCGTCCCGAGTGGATGGTCATGACGGTGCTGCCGGTGTTGCCGCCTGACCTTCGACCGCTCGTGCCGCTTGATGGTGGGCGGTTTGCCACGTCGGACCTCAACGATCTGTACCGCAGGGTCATCAACCGCAATAACCGGCTCCGCAGGCTGCTGGAACTTAATGCCCCGGACATCATCGTGCGCAACGAGAAGCGCATGCTGCAGGAAGCCGTCGATGCCCTGCTCGACAACGGTCGCCGAGGGCGAGCCATCACGGGGACCAATCGGCGACCCCTGAAGTCGCTTGCGGACATGATCAAAGGCAAGCAGGGGCGCTTCCGCCAGAACCTGCTGGGAAAGCGGGTTGACTACTCGGGCCGTTCGGTGATCGTGGTCGGCCCGACGCTCAGACTGCATCAGTGTGGGCTGCCGAAGAAAATGGCGCTTGAACTCTTCAAGCCATTCATTTTCTCCAAGCTGCAGCTGCGAGGTGAGGCATCGACGATCAAGGCAGCCAAGCGGCTGGTGGAGCGCGAAGGTGCCGAGGTCTGGGATATTCTCGAAGAGGTGATCAGGGAGCATCCCGTACTGTTGAACCGGGCCCCCACGTTGCACCGGCTCGGCATCCAGGCTTTTGAGCCGGTCCTTGTCGAAGGCAAGGCTATCCAGTTGCACCCCCTGGTGTGCACGGCCTTCAATGCCGACTTCGACGGTGACCAGATGGCCGTCCACGTGCCGTTGTCCATCGAGGCGCAGCTCGAGGCGCGTGCGCTGATGATGTCAACCAACAACATCCTTTCGCCGGCCAATGGTGAGCCGATCATCGTGCCGTCGCAGGACGTCGTTCTCGGCCTTTATTACATGACCCGGGAGTGCATCGGTGCACGGGGCGAAGGCATGGTGTTTGCCGACGTCACCGAGGTACACAGGGCCTATGAGACCCGTATGGTCGAGTTGCAGGCACGTATCAAGGTGCGCATACGGGAAACTGTCGTCAGCGAGGCAGGCGCCACCACTTCCGTTTCGCTTGTCGAGACGACCGTGGGCCGTGCTCTGTTGTCCGAGGTGCTGCCGGCGGGGCTGGAGTTCTCGCTTGTCAACAGGCCAATGGACAAGAAGTCGATTTCTGCCTGCATCAACGCTTGCTACCGGCGAGTTGGCCTGAAGAATACCGTCGTGTTTGCCGACCAGCTCATGTATACCGGTTTTGCCTACGCCACGCGCGCCGGGGTTTCAATCGGCGTCGACGATATGGTGGTGCCGGAAGACAAATCGGCGATTCTTTCCGCCGCCGAGGCAGAGGTGAAGGAAATCCAGGACCAGTTCAACAGCGGCCTTGTCACCAATGGTGAGCGCTACAACAAGGTGGTGGATATCTGGTCGCGGACCAACGACCTGGTGGCGAAGGCGATGATGGACAAGCTCGGCCGGCAGAAGGTTGTCAAGGAAGATGGCAGCGAGCTCGAGCAGAAGTCCTTCAACTCGATTTACATGATGGCGGACTCCGGCGCTCGCGGCTCGGCGGCACAGATTCGCCAGCTGGCCGGAATGCGCGGCCTCATGGCCAAACCGGACGGCTCGATCATCGAGACGCCGATCACGGCGAATTTCCGCGAGGGTCTCGACGTCCTGCAATACTTCATTTCCACGCATGGTGCCCGCAAGGGGTTGGCCGATACGGCGCTGAAGACGGCCAATTCCGGTTACCTGACACGGAGGCTGGTCGACGTCGCGCAGGACCTCGTCGTCACGGAGGAGGACTGCGGCACAACGGCTGGCCTGTCAATGGCGCCTCTGGTGGAAGGTGGGGATATCGTCGAGCCACTGCGCGAGCGCGTACTGGGTCGGGTGCTCGCCGAAGCGGTAATGGTGCCCGGTACCGAGCAGCTGCTGCTCGATGCGGGGGTGCTGCTGCATGAACGCGAGGTGGCATTGCTGGAAGGTGCCAGCGTCGACCTCGTCAAGGTGCGCTCGCCCATCACCTGTGAAACCCGTTACGGCGTCTGCGCCCAGTGTTATGGCCGCGATCTGGCGCGCGGACATCGTGCCAATATCGGTGAGTCGGTCGGCGTCATCGCCGCGCAGTCGATCGGTGAGCCCGGCACCCAGCTGACCATGCGCACGTTCCATATCGGCGGTGCCGCGTCGCGGGCCGCGGCCGCCAACAGCGTCGAGGTCAAGCGTCCGGGTGTGGTGCGCCTGCATAACGTCAAGTCGGTGCGCCACGAGAAAGGCTATCTGGTTGCCGTCAGTCGGTCCGGCGAGATCAGCATCATCGACGACCACGGGCGTGAGCGCGAGCGTTACCGTATCCCGTACGGTGCAGTGATCACGGTCGATGATGGTGACCGCGCCGAAGGCGGGCAGGTCATCGTGACCTGGGATCCTCACACCCACCCCGTCATTGCCGAGGTCGGCGGGTTCCTCAAGTTCCAGGATTTTGTCGATGGTGTGACCGTTACCGAGCAGATCGACGACATGACCGGCCTGGCCAGCTACGTGATCATGGATCCCAAGCAGCGTGGCCTTGCTGGCAAGGACCTCAGACCTACCGCAAAGCTGGTTGATGCAAAAGGCGGCGAGGTATTCTTCGTCAACACCGATATTCCTGCGGTCTATGCGTTGCCGTCCGGTGCCGTCGTGACCATGGCCGATGGTGCCAAGGTCTCCGTTGGTGACGTCATTGCGCGCATCCCTCAGGAGACATCCAAGACCCGCGACATCACCGGTGGCCTGCCCAGGGTTGCCGACCTGTTCGAGGCCCGGAAACCCAAGGATCCGGCGATCCTTGCTGAATACAGCGGTACCGTGAGCTTTGGCAAGGAGACAAAAGGCAAGCGCCGCCTCGTCATCACCGACGAGCATGGTGAAAAGCATGAGGAATTGATCCCCAAGTGGCGGCACCTCAGTGTTTTCGAGGGCGAGCAGGTCGCACGGGGCGAAATGATCGCCGATGGAGAGCCGAACCCGCACGATATCCTGCGCCTGCAGGGTGTTGAGCGCCTGGCAGACTACCTGGTAAGAGAAATCCAGGACGTCTATCGGCTGCAGGGCGTCAAGATCAATGACAAGCACATTGAAGTCATCATTCGCCAGATGCTCAAGAAAGTGGAGTGCGTCGACCCGGGCGACTCGACGCTTCTCAAGGGTGAGCAGGTCGAGAAATCCCGCATCATCGAGACCAACGAACGCATGCGCACCAATGGCAAGGCCGAGCTGACGTGGGAGCCCTTGCTGCTCGGTATCACCAAGGCATCGTTGGCCACCGAGTCCTTCATTTCGGCCGCTTCGTTCCAGGAAACCACGCGCGTCCTCACCGAGGCGGCCGTCCGTGGGTTGCGGGATGACCTGCGCGGATTGAAGGAAAATGTCATCGTCGGCCGCCTGATTCCGGCGGGTACGGGTTACCGATTCCATGCCGAGCGGCGCAAGCCGCAAGATCAGGCCCAGGAACTGCGTATGGAACTCCAGGGCCTGGAGGAAGCTGCCGCCAGGGCCGCCCGGGAAAGCCGTGATGAGGCCGACGTGGCGGCCGCGACAGATGGTGGCGATGCAGCGGAGTGACGCCTGACGGGTGGCCGCCCCCCTGTGCCGTCAGTCGGCACAGGGGGCATTGCTTGACACACTTTGATGCAGACCCATAAAATCACCGGCCCCCTGCACTAAATCAGGGGCCTGGATTTGGCCGGGTGTTCCCGGCTGCCGCCCCGGCGTGAGCGGCCGAGGGGGGTCTTGGGGCCGCTCAAACCGGTCAGCCCGAATGCCAGACCCGAATGGGTATCGCAGCGGGCTGATTTTTTTTCCGACCAGTATCGATTCAGGCAGACGGATTGCAGCAATGGCAACAGTCAACCAGTTGGTTCGCAAGTCGCGGCGGGCACCGACCTACAAGAGCAAGGTTCCGGCCCTCGCGGGAAGCCCCCAAAGACGGGGGGTGTGTACCCGCGTCTACACGACGACACCCAAGAAGCCGAATTCCGCGTTGCGCAAGGTCGCCCGTGTACGCCTGACCAACGGGTATGAGGTGACCAGCTACATAGGTGGCGAGGGCCATAACTTGCAAGAACACTCTGTCGTCATGATTCGTGGCGGCCGTGTCAAGGACCTCCCGGGTGTGCGTTACCACACCATTCGCGGCACGCTCGATTGCTCGGGTGTGGCGAACCGTCGTCAGGGCCGGTCGAAGTACGGTGCCAAGAGGCCCAAGGGCTAAGCCATGCATATGGCCGACAGCGGCTTCCCCGATCAGTAAAACACGAACAGAGCATCACCATGTCCAGACGTACCCAGGCCCCGAAGCGCGTCGTGCTGCCGGATCCAAAACACCGCAGCGAACTTCTCGCCAAATTCACCAACATGATCATGGAAAGCGGCAAGAAATCGGTTGCCGAGTCCATCGTGTATGGCGCGCTGGCAAGAATCGCCGAGCGCAGCAACCAGAGCGAGGAAGTGGCTGTCGAGATGCTGGGCAAGGCACTGGACAACGTCAAGCCAGTGGTCGAGGTCAAGTCCAGACGCGTTGGCGGTGCAACCTATCAGGTGCCCATTGAAGTCAGGCCTGCGCGCCGCCAGACGCTGGCCATGCGCTGGGTGATCGATGCTGCGCGCGCGCGAAGTGAAAAAACCATGGCGCACCGCCTTGCCCACGAGATCCTTGATGCGGCGGAGAACCGTGGTGTTGCCGTCAAGAAGCGCGAGGATACGCACAGGATGGCCGACGCCAACCGCGCCTTCTCGCACTATCGCTGGTGATCCGGGTTTGCGCCTGGGGATGAATTGTGCCGAGGACGACACCAATCGAGCGCTACCGGAATATCGGTATATCGGCGCATATCGACGCTGGCAAGACGACCACGACCGAGCGCGTACTCTTTTACACGGGTGTCTCCCACAAGATCGGTGAAGTCCATGATGGCGCCGCCGTCATGGACTGGATGGAGCAGGAGCAGGAGCGCGGCATCACCATCACTTCCGCGGCGACGACCTGCTTCTGGAAGGGAATGGACCAGCAGTTTCCCGAGCACCGGATCAATATCATCGATACGCCCGGACACGTTGATTTCACCATTGAGGTCGAACGGTCGCTGCGAGTGCTTGACGGCGGCGTGACGGTTTTCTGTGCCGTTGGTGGCGTCGAACCCCAATCCGAGACGGTCTGGCGTCAGGCCAACAAGTATCACGTGCCACGGCTTTGCTTCGTCAACAAGATGGATAGGGCCGGCGCGGATTTTTTCCGTGTCGTCAGGCAGATCCGCGAGCGGCTCGGAGGAAACCCCGTTCCCTTGCAGGTCCCGATCGGCGCCGAAGATGGTTTCAAGGGCGTCGTCGACCTGATTCGCATGAAGTCGATCTTCTGGGACGACGGATCCCAGGGCATGCGCTTTGACCTGGCCGATATACCTGCAGAGATGGCCGACACATGCCGGGAATATCGCGACAAGATGGTCGAGGCAGCAGCCGATGGCAATGAAGCGCTCCTGGATAAGTACCTGGAAGCCGGGGACCTGAATGGTGACGACATCAAGCGCGGCTTGAGGGCGAGAACGCTGAAAAACGAGATTGTCCCGGTTTTCTGCGGCTCGGCCTTCAAGAACAAGGGAGTGCAGGCAGTGCTCGATGCAGTCATCGAGTACCTGCCCTCGCCGGTAGACATGCCGCCGGTTACGGGAACCATGGAAAACGGGGGCGTGGCGCAGCGAAAAGCCGACGATTCCGAGCCGTTCTCGGCGTTGGCGTTCAAGATCGCAACCGACCCATTCGTCGGCAACCTGACGTTTTTCCGGGTCTACTCCGGGGTCCTGAACTCCGGCGACAGCATCTACAACCCCACAAAGGGGAAGCGCGAACGCATTGGCCGGCTCTTGCAGATGCATGCCAATGAGCGCGCCGAGATGAAGGAGGTCCGTGCCGGAGATATTGCTGCGGCGGTTGGGCTCAAGGACGTCACCACGGGCGATACGCTGGTAGATGAGAAGCACGTCATCACGCTGGAAAAGATGGAGTTTCCACAGCCGGTGATTTCTGTCGCGCTGGAGCCAAGGACCAAGGTAGACCAGGAGAAAATGGGCCTTGCGCTGCAGAAGCTGGCCAAGGAAGACCCATCTTTCCGCGTGCATACCGATGAAGAGTCCGGTCAGACGATCATTTCCGGGATGGGTGAGCTGCACCTCGATATCATCGTCGACCGCATGCGCCGGGAATTCAAGGTCGAGGCCAATGTCGGCCGACCCCAGGTGGCCTATCGCGAGACGATCCGCAAGGTCGTCGAGCAGGAAGGAAAATTCGTGCGCCAGTCGGGTGGTCGTGGTCAGTATGGTCATGTCTACCTGCGCATTGAGCCGCGTGACGCCGGTGCCGGCTACGAATTTGTCAACGCCATCGTGGGCGGCGTGGTCCCCAGGGAATACGTGCCGGCGGTGGACAAGGGTGTCCGCGAGCAGATGGAGAATGGCGTCCTTGCGGGGTATCCGGTTGTCGATGTCAAGGTCACGATATTCGACGGCTCCTACCATGACGTCGATTCCAGTGAAGTCGCATTCAAGATCGCCGGATCAATGGCTTTCAAGGAAGGTTGTGCCAAGGCAAAACCGGTCCTCCTTGAGCCGGTCATGAAAGTCGAGGTGGTCACGCCGGACCAGTTCATGGGCGATGTCAGTGGCGACCTCAATCGCCGCAGAGGTGTTCTTCACGGGATGGATGAGTCGCCTGCAGGAAAGATCATTCGTGCCGACGTGCCGTTGGCGGAAATGTTCGGTTATGCCACCAGCCTGCGTTCTGCGACGCAGGGGCGCGCAACGTATTCGATGGAATTTGGCAGGTATGCAGAAGTACCCCCCAACGTTGCCGAATCGATAATCAGACGGGATTGAAAATGGCGGCACTAGCCGCTGTCATGTTTTGAAAAAAAGAGAGAACCGGTCATGTCCAAAGCTAAGTTTGAGCGTACCAAGCCGCATGTAAACGTTGGCACGATTGGTCATGTTGACCATGGTAAGACGACGCTGACGGCGGCGTTGACGAAGGTTATGGCGGCGAAGTTTGGTGGTTCGGTGTCGGCGTACGACCAGATTGACAAGGCGCCTGAGGAGAAGGCGCGCGGGATCACGATTGCGACGGCGCACGTTGAGTACGAGAGCCCGACGCGGCACTACGCGCACGTTGACTGTCCGGGTCATGCTGACTACGTGAAGAACATGATCACGGGTGCGGCGCAGATGGACGGTGCGATTCTTGTGGTGAGTGCGGCGGATGGTCCGATGCCGCAGACGCGGGAGCACATACTGCTGGCGCGTCAGGTTGGTGTTCCGTACATCGTGGTGTACCTGAACAAGGCGGACATGGTTGACGACGCGGAGCTTCTGGAGCTGGTTGAGCTTGAAGTGCGCGAGTTGCTGTCGATGTACGAGTTTCCCGGTGATGACACGCCGATTGTGACGGGCAGTGCGCTGAAGGCATGGGAAGGCGACGCCAGTGAGATTGGTGCGCCGAGCGTCGAGAAGCTGGTTGAGGCGATGGATGCGTACATTCCGGTGCCTGAGCGTGCGGTTGACGGTGCCTTTTTGATGCCGATTGAGGACGTGTTTTCGATTTCTGGCCGTGGCACGGTGGTGACGGGTCGTATTGAGCGGGGGCGGGTGAAGGTTGGCGAGGAAGTCGAGATTGTCGGCATCAACGCGACGACGAAGACGACGTGCACGGGCGTGGAGATGTTTCGCAAGCTGCTTGATGAGGGTCAGGCTGGCGATAACGTTGGTGTGCTGTTGCGTGGTACGAAGCGTGAGGAGGTTGAGCGCGGCCAGGTTCTGGCGAAGCCGGGTTCGATCACGCCGCACACGAAGTTTGAGGCTGAGGTATACGTGCTGACGAAGGACGAGGGTGGTCGTCACACGCCGTTTTTCAAGGGTTACCGTCCGCAGTTTTACTTTCGCACGACGGACGTGACGGGTGCGTGCGAGTTGCCGGAGGGGGTTGAGATGGTGATGCCTGGCGACAACATCAAGATGGTGGTGACGCTGATCAACCCGATCGCGATGGAGGATGGGCTGCGCTTTGCGATCCGCGAAGGCGGCCGCACGGTCGGTGCCGGCGTCGTCGCAAAAATTATCGAGTAATCGGTTGGTGTTGCCGGGGTCGCTGGGACCTCGGTCAGTTTCAGGAATCAGGCAGATGGCAAAAAGTCAGAATATCCGGATCAGGCTGAAGGCGTTCGACCATCGACTCATCGACAGCTCCGCGAGAGAGATCGTCGAGACGGCGAAGAGGACCGGTGCCCAGGTCAGGGGGCCGGTGCCGCTGCCGACCAAGATGGAGCGCTTCACTTTGCTTGTGTCGCCGCATGTCGACAAGGATGCGCGTGACCAGTACGAGTTGCGCACGCACAAGCGTCTCATGGACATCCTCGAGCCCACCGACAAGACGGTCGATGCGTTGATGAAGCTCGAGCTGCCGGCGGGCGTGGATGTACAGATCAAATTGAACTAGCCGGAAACGCTGATATACTAACGGGCTGGCTGAAAGCAGGTACGTACATCCTGGGGCTGTCCCGGGGTGTTTTTGTTTCCAGGTCGGGAAAAACAAGGCCTTGCTGGCGAGAAATGGCGGGCCTGGGGCGATGTGCCGGCGGTCCGGGGCGGTAAGGCCGGGGATCAATGCGCCGGGTTTTGCGCCGCAATAAACGTTGAGCTGACTTTTAACGGGAATCTGGTCCGGTATTCGCCACCGCTGGCGGATAGGGCAACAGTCAAGCAGGTAGCAGGGTAATGACCATCGGTCTCGTAGGGCGAAAGTGCGGAATGACCCGCGTCTTCACGGACGACGGTGAATCGATCCCGGTTACCGTGATCGAAGCGCTCCCAAACCGCGTTACACGCATCAAGAGCGTTGATTCGGATGGATATTCTGCGGTCCAGGTGACCTCCGGAAGTGTCAAGGCCAGCCGCCTGAACAAGCCCACGGCCGGGCAGTATGCCAAGGCCGGCGTGGAGCCCGGCCGGGGGATGTGGGAGTTTCGCGCCGGATCGGATGACGTGCTGGGCCAATACCAGCCTGGCGCAGAGGTCAAGGTCGATATCTTCAGTGCCGGGCAACTCGTGGATGTGAGTGGCACCACGATCGGCAAGGGCTATGCCGGCACGATCAAGCGGCACAACTTCCAGAGCCAGGATGCGACCCACGGCAACTCCGTTTCCCACCGGGTGCCTGGGTCGATCGGCCAGCGCCAGACGCCCGGGCGCGTGTTCAAGGGCAAGAGAATGTCCGGCCACATGGGCAACCAGAGCCGCAGCGTACTGAACCTTCAGGTCGTCCGGGTCGACGCAGAGCGGAATTTGATCCTCGTGAAGGGCGCGGTGCCAGGGCATGCGGGTGGCCACGTTCTGGTCCGTCCCGCCGTCAAGGTCCGGCGGCCCAGGGGTTGATGGCTAAATGAAACTTTCAGTACATGGCGGTGGCAGTCTCGAAGTGTCCGACGACGCTTTCGATGCTGCGTATAACGAGGCGCTCATCCACCAGGTTGCAACGGCATATCTCGCCGGCGGCCGGTCTGGAACCAAGGCGCAGAAGACCAGGGCCGATGTCAGGGGCGGTGGTCGCAAGCCCTTCAAGCAGAAGGGTACGGGTCGCGCGCGAGCGGGTACCACGCGCGGGCCGATCTGGGTTGGTGGTGGCAGGGCGTTTGCAGCCAGGCCGCGTGACCACGCCCAGAAGGTCAATCGCAAGATGTACCGCGCTGCGATGCGCTCGGTATTTTCGGAACTCGTTCGTCAGGGGCGCATGACGGTCGTGGACAGTCTTGACGTTCCGCAGCCCCGCACCAGGGATCTGGCGGCACGTCTCAAGGCACTCAATCTGGCCAGAACGCTGATACTCGTCGACTCGTTGCAGGCCAATCTGGTGCTGGCAGCACGCAACCTGCCGACGGTGGATGTGCTTGATGTGCGTGGCATCAACCCCCTTGCACTGCTCGGCTGCGAAAACGTCCTGGTGACGGCAGCCGCGGTCAAGGCAATCGAGGAGCGCTTGTCATGACCGCAGCCATTGGCAAAGAGGGCCTGATGTCCGTGCTCGTCAGTCCTCACCTTTCCGAGAAGGCGACGCGCCTTG
This sequence comes from uncultured Chromatiaceae bacterium, assembly GCA_964417725.1. Taxonomy (GTDB): domain Bacteria; phylum Pseudomonadota; class Gammaproteobacteria; order Steroidobacterales; genus SHZI01. Next base: position 18,528 of record CAYQIV010000024.1, read on the forward strand.
CAGACAAGTCGCGGCAGTTCGTCTTTCGCGTGCGCACCGACGCCAGCAAGCCGGTCATCCAGCGAGCTGTCGAGTTGATGTTCGACGTCAAGGTGACGGACGTGCAGGTGGTGAACGTCATCGGCAAGAAAAAGCGGTTTGGTTCCATGCATGGTCGCCGCCAGCACTGGAAAAAAGCCTATGTCACCCTGGCGGAAGGTCAGGATATCGAGTTCCTCGGTAAAGAGTGAACGGGTAAGGACCAGCTATCATGGCATTGCAACAATTGAGGCCAACCTCTCCCGGAAGACGCTTTGTTGTCAGGGTGACAACGCCGGGGCTGCATAAGGGCGAGCCGCACGGACCCCTGCTGGCAAAACTCGAGCGCAGCACGGGGCGCAACAACCATGGCCGGATCACGACCCGTCACAAGGGCGGTGGTCACAAACGGCGTTTCCGGGTCATCGACCTCAAGCGCAGTAAAGATGGTATTCCTGCCCGTGTCGAGCGCATCGAATACGATCCGAACCGTACGGCGCATATTGCCCTGTTGTTGTATGCCGATGGCGAGCGTCGCTACATCGTTGCGCCCAAGGGGCTCTCAGCCGGGGATACCGTGATATCGGGTCGTGATGTCGCAATCAAGAGCGGCAATGCGTTGCCGCTGCGGAACATTCCTGTTGGCACACAGGTGCACGCCATTGAACTGAAAGCCGGTAAGGGCGCCCAGCTGGCGCTCGCGGCGGGAACGAGCTCGCAGATCGTTGCGCGTGAGGGCAGCTATGCCACCTTGCGCCTGCGCTCAGGCGAAATGCGCAAGATCCATGTCGAATGCCGTGCAACGGTCGGCGAGGTTGGCCGTGAAGAACACAACCTGCGCAAGCTTGGGAAGGCTGGCGCCACACGGTGGCGTGGCGTTCGTCCAACCGTCCGCGGCGTGGCCATGAACCCCATCGATCACCCGCATGGTGGTGGTGAAGGGCGGACATCGGGTGGTCGCCACCCGGTGACGCCATGGGGTATCAAGACCAAGGGCTACAAGACCCGCCGCAACAAGCGTACGTCCGTGATGATCGTTCGTCGTCGCGGCAAGAAGTGACGGCCGGTTTGAAGGAAACAGACAGTGGCACGATCCGTAAAAAAAGGACCGTTTGTTGATCTGCATCTGCTGCAGAAGGTCAACCAGGCGGTCGATGCGAAGAACCGGCGGCCGATCAAGACATGGTCGCGCCGCTCCATGATCATTCCGGAGATGGTTGGCCTGACCCTGGCGGTGCATAACGGGCGGGACCACATCCCGGTTCTGGTCACCGAGAACATGGTCGGCCACAAGCTTGGTGAGTTTGCCGCGACGCGCATTTTCAAGGGCCATTCCGGTGACAAGAAGACCAAGGCTGGCCCGGCCTCGAAGAAATGATGGGGATCTGAATCATGCAAGTTTCTTCGACGCTGAAATACGCACGCATTTCTCCGCAGAAGTGCCGTCTGGTGGCGGACACCATTCGTGGCAAGTCAGTGGCCAGTGCAAAGCAGATCCTTGACTTCATGCCGAAGAAAGGCGCGCAGATTCTCCGCAAGGTTCTGTTGTCGGCGATTGCCAACGCCGAGCACAATTTCGCCGCGGATATCGACGAATTGAAGGTCAAGTCGGTCTTCGTCAATGAAGCGCCGCGCATGCGACGTTTCAGGGCGTCTGCGAAGGGCAGGTCGTCACCCAGGGTGAAGCGCAACAGTCACATAACGATCAAGGTCGCGGACGAGTAGGTCTAATGGGTCAGAAAGTAAATCCTGTCGGTATACGCTTGGGGATCACTCGGGAGTGGGCCTCCAAGTGGTATGCCAATTCCCGGGTATACGCCGAGTACGTTGCCGCAGATCACAAGGTCCGCGAGTACCTCAGGGACAAGCTCAAGGACGCTTCCGTTGGGCGCATCCAGGTTGAGCGATCGGCGCGCAAGGCCAATATTACGGTGCACACTGCACGGCCAGGCGTCGTCATCGGCAAGAAGGGCGAAGATATCGAGAAGCTGCGTGCCGGCACGGCGCGTTGCATAGGTATGCCTCTTGGTGACGTGCGGATCAATATCGCCGAAATCCGCAAGCCGGAGCTGGATGCCGTGCTGGTCGCTGCGGGCATCGCTCAGCAGCTCGAGCGCCGGGTGATGTTTCGCCGTGCCATGAAGCGTTCCGTAACGAACACCATGCGCCTGGGGGCGCTTGGAATCAAGATTCAGGTCGGCGGGCGTCTCAACGGCGGAGAGATTGCCCGCTCCGAGTGGTATCGCGAAGGGCGCGTGCCGCTGCACACCTTCAGGGCGGATATCGACTATGGCTTCGCCGAAGCGAAGACGACGTATGGCGTCATTGGTGTCAAGGTATGGATCTTCCTTGGCGAGGTCTTTGATCGCAAGGATGTCGCGGTAGAAGATGCTGCGGCTGGCTCGGGGCGCTGAGGATAAACGGCAATGTTGCAGCCCAAGCGTACAAAATTCAGAAAGCAGTTCAAAGGCAGGAATCGTGGCTTGGCCCAGCGTGGCAACGCGGTTGCCTTTGGCGAGTTTGGGCTCAAGGCCGTTGGTCGTTGCCGGCTTACCGCACGACAGATCGAGGCAGCCCGTCGGGCCATGACGCGCTACGTCAAGCGTGGCGGCAAGGTCTGGATACGTGTCTTCCCCGACAAGCCCATCACGACAAAGCCGCTTGAAGTCAGGCAAGGCAGCGGCAAGGGCAACGTCGAGTATTACGTGGCTCTGGTTCAGCCAGGTCGGGTGCTCTATGAAATGGAAGGCGTGACGGAAGAGATTGCGCGGGAAGCCTTCCGGCTCGCGGCATCAAAGCTCCCGGTGGCGACCACGTTTGTGACACGGCAGGCAGTGATATGAATATCGGCGATCTGCGCAACAAGACGGATGCAGAGCTGGGCGAAGAGCTGCTGGCACTCCGTCGCGAACAGTTCAACCTGCGCATGCAGCGTGCGACGGGGCAACTCAACCGTCATACGCAGTTTGCGGAAGTCCGCAAAAACATTGCCCGTATCAAGACCCTGCTGACGGAACGCAAGAAGACCCCCAGCGGAGATGCGTCATGACCGACAAGACAGACAAGCAGGCACGGGTCGTTACAGGCACCGTGGTCAGCAACAAGATGGCCAAGACTGCCGCTGTGCTGATCAGCCGCCTGGTCAAGCATCCGACATATGGGAAGTACGTCCGGCGCAGCACGAAACTTCTTGTGCACGACGAGGCCAATGAGTGCCGCGAAGGTGACGTGGTGGCGATCAGTGAGTGTCGTCCTTATTCGAAGCGAAAGGCATGGCGCCTCGTCGAGATCATCAGGCGGGCTGATGCTGGTTGAGGCCGGCCGATCCTGATGCGCAGCAACAGACGGTCCTGATACCGACAGCGGATTACGAACATGATTCAGATGCAGACATATCTCGCCGCAGCCGACAACAGCGGTGCCCGGCAGTTGATGTGCATCAAGGTGCTTGGTGGCTCGCGGCGGCGTTATGCCTCGGTGGGCGATGTGATCAAGGTCAGCATCAAGGATGCCATCCCGCGCGGCCGCGTCAAGAAGGGCGAGGTGTATAACGCGGTGGTGGTCAGGACAAGGAAGGGCGTGCGACGGAACGATGGGTCCGTCGTCCGGTTCGATGGGAATGCAGCCGTTCTGCTCAACAACAAGCTGGAGCCTATCGGCACGCGCATTTTCGGGCCGGTAACGCGCGAGCTGCGTACCGAGCGCTTCATGAAGATTATTTCACTGGCACCGGAGGTGCTGTGATCACTGCGATATTGGCAGGGGTCAGGGCAAGGCATCAGACATGAAACGGATCAGGAAAGGTGACCAGGTGGTCGTCATAGCCGGGCGGGACAAAGGCCGGAATGGGACCGTATTGCGAGTGCTGGCCAACGACCGTGTTGTCGTGGAAGGCATCAACGTCGTCAAGCGCCACCAGAGGCCGAATCCCATGAAGGGGCAGCAGGGCGGAATCGTCCAGAAGGAAATGTCCCTGCATGTCTCGAACCTGATGCTGCTCAATCCCGCGACATCGCGAGGCGATCGCGTGGGGTTCAGGACGCTCGACGATGGGCGCAAGGTCCGTTACTTCAAGTCGAACAACGAGGTTGTCGATGCCTGACGCATGACGTCCGGTAGCGAATGAAATTTATGGCCAGACTGCAACAGGTATATTCGGAAACGGTCGTGCCGAAACTGCGTGAGCGTTTCGGCATCAAGAACGTGATGGAAGTCCCCAGGATCACCAAGATCACGTTGAACATGGGCGTTGGCGAGGCGACGACCGACAAGAAGGTCATTGAGAAAGCCGTCAGCGACATGACGCGAATCGCCGGGCAGAAGCCGGTGGTGACGGTGGCGAGAAAGTCGATCGCGACTTTCAAGATCCGTGACGGGTACCCGATCGGGTGCAAGGTAACGCTGCGCCGGGAGCGGATGTACGAATTCCTGGACCGTTTGGTCAACATCGCCATTCCGCGTATCCGCGATTTTCGCGGGCTCAATGGCCGGTCGTTCGACGGGCGCGGCAACTACAACATGGGCGTTCAAGAGCAGATCATCTTCCCCGAGATCGACTACGACCAGATTGACGCCATTCGCGGGCTGGATATTGCCATCAGCACCACAGCGCGCAATGACGAGGAAGGCAGGGCCTTGCTCGAAGCATTTGAATTTCCGTTCCGCAAGTAATTTCGGGAACCAGAGACGTTATGGCCAAGAAATCCATGATCCTGCGTGACGTCCGGCGGGCGGCGCTGGTCAAACGCTACGCCGCGAAGCGGGAAGAGCTCAAGAGGACGATCCTGAGCCCGAAGTCCAGCGCAGGCGACAAGCAGGCAGCCCAGCAAAAACTTCAGGGGCTGCCGCGTGATTCGAGCCCGGTGCGCATGAGAAATCGGTGTGCGATCACCGGGCGGCCCAAGGGTTTCTATCGAAAATTTGGCCTGTCACGCACCAAGCTCCGCGAACTGACGATGGAAGGCAACCTGCCGGGCCTGCGCAAGGCAAGTTGGTAGTCGACGATGTTCAACAACCGTACAGACATGATCAAGAGTGCGAGCCATGAGTCTTTCTGATCCCATAGCCGATATGTTGACGCGCATCCGCAACGGACAGAGGGTCAACCTGAAGTCCGTCAGCATGCCGTCCTCCGGTCAGAAGGAATCGATCGCCAAGGTGCTGCGTGAAGAAGGCTATATCGGCGACTACAGGGTCGATGAAGTCGGCGGGAACAAGCGGCTGCTTACCATAGAGTTGCGTTATTTCGAGGGACAGCCGGTCATTGACGAGATCCGCCGGGTGAGCCGTTCCGGGCTGCGTGTCTACCGCGGGAAGGGTGAATTGCCGCGAATCAAGGGTGGCCTGGGTATCGCCGTCATTTCGACATCAGAGGGCGTGATGAGCGATCGCGACGCCAGGCTCAAGGGCCATGGCGGTGAAATTCTCTGCGTCGTGTCGTGATTTGCGACTCGAAGCCATTGAAAAATTGAGCAGACCAGCGGAATACGAAAGATGTCCAGAGTAGCGCGAAAGCCGGTTCCCATTCCCAAGGGAGTGGAACTCAGCCAGGGCGACGGGAAGATCCGCGTCAAAGGTGCTAAAGGTGAGCTCAGCATGGCGCTCGCGCCCCAGATTGTCGTCAACGTGGCGGACGGGGCCGCCCATGTTTCGGCCCGGACCGATGCGCCTGGCGTGGTGGCGCTGGCCGGAACCATGCGCGCCTTGCTGGGCAACATGGTGGACGGGGTGACGAAAGGCTTCGAGCGCAAGCTGGAACTTGTCGGCGTCGGCTACAGGGCGCAGGCGCAGGGACGCAACCTGAATCTCACGCTGGGGTTCTCACACCCTGTCGCCTATCCGGTTCCCGAAGGGGTGACCATCGAAACGCCGAGCCAGACGGAAATCGTCATCAGGGGTGCGGACAAGCACAAGGTCGGGCAGGTGGCCGCAGACATCCGACGGTTCCGGCCACCGGAGCCGTATAAAGGCAAGGGTGTCCGGTACTCCGGTGAAAAGGTGATTCTGAAGGAGGCGAAGAAGAAGTAACCCGACAGGATGGCCCGGCGTGGCCGTTTTGCACGGGTTGCCCACGAAGCCCTATGAGCATCAGCAAGAAACAGAGCAGGACCAGACGGTCGCGCCGGACGCGGTCGAAGATCAGGGCCCTTGGTGTACCCCGTCTGTCCGTTCACCGTACACCCCGGCACATCTACGCCCAGGTCATCGGACCGGACGGGGGTACGGTGCTCGCGGCCGTGTCGACGCTGCAGAAGGACGTCCGCGCATCGCTGGATGGTACCGGCAACGTTGCCGCGGCGGCACTGGTTGGAAGAATGATCGCGGAAAAAGCGAAAAATGCCGGGGTCACGCGCGTTGCGTTTGACCGTTCGGGTTTCCTGTATCACGGGAGGATCAAGGCTTTGGCCGATGCCGCTCGTGAGAATGGCTTGGAGTTCTGATCGTGGCACGAAGACAGGACGGCGTCGCACAGGGCCAGCGCAGCGATGGTGACGAGTACATCGAGAAGCTGGTGACGGTCAACCGGGTGGCCAAGGTCGTCAAGGGTGGCCGGCAGTTCGGTTTCACGGCCTTGACCGTTGTCGGCGATGGCAATGGCAAGGTCGGGTTCGGCTATGGCAAGGCCCGCGAGGTTCCGGCGGCGATCCAGAAGGCGATGCAGCAGGCGCGCAAGAACATCAGTGCGGTGCCTCTCAACAAGGACACGCTGTTTTATCCGCAACAAGGCTTTCATGGCGCCACTCGGGTCTACATGCAGCCGGCGTCGGAAGGTACCGGCATCATCGCCGGCGGCGCGATGCGTGCGGTCTTCGAGTGTGCGGGGATCCGAAACGTACTGGCCAAGAGCTATGGATCGCGCAATCCGCTTAACGTCGTCCGTGCGACGATGAGTGCGCTCGCCGATTATCGGTCGCCGCAGTGGATTGCGGCAAAACGCGGCAAGAAAGTCGAGGATCTCCTGGGCTGAAGCTGCTCAGGGCGGATCCGGATGGGTTTCGAGTGATGACAAGCATGAAAAAGCTCAAGTTGACGCTGGTGAGAAGCCAGTTTGGCCGGCTTCAGTCTCACAAGGACTGCGTTTCGGGCCTCGGCCTCAGGCGTATGCACCACGCGGTGGTGGTGGATGACACGCCGGAGAACCGCGGCATGATCAATCGGATCGCCTATATGCTCCGTGTTGAAGAGGTCCGACCCGCCAGAGAGGGTGCGCAATGAAGCTCAATACAATCAAGCCCGGCTCAAGGAAGCCTCGAAAGCGGGTCGGGCGCGGCGCATCCGCCGGTCAGGGCAAGACCTGTGGGCGCGGCCACAAGGGCCAGCGCGCACGTGCCGGCGGCTACCACAAAGTGGGCTTCGAGGGCGGCCAGATGCCGTTGCAGCGGCGCCTGCCCAAGATGGGCTTCAGGTCGCGGCGCGCGCATGATTCCGCAGAAGTGCGGCTCCACGAACTCGAGATACCGAAAACGGACGTCATCGACCTTGATGCACTCAAGGCTGCGGGCGTCGTGGCGCGGGATGTGCTGAAAGCCAAGGTCATTGCGTCGGGCAAGATCGGGCGTGCCGTCCGGCTCAGGGGCGTCGCGGTCACCGCCGGCGCGAAGGCAGCCATTGAGGCAGCTGGCGGACAGATCGAGGCCTGATTCAGGATCAGTAGTAATGGCCAAGGGTGACGTGGTAAATCCGGCAATGGCACTCGGCGAGGCGACACGCTTCGCCGATCTGCGTCAGCGCCTGTTTTTCCTCTTCGGCGCCCTCATCGTATACCGCATTGGTACATTCATCCCCGTGCCGGGGATCGACCCGGGTGCGCTGGAGCAATTCTTTGCCCAGCAGTCGGGCACGATCCTTGCGATGTTCAACATGTTCTCGGGTGGTGCCCTCGAGCGCCTGTCGATCTTTGCCCTTGGCGTCATGCCATACATATCGGCATCGATCATCGTCCAGATGGCTGCCGTGGTTCTGCCGCAGCTCAATCAGCTCCGCAAGGAAGGCGAGTCGGGGCGTCGCAAACTGACGACCTACACCCGTTACGGCACGATACTGCTCGCCACCGTGCAATCGACCGGTGCATCGATCGCGCTGCAGAACCAGGGGCTCGCAATCAGCCCGGGTCCGAGCTTCGTCTTTACGGCGGTCATCACCCTGATTACGGGTACCGTGTTTCTGATGTGGCTCGGCGAGCAGATGACGGAGCGTGGCATCGGCAACGGCATTTCCATGCTCATCCTTGCCAGCATCATTGCCGGCCTGCCGTCTGCAATCGGTGGCACGCTCGAACTGGTCAATACTGGTGAGATGAATGCCGCCGTGGCGCTGATACTCATCCTGCTGATATTCGCCGTGACCGCCTTCGTTGCCTTCATGGAGAGGGCGCAGCGGCGCATCACTGTCAATTATGCGCGTCGGCAGCAAGGGCGGCGTGTCTATGCCGGTCAGACCAGCCATTTGCCCTTCAAGATCAACATGGCTGGCGTGATCCCACCAATCTTTGCGTCGAGCATCATTCTCTTCCCGGCAACCATTGCCGGCTGGTTTGGCACCAACGAAGGGTTCGGCTGGTTGCAGACGCTGGCCGCCAACATGTCCCCGGGGCAGCCGATCTACATCATGCTGTATGCCAGCCTGGTGATCTTCTTCTGCTTTTTCTACACGGCGCTGGTCTTCAATTCCAGGGAAACGGCAGACAACCTGAAGAAGAGCGGTGCGTTCATTCCCGGCGTACGTCCTGGCCAGCAAACCGCAAACTATATTGATACCGTGCTGACGAGGCTGACCTTCTGGGGTGCGCTCTACATCGCCGGTGTGTGCCTGCTGCCGGAATTCATGATTCTCTACTGGCGCGTACCGTTCTATTTTGGTGGTACGTCGCTCCTCATTATCGTCGTCGTCTCGATGGACTTCATGGCGCAATTGCAGGCCCACATGATGTCCCATCAGTACAAGAGCATGTTCGAGAAGGCGAATCTTGCCGGCTATGGACGGGCAGGTCAGCTGCGCTGAGCGCCTTGTGCCGACCAAGGATTTATTTCCCTGAACGGGAGAGTGGTTCATGAAAGTACGTACATCAGTCAGGAAGATCTGCAGGAATTGCAAGATCGTGCGCCGCAAACGCGTCATCCGGGTCATTTGCCCGGATACCCGCCACAAGCAGCGCCAGGGATAACCGGGGCACCGCCCCCGTCAACGGAGACCGCCTGAATGGCACGCATTGCTGGAATCAATATTCCACCGCACAAGCACATCTGTATCGGCCTGACCCACATATTCGGCATCGGCCGGTCGCGGGCGCTCGATATTTGCCAGCTGGCCGGCGTGGAACCTCACGTCAAGGTCAAGGACCTGACCGAGGGCGACGTCGATCGGGTGCGTGCGGTGATCGGCAAGATCCCGGTCGAAGGTGATCTGCGACGCGAGGTGTCGATGAACATCAAGCGGCTGATGGATCTGGGGTGTTACCGCGGCATCCGGCACCGCAAGGGCCTGCCGTTGCGCGGTCAGCGTACCCGCACCAATGCGCGAACCCGCAAAGGGCCGCGGCGTGCAGTCAGAAAGTAGGTTTTTGCGCTCAATGCAGTCCAATCGCATCAGTTGACACAGGTTTTAGCCATGGCACAGGAATCGGAAAACGGCGCAGAGGCCGTAAAGAGTCGCAAGAAGGGCAAGCGGGCTGTCCTTGATGGCATCGCCCACATCCACGCGACGTTCAACAACACGATCATCACCATCACCGATCGTCAGGGCAACACGCTGTCCTGGTGCACGGCCGGCAGCTGTGGCTTCAAGGGCTCGCGGAAGAGCACGCCGTTTGCCGCGCAGATCGCTGCGGAGCGGGCGGGGACTGCGGCGTTGGATTACGGCCTCAAGAACCTCGATGTCCGGGTGTCGGGCCCGGGCCCGGGGCGCGAGTCGGCTGTCCGGTCACTGAACGCCGTTGGCTATCGTATCGTCAACATTGAAGACATCACGCCCATTCCGCATAACGGCTGCCGGCCGCCCAAGAAGCGGCGTGTCTGAGGTAATTTGATCATGGCCAGGTATCGTGGACCCACATGCAAGCTCGCGCGTCGCGAGGGCACCGACCTCTTCCTGAAGAGTGGGGTAAAGCCCCTCGAATCGAAGTGCAAGCTCGAGTCACCACCAGGAGCCAAGGCTGCTGCGCGTCGCGGCCGGCTGTCCGACTATGGTGTCCAGTTGCGTGAGAAGCAGAAGCTGCGCCGCATGTACGGTGTGCTCGAGCGACAGTTTCGCAACATGTACAAGAAGGCCGTTGGCATGAAGGGCTCGACGGGTGAGAACCTGCTCAAGCTGCTCGAGGGTAGGCTCGACAACATCGTCTATCGCATGGGATTTGCATCGACCCGCGCCGAGGCGCGCCAGATGGTCAGCCACGGTGCGATATCCGTGAACGGCAAGCCAGTCAACATTCCTTCCTGTCAGGTGTCGGCCGGCGACACGGTCGAAGTCCACCAGCGTGCCAAACAACAGGACCGCATTCGCAACGCGCTGGCGATTGCCAGCCAGGTAGGGCTTCCGGAATGGGTCGAGGTGGACGAAAAGAACCTGGTCGGCACGGTCAAGTCGCTACCAGCCCGTGAAGACATACTGCCCGACGTCAATGAAAACCTGGTCGTCGAGTTGTACTCCAAGTAATCGAAAAAGGCGGATTCGAGATGCTGCAATCACCGAGTGAGTTTCTGAAGCCACGCAACGTACGTGTGCAGGCCGAGGGTACGAACCGCGCGCGGATCATTATCGAGCCGTTGGAACGGGGTTTCGGTCACACCCTCGGCAATGCGCTGCGGCGCGTGCTCCTGTCGAGCATGCCCGGCGCTGCCATCGTCAGCGTCGAGATCGAAAACGTACTTCATGAATACACCAGCATTGAGGGTGTGCAGGAGGATGTCGTTGAGATCCTGCTGAACCTCAAGGGAGTTGCGCTGCGGATGTATTCCAGGGACCGCGCGCAGCTGACGTTGCACATGAAGGGTCCGGGCCCGGTCACGGCAGGCGACATCGTCGTCGACCACGACATAGAGGTCGTCAACCCGAAGCACGTCATCGCCAATCTGACCAGCGCCGGCGAGGTCAAGATGAGCCTTGCCGTTGAGCGTGGGCGCGGTTATCGTCCCGCGGTCCAGCAGGCCGAGGGAGAGGAATCGTCGTCGACCATCGGTCTGCTGCGGGTCGACGCATCCTTCAGTCCGGTGCGCAAGGTAACGTATACCGTCGATGCCGCGCGCGTCGAGCAGCGTACCGACCTCGACAAGCTCATTCTCGATGTCGAGACCAACGGCACCATCGATCCGGAGGAGGCGATCCGCCGGGCCGGCACCATCCTCAAGGACCAGCTCGATGTCTTCCTCGAGTTGCGTGGCCAGGAAGAAGGCCATGTGCCTGCGGCGGAAAGCCAGGTCGACCCGATGCTGCTCCGGCCTGTCGACGAGCTTGAGCTGACGGTACGCTCGGCCAATTGCCTCAAGGCCGAAAACATCAATTACATTGGTGACCTGGTGCAGCGCACTGAAGTTGAGCTGCTGAGAACGCCGAACCTGGGCAAGAAGTCGCTCACGGAGATCAAGGAAGTTCTCGAAAGTCACGGCCTGTCGCTTGGCATGCGGATCGATGCCTGGCCGCCACCCGGCCTGCTGACGCACGATGACAGGGCTGCCTGAGCTGCAAAACCACTGGAAGCGTAACGGATACGGCGCCTGGCGCCGGGGAATCGGATCATGATGCATCGTAAAGCAGGCAGGGCACTGGGCAGGAAAAGCAGCCACCGTACCGCCATGTACCGCAACATGGCCTCCTCTCTCATCAGGGAGGAGACGATACGCACCACGCTGCCCAAGGCCAAGGAGTTGCGGCGGGTAATCGAGCCGCTCATCACGATGGCCAAGCAGGACGGGCCATCCCGCAGGCGGCTTGCCTTCGATCGCCTGCGTGACCGCAATTCGGTGACCAAGCTTTTCAACGAGCTGGGGCCACGTTTCCGCAGCAGACCCGGTGGTTACCTGCGCATCCTCAAGATCGGCTACCGTGCCGGCGATGCGGCGCCGATGGCACTTGTCTGCCTTCTCGATCAGCCCGAGACGGCCAAGAACACCTGAAATCCGGCGATGGTTCCGGTGTGCGGGCGCTCAGGCCTGTTCGCCGGGCATCATCGGCCGCGTCTCCTTCTCGGCGCTTCTCAGCCGTTCCACGGTATGAGTGATGAACTCCGGTGATCGCGTATTCCTTGCCAGGACGATGTATACGGCGGGGATCAGGTAGAGGGTCAGGAAGACCGAGATCGTCACGCCTGAAAACACCATGGTTCCCAGCGTGCGACGTGCCTCGGCGCCGGCGCCACTGCCCAGCATGAGGGGGATGGCGCCGAACGCGGTGCACAGGCTTGTCATTACCACCGGCCGCATGCGGATGGTTGCCGCCGAGATGATTGCCTCGGTGAATTCGACACCCCGGTCACGCAACTGATTGGCAAACTCGACGATAAGTATGCCGTTCTTCGCCGCCAGACCGATGAGGATGATGGCACCAATCTGGCTATAGACATTGATGGTGAAGCCGGCCAGCGCGAGCCCCGTCAAGCCTCCTGCCAGCGCCATCGGTACGGTCAGTATGATGATCAGCGGGTGGCGGAAACTTTCGAACTGCGCGGCGAGCACCAGGAAAACCAAAAGCAGTGCGAGCCCGAACGTCAGGTAGATCGCCGCCCCGGATTGCTTGAGCTCGCGGGCCTCGCCATCGAAGTCCAGCCGCGCGCCCGCCGGAAGCTCCCTCGCCACCAGATCTTCTATGTACTTGACCGCTTCTCCCAGCGGATATCCTGGTGCCAGGCTTGCGGTCAAGGTGATCGACTTAAGCTGATTGAAGCGCTTGAGTTCGCGCGGCCCGGCGACTTCCTCCAGCCTGACCAGATTGGCGAGCGGAATCAGCCTGCCGGATCCGCCCGAGCGGACGTAGATGTTTTCAAGATCCGCAGGTGTCGCCCGGTCGCCGGGTCGTGCCTGCAGCATGACGTTGTATTCTTCGCCACGGTCCACGAAGGTCGTGACGATGCGTGAACCCAGCATCGTCTCCAGCGTGCGGCCGATTGACTGCAGCGAGACGCCGAGATCATTCGCGCGATCCCTGTCGACATTGACCTTGATTTTCGGTTTTGTCGGAAAGAAATCCGAACGCAGACCGATCAACCGCGGGTTCTCTTCGCGGACGCGCGCCACCAGCCGGTTTTGCCATTCGGAAAGTTCGTCGTAATTCGTCCCGCCCAGAACGAAGGCCAGTCCGGCCCCGGAGGAACGGATCGACAGGCTGGGAGGCGTGAAAACGGTGGTGATCGACCCGGGCAACTGCCCGACCTTGTTGCGCAGTTCCTGGGCGATCACTGCAGCACTCCGGTCGCGCTCTGCCCGCGAGACCAGCGGCATGTAGATGAATGCCGTATTCACATCACCGCCCGCCCCCCATGAACCCGAGCGGGCGACCAGCCGGTTCATCTCTCCCGCCTCGGCATACTGCATGGCGATGTTCTCGACCTGCTGGACCTGTCGGTCCATATAAGAGGGCGTAGCGCCTTCCGGTGCCCGCATCTGCATCAGGATCATGTTGCGGTCTTCGGCCGGGGCGTACTCACTGGGCAGTGCACTGAACAGACCGACCACCAGCGCGCCGACGCCCACCAGCACCCCCATGGCCAACCAGGGCCAGCGCACGAAACCGGACAGCGACGTTCGGTATCCGTGGGTCAGCCTGCCAATCTGGCGGTCAAGCACCGTGGCCAGCCGTCCCCGGTGCATCCCCCGGGCGAAGAACTTCGACGTCAGCATGGGGACGAGTGTCAGGGCGACGAGGCCGGAGAAGGCGATCGCCGCAGCCAGCGATATGCCGAACTCCCCGAACAGACGGCCAACATTGCCGGGCATGAACGAGATGGGTATGAAGACCGTGACGAGCACGATGGTCGTCGCGATTACCGCAAAGCCGATCTCGCGGCTGCCTTCAATGGCCGCCAGGAGGGGGGAGCGGCCGAGTTCCATCTGCCGGACGATGTTCTCGAGCACGACGATGGCGTCGTCGACCACAAGGCCAATGGCCAGCACGAAGCCCAATAGTGTCAGCGTGTTGATCGTATAGCCCATCGCTGCCATGACAGTGAAGGTGGCAATGATCGCGATGGGGATGGTGACAGCAGGGATGACGGTCGCGCGGATCGATCCGACGAAGACGAAAATCACCACCAGCACGAAGATCAGGGCTTCAATCAGCACTTTTACGACTTCGCGCATCGATTCCTCGACGAACTTCGAGAAATCGATGGCGACCATCACCTTGATGTCATCCGGCAGGATCGACTGGATGCGGGCCACCTCGGCGGTGACCGCCCGGTTGACATCGAGGATGTTGGCCTTGGACTGCGGTACCACGCCCAGACTGATGCCGGATACGCGGTTGGAACGGGAAAAGAACCGGGAGTCCTCCGCTTCCAGACGAACATCGGCAACTTCGCCGAGACGGATCAGGTAGCCGTCGGCGCCGCGCCCCACCACCAGGGCAGAAAAGTCGGCGGGTGAATTCAGGCCGGTCTCGGTGCGCAGGCTGAACTCGCGGGCATTCGACTCGATGCGCCCGGCTGGAAGCTCGACGTTCTCGCGCCGCAGGGTGTTTTCGATGTCCTCGACGGTGATGTTGCGCGCTGCCATGGCGTCGCGATTCAGCCAGATCCGCATGGCGGGTACCTGGGCGCCGGACAGCCGGATCTGGGCCACGCCCTGCAGCACCGACAAGCGGTCGACGATGTTGCGTTCCGCGTAGTCGGTGAGTTCCATCAACGAGCGTGTGTCGCTGTCGACGCCGACATACATGGTGGCGTCCATGCCCTGGTTCTGCTTGGTGACCTCGGGGGCGCCAGCTTCCTCGGGCAGCTGTTGCAGGATGCGCGAGACCTTTTCACGGATATCGTTGGCCGCACCGTCCAGGTTTCTGTCAAGGCTGAATTCGACGGTGATGGTCGAACGCTCATCCATGCTGCTTGATGTCAGCTTGGTGATACCGGCAATGCCTGATATTTCGTCCTCGATGGGTTTGGTGACCCGCCTTTCGACGACCTCTGCCGATGCACCACGGTAGGTGGTGCTGACCGATACCACCGCGGGGTCGACATCGGGGAACTCGCGGACCGGTAGTCCGGAAACGGCGAGCAGGCCAAGGATGACCAGGATCAGGCTGATGACCCCGGCGAAGACAGGTCTGCGGACCGAGATGTCGGAGATGACCATGCTGCCGCCCGCGATGCCTAGCCGTCCTGCGCGATGCGTACAGCAACACCGTCGCGGACGAACTGCGTGCCTTCGGTAATCACCAGGGAGTCGGCTGCAATACCTTCCCGGACCTCGGCCAGGCCCGGCAGTCGACTGCCGACGATGACTTCGCGTTCGCTGGCCTTGCCATCTGCGACGACGAAGACGAACTGGCGTCCTTCGCGGGGAACCAGCGATTCCTCAGGTACCAGCAAAACGTTCTCGCGGGACTTCTGCAAGGTAACGCCGAGAAACATGCCCGGTCGAAGCAGGCCAGTGGCATTCGGGATGGTGGCGATGACGGCCACCGCGCGCGTCACCGGATCGACGCGCGAGTCGATCGAGACGACCTTGCCACGGAAAACCTGGTCAGGATAAACCCCGCTCCGGGCGCCGACCTCCATGCCGGCGCGGAGCTCGGAGATGAAAGTTTCGGGGACAGAAAACTCGAGCCGGATGATCGATGTGTCGTCAAGCGTGGTGATCTGGGTGTCCGGACCGACCAGATCGCCCGGACTGACCTTGCGCAGGCCGATCGTGCCACTGAAGGGGGCCCTGATGAACAGGCGGTCGAGGCGTGCCTGGGCGCCGGCCAACTGGGCCCGTGCGATCTCCAGCTGGGCGGCCAGCTGCTCAATGTCCGACTCGGAGACGATACGCGTCTCGGCCAGTGTCCGGCTGCGTCGATATTGACTCTCGGTCTGCCGGAGCTGGGCCTCGGCGAGTTGGACATCGGCACGCTCCTGTCGGGTGTCGAGTTCGATGAGCAGTTCGCCCGCAGTGATCCGCTGACCTTCGCGGAAGAGGATGCGGGTCACGGTGCTGGTGGTCCTCGACGTCACCTCGATCGACTCGTTGGCGCGGGCGGTTCCCAGGGCAGAAAATTCCTCAGTGAAACGCTGCGGCGTGATCCGCTCTGCCCGCACGTTGACCACCGGGCTCGTCGGCGGGCTTCCCGATGGACCCCGGGTCGCAGTACGTGGGCTGCCGGGCCCGCCGCAGGCTGCCAAGGACACCAGGCAGAGAAGGGCCATGCAGGCACGGAGACGCCTGCCACCATTCAGGCAGGGCGAGGGTGGGCAGGTGTCCGGATCACGGGGTCGCATGGTCTGGCTTCTGGCCATCAGGGGTGGGTCGAATGCCGGAGAACTTTAGCAGAAGCAGGAAGCCCCATTTGCGTCCACCCGCGGGGATTGGCCCGCAGCCTGGCCGAGGTGCGAAAAATTGCCGCAGGGGGCATCAGGCCCTCGTGGGGACGCTCCGGGTGATGTTCTCGTGGCCGCTGGCCGTGACCCGGACGTTGTCCTCCATGCGGATGCCGCCGCAAGACTTCAGTGCCGCGATGGCTTTCCAGTCAACCCGCCGCCCATGCCGGCTCCTGCGCAGCCCTTCGAGCAGGCTGTCGATGAAATACACCCCGGGTTCGATGGTCAGTACCATGTCGGGCTCCAGTGCCCGGGTCAGGCGCAGTCGCGGGAAGCGTGGCGGTGGTTTGCCCGGCGTGCCCCTGACGTCTTCCATGTCACCGCCGACGTCGTGTACCTGAAGGCCCAGCAGATGCCCCA
Organism: uncultured Chromatiaceae bacterium; assembly: GCA_964417725.1. Classification (GTDB taxonomy): domain Bacteria; phylum Pseudomonadota; class Gammaproteobacteria; order Steroidobacterales; genus SHZI01. Next base: position 35,407 of record CAYQIV010000024.1, read on the forward strand.
GTCCATGGGGAAAGAATGCTTCGGTGAGACGCCTGTCGACGATCTCGCCGGGGTCGAGCCTGAGGAGTTGCCAGCGTGCCAGCAGCGCGGCAATGCCTTCGTGTGCCGCGATCTGCAGGTCACCGAACCGGATGCCGGGCCGCACGAGGGCGCAGAGTTCTTGCTGCAGCGTTTCCATGTCTTCGACCATGGCAGAGAACAGGCCGGGTCGGGCCGCCCAGGTGCGGGTGATGTCCGATGCGTAGCCGAGGTGCTGGCAGCCCGCATCGACCAGCAGGCTGAAGCGCCGGCTGGGGGGCAGTCGCACCTGTTGCCGGTGCCCGTAGTGCAGCGTGGCGGCATTGCGGTTCATGGCAATGATGGCGGGGTAGGGCAGGTCTGCGTCGCACTGCCGGGTGGCGGTCAGGAACCGCAGCCCGAGCTCGTATTCGCTGAGGCCCTCGCGGAACCCGGCGTGTACGGCCTGATGGCCGGCCAGCGCCGTCGCCGTGGCCCGGCGAATGCAGGCGACCTCCCATGGTGTCTTGATGGCCCGTTCATGGTCGAGCCAGCGCAACAGCCTTTTCGGGTTGCGCGTCCCGGCGGCACACACCGGGCCGTGCCACTGTGACGGTTCCCCCAGCAGTGCCAGGCGTCTGCTGCGCCGGGGCAGGTGGCGGGCGATCTGATCCCGGCTGGCCATGAAACGGATATCGAATGCATCCTGCCAGGCCCCTTTCGGCAAGGGTGTCGGCTGATGCCAATAGCCCGTGTCGCGATACACCAGCAACAGGGGTATATGCCCGGGACGGTAGACGATGCACGAGCCCGGGTGGGCAAGCAGGGGCACCCATTGGACGAACAGTGGCTCCGGGCGGTAGTTGAGGTGCTGGTCGTCGCGATGGGCCAGCGGCGGGAGCCCGGCCCCGATGACCACGCCGGTATGGCCGCAGCCCGCCAGTGCGGCGTCGTAGCGGTGGCGCAGGGTGTCGATGTGACTGTCGCGGTGTTGCCAGATGCTGCGCATGTTCCATCCATTGATGTCGTGGGCCTGCAGGAAGCGGCATGTCTGCTGCCAATAACCTGCCGATCTGCGGCATCATAGCGCCCGTTGTCGACATCCCGGCAGCCCGAAGCTCTCCCGGAGGCGGATCACAAGACGATGGAAACACACCTCACTGGCATCACGACAACCGGCACGCCGCACCTCGGCAACTATGTCGGGGCGATCCGTCCGGCCATTGCCGCCAGCCGGCGAGGCGATGTGCGCTCGTTCTATTTCCTTGCCGATTATCACGCGCTGGTCAAGAACCAGGACCCGGCGGCCGTCAGCCGCTCGAGTCTCGAGGTGGCGGCGACCTGGCTGGCGCTTGGGCTGGATACCTCGCGATCGGTGTTCTACCGCCAATCGGATATCCCGGAGATCCCGGAACTGGCATGGATCCTGACCACTGTGACGGCCAAGGGCCTGATGAACCGCGCGCATGCGTACAAGGCGGCGGTCCAGGCCAATCACGATGCCGGCGATGCCGATCCGGACAAAGGCGTGACGATGGGCCTGTTCTGCTATCCGATCCTGATGGCCGCCGACATCCTGATGTTCAATGCCCATCGCGTGCCCGTCGGCAGGGACCAGAAGCAACATGTCGAAATGGCCCGCGACATCGCCCAGCGCTTCAACTACCTGTATGGCGAGCACTTTGTCATGCCGGAGGCGGATATTGGCGAGAACACGGCGGTGCTTACCGGGCTCGATGGTCGCAAGATGAGCAAGAGCTATGGCAACGCCATCCCGCTGTTCGCCCCGTCATCCGCCTTGCGCAAGCTGATCATGCGCATCAAAACCAACTCGCTCGAGCCCGGCGCGCCGAAGGATACCGAGGGCTCGACGCTGTTCGAGATCTGGCAGGCCTTTGCCACCCCGGAAGAAACCGCGGAGATACGCCGGTGCTACGCGCAAGGCATCGGCTGGGGTGAGATGAAGAAACGATTGTTTGACCACCTCGACGCGCATCTCGCTGCGCCGCGAGCCGAGTATGAGCGGCTGATGGCTGATCCGGCGCACGTCGAGCGCGTTCTGCTCGATGGCGCGGCGCGGGCGCGGGAGGTTGCCGCACCGCTTCTCGCCCGCGTCCGCGATGCAGTCGGCATCCGTCGATTGGCTGGTCAGGCCCGATCTCGCTGACGGGAGACCCTGCTGCGGCGCGATCAAGGGTGTGCAGTGGCCTCGTCGTGACGCCGGCGGTATTTCTCGGGCACGCCGAGGCTGTCGTCGACGGCATGCCAGATCCGGCCCTGGCAGTCGGCCGGCCTGGCGATGCATTGCGCCGTGAGCCGGGCGAGGTCGGCACGCGTTACCCGGCGCATCAGGCCGTGGTCGTCGCTCAGTCTTGCCTGGCCGGTGGCCGGTGTGTCGGCCGGCATGAGGATGCCATTGCGGATGATGGCCCAGTCGAGGCCGCTGTCGATCAGCAGTTGCTCGGCGTGGCCCTTGGCGGCCAGCGTGGCCCGCATGCGGCCGAAATCCGCCTGGGGAAAACGCCGGATGTTGTCGCCGGCGCCGACCGAACCGTGCAGGATGATACGCGGTCGCGAGCCCGCGCCCGCACCGGCAATGATGTTTGCCATGGCCGTGGGGTAGAACGCATCGTCGGCGGCCCCGCGTGACGTGGCTTCGACGACGGAGTGGAAGGACCGGCCGGCGAAGGCGGCTCGCACGGCGGCGGCGTCCAGCAGGTCGCCCGTCACATACCCGACGTTCAGGCCCTCGAGGCGCTCGCGGCTGGAGCCGGGCCGCACGAATACGCTGACTGGATGGCCCGCGGCCACGAGTTCGCGGACGATCGCGGAGCCCAGTCGGCCGGTACCGCCGAAAACCAGCACGCCATCGTCCGCCGCATGGGCGGACAGTGCCAGCAGCATGAAGAACGCGGGCAGCCACTTTTGCATCATGGTCGAGCACCTTATCCCGGAAATCGCGATGACGGCGGCAGCCCCCACATGCGGGAGTCGCCTTGGCCTGTGGCACTATATCGCCGGGCGGTCGCGACCAGAAAGGGTGGCCCGTGTCGTGCGCCGGTCAATGGACACGGGCACGGCGGTATACCGCCGGTCTGGACAGGGCCATACGAACACTCATAGGGGAGGTGCAGCGATGAACAGCATGGCCAAGGGCATTGTGCTGATGGCGGGTCTCGGTGTGCTGGCGGCGGCGCAGGCCGGTATCACCAGCATGAAGAAAGGCGAGGGCGGCAGCGAAGTGCAGGGCGGTGCCGGTACCAGCGGTGGTCAGAATGCCTCGGCGGACCTGCAGCGCTGCGACAAGCCGCTGGGGGCGATGGCCGTGGTTGAGCCGCAGGATTTCGTCATCCAGTCGCTGTCGCGCTACAACCTTGGTTCGCCGACCAGCCTGGTGCGGCTGATGATCCAGCAGTCAAACTGCTTCCTCGTCGTCGAGCGCGGTGTCGGTATGCAGAACATGATGCAGGAGCGCGCCCTGAGCGGTTCGGGTGAGTTGCGCCAGGGTTCAAATATGGGCGGTGGGCAGATGGTTTCCGCCGACTTTATCCTTACGCCTTCGGTGGTGTTCTCCGACAACAATGCCGGTGGCGTGGGTGGTGCCATTGGCGGGCTGATCGGCGGCCGCGGCGGTCGCTTGATCGGTGGCCTGGCCGGTGGCCTCAAGTTCAAGGAGGCGCAGACCAGCATGCTGGTCGCGGATGCGCGCAGTGGATTGCAGGTGGCAGCGGCGGAGGGCAGCGCCAAGAAGGCCGATCTGGGTCTCGGTATCTTCGGGGGAGGTGGCGCACTGGGAGGTGCTGCCGGTGGCTATGGCAGCACCAGCGAGGGCAAGATCATCGCCGCAAGCCTGCTCGATAATTACAATGCCATCGTTGCTGCAGTGCGTAACGATCCCAGCCTGCAGCGCGATGTCGGTACCCTGGCCCAGGAGGCCGGCACGCGGACGAAATCCGGTGAGGTATTCAACGAAGGGGATGTGCTGCACGGCAAGCTGGCCAGCGTCAAGCTGATGGGCTCGCCGTCGGATGGCGGACGCGTCGTCACGACCTTGGGCAAGGTCGATGAGATGATTTTCATGGGCGAGGAACGGGACGGTTATATCAGCGTCGAAACCAGCAAGGGTAGCGGCTGGGTGAAGAAGGTGCTGGTCACCCGTTGAGGCGCGGGCCCGCTCATTCCCCGCAGGCGGCACGGCAGTCGGCGAGTTCCTCCCGGCACAGGGTCAACGCCTGTCGTTCCCCGGCCTTGCAGTCGAGGTACTGGCGCGTGGTGTTGTCGTCGTAGGCGTCGACACACAGTGTGTGGCGTGCCGCGTAGCGTTCCAGACAGTGCCGCGGGTCACGCGCATCCGCGCAGTGGTCCCGGGTGAACCATGCGCAGTACCAGCTGCCCATTTGCCGCCGCAGGGTCGTCGGGTCGACGCCACCGCCGGCAGGGTGTGCCATGCAACGCCGGGTTGCCCGTCGGGCCTCGCTGCCGCAGCGGGTCTCGATGGCATCGCAACGCTCGATGCACTCCGACGGCTGCGTCCTGTCGGCACCCGTTCCGGCTGCGGCGCCGGTGGTATGGCTGGCGGCGAGGGCCAGCACGAGGAGCCAGGCCAGCGCCACGCGATTGAGCAGGATCATGGCGAATCTCCTCCAGGTTGCCACAGGACCCATTCCGTGCCGTTCGGCCGTCTTTGTCAATCGCCGCCACCGGCCGAGGCACGTTTGCGTCGCCCGGGACGCCTGCCCAGCAGGGGGGCGAGAAAATGCCCGGTGTACGACCCGGGTGTGCGGGCGATGGCTTCGGGAGTGCCGGTGGCGATCAGCTGCCCGCCGCCTGCGCCGCCCTCGGGGCCGAGATCAATGATCCAGTCGGCGCACTTGATGACGTCCAGGTTGTGTTCGATGACGACGATCGTATTGCCGGCGTCGCGCAGCCTGAACAGCACCTTGAGAAGCTGGCCGATGTCGTGGAAATGCAGCCCGGTGGTCGGCTCGTCAAGGATGTAGAGGGTATTGCCGGTGGCGCGCTTGGAGAGCTCCTTGGCCAGCTTGACGCGCTGCGCTTCGCCGCCCGACAGCGTCGTCGCGTTCTGTCCCAAACGCACGTAGGACAGGCCCACGTCCATGAGGATCTGCAGCTTGCCGGCGATGGCCGGGATCGCGCTGAAGAATGCCGAAGCGTCCTCAATCGTCATGTCGAGGACTTCGCTGATGGTCTTGCCCTTGTAGCGGATCTCGAGCGTTTCACGGTTATAGCGCTGTCCGTGGCAGGCGTCGCAGGGGACGTAGATGTCGGCAAGAAAGTGCATCTCGACACGGATCACGCCGTCACCCTGGCATGCCTCGCAGCGCCCGCCCTTGACGTTGAAACTGAAACGCCCCGGCGCGTAACCGCGTGACCGGGCTTCCCGCGTGGCGGCGAACAGCTCGCGGATCGGCGTGAACAGGCCGGTGTAGGTTGCCGGATTGGAACGCGGCGTGCGACCGATGGGGCTCTGGCTGATGTCGATGACGCGGTCCACGGCGTCGAGGCCCTCGATGGACTCGCAGGGCGCATGCGGCACGTCGCTGCTACCGTTGATGTGTGCGGCCGCATAGTGGTGCAGCGTGTCGTTGATCAGTGTCGATTTGCCCGATCCGGACACGCCGGTGACGCAAGTCAGCAAACCGAGCGGGATCGATACGTCGATGGCCTTGAGGTTGTTGCCGGCGGCCTTGCGGATCACCAGTGCATGGCCGGGTTGCGCTGTGCGGCGTCCGCCGGGGACCTCGATGCGGCGCTGGCCCGAAAGGTATTGCCCGGTCAGGGACGCCGGGTTGGCCATCACTTCATTCGGCGTGCCCTGGGCGACGATGCGGCCCCCGTGGATACCAGCACCGGGGCCGAGGTCGACGACATGATCGGCACTCATGATCGCTTCCTCGTCGTGTTCGACGACCAGTACGGTGTTGCCGAGGTCACGCAGCCGCAGCAGCGTGTCGAGCAGTCGGCGGTTGTCCCGCTGGTGCAGGCCGATGGAGGGCTCGTCGAGGATGTACATCACGCCGACCAGACCCGAGCCGATCTGGCTGGCCAGGCGGATGCGCTGGGCTTCCCCGCCGGAAAGTGTCTCGGCACTGCGGTCGAGCGTCAGGTATTCGAGGCCGACGTCGGCGAGAAAGCGTATCCGGCCATGGATCTCCCGCACGATCTTCGCCGCCACTTCGCCACGCCACCCCGCCACATCGAGCGTCGAGAAAAACTGCAATGCCTCGCTGACCGCCATCGAGGTCACTTCGGGCAGGCTGCGGCCACCGACAAAGACATGGCGTGCCGCGGTGTTGAGCCGGGTTCCCTGGCACTCCGGGCAGGGTTGGGTGCTGAGGAACCGCGACAGCTCCTCGCGTACCGTGGTGGAGTCCGTTTCGCGGTAGCGACGCTCGAGGTTGGGGAGGATGCCCTCGAAACGGTGTCGTCTGTGGATGCTGACGCCCTGTGCCGTGACGTAGTGAAACTCGATCTTCTCTTCGCCACTGCCCTGGAGCAGTACCTTGCGGATGCAGGCGGGCAGGCGGTCGAAGCGTTCTTCGATATCGAAACCGTAGTGCGCGGCGAGGCTCTGGATCAGCGAGAAATAGTAGCTGTTGCGCCGGTCCCAGCCACGCACCGCGCCGCCCGCGAGAGACAGGTGCGGGTACCGCACCACGCGTTCCGGATCGAAAAACTGGCGCACGCCAAGGCCGTCGCAGCCGGGGCAGGCGCCGGCCGGGTTGTTGAAGGAGAACAGCCGGGGTTCAAGCTCGGCGATGCTGTGGCCACACTGAGGGCAGGCGAAGCGGTCGGAGAACAGGAGGTCGGTCTCGCCGTCGTCCATGGCGGTGACGCGAACCACGCCATCGGCCAGCCGCAATGCGGTCTCGAATGATTCGGCGAGGCGCTGGCGGATGTCCTCCCGGACGCCGAAGCGGTCGACCACCACTTCGATGGTGTGCTTGCGCCGCAGGTCGAGGCGCGGTGCATCTTCGAGTTCGCAGAGGGCGCCATCGATACGTGCCCTGACGAAGCCCTGGGCGAGGAGTTCCTTGAGCAGCTGGGCATGTTCACCCTTGCGCTCCTGCACCACGGGGGCGAGCAGCATGAGGCGCGTGCCGGCCGGGAGGGTCAGCACCTGGTCGACCATCTGGCTGACGGTCTGGGCGCTGAGGTCGCGCGCGTGTGTCGGGCAGCGCGGCGTGCCGGTGCGTGCGTAGAGCAGGCGCAGATAGTCATAGATCTCCGTGACGGTCCCCACCGTGGAGCGCGGGTTGTGGGAGGCGGTCTTCTGCTCGATGGAGATCGCCGGCGACAGCCCTTCGATGTGGTCCACGTCGGGCTTTTCCATCATCGACAGGAACTGGCGCGCGTAGGCGGAGAGTGATTCCACGTAGCGGCGTTGGCCTTCCGCATAGATCGTGTCGAAGGCCAGCGAGGATTTCCCGGAACCGGACAGGCCGGTGATGACGATGAGGCGGTCGCGCGGCAGGTCGAGGTCGATGTCCTGCAGGTTGTGGGTCCGTGCCCCGCGGATGGCGATGGATTTCATGACCGGTGTGGATGAGGGTGGCTGGCCGACCACTATACGGGCTGCCGGCCGGCCGCCCCAAGCCGGGTGCGGTACCGGCAGAAACGGCTTTCAGGTGCCATTGCATAACGATATGGCAGGAAAGCCGGGTGCCATTTCCGACCCGGCCGGACTAAACTGCACGCCTGTTCAGGGCTGTACGCAGGCCTTTCCGGCCCGCGGGCCGGACCACATCGGGTGATTTCATGGCGCGTGGCATCAACAAGGTCATTCTGATCGGCAACCTGGGCCAGGATCCGGAAACCCGCTATATGCCGAGCGGCTCGGCGGTCACCAACCTGAGGCTGGCGACCAGCGAGGCCTACAAGGATCGCGAGACCGGCGAGCAGGTCGAGCGCACCGAGTGGCACAGCGTGGCGATGTTCGGGCGGCTTGCCGAGATCGCAGCCGAGTACCTCAAGAAGGGCGCCCAGGTCTACATCGAAGGGCGTCTGCGGACGCGCAAGTGGCAGGACAAGGAAGGCAAGGACCGCTACACCACCGAGATCGTCGCCGACCAGATGCAGATGCTCGGTGGTCGCGGTGGCGGTGCGGCAGCCGCCGGCCCCTGGGCCGGTGGTGGCGAGTCGGCGTCGAGGCCTTCTTCCAGGCCGTCCCGGCCTGCGGCCGCAGAGCCGGCGACGGAACCGCTGGACGACGAGATCCCGTTCTGACATCACCTGGAAGCGGGCGGGTCATACCCTCGCATGGACACGGATCGGCGCACCACGGTGCGCCGATCTTTTTTGCCAGACCAACAGTCGACATAAGCAGCATACGGAAAGGAATAACGGACCATGGGCGCGTACAAGGAACCGCACGGCGGCGTACTGAAAGAACTCTATCTGGGCGAAGCCGCGGCGGAAGCCGAGAAGCAGCGGGCCCGGGATTATCCGTCCTGGGACCTCACCGATCGTCAACTTTGCGACATCGAGTTGATTCTCAACGGTGCTTTTTCACCATTGGAAGGGTTTCTCGGCCAGGAGGACTATGAGCATGTCCTGAAGGAAATGCGGCTCAAGTCCGGTGTGCTGTGGCCAATGCCGATCACGCTGGATGTCAGTCGGCAGTTTGCCGATACGCTCAAGCCGGGTGGCGACATCGCGTTGCGGGACCATGAAGGCGTGCTGATCGCGACCCTGCAGATCAGCGACATCTGGACGCCCGACAAGCCGAAGGAAGCCTGGGCGGTGTTCGGTACCGAAGACCAGAAACACCCCGGCGTCGACTACCTGCTCAATGCCGCGGGCGAGGTCTACATTGGCGGCACGCTCAAGGGCGTCGAGCCGCCGACCCACTACGACTTCAAGGGCTGGCGCGATTCGCCCGCCGAGTTGCGCGGCCGCTTCCGCAAGCTCGGCTGGCGCAAGGTCGTGGCCTTCCAGACCCGCAACCCGCTGCACCGCGCCCACCAGGAACTGACTTTCCGTGCGGCGCGGATGGCCGAGGCCAACCTCCTCATCCACCCGGTGGTGGGCATGACCAAGCCGGGCGATGTCGATCATTACACGCGAGTGCGCTGCTACGAGCATGTTCTCGAGCAATACCCCGAGCAGACCACGACCCTGTCGCTGCTCAACCTCGCCATGCGCATGGGGGGGCCGCGGGAGGCCATCTGGCATGCCATCATCCGCAAGAACTATGGCTGCACCCATTTCATCGTCGGCCGCGACCATGCTGGTCCCGGCAATGACTCGAAGGGGCAGCCCTTCTACGGGCCGTATGATGCCCAGGAACTTCTGCGCCAGTACGAGGAAGAACTCGACATCAGCATGGTGCCGTTCCAGGAAATGGTCTATGTCGAGGACCGTGCCCAATACGTTCCAGTAGACCAGACCACGAAGGACGAGAAAGTCCTCAACATCTCCGGCACGGAGTTCCGGCGGCGCCTGCACGAGGGCCTGGAAATCCCGGAATGGTTCTCCTTCCCCAAGGTCGTGGCCGAGTTGCGCAACGTGTATCCGCCACGCCACAGGCAGGGGTTCACCGTGTTCTTCACCGGCCTGTCTGGTTCGGGGAAATCAGCCATCGCGCGGGCGCTGATGGTCAAACTTCTGGAAGATGGGACCCGCCGCGTCACCCTGCTCGATGGCGACCTCGTGCGCAAGAACCTGTCCAGTGAGCTGGGTTTCTCCCGGGAACACCGCGACCTCAACATCCTGCGCATCGGTTATGTCGCGTCCGAGATCACCAAGAACGGCGGCGTGGCGATATGCGCACCGATCGCGCCCTACGCCGCCACCCGGCGCAAGGTTCGTCAGGCCGTCGAGCCGCTTGGCGGCTTCATCGAGGTGCATGTGTCGACGCCGATCGAGGTCTGCGAGCAGCGCGACCGCAAGGGCCTCTACGCCAAGGCCCGTGCTGGCATCATCAAGGAATTCACCGGTATTTCAGATCCTTACGAAGTGCCTGAAGACCCCGAGATGCGTATCGACACGCAGGGTATCACGCCAGATCTGGCGGCCCACCGCATCCTCGTCAAGCTGGAAAGTCTCGGGTTCATACGCTAGTGTGGCGGCGTGGCCCGGGGGCGTTGCCCCCGGGCTACATCGCTCCCGCGGATCAACCATCGGTGCGACCAGGAGACCTCAACCTGGTTCCTATGCCAGGCAAGCTCTACATCAGGACATTCGGCTGCCAGATGAACGAGTACGACTCCGGCAGGATGCTGGACGTACTGCGGGAGAGTCATGGCCTGGAGCCCACCGCCGACCCGGAGCAGGCCGAC
>CAYQIV010000025.1:0-891 GCA_964417725.1 uncultured Chromatiaceae bacterium
GGCGATCGTCGCCTCGCACCAGCACCCGGAGTTCATCGTCAACGTCAATGAGACCGGCCGCATCCTGCTGGTCAACTACCAGGACATCAACAACCTGGGCGTGACGACGATCGACGCGGCGCCGTTCCTGCATGACGGTGGCTGGGACTCGACGCTGCGCTACTTCCTGACCGCGGCCAACAAGTCGAACAAGATCGCCGTCGTCGACTCGAAGGAGCGCAAGCTCGCCGCACTCGTCGACGCCGACGAGATCCCGCACCCCGGCCGCGGCGCGAACTTCGTCGACAAGGAGTTCGGGCCGGTCTGGGCGACCAGCGCCCTCGGCAACGACAAGATCACCCTGATCGGTACCGACCCGGCCAAGCACCCGCAGTACGCCTGGAAAGCCGTCAAGGTGCTCAAGGGCCAGGGTGGCGGCTCGCTGTTCATCAAGACGCACCCGAAATCGCGCAACCTGTGGGTCGACACGACGCTGAATCCCGACGAGGCGATCAGCCAGTCGATCGCGGTGTTCGATATCGACAACCTCGATGCCGGCTACAAGGTGCTGCCGATCGCCGATTGGGCCAAGCTCGGCCCGGGACCGAAGCGCATCGTCCAGCCGGAATACAACAAGGCCGGTGACGAGGTCTGGTTCTCCGTGTGGAGCGGCCAGGAGGAAGAGTCGGCCATCGTCGTCGTCGACGACAAGACGCGCAAGCTGAAGAAGGTCATCAAGGGCCCGCGCATCGTCACGCCGACCGGCAAGTTCAACGTCTACAACACCGTCCACGACGTCTACTGACGCCTTCCGGGCCGTGTGGCCGCGCCGGCGCCCGGCCCCCGCCCCCCCCCCCCCAGACCCCCCGCCCGGCGCCCCGTCGGCCCGCCCACCCCAAAACACGGCAGGCG
>CAYQIV010000025.1:901-43137 GCA_964417725.1 uncultured Chromatiaceae bacterium
AACCCCCGCTTTCGCTACCGGGGGCCCCCCCCCGGGGGGGGGGGGGGGTGGGGGGGGGGGACCCGGCGGCCGGGGCGGCGGCGGCGCGGGGGGCGGGGGCGGGGCCGGATCCCGGCCCGGGCACACGCGGCCCATCTCCGCCGGACGGACTGCCTTTCGTCCCGCCATCCAGATCAGAGGTAATGCAGATGTCCATACCCAGGATCCCGCTGCTGCTCGGTCTTGCCTGCGTCGCCACCGGCCCCGTGCTGGCGGCGGCGCCCGGCGACACCCTCGCCAGGGCCGTCAGCGAGGCACAGCCGAGTCTCGATTTCCGCTATCGCTACGAGTTCGTCGACCAGGACAGCTTCGACAAGGACGCCAACGCACAGACGTTGCGCACCCGGCTCACCCTGTCGCCGAAGCTCGACGAGGCCTGGAGCCTCCTCCTCGAGGTCGATGATGTGCGCCGTCTCGGCAGCGTGCGCTTCAACGACACGCGCAACGGCGGCGTCGCCTACCCGCAGGTCCTCGACCCCAAGGGAACCGACCTCAACCAGATGTGGGTCCGCTACACCGGCTTTGCCGACCTCGAGCTGACCGCCGGTCGCCAGCGCATCCAGCGGGCCAACGACCGCTTCGTCGGCAATGTCGGCTGGCGGCAGAACGAACAGACCTACGACGCGTTCAATGCCCGCTGGACGCCCATCGAAGACTTCAGCGCCCACTATGCCTACGTGACCCAGGTAAACCGGATCTTCGGTCCGGAAACGGGTTCGCCGGCCGAGGACCTCGACAGCAACACCCACCTCGTCGACGTGCAGTACGCGCTGCTGCCCCAGGCCGTGATTTCCGCCTACGCCTACCTGATGGACTTCCGCGACAGCGATGCGCTGTCGAATGCCACCTACGGCACGCGCCTCACCGGCACCCAGCCGGTGGCGGGCGAGTGGCAGTTCGGCTATGCGGTGGAGTTCGCCCGTCAGGACGATTACGCCGACAACCCGGTCGACTACGATGCCAACTACTGGCTCGTCGAAGCCGGTATCGCCGGCCCGCTGGTCGGGCTGCGCATCGGCCATGAGGTCTTCGAGGGCGGCAGTGGTGCCGGTAGCGGGTTTCGTACGCCGCTGGCCACATTGCATGCCTTTCAGGGCTGGGCCGACAAGTTCACCGGCGTCACCGGCAGCGGCAGCAGCGCCGGTATCGAGGACTTCTACGTGGCGTTCACGGCGAAGCTGCTCGGCGGCCAGTGGACGCTGGTGTGGCACGATTACAGTGCCGAGACCGGCAGCGATGACCTCGGCGACGAGATCGACGTTTCCGCGGCGTGGAAGGTCGCCCAGCGCTACGGCGTGATGCTCAAGGCTGCACGCTACGACGCCGACACCTTCGCCGACGACACCACCAAGCTGTGGTTGATGCTGACGGCCGATTTCTGACCGGCCGCCGGAATCCCCGACGTCAGCGCCCGGGCGCAACGCCCGGGCGCGCTGACCGCCCCAGTACCTGCTGCTCGACGATGGCGGCGCCGCAGGCATCGCCCCAGACATTGACCGCCGTGCGAAAGCGGTCGAGCAGCCAGTCGACGGCGAGGATCAGGCCGATGCCCTCGATGGGCAGCCCGACGGCATTGAGGACGATGACCATCGTCACCAGCCCGGCTTCGGGGATGCCGGCAGCACCGATGGCGGCCAGCGTCGCCGTCAGCAGCACGATGAGCTGCTGGCCGAAGCCGAGCTCGAGGCCGACCGCCTGGGCGATGAACATCACGGCCACGCCCTCGTAGAGCGCCGTGCCGTTCATGTTGATCGTGGCGCCGAGCGGCACGACGAAGCCGGCCGCCTGCGGCGCCACGCCGTTGCGTTCCTCGACACCCTGCAGGGTCAGCGGCAGGGTCGCGGCGGAAGACGCCGTGCTGAAGGCGGTGAGCAGGGCGCTGGCCATGCGCAGCAGGTAGCTCCACGGGTTGCGCCGGCCGAACAGCCACAGCAGGGCAGGCAGCACCACCAGCGCATGCAGCGCCAGCGCCGCGATCACCGTCGCCATGTACAGGCCGAGGCCACCGACCAGCTCGCCGATGTTGCCGGCGCGCGCGAAGCGCCCGGCAACGAGCCCGAAGATGCCGACCGGTGCCACCAGCATGAGCAGCATGACGAGCTTCATCATCGCCATGTTGAGGCCATCGAAGAAGCGGATCACCGGCTGCGCCGTCTCGCCGAGCGTGCTCAGCACCGCACCGAAGACCAGCGAGAAGAGGATCACCGGCAGGAGCTCCATCTGCGCCATCGAGGCGACGATGTTGTCCGAGACCAGCGACAGGACCAGGTCGGGCAGGGTGATCGCTTCCTTGGCGGCGATGTGCGCCGGCAGGATCACGTCCCCGAACGGCACGCCTTCTCCCGGCCGGATGGCGTTGACCATGAAAAGGCCGATGGCCACGGCGATGCCGGTGCTGGCCATGAAATAAAGCACTGTGGTGCCGCCGAGCCGGCCGAGGCGGCGCACGTCGCCGAGCGCGGTGACGCCAGAGATCATCGAGGCCATGACCAGCGGCACGATGATCATCTTCAGCGCCTTGAGGAACAGCGTACCGATCCACTCGACGCCGGCCATGGCCTGGCCGAAGAGTGCGACGCTGGCGAAGGCGAGGACGATGGCGAGGACGATGCCGATGAGGATCCGGTTGCCGGTGCGGGCATCGATCATGGGCTGCTCGTGCTTGCCGCGGGGTCGCGGCGATTATCACCGCATGGACACGGAAATAGAATGCCTGCCACGGGGCGGGTGCGGAAAAAAAACGCCCCGCGAAGCGGGGCGTCAATCAGCGGAACCGGCCGCGACGCGGCGCGGTCCCGGGGCTTCAGAATGCCCAGCGGGCGTCGAGGTTCAGCGAGTCCGTGCCACCGGCGAAGGTGTCGTTGATGGTGAACAGCACGCCGGTGGAGAAGTTCTGCGTCCAGTTGTAGCGGCCGCCGAACTGCACGGCGACATCGGTGAAGTCGTCGTTGCTGCCCGGACCGTCCTCTTCGCCGGTGATCCACCAGCCCTGGGCGATCAGCTCGACCTGGTCGGTGAGGTTCGAGCGCACGCCGAAGCCGAGGCCCAGGCCCGTGAGGTCGAAGTCATCCTCGGAGGGATCACCGGGCTCGTAGTCGATATCGAAGTATTTGATATCGAAGATGGCCTGCGTGTTGGCGTTGATGGCCGGATGGGCGCCGAGCACCACGGAATAGCCGTCGAAGTCGGTGTCACCGAGGGTGTCCGCGCCTTCGATCTCGCCGTCCTGCCAATCGACCTGAAGGTGCCACTTGGTGGCAAAGGCGATGCTGCCGAGCAGCCGGTAGCCGGTGGTGTCGTCGTCGGCGCTATTGTCGGCGCTGATGAAGCCGAGCTGAGCATAGTTCCAGCTCGGCAGCTCGGCCTGCGCCAGGCCGGCCGTGAGCAGGGCGGCGCTGCCCAGCAGTGCGGTTCCCAGAGTCTTCATGGTGTTTCTCCTTGGAAGGGATCGGATCGCAACAAGCCCACCCCCGTCGGGCGGGCAGTCGTATCATAAACACAACGAAGACGCGCGTGTTAACTAAATTGGTTATAAAGTCCTATATGAAACAGTCTATTAATGAAACTTAATATGTTGTAAAACAAATACACGCGGATCCCGACACCGTCCGGGCAAAGGTCGCGGGGCTAACCGTCCGTGCCACGCTCGAGCCGCTCGCGCAGTTCCTCGAGCTCCAGCCAGCGCGTGGTGGCCTGCTCGAGTTCCGCCTGGCGCGCCTTGAGGCCATCGATGACCGGCAGCGTCTCGTGCCAGGGGCGGTCATAAAAGCGCGGTGTGGCCATCTTTCCTTCGAGGACGCGGATTTCCTGTTCGAGGGTGCCGATCCGGTCGGGCAGGCCATCGAGTTCCCGCTGGTCGCGGTAGCTCAGTTTGCGCCGCGGTGCCTTGCGACCCTTGCCCGCCGCGGCACCGGGGCGACCGCCTGCCGCCGGGGCCCGGTCGGGGTTCTCCGTCTCCGCGAGCACGCCGCCCTGCTGCAGCCAGTCGGCGTAGCCGCCGGCATAGCGGTTGACCTGCCCACCGGCCTCGAAGGCCAGCGTGCTGGTGACGACGCTGTCGAGGAACATGCGGTCGTGGCTGACCACGAGCAGGGTGCCGGTGTATTCGGCGAGACGGTCCTCGAGTACCTCGAGCGTCTCGACGTCGAGGTCGTTGGTCGGTTCGTCGAGCACCAGCAGGTTGGTCGGACGGGTGAACAGACGGGCGAGGATGACCCGGTTGCGTTCGCCGCCGGACAGGGCCTTGACCGGCGTCATGGCCCGCTTGGCCGAGAACAGGAAGCCGCGCAGGTAGCCGATGACGTGCCGCTCGCGGCCGTTGATCCTGACGTAGTCGGCGCCGTTGCCGACCACGTAGGCAACGGTCTTTTCCGGGTCGAGCGTCTCGCGGAGCTGGCCGAAATAGCCGATCTCGATACCCGTGCCGAGTTTCACCGAGCCGTGCTGGGGCGTGATCTCGCCGAGCAGGATGCGCAGCAGGGTGCTCTTGCCGACGCCGTTGTTGCCGATCAGGCCGATGCGGTCGCCGCGCATCACGCGGAGGGAGAAATCCCGCACCAGCGGTTCGCCGCCATAGCCATGGGTGATGCCGCGCGCCTCGATGACCTTGCGCCCGCTTTGCTCTGCCTGCTCGATGGAAATGCGCGCGCGCTGCTCCGGGGCGATGCGCCCGGCGCGCTGCTCGCGCATCATCAGCAGGGCGCGCACGCGGTTCTGGTTGCGGTGGCGACGCGCCTTGACGCCCTGGCGGATCCAGGCTTCTTCCTCTTCGAGTTTCTTGTCGAACAGCGAGTTGTGGTCTTTTTCCTCGGCGAGCAGCTGGTCCTTGCGTTCCAGATACTTCATGTAGTCGCCGGGAAAGCTGATCAGCATGCCGCGGTCGAGTTCGACGATGCGCGTGGCGATGCGGTCGAGAAAGGCACGGTCGTGACTGATGAAGAGCACGGCACCGGGAAAGCGCTGCACCATGTTTTCCAGCCACTCGATGGTGGTCAGGTCGAGGTGGTTGGTGGGCTCGTCGAGGAGCAGCAGGTCGGGGCGCGCGACCAGTGCACGGGCCAGGCCGACGCGCCGCCGCCAGCCGCCGGACAGCTCGCGGATGCGCCGTGTCGCCGGCAGCCCCATCTCGGAGATCACCGAGTCGATGCGCCGGTCGATGCGCCAGCCGTCGAGCTGGTCGATGCGCTGCTGCAGCGACTCCAGTTCGGCGAGCGCCTGCTTGTCGGTGGCGCCGTGGGCGCGCCGTTCGTAGTCGTCGACCAGCGCCTGCACCCGCGCCATGCCCAGTGCGACGACCTCGCGCACCGTCAGGTCGAACTCCTGGGGCAGCTCCTGGTCGAGGGCGCTGATGACGATGTCGTTGCGGAACTGCAGCGTGCCCGAATCGGGCTGCTGGGTGCCGAGCACCAGGCGCAGCAGGGTGGTTTTGCCGGCGCCGTTGCGGCCGATCAGGCAGACCCGTTCACCCGGTTCGATGTCGAAACTGGCGTTACGGAAGATTGGCTGGTCCCCGAAGGCGAGGGACACTTCATCGAGTCTGACGAGGGACATGGGGCGGGGCAGGGCGATCGGGTCGCCGCGTGGTTGTCGCGGTTGCTATTCTGACACCTTCGCTGGCCGGATGACATGGCCGGCGCCGGCCCACCGCGAGGAACCCGCCATGACATGCCGCACGCTCGCCACCCTGTGCCTTGCCTTCAGCCTCTGCCTTGCGGGCATTGGCCACGCCGCGCCCGTCGCCGGGGCGGATCGCGTCGGCATCGACCTGCGCCGCACCACGCTCGTCGTCCGCGACATGGAGAACTCGCTGCGTTTCTACCGTGATGCGCTCGGCTTGCGCGTGGTCTACGACAACGTCATCCGCACGCCGCGCGAGGCCGCCGACGATGCGGCGGCGGAGCGCTCGCTGCGCCTGGTGTTCCTGCAGGCCAACGATGACCATGTCGGCATGATCGGCCTTCTCGAGTACTACAAGCCGCGCAAACCGCTGCCCGTGGTCGTGCCGGAGGCCTTCAGCATCGGCACCAACGTACTGCTGTTCAACGCCGTCGATCTCGCCACCGTGTTCGCCCGCGCCCGCGAGGTGCCCGGCGTGGTCATCCTCGAAGCGCCGGTCGACACCTGGTACCCGGGCTACGGCGGCATCGGCCGCATCCCGGTGCGGGTCAGCACGTTGCGCGACCCCGACGGCTTCACGGTGGAGCTCAACCAGATGCTGGGCGAGAAGGTGCGCTGAGGCCCGGGCCGGTCGCGGCGCGGCCGCCCCCGAGGATCGCCGGGCCGGCGCCGGGCTGTTATCCTGTGCCCTTTTCACCGGCGGGTAGAACAGGCATGGCGGCTGAAGGACTGGACCTCGAGATGAAGATGGACGGCGCGGACCTCTGGCAGGAGGAGGTCTTCACCGACCGCCGGGTCGGCACCATCCAGCGCCTGACGCCGGTCGACGGCGAGGGCCGCCGTGACCCGGCGCGCCCGGTGCGCTACCTCGGCCAGACCCAGTTGATGTCGCGCATGGGTGCCATCCCGCTGTCTTTCGAGATCGAGGCCGCGTCGCTTGCCGAGGCGGTGGAGAAATTCGCCGCAGGCGCCACCCAGGCCCTGCAGGACACCATGGAGCGACTCGAGGACATGCGTCGCGACGCGGCATCATCGATCATCGTGCCGGGCGCGGGTGGCGGTGGCCTGCCGGGCGGCGGCGCGGGCGGCCTGCCGGGCGGCGGCCTGCACATCCCCTGACGACACAGCGGTTTTTCGAGGAGGCAGGCCATGTCTGGTCCCCTGACGGGCGTCCGTATCATTGAAATCACCGCCGTGGTCCTCGGCCCGTGGGCCTGCCAGATGCTCGCCGACATGGGCGCCGAGGTCATCAAGATCGAGCCGCCGCGCGGTGACAGCAACCGTTCGCTGGGGGCTTCACACAACAAGGGCATGGCGGCGCTCTACCTGACGTGCAACCGCAACAAGCGGAGCCTGGTGCTCGATCTCAAGCAGCCCGCGGCGCGTGATGCGTTGATGGCGCTGGTCAGGACCGCCGACGTCGTCATCCACAACAACCGTCCGCAGGTCATGACCCGTCTCGGCATCGACTACGCCGCGCTCCGGGCCGTCAACCCGAAGATCATCTACTGCGGCACCTACGGCTACGGCAAGGACGGCCCCTACGGCGAGCGGGGCGCGCTCGACGACTCGATCCAGGCGGTGAGCGGCATCGCCATGCTCAACAAGATGGTCCTCGGCGAACCGCGCTACCTGCCGACGGTGGTCGCCGACAAGACCACGGCCATGCAGGTCGTGTCGGCCGTCACCGCGGCGCTCTACCACCGCGAGAAGACCGGCGAGGGCCAGGAAATCGAGGTGCCGATGTTCGAGACCATGGTCTACTGGGTGATGGCCGAGCACCTCTGGGGCATGTGCTTCGAGCCGCCGATCGGTGGTCCGGGCTACACGCGGCTGATGAGCCACCACCGCAAGCCTTACCAGACGCGCGATGGCTACATCGCCATCCTCCCCTACCTCGACAGCCACTGGGAGACGTTCTGCAAGCTGTCGGGACGCACGGACCTGCTCACCGACGAGCGTTTCACGACGCTCGCGAAACGGGTCAAGAATATCGACGACACCTACGGGGAGACGGCGAAGACCATGCTCGGGCGCACCACCGGGGAGTGGCTCGAACTCTTCGGCGGCACCAGCGTGCCGACCATCGTCGTCAACACCCTGGAAGGCCTCAAGGATGACCCGCACCTCAAGGCGGTGGATTTCTGGGTGGAGACCGAGCACCCCACCGAGGGTCGCCTGCGCATGACGCGCTTTCCGGTCAATTTCTCCGCCACGCCGGCTGACGTGCGCCGCCATGCCCCGCGCATGGGCGAGCACAGCATCGAGATCCTGCGGGAAGCGGGCCTCGGCGCCGCCGAGATCGACGCCCTGGTGGCCAGCGGCACGACCATCGCCTCCTGACAAAGGAGGCCGTGCGCCGCGTCGGCCGCGAGCCGCCCGCCGGGCCCCGGGGGGCGCAGCAACCCCGGGGGTTCCCGCCCCGCTGCCCCGCCGGGCGGTCAGCCCGTCAGAACAGTTGCGGGATGGCGAAGAAGGGGATCAGGAGGGCGGCGACACCCAGCACGGCCTCGGCGCCGCGATAGATCGACTCGACGAACTTGCCGTGGTTCATGGGACTGCCCTCCGAAAGGGGTTTTGATGACCGGGTGCCATTGTCAACGGGTGGCCCGGGGCAGTCCTTTCACGGCGGTAACGCTTTGTATCTGTCTGTAACGCCTGCCGTTGATTTCACCCGGGGACCGGGTTATTTTTGCCGTCACGATCTACGTCTAGGCCCACCTTGGATACAGTGTCCCGTTCGGGACTCCTGACTAAGTTGTTACCCGGAACTGCAGGTCTGCGTTGCTCCACGCCATGCGTGATGCAGCGGTTTATTGCCCACTTTTTTCGTCACACAACGCTCAGGAGAGCCTAAATGTCAACCGGTACCGTCAAGTGGTTCAACGCGCAGAAGGGTTACGGCTTCATCCAGCCTGCCGATGGGTCCAAGGACGTTTTCGTCCACATCACCGCCGTCAAGCAGGCCGGCCTGGCCACCCTCAACGAGGGCCAGCAGGTCACCTTCGAAGTCACCGACGAGCGTGGCAAGCCGGCGGCGACCAATCTGCGGGCGGTCTGACGTCGCCGGGCCTGTCCCGGCCGCAGACGCAAAAACCCCGGCCTCGCCGGGGTTTTTTTTGTTCTCGGGAAGCCCGCGGGCCGGGGCTTGAGGTGCGGCGGGCGAAGGGGCTGGCTATTTGCCGGCCTCGCCGGGTCGCCCGGCGCTGGCGGGCGCGGCAGCCGGCGTGGCCGTCCAGCTCCGTTTCGGTACCGGCACCGTGAAGGCGTAGAGGCTGACCGCACCGAGCGCGACGAGGCCGATGATGAAGGGGGCCTGGTGGCCGAGGCGGTAGTAGATCTGCGTGCCGACCAGCGGGCCGAGGATCGCGCCGACGGTGTTCGAGGCGCTGAGGTAGCCCATTGCCGCACCCTGCTCCCACGGTTCGACGCTCAGGCTGGCGGTGCCGTTGATGCCGGGGCCCGAGCAGGCGAAGGCCAGGCCGAGTACGCCGAAGCCGATCGCCATGACCCACGGTGCCGGTGCCGCGACCATGATCGCCAGCGCGATGAAGAACAGCGGGCCCATGAGCCGCATGAGCACGTGCGGCTGCACCTTGACGACCTGGAGCACGCCGATCTGCACGACGACGATGGCACCGGCGACGCACATCAGCATCAGGCTCGAGATGCGCACCAGCGCCTTCGGGTCGGTGATGCCGAATTCATCCTGCAGGTAGAAGGCGAGGATGATCTGCAGCGACATGAAAGTCAGGAAGAAGGTCAGCCAGATGACCATGAACGGCCGCAGGCGGCGGTCGCTGGCGCGCAGGGTCGAGGATTTCTTCGATGCCGCGTGACGTGGCGGCTCGGGCAACAGGGCCAGGGTGATCGCGGCGCCGCCCAGGCCGAGGACCACCGCGGCGTACATCGGCACCAGTTCGCCGAGCCAGGCCAGGGTGGCGGCCAGCACCGGACCGAGGATCGAGCCCATGCCGTTGGCGGCGCCGATGATCGCCAGGCCGCTGGCCCGGTTGCGGGTGTCCGTGACGTCGATCATGTAGGCGGTCGACGAGGGGTAGATGCCCGAGGCGAGCGCGCCATAGGTGGCCCTCGCCAGCACCAGCAGGCCAAGCAGGGGCAGGCCCCGCATCCAGCCGTTGATGCCCACCTGCAGCACCAGCGCGACCAGCAGGGTGCCGACGGCGGCGCCGGCCACGCCGATGACGAAGACGTTGCGCCGGCCGATGCGGTCGCTTTTGCGACCCCAGAACGGGGCCCCGAAGATCAGCGGCAGGCCGGCGAGCGTCAGCGCGATGCCGAACTCCTGCTCCGTCCAGCCGACGCGCCGCGCCAGCGGCGCGACGATGACGAAGGTCAGTGACTGGCCGATGGCATAGATGAGCACGCCGAAGCCGAGCAGCAGGCGGGCCTTGGCCAGGTTGATCGGGCTGGAATCACTCATGGGGCATGGGCTGTCGGGGCTGGAACGGTTCCAGATTGTCGCACGGCCCCTGCGGGTGCGCGGACGCCAGGCGGCGTCGCGTCCATTTGCGCCGGCGTGTGGGTGCCGCGGGCTACTTCGTGGCTGCGGCCGGCAGGGCGAAGGCCGTGATCTGGTCGCCGGGCTTGGGGTAGACGAAGGGATGGCCGCCGGATGCGACGACGATGAACTGGCGGCCGCCGACCGCGTAGGTCATCGGCAGGGCGAAGGCGCCGGTCGGGAGGGGGGCTGACCACACCTCGCGACCGCTGGCAAGTTCGAAGGCGCGCAGGCGGTCATCGCCCGTCGCGCCGATGAACACCAGTCCGCCGCCGGTGACGATCGGCCCGCCGAAGGTCAGCGCACCCCAGCGCAGCGGCAAGGGCAACGACACCGGCCCGACCATCGGCGGTGGCAGCGAATGGTCCCAGGTGCCGAGGCGCGAGCGCCACAGGATCTCGCCCTGCTGGAGGTCGACGGCAACCAGTTCGGCAAAGGGTGGCGGCGTGCAGGGCATGTTGTTCATCGGCGAGAGCAGGGCGGACTGCTTGAGCGCATAGGGCGTGCCGAGCAGGGCCTGGGCGGCGCCGAGCATGTTCTCGCCGGGGTTCGGCGCCGCCTGCTGCAGTTCGCCGACCGGAATGAGCTGCGCGTAGTGGGCGAGGCGCAGCACGTTGGTGACGAGGATGCGCGAGCGGGGATCGACCGCGACACCGCCCCAGTTCACGCCGCCAGCCGTCGACGGCACGATCACCGAGCCCTCCAGCGTCGGCGGGGTGAAGATGCCGTCATTGCGCTTGTCGGCGTAGGCACGGATGCAGGCGCGCCGTTCCCAGGGTGTCATGCCCCAGAATTCCGCCGTGTCGAGGGTGTGCGGCACGAGCGGTGGCGGGCGCACCGGAAAGGGCTGGGTCGGCGACAGCACTTCGCCCGGCACGCCGCCCTGCGGGACCGGCCGTTCCTCGATGGAGAAGAACGGCTCGCCGGTCTCGCGGTGGAAGATGTAGAGCATGCCCGTCTTGGTCGCCTGGATGACGGCCGGGAAAGGTCGGCCGTCTTTCGTCAGCTCGATGAAGGTCGGCTGCGCGCTGTTGTCGTAGTCCCAGATGTCGTGGTGGACGGTCTGGAAATGCCAGGCGACCTCGCCGGTACGGGCGCGCAGGGCAACCAGGGAACTGGCGTAGCGGTTGTCGCCGGGGCGGGTGCCGCCGTAGAAATCGGGTGAGGGGCTGGAGGTGGGCAGGAAGAGCAGGCCACGCCCGGCATCGGCGCTCATCAGGCCCCAGACGTTGCCGGCGCCACCGTGCCGGGCGCTGTCGTCGTGCCAGTCGCGCGGGTCGGCGTCGTGCCGCGGGATCGGGTCCCAGGTCCAGCGCAGGGCGCCGCTGCGCGCATCGACGGCGCGCACGGCGCCGTTGGGGGCGCTGGCCCGGTGGAAGTCGCGCACGCCACTGCCGAGCACGACGATGTCGTCGATGACCAGCGGTGGCCCGGGGAACTTGACCTCGCCGATGGCCGCAGGTGGCACGGCATCGAGCACGGCACCTTCGAAGGCGACGGCTCCGCCATCGCCGAAACCACTGCACGGCCGGCCGTCGCGGGCGTCGAGGGCGATGAGGCGCAGGTCGTGTGTGGCGAAGAACACCCGGTGTTCGCAGTGGCTGCCGGTGGGGGCCTCGCCGTCATGCCACCAGGCGACGCCACGGCAGTTGGCGAATGACGGGCTGGCGAGGCCTTCCGGGTCGTCGGACGTGGCGTAGCCGCCGATGCGCGATCGCGGGTCGTATACCCAGCGTTCGCCACCGGTGACCGGGTCGAGGGCGATGACGCGGCCGAAGGGTGTGCAGATCATCAGGTGGCCGCCGGCCCCGGGCGGCAGCAGGATGGGGTTGACCTGGACTTTGGCGCTCTTCAGGTGGTGTGCCGGGTAATGCGCCAGTTCGCCGGTGCGGTATTGCCAGGCGACCTCGAGCTGGCCGACGTTCTGCGGTGTGACCTGCGCCAGTGGCGAATACTGGCTGCCGCCGGCGTCGGCGCCATAGTGCGACCAGCCGTCGGCGAGGGCGGCGGGCACGACGAGTGCCGCGACCCACCCGCAGCGCCTCAAGGCGCGCAGTGTGATGGCGTCGCGGCGCGCCGGACGCCGTTTACCGCCGTCGCCGTCGCCGGCTGTCACTGCGGCTTGCGGAACAGCAGCGTCATGCGGTTCGACTCGCCGATCGCCTGATATCTGGCCTTCAGTGCCGCATCGTCGCCGGCCACGCGCAGGTTGGGCGGCAGGCGCCAGACGACGTCGTCGACGGTGGGCTGGTCGGCAGGGTTGGCGTTGATGTCGCTGTCGCCGACGAACTCGAAGCCGGCCGCCGTGATGCGCGCGATGACGAAGTCCTTCTTGAGATAGCCGGCGCGGCCGCTGGCCCACTCGTCGGGCATTTCGGGGCGCGCCTCGTGCTGGACGACGCCGAGCACGCCACCCGGCTTGAGTACCGCGAAGGCGTCGGCGAGGGCAACGCCGAGGTGGCCACCCTGGTCGTCGAAGCGCGCCAGGTTGTGCAGTGCACGGATCATGAGCACGGCATCGGCGGTACCCCGGGCCGCTTCCGGCATGGCGCCAAAGACGAAGGCCGAGACGGTGGCGCTGTCCTCGCCGCGCCAGCCGGCGGCCTCGGCCGCCCAGTCGGTGGCCCAGGTTTCCTTGGCCTTGAGGGCTTCGTCGCTGAAGAAGCCGAACAGCTTGAACAGGGCCAGCGGGTAGTCGACGCCCCACACGTGGCCTTCTGCACCGAGGTAGGGCAGCAGGATCCGCGTGTACCAGCCCTGGCCGGGCAGCGCCTCGACCACGGTCATGCCCGGCCGGATGCCGAAGAACTCGAGGGTTTCCCGCGGGTGACGCTGCGCGTAGCGGGCCTTGGTGTCGGCCGGCTGGGCTTCGAGCACGGCGGCGAGCCGTGCGCTGGCGGCGTCGGCCGTGCTGGCGGGCGCGGCAGCCGGCGGGGGTGCGGTACCGCCGTCGGTGGCTGGCTTGCAGGCGGCGATGAAGACGAGCGTGGCGAGGATGAGTAGCCTGGACATTGGCGGTCCTCCGCTGGGGGGCAGGGGCACCAGTTTAACGTTGTGCGGTGAGTCGTCCAGCCATGGTGTGAACGGCGCGACATCTGGTGGCGCGGAAGGCGATGATCGCTGCTGCACCGATACCGCCCAGGTGCCATGCTGTCGGTCCCGCCCGGTCCCGAGGAGAACGGCCATGACGTCTGCCTTCCGCGATCACCTGTTCGTCAGCCGGCGCTCGGCGCTCGGCGCGCTGGCCGGCATGGCCGTCGCCAGCACGCTGCCCTCCGGTGCGCGCGCCGCCGTGGGCGACAGGCCGCTGGACTTCAGCGACCCGTACGACAATCTCTACGCCTTCGGCAAGATCTGGGGCAGCTATGGCGAGCCGGTGCTGAGCGCCTTCCATGGGTTGATGTACGCGCGCATCGGTACCCGTCGCCTGATGCCGCTGTTCGGCTACACCGGCACCGGCGTGATGCAGGCGAAGATCGACGAGGATCGCCATGTCTGGATCCGTGGCCGCGAGACCGGTTATTTCACCGACCTCGCCAGCGGCGACATCCTCGACAGCTGGCAGAACCCCTTCACCGGCGAGAGGGTGCCGGTGTTCAACTTCTACAACCCGCGCATGGGCGGGCGGCTGACGGCGCAGATGCCGCGGTTTGCCATGGGTGCCGCGCAGGACGACGCCACGCTGATGAACGAGGGCACGCACCGCGCGGTGAATGGCACGGTGCCGTTCCTGCTGCCCTTTGAAAGCTATGGGGATGACCTGTTGCTGGCCTGGGACTATGCCCACGAGTACACCAACCCGGTCACGCCGGCGGGCTGGCCGAAGGCCTCGACCGGGCCGCGCATCAGTCCGTCCGAACATTTCACCTTCACGTTGTCGCTGGCGCAGATGCAGGACCGCAGTGCGCCGTCGTGCCGTTTCAGCGCCGGGTTCACCCGCCTGTCGCAGTGGTGGCCGTGGATGCGGATGGGCGGGCATCCGCTGGCGGAATCAGGCGTGCTGTTCGGGCGGATGTTCTCCCGCAAGGGCCTGCGGGGTGTGGCGGATATTCCCCCGAAGGTGCTGGCCCATATCGAGAAGCACGCGCCGGAGTATCTGGTGCCGCCGCCGGATTGGCCGCAGGTGCAGCCGCGCGGGACGTGGGAGGCCTACGCGGGGGAAGTGCCGCCGGAGAACCCGCAGTACCGCACACCCTGACCTGGGGGCGGGTGGCCTGTCGCCTGCGCCGGGGCGTGTCGTTCGGAGAGGCGTCGGTTCGGGTGCCTGGCCTCAGCGGGCCGGGCGGCGGGCGATGATGCCGCAGTTCTCGCGGTCGTCCATGCGTCCGGCGCCGGTGAAGTCGGGGCGCGGGATGAAGCCGTGTTCGACGATCTCGAGTCCGGCCTCGCGACAGGTGCGGGCGAGGATGTCGGGGTCCATGACATTCATGAACGGCGGTTTTTCGATGGGTTTGGCCGGGTCGGCGCCCGGCAGGTAGTGGTGCAGGCCGACCATCATGCCGGGCCAGCGCACGCCGCGCTGCCTGGCGTCTTCGAAGTCCGGAATGACCTTGCGCCAGATGCCGTAGGGGGTGTCGGTGATGAGGTAGAGCTGTCCACCGGGTTCAAGCCAGCGCGCCATCTTGCCTACGGCCGTGTCGACATCGTCGCCCTGCAGGAAGTGGAGGACGCGCGAGCAGAGGATGGCGGCGTAGTGGCTGTCGGGGAATTCGGCGCCGGGCAGTTCGGCGCACACCAGCGTGAGCCGGGCGCGCAGCGCGGGCGGCACCTTGTCGGCGAGGATGTCAAGATGGCCCTGCTCGTTGTCGCTGGCGGTGACGATGCCGCCGGCCTCGAGGGCGGGGATCGTCGACACGCCATAGGCGCAGCCGATTTCGAGCACAGGCCGGCGCAGCGCGCCGGCGAGCCGGATGAAGTCGTCGGCGTAGCGGTCGCGGACCTCGAACATGAAGCCCGTGCCGTTGAGCGTTGCCACGCGGTTGCTGCCACGCCAGCCGGGCGCGGCGCGGCTCATGATGTCGGGGTCGTCGGGCGTGTGGCCCGGTGCGGCGGGGGTGTCCGGCATGATGGGGCCTCGGCGATGGGCAACTGCCCGGAAACACGGGCGTGATATTACCCTTCGCAGGGCCGCCCGGTGGCCGGTGCGCGGCCACCGGGCAACCGGACTGCGGACACGCCGGCCGCGGGCGGGCGGCCTGAGGCGTCTCACCGCAGTCCTGCCCGGGTCGCACCCGGACCCGCCGTTTATACTCCCGCCCGGCCTGCCGGTGCGCGGGGCGGCGGTTGCCACAGACCTGTTCGATGATCCATTTCCCGGAGGAACCATGACGGACCACACCACGGACGCGCTGGAATACACTGCGGTTGCCCTGCAGGTATCGGTCAAGGGCGTCAACCGCTGCCAGGACCGCGAGTCGGCGCGCGCGCACATCAACGACAACATCGCGCGGATCCGTGAGTACACGACCACCGCGGCACATTTCCTCAAATTCTTCTACGGTCTGCCGGTGCGCCTCGTGGCCCTGCCGGAGTACGTCCTGAGCGGCTTCCCGATGGGCGAGTCGCCTGCGGTGTGGCGCGACCGCGCCTGCCTCGAGCAGAACGGGCCGGAGTACGAGGCGTTGGGCAAGCTCGCCCAGGACAACAACCTGTTCCTGTCCGGCAACGTCTACGAGATCGATCCGCACTTCCCGGAGTTGTATTTCCAGACCTGCTTCATCATCGGGCCGAATGGCGACGTCATCCTGCGTTATCGCCGCATGACGTCCTGTTTCGAACCCACGCCGCACGATGTATGGGACAAGTACCTCGATATCTATGGCCTGGACGGCGTGTTCCCCGTGGCGCGCACCGGGATCGGCAACCTCGGCACGATCGCCTCCGAGGAGATCCTCTACCCCGAGATCACCCGCTGCGTGACCCTGCGCGGTGCCGAGGTCATCCTCCATCCGACCAGCGAGCCGGGCAGTGCCACCCCGACCATCAAGGAGATCTGCCGCCGTGCGCGGGCCATCGAGAACATGGTCTACATCGTTGCCGCCAATACCGCGACCATCGACGACACGCCCATCCCGCCCTACACCTGCAGCGCGATGTCGAAGATCGTCGACTACAACGGCCTGATCCTCGCCGATGCGGCGCAGGGCGGCGAGGCCTTCAACTCCAATGCGGTGCTCGACATCGCGGCGCTGCGGCGCACGCGCCGCCGCACGGCGATGGCCAATGTCATGTCGCGGCAGCCGTTCGGCATCTATGCCGAGAGCTATGCGCAAGCCGATTTCCACCGCGGCAACTTCCTCCTCGAGGATGGCAAGGTGATCGTGCCGCCAGACCGCGAGACCTTCCGCCGTCGGCAGGAAGCGAACATCGAACGGCTGATCAAGGCCGGCGCGCTGTAGGTTTGCGGGTCCGTTGCAGGGTGTCGGCGCGGCGGGCCGGCATCCTGCAAGCCGTGCGGCTTTTGTATAAGATCAGCCCCGCCTGCCCTCAACGGATACGGAGCCACCAGCAATGACCGGGACGTCGACCGACCGCCGGACCTTCATCAAGCAGTCGGCGGTGGCCAGCACCCTGTCGCTCAAGTATGTCGTCCCCGGCGCGGCCCTCGCCCAGATCCCGATGCCGATTCCCGACGAGGCCCCGACGCAGGGCTACGGCCGCTGGGAAGACCTGATGCGTCGCAAGTGGACCTGGGACAAGGTCGTGCGCGGCAGCCGCGGCATCAACTGCACGGGCCACTGCGCCTTCAACATCTACGTCAAGAACGGCATCGTCTGGCGCGAGGAACAGCAGGGCGAGTACGGCCGTTCCGGGGACGACACGCCCGACTACGGGCCGCGTGGCTGTCAGAAGGGCAACCGCCACGCCAAGTACATGTACGGCAAGCAGCGCGTGCTCTACCCGATGAAGCGGGTCGGCGAGCGCGGCGAGGGCAAGTGGCAGCGCGTCGGCTGGGAGCAGGCGATCGACGAGATCGCCGACAAGTTCATCGAGCACGCCACCACCACCGGCCCCGACTCGATCACCTTCGCCATGGGCACGCAGATGATCCTCAAGCGGGCCTCGTTCAGCTCGCTGTTCCGCTTTGCCAACTGCAGCGGCATCGTCGTGCCGGAAACCTTCGCCGGCGTCGGCGACCTGCCCGTCGGTGCGTTCATGACGCTCGGCTACAACCTGCCGGGCGACAACATGGCGGCGGTCTTCAAGTCGAAGTGCTGCCTGGTGTGGATGTGCAACCCGGGTGCCACCCGCATTCCCGACGCGCATTTCTTCTGGGAGGCGCGCTACAACGGCACCGAGGTCGTGACCATCTCGCCGGAGTTCAACGTCACGGCGATGCATTCCTCGAAGTGGCTGAACCCGAAGCCGGGCACCGACACCGCACTGGCCATGGGCATGGTGCAGACGATCATCGCCGACGGCCTCATCGACAAGGACTATGTCCGCGAACAGACCGACCTGCCCTTCCTGGTGCGGGTCGACAACGGCAAGTTCCTGCGCGGCAGCGATTTCGGCGAAACCGGGCCGGATGCCGACAGCACCTTCTGGTTCTGGGACGAGAGGACGCGCCGGCCGGTCAAGGCGCCGGGCACCGGCCAGAAAGGCACCGGCCGCACGGCGGAACTCGCCACCGATGACTCGCTCGTGCTGGGCCGGATCCGCCCCGCCATCGAGGGGCGGTTCAAGGTCAGGACGCCGTCGGGCACGGTGGCGGTGACGACGGTCTTTACCCAGGTTCGTGAACTCTGCAACCGCGACTACCAGCCGGACCAGGTGCAGAAGATCACCGGCGTGCATGCCGATGTCACCCGTGAGGTGGCGCGGTGCTTCGCACGCTCGGGCGCCGGCATGATCTACGCCGGTTACCGCTCCTGCAAGTGGCTGCACGGCGACAAGCTGCACCGCGCCTGGCTGCTGATGTGCGCGCTGACCGGCAACACCGGCCGCGAGGGCGGCGGTATGCAGACCACCCAGCTCGCCAAGAGCGACGGCTTCGCCAAGTTCATCTTTGCCGGCGTCGGGCCGCGCATCAAGGTGGCGGCGATCTCGGTGTGGGACTACGCGCATGGCGATGGCCGCGCGCTCAACGAGTCGGTGTACGGCAAGGACTTCGCCGACCACATCGACAGCCATTACCAGCAGTCGCTGGCCAACGGCTGGCTGCCCGACTACGGCAAGATCCCGTGGAAGATGGCCTTCATGTGCGGCCACAACACCGCCAACTGGCGCGCCTCGGCGAAGAATTTCCGCGATACGATGCTGGCAAAGCTCGACACCATCGTCGCCATGACGCCGGACATGAGCGTCACGGCGATGTACGCCGACTACGTGCTGCCGATCTCCCATCACTACGAACGCCATGACATCGTCATGGAAGGGCGCACGCCCTATATCCAGGTGCTCGACCAGGCCGTGTCGCCGCTCGGCGAGTCGGTCGACGACTGGACGGTGATGGCCAAGCTCGCCAAGGCGATCAGTGACAAGGCGAAGGCGCGCGGTCTGGTGCCGCTCAAGGACACCATCTTCGGCCAGCCGGTCGAGCACGATTACAGCCGGCTCCATGAACTGTTCACCATGGACGGTGCGATCACCGGCACCAAGGACATCGCCCAGTTTCTCATCGACAACTCGGAAGGGTTCCCGAAGATCACTTTTGATGAGCTGGCACGGCGCGGTTTCGTCCGCGGCGAGGACTCGGAAGGCACACAGTTCGGACCGAAATCACCCTACAGCTACCACATCCTGGCCAGTGTCCGCGACAAGAAGCCCTACGCCACGCTGACCGGCCGCCAGCAGTTCTACATGGACCACGACTGGTTCCTCAAGGAGGGCGAGCAGTTGCCGGTCTACCGCGACCCGCTGGCCCTGCCCGGCTACCCGCTGCGCCTGACGATGGGCCATGCGCGGCACGGCATTCACAGCATGTGGCGCGACGATCCGCTGCTGGTCAGCCTGCAGCGCGGCGAACCGGACATCTACATCAATCCCGACGACGCTGCCCGCCGTGGCGTTGCCGATGGCGAACTCGTGCGCGTCTTCAACAATCACGGTTCGTTCATCGCCCAGGCCCATGTCAGTTCGAGCATGCAGCCGTCGCAGCTGTTCATGTACCACGGCTGGGATCCGATGATGTTCCGCGGCCGGCAGAATTTCAGCGCCGCGATTCCCACCGCCGGCCTGCTCAAGCCGACCTCGCTGGTCGGTGACTACGGCCATCTCGGCTATCACACGCCCGACTACGTGCCGAACCAGACCTATCACGACCACACGGTCGACTTCGAGAAGTACACCGCGGCGGCGGCATCCTGAGCCGCAGCGCAGACAGAGGAACCCGCGACATGTCCAGACAGGTAGCCATGGTCATCGACCTCAACAAGTGCATCGGTTGCCAGGCGTGCACCGCGGCGTGCAAGTCGCTGTGGACCGACGAGGAAGGCCAGGACTACATGCTGTGGAACAACGTCGAGACCAAGCCCGGTCCGGGCTATCCGCGCGGCTGGGAAACCCAGGGCGGGGGCTGGAAGGACGGCAAGGTACAGTTCGGCGAGTTGCCGCCGCAGGAAAATTTCGGCCGGCCGGTGCCACTCAACCACGAGGAAGTGTATTTCCAGGGCGTGGCGTCGCGCCTCGAGCAGAAGGAGCCGATGGGTTACGGCGCCAACTGGGACGAGGACACCAGTTCGGGTGATTATCCCAACAATTACCATTTCTACCTGCCGCGGTTGTGCAATCACTGCACCAAGCCGGCGTGCCTCGAGGCCTGCCCGGTCCGGGCCATCTACAAGCGCGAGCAGGACGGCATCGTGCTGGTCGATCAGGACAAGTGTCAGGGCTTCCGGCTGTGTAACCGTGCCTGCCCCTACGACAAGGTCTATTTCAACTTCGTCACGCGCAAGTCGCAGAAGTGCATCTTCTGTTTCCCGCGTCTCGAACAGGGCGTGGCGCCGGCATGCGCGCGCCAGTGTCCGGGCCGGCTGCGCTTCGTCGGTTTCCTCGAGGACGCCGATGGCCCGATCGACAAGTTGGTCCACCAGTGGAAGGTGGCCCTGCCGCTGCACCCCGAGTTCGGCACCGAGCCGAACGTCTACTACGTGCCGCCGATGCTGCCGCCGACCTTCGACGCCGAGGGGCGCTTCGCCGACGAGCCGCGCATCCCCATCGAGTACTTGCGCTACCTGTTTGGTCCGGCGGTCGACCAGGCGCTGATCACACTGCAGGACGAGATGGAGCGCAAGAAGGCCGGCAAGCCCTCGGAACTCATGGACCTGCTCATCGCCCGCGACTGGAAGTCGTTGTTCAATATCCCCGACGTGCAGGCCTACTCGTCCGGCGAAAAGGCCTGACCGGCGTCCTGGCGAAAGGAGCCAAAAAAAACGCCGGTCACCCGGCGTTTTTTTTTCAGGCTGCCGATCCGCTCAGGCCGGCTCGTTGCCCCAATCGTCATCATCATCGTCCTCGCCATCGTCGCCGCCCGCACAGACGCTCGAGAACTCCTTGCCGACCATGCCGGGTAGACCATCGACTCTGCCCTGCTTGTAGGAGCCCGACTTGACGAGCATCGTGACGATCGTCTTGCCGGCGTTGTCACCGGTCCCGGCAAAGGTACCCGTCAGCCCGGAGAGGTCCTCGAACTTTTCGAAGCTGCCATCGGCGAAGAGCAGCAGGACGTTCGACAGGTCCTTGGTCGACTCGACCTCGACGCCACTGCAGTCGGCACCGACGAACACGGCATCGATTTCAGCCACGCTCATGTCGTTGGCCGCCTGCCCTGCCGGGGCGAGCGCCAGTGTGGCGAGGAACGCGGTGGCGAGCGGTGTCGCCCGGCGGAAAGCCTTGAAAAACCCCATCAACAGTACTCCTCGAAATGCACGCGATTGCGTGTCGGGGGCGAAGTATGCGATTGACCGGGCGGTGTGCCCGCGAAGCGCATCACGCCCGAATGCTGAAGCGGTCTCACATCCCCATCACGCGCGCGATATCTCGCGCTTATGTCATGACCGGTCGTCTCCGCGAGGTGGTGGCGTCAGTGCGCGCGCCGAGGACACCGACAGGCCCTGCGGCGGCAGCCGCTGCAGACGACCGGATGCCCCGCGGACCGGGCTCAGCGCGCCAGTGCCTGGCGCAGCAATCGTGTGGCGAGTTCTTCGAGGCGCAAGTCGCCCTCGGCGAGGCTGAAGGCCTTGCGGGCCAGGGCCTCGGCCTGTGCCGGGTTGTTGTCGAGCAACCGGATGTGGCCGAGTTCGATCCACAACAGCGGTTGGCGCGGCTCGATGCGCAGGGCCCGCTCGACCGACGCTGCGGCCTGTGGCAGGCGACCGGCAGCCTGATGGGTGCGGCTTTCCTCGAGCAGGGCCGCGCTGGCCGCGCCGAGCGGCATGATGCGGCGGGTGGGCGGTGGCGGCAGCGGTGCGGCGGGTGGCGGGACGCCCTCGGGGGGCGGAATCGGCATCGGCGCGGGCTGTGGCGCCGGCGGCAGCGGCATGCGCTCCGGTGGTCGTTCCATCGGTGGTGCCACGCAGCCTGCGAGCACCAGTGCCAGCAGCAGCCCGGAAACGGCGCGGCGCATCACTCGAACAGTCCGCGCAGCCAGCGCACGCCGGTGCGCAGGGGGTCGGGCGGTGCCGTCCCGAGATGTTCGCAGCCGGGCTTGACTTCGAGCACGCTGTCATCCGGCAGCGGCAGGGTTACCGGATCGCCGCACCGCCCGTCAGCGCGCAGACCGCTGGCGTAATCGAAAGACGCCATGACCAGCCCTCCGGCCGGTTCGGGTTCGTAACCCTGATCGCCCAAGTCTGCCATGAGCCGCGCCCAGATGGGCAGCGCGCCGCTGGCACCGGAAAGCCCGGTGGGCGCGTTGTCGTCGCTGCCGACCCAGACGATACCGACGTGGTCGGCGCTGAAGCCGGCAAACCAGCTGTCACGCAGGTCGTCCGAAGTGCCTGTCTTGCCGGCGATGCGCAACGGCCCCAGCCAGCGTTGCGCACCCCGTGCAGTGCCGCGCTCGGTGACCAGCATCAGCATGGCATTGAGCTGCGCCACAGCCGCCGGATCGGCGGCGCGCTCCAGCGTCAGGTCGAAGCGTTCCAGCGGTGCGCCCTCGGCGTCGAGCACGGCGCGCACGGTACGCAGCGGCGCACGGAAGCCGCCCGTGGCCAGCGTGTTGTAGAGCTGTGCCACCTCAAGCGGCGTCAGGTCGACCGCGCCGAGCAGCAGCGACGGCAGCGGGCGGGGTGCGGCCACGCCGCCGAGTCGCGCCAGCAGCGCCGCCACCTGGTCGGGCCCGACATCCATACCGAGCTGCACGGTCGGCACGTTGAGTGATTCGACGAGGCCGCGCACCAGCGGCAGCGGGCCGCGGAACTGGCGGTCGTAGTTCTGCGGCGTCCAGTTGCGGCGCCGGTCAAGCGGAACGGTCAGCGGTGCATCGTCGAGCCGTGATGCCGCGTGCCAGCGGCCGCTCTGCAGGGCCGCCAGGTAGACCACCGGCTTGACCAGCGAACCGATCGGCCGGCGGGCATCCAGGGCCCGGTTGAAGCCGCGCAGCCGCGTGTGACGGCCGCCGACGATGGCGACGATGTCCGGCGTCTGCGTGCGGGTGACGATGACCGCGCCGTCCAGCGATTTGTTGCCCGACTGTTCCAGCGCCCTGAGTCCGGCGGTGAGCTGCTGTTCGGCCAGCGACTGGATGCGCGGGTCGAGCGTGGTATGGATGCGCAGGGCCGCATTCTGCAGGTCGCCTTCCGCATAGTCGCTGCGCAGTTCGCGCCGTACCCGATCCATGAAGGCCGGGTTGTAGCCGGCGAAGGTCCCGCTGCCGCTGCGCACGGTGATGGCCGTGGCCTTTGCCTGTCGGGCCGTTGCCGGATCGATGGCACCCCGGGTGGCCATCAGATCGAGGACCATGTCGCGGCGTTTGCGGGCCCGCTCGGCGTTGCGCCGCGGGTCGTACCACGAGGGCCCGCGCACGATGGCGATCAGCAGGGCGACCTCCGGTACATCGAGCTCGGCCAGTGGCTTGCCGAAGTAGAAGTGGCTGGCGAGGCCGAAACCGTGAATCGCCCGGTCGCCGGCCTGGCCGAGGTAGATCTCGTTGACGTAGGCGTTGAGCAGGTCGGCCTTGTCGAAATGCAGCTCGAGGAGGATGGCCATCGCCGCCTCGCGCAACTTGCGCGCCAGGGTGCGCTCGTTGCTGAGGAAATAGCTGCGCACCAGTTGCTGGGTCAATGTGCTGCCACCCTGCTGGACCTCGCCGGAGCGCAGGTTGACGAACAGGGCGCGCAGGATGGCCCGCGGCGAGACGCCGAAGTGCGCGTCGAAATCGCGGTCCTCGACGATGCGCAGGCCATCGAGCAGCAGGGGCGGGACCTCGTCGGGGCCGACGACGACGCGGTCCTCGCCGTGTACGGTGAAGATGTTGCCGATGAAGGGCGGATCGAGGCGCAGCAGCGGCAGGCGCTGCCCCTGACCGTCGCGGAGGTCCATCAGGCCGGCCGAGCCGAAATGAAGCACCGCGTGTGTCGCCGGCTGGAAGCCATCCCAGAAGGCAAACGGCCGCGTGACGAGTTCGATGCGGTTGCCGCTGCGGGTGAATGTGGCATGGGTATCGGCGCGGGCCGCCGCCCTGTAACCGAGCCCGGCGAGTTCGCGCTGCACGTCGTCGACACCGAGGCGCAGCCCGGCATGCAGTTCCAGTGGTCGGGCATAGACCTGTGCCGGCAGGTTCCAGCGCCGGCCTTCGAACTGCTGGCGGATCTCGCGGTCGAGCGCCGCGAGCCAGATGCCGAGGACGATCAGTCCGACGAGGAACACGGCAACGAGCAGGTGCCACGGGAGCGAGCGCCACAGGCTGGCGCGGCGGGCGGGTTTCTTGCGGCGGCGGATCATCGCGGCGGGCGGGCGGTCCTCACGGGGAGGCGCGCAGTGTACTGGCTGGCGTGACCTGCCGGCAGACGGGCGGCACCGGCCCCTCGCTGTGGTAACGCCGCCACATTAAATGACCGCTGGCCGGATTCAGTCACCGCTTTCCACTTGACAGATGCCTGTCAAGTGGCTGTACTCGCCATAACGCTGATGCGTGCGCGCATCAGGCCGTCGATCTGGGTGGTGCGGGGCGGTATTCCGGCCTGAAACGCGCCAGTGGTCACGACAACAATACCTGAGGGGAATACCAGTGAGTATCACGCACAGAACATGCCGGCTGGCCGTGGGCCTGGCGGGCATCGTGGGGTTGGTCGGCCAGCCCGTCGCCAATGCCGCCGTCACCGAGGTGCTGGTCACCGCGCGCAAGGTCGAGGAGAACCTCCAGGAAGTGCCGCTGGCGGTCAGCGCCTTCACCACCGAGAACATCGAGGCCCTCAACCTGAAGTCCATCGACGACATCGCCAAGTTCACGCCGGGCCTGTCGTTCACGTCGGCCTTCGGCCGCCAGTCGGGTTCCGACCGGCCGTCGATGCGCGGCATCACCACCATCCAGAACGGCATCGGCAATGCGTCGGCCGTGGCCTATTTCGTCGACGGCATCTACCTCGGGGCCTCGCCGCAGTCCACCGAACTGTTCAACCTCGAGCGCGTCGAGGTCCTCAAGGGCCCGCAGGCCGCCCAGTTCGGCCGCGGCACCTATGCGGGCGCCATCAACTACATCACGCGCCGGCCGTCGATGGACGGCCTCGAGGGCGGGGCCACGGTGACCGGCGCCGAGCATGAGACCTTCGAGGCCTCGGCCTGGGCCAGCGCACCGCTCATCGACAACACGCTGGCCTTCTATTTCGGTGCCGGTTTCGACACCTACGGTGGCGAGTACACCAACCAGCGCACCGGCGACGAGGTCGGCGGCACCGAGACGATCAGCGCCACCGGCAAGTTGCTGTGGACGCCCATGGAAGGCCTCGACGTCACCTTCAAGCTCGGCGTGCAGGCCACCGACGACGACCACTTCGCCATCTACCTGCAGCCGCGCGCCGAGAACAATTGCTTCTTTCGCTCGCCCACCGCGCCGCGCTCGCGCGAATACTATTGCGGCAAGGCCCGTCTCGACGAGAACGGCATCAACCTCGCCACGGACCTCCTCGACGAGATCGGCATGTCGGGCGTCGAGCTGCGCCGCTACCTGTCGACCCTGGCGGTCAACTACGAAGATGCCAACGGCTACGTCTTCAGCAGCTTGACCGGCATCATCCGCGACAACATCCAGACCGGTTACGACGTGTCCTATGCGGGCTATGACGCAGTGCCCTTTGGCGCCTCGCGAGGCAGCTTCTTCCAGCTCGACCGCGACGAGAACGAGGTCTTCACCCAGGAGTTCCGCGTGACGAGCCCGCGCGACCGGGCGGTGCGCGGCATGGGTGGTGTCTATCTCCTCGACCAGACCGAGGAGGAGATCGCCAATCGCAAGGTCCTGACCAGCGGCAGCTTCCTCGATCCGCAGCCGCCCTATGGCGATGCGTTGCAGACCGTGTCCAACCTCACCAAGGAGCAGGTCAAGAACACGGCCTTCTTCGCCGGTGTCGAATGGGATGTGTTGGAGCGCACCACGGTCGGCTTCGAACTGCGCTACGCGCGTGACAAGATCAAGGTCTCGAACCGCGAAAACGATGGCACCGGTGCGGTGCAGGACTGCGGCCCCGACACCTTCTGCGAGAAGACCTTCAGCAGCCTGACGCCGCGTTTGACCGTGCGCCATGCGCTGACCGACGATATCAACCTCTACGCCAATATCGCCAAGGGCACCAAGCCCGGCGATTTCAACGGCACGGTGCCGGTCGATCCCATCACCTCCGCGCCGGACGAGAGCTTCCGCGCGGTCGATGAGGAGACCATGTGGAGCTATGAGGTCGGTGCCAAGACCGCCTGGTTCGACCGCCGGCTGGTGGCCAACCTGGCCATCTACTACAACGATGTCGATGACCAGCAGCTGACGCAGAACATCGAAGGCCCCGGCGGCGTGCCCCAGTCGGTGTTGTCGAATGTCGGCAAGACCGAGGTCTGGGGCGCTGAACTCGAGGTGAACGGCGAGATCACCGAGAACTGGACGGGCGGCCTGATCTTTGCCTGGACAGATTCCGAGATCGAGCAGCGCTTCAGCGCCGACCAGGCCGACCTGCTGGGTGGCGACGGTTCGCTCGGCGACATCCTCACCCTCGGTGATGTCTCGGGCAAGCAGTCGCCACGTGTGCCGGAGATCCAGTACGCGATCTTCACGCGCTACGAAATGCCGATGAACTGGGGCAGCTGGTATGCCGGTGCCGACTTCAGCTTCGAAGAGTCGAAATACGCGCAGGAACACAACCTGATCGAGACCGGCGACCGCAGCCTGCTCGGCGCGCGCATCGGCATCAAGTATGGCCCGTGGGACTTCTCGGTGTGGGGCAAGAACCTCACCGACGATGACACCCCGCTCGACATCATCCGCTACATCGACCGGCGCAGTGGCTCGCTCCCGAGCTGTGCGTCGCAGGATCCGACCGCGGTGTGCGCGGGATCCTCGACCAGCCCGCGCGGCTTCGGCCTGACCCTGCAGCCGGGTCGCCAGGTCGGTGCCACGCTCAACTATCGCTTCGGCAACGCCGTGCGCTGACGGCCCTCCTCCAGCCGTCGACGACCACCGGCCGGGCTTTGCCCGGCCGGTTTTTTTCAGGTCCGACCTGCCGGGCAAAGACGGCCTTGGGCTGCCCCGATCAGGTGCGCCGACGCCGCGGGGCCGCCGGGCGGGCGTTCAGTGGCATCGGTCGACCACCCGTCGCCGGCAAGTTCGGCCCCGGGTTAGCGTCCGGGCCCGGTCACGGTGGCCTCAGGTTTCGAGGAGTTCGATGACGTTGCCGTCGGGGTCGCGGCCGTAGGTGACGTGACCGCCTTCGGGCTGGGCCTGGGGCGGGCAGTGGAAGGCCATCCCGGCGGCGACGAGGCGCCGGTATTCGGCGTGGATGTCATCGACGGCGAGGCAGAGGTGGCTGATGCCGTGGTCGTTGACCGGGCGCTGCCCGGTCGTGGGGCGGGGCGGCGGCGCGCTGAACTCGAAGATCTCCAGGCAGGTGCCGCCGAGTTCGAGCATCGCGGCGCGGGCCGCCGAGCCCTGAAGCCCCGTGAGCAGGTCAGCGGCCTCGACGCCCGCCGGCCAGCCGAACCGCCGCACGACCCGGCAGCCGATCACGTCGACATAGAACGCGACCAGCCGGTCCAGATCCGGCGTCGACAGCGCGGCATGGTGAAACCCTTTGATCATCGTCGGAAACCCCGCGGTCACCGTGGCAGGGGCGTCAGGACAAGGCCGTTGTCGTGCAGGCTTGACGGCCCCTGCCTCACGCCGCGCGGACCAGGTGCCGGACCCCGGCCAGGCACCCGACCGGGGCGGCGGCTGGCCCTGTCTTCAGCCCAGTGCGATGACGATGAAGCGGACGATGCCGGCGAGCGCCACCAGTGCGAGGGTGACGATGAGCGCGGTTTCGACGTACTGCCCGATGTTTTTCATGACGGCCATCTCTTTGTCCTCTGGAAAGCCCCGGAACCTGTCAAACGCCTGCCGGCGGGCCGGCATGGCCGGCTTGTGTGCGTTTTCGCTGCCCCGGAGAGCATGGATTCGATTGTGCCACGAAGGCGCCGTCACTGCCGGCCGAGCAGGGCGCGGATGAACGGCGGCAGCTCGTTGCTGTAGAGCGACTCGTCGACCTGGGCGATGGCGACCAGCCCGTCGGCATCGATGATGCGGTAGAGGTGCTCGGTGCGCTGGATCACGCCACGGTGCTCGAGGCGCTTCAGGGTGCGGCTGACATGCACGTGCGACAGCCCGGTGGCGTCGGCCAGCATGTCCTGGGTGGCCGGCAGGATGAAGGTGTGGTCGATGGCCGTGCCGTTGAAGCGCAGCCGCGTCCACAGCTCCCAGATCAGGTAGGCGAGGCGTTCCTCGGCACGCATTCGGCCGATGGCGACGAGGTGGGCGCGCAGGAAGAATGCCTCGCGCGACTCCAGCCACCACAGGAAGGCGCCGAGCCGTGGCGATACCGACAGCAGGTCGAGGAACTCCCGGGGCTGCAGCAGCGTATAGACCACCGGCATGATCGCGCTGACGGTGAAGTCGCGCTGGCCGCCGACGAAGCTGCTCGGGTCGCACAGGTCGCCGGGGACGACGAAGTCGATGATCTGGCGCCGGCCGTCGCGCAGCGTGCGGTGGCGGATCGCCCAACCGTCATGAAGCAGGATGACGGTGCCGGCCGCTCCGCCACGGGCGCGGAGTTCCTGGTGGGCCCGTGCGTGGCGCGGGTGGCTGCCGAGACCCTGCAGC
This sequence comes from uncultured Chromatiaceae bacterium, assembly GCA_964417725.1. Taxonomy (GTDB): domain Bacteria; phylum Pseudomonadota; class Gammaproteobacteria; order Steroidobacterales; genus SHZI01. Next base: position 29,353 of record CAYQIV010000025.1, read on the forward strand.
GCGTTCCGCTCGACGCCGGTGAGTTCGGCGAATTGGCCGAGCTTGCGAACCAGTGGCATGCGACCCGCCCCAACAGTGTGCCCGCAGGCAACCTAGGTTAAAGCATCGTCCGGCTGAAATGCGGATTATGTGAACCGTGCACCGACAGGTGCCAGGGGTCTGCGGCTGGCCCCGGGTACGCAGCGCCGCGAGGGTCCGATCCACCCCACCCGATCCCACACCACAGGAGCAGAAGAATGAGCGACCCCCAGGTCATTTCCAGCACCGTGGCCCCCACCCGCCGCCCGGCCACGGCCCGTGCCACCGGCAATGCCGCGGCCCGGGCGCCTGCGACGACGCCCCGACCCGAGCCGATGCACATCGACGGCGAGGACCGCTTCCACATGATTGCCGAGGCCGCGTTCTACCGCGCCGAGCAGCGCGGCTTCCAGCCCGGCCAGGAGCTCGACGACTGGCTTGCCGCCGAGATCGAGGTTGACGCGCTGCTGCAGCTCGACGACGGCCCGTTGCGCGCCTGAGCCATGCAGCTCGAACACCGTTGCCAGGGCCGTGCCGATGCCCTCATCGAAGTCGTGCTGCGCGCCCGTGGCGGGAACGCCCGCCACGGGCTGGCACGCAACCTCGGTGGCGGCGGCATGTTCGTCGAACTCGAGGGCCTGTTGCCGCCGCCGTGCTCGGTGGTCGATGTGACGGTTGCCCAGCCCGGCCCTGCGGCGCGCCGATACACCGTCTGGCGGGCGATGGTGGTGCACCGCCAGACCGATGGCATCGGCCTGATGTTCGACCGTGACCGCACGCCCGAGCTGCACGGCTTGCTCGGTCGTCGCCCGGTCGGGGCACAGCGCCCGCCGCGGCCGGAGGCCGGGCCGGCGCAGGATCCGCCCGCGGAAGAAGAACCCCGACGGGCGGCTCAGTCGAGCAGGTGAGAGAGCAGGCCGTCGGCCAGCTTCGGCTCGAACCACGTCGATTTCGGTGGCATCACCTGGTTGGCGTCGGCGACGGCCATCAGCGCCTCGAGGCTCGTCGGGTGCAGGGCGAAGGCCACCGCCATCTCGCCGCTGTCGACGCGCCGCTCCAGTTCACCGAGACCACGGATGCCACCGACGAAATCGATGCGCCGGTCGCGGCGGGGGTCGCCGATGCCGAGCAGCGGTGCGAGGAGGTGGTCCTGCAGCAGGCTGACGTCGAGCCGCGCCACCGGGTCGGTCGGGACCCGCCCGCCGTGGATCGCCAGCGCGTACCAACGCCCGCCGAGGTACATGCCAAACCGGCCGGGAGCGTCGGGGGACGCCGGCCCGTCTGCCGGCGTCACGGTGAAGTGTTGCGCCACCCGTTCGAGGAAGGCTGCCGCCGTCAGGCCGTTCAGGTCACGCACCACGCGGTTGTAGTCGAGAATGCGCATCTCGTCGTGGGGGAAGGCCACGGTGAGGAAGTGGTCGTGACCGCCGCCCTCGGCCGCGCCCTCGGCCCGGCGCGTCGCGGCGACGCGCGAGGCGGCCGCCGAGCGGTGATGGCCGTCGGCGATATACAGCGCCGTCATGCCATCGACGATGCCGGTAATCCTGTCGATGAGCGCCGGGTCGTCGATCACCCAGATGCCGTGCACGATGCCGTCGTCGGCCGTGACCTCGCAGGCTGCGGGGCCGTCGGCCACGCGGGCGAGCATGTCGGCCAGCCCGGCGTGGCTGCGCCAGGCGAGCAGCACCGGGCCGGTCTGGGCACCCAGCGCGGTGATCTGCCGAACCCGGTCGTCCTCCTTGTCCGGCCGCGTATGTTCGTGCTTGCGGATGCGGTTGCTGTCGTAGTCCGCGACGCTGGCGACACAGCCGAGGCCGGTCTGGACATGGCTGCCCATGCGCAGGCGGTAGGCGTAGTAGCAGGGCCGTGCATCACGCACCAGCACGCCGGCGTCGATGAGCCGGGCGAGGTTCTCCGCACCGCGCGCATAGACCGCAGGCGAGTACGGATCGGTGTCCGGCGGCAGGTCGATCTCGGGCTTCGAGATGTGCAGGAAGCTGTGCGGCCGGCCTGCGGCGCGCTGGCGGGCCTCGGCGCTGTCGAGCACGTCGTAGGGCGGGGCGATGACGTCGGCGGTGCGTTCTGGCACCGGGCGCAGGGCGCGGAACGGCTTGATGAGTGTCTGCATGGGTGGGGCGTGCTCAGATCAGCTGGAGGATTTCGAAGGCGGCGCGCTCGCCGGATTCCATCGCGCCTTCCATGCCGCGGTTGGCGATCGACGTGTGCTCGCCGCAGAAGTGCAGCCGGCCATGCGGGCGGGCGATGTCGTTGGCAAAAGCCTTGACCTGCCCCGGCTGCCACACGGCCCAGTCGCCGGCCGAGAACGGGTCGCGGCCCCAGGACTTGTAGGCGCGCACCTCGACGGCGCCGCGGGCCGCCGGCCGCACGCGGTAGAAATCGGCCATGACGCGTGCGATGGCTTCCTTTTCGTCCATGGTGTCCATCCACAGCGCATTCAGCCCGCGGATCCAGATCGTCACGCTGCTGACATCCTCGACGCGCTGGCCCTTGCGCTCGGCAACGACCATGCCGGCGAGGTTGTCGCCGAACTGGTTGGGGCTCAGGCCGTCCTGCGTCCAGTAGGGTTTTTTTACCCCGAGATGGATCATGTTGACGGCCTGCGATTCGAGCGTGTTGATGCCCAGCGCCTGCGCGCCGGTCACCAGCGGGTCGATGTGCAGCCGGCGCAGCACCGAGCAGGGCAGCGAGCAGAGGATGAAATCGGCCTCGTAGACCGTGCCGTCCGCGCAGTGCACGCTGCCGCCGTCCTTGCCGCTGCGGATGCCGACCACCTCGCGACCGAAATGGACCTCGCGGCGCAGGGCCTTCGCCATCGCCTCGGGGATGGCCATGTTGCCGCCGACGGCCGTGTAGCCGAAGGTCCTGCCGCCGAGCTGGATCTGCGTCTGCGTGAAGGCGCTCGAGAACATCGCCATCATCGCCGACACGTCGTGTGCGGTGTTGCCGTAGGCCGGGTTGTTGTTCCAGCACAGGTCGATGATGTCCTCGGAGACGCCGAGACTCACCAGCCACTCGTGCAGCGAGACGTCGTGGTGGAAATTCGCCGGGTCGACCCAGGCGTCCGCCGTCTTCAGCGGGTTGCTGCGGCCGATGATCGGGTTGAGATAGAACCACGGCGGCGTGGCCTTCTGTTCCGCCGGGAACGGGTTGCGCGGATGGCCGGGCCATTCGGCCGCCGGGACGATGCGCCCGTCGAGGACCAGTTCGCGCTGGTTGAAGAACGGCACGACGGGCGTGACGTCGATGCGCGGCACCCCGAGGCGGTTGCAGGTGTCGACGATGCGCGCATAGCCCGGGCCGAAGCTGGTGCCGCCCGATTCCGGGTTGCCCGGCACGTTGCGGTGCGAAAGCACCCGGCCGCCGACACGTTCGCGGCCCTCGATGACCTGTACCTTCAGGCCCTGCTCCTCGAGCAGCAGGGCGGCGTTGAGGCCGGACAGCCCGGCGCCGATGACGATCACCTGGCTGTTGCGTTCGGCGGCGCGCAGCGGCCGTGCCGCCGCCACGAGCGGTATCGTGCCGATCGCCTTGACGACGCTGCGGCGACTGATTTTATTTGTGTTTGTCATGACCGGCCCCGGGTGCTGAAGTGCTGGACACGCGGCGCTGCGCGCGTGGGGCCACGATGCTACACCGTCACGGCCGGCCGGCGAAGTCCCGGCGGCGGCGGGTGGAAATGGCCTGATATGATCGCCTGGCCGTTTCCGGCGCCGCGCAGCTTCGCTCGCGGTCCGTTGCCAGCATGCGGGATGTGCATCCATGAAAAATCCGTTCAAGTCGTGCCTTGTCGGCCTGCCACTGGTGCTGCTGATGGCGGCCGTGGCCGCGTCGGCTGCCGATGCGCCCCGTCGCATCGGCGTGCTCTACGTCGTCCACGGTGGTGCCGACGTGCAGGATGTCGCCAACACCTTCGACAGCACCCTGCAGTTCTTCCAGTACGACCCGCACAACATCATCTACCGGGGCATCATCTGGAACCCCGACATGTGGCCGAAGGTCGTCAGTGCCGGCGACACCCAGGCCTATGCCAACGCAGCCAGTCAACTCAAGAAGTACACCTTCCAGTACGGCCGCATCGGCGGCATCGACCCCGCGCCGCGCCTCACCGACCGGCAGCTTGCACTGATGACGAAGGAACTCGCGCGGATCGGCCGGCGCATGGATGTCGAGTTCGTCACCGATCTGGTGCAGTGGATCGGTACCCAGGAGCAGGCCAACCGCCTGGCCTGGCCGCGCTTCCTTCTCGGGCCGCAGGTGCCGAAGGGTTCGGCGCTGACCTACTGCGGCAGCGAAGCCGACGGCGGGCCGTGGCCCGGCTGCGACCCCCGGCGCTACGATGTCGATGGTCCCGGCGAACGGCTGCTCAGGCAGGGCGTCGACGAGATCATCATGATCGACATGACCACCGCCGGAGTGCGTTTCTGGAAGACCTTCGACGTCGTCACCATGACACGGCGCATGGTGGCCGACTGGAACCGCCGCAACGGCACCGACGTGCGCGTGCACTGGGTCAACGACCCGACCGACCTCATGGCCGAAAGCTTGCCCACCGACCCGCCGAACTGGACGCGTTCGCTGGGCCCGCCACGCACCGACAGCCGCGTACCGCTGGAGGGCCGGCCGAACCCGGTCATCGAGGACCCGCTGCTCACCGACATGATGGTCGACGGCATCCTCGCCGCCTTCAACCGCCGCGTCAGGCCGGCCGACACCGCCGTGCTCTTCGTCAACCACGCGACGCGCAACGGCAATGAGACCTTCGACCCCAAGGTCGACGACACCTTGGTGCTGGATGCGCGCATCAAGCGCGAGCTGCTGCGCCGCCGCCCCGGGCTCAGGGAAGAGAACATCCTCGGCTCATGGATGGGCATCCGCCAGCCCAACCCCGACATCACCGTCGGCGGGCGCGTGCGCTCGAACCTCGAACGCACGCGCGAGATGCGCGGCGAGGACCTCGGCAGCGCGTGGCTGTACGAAAGCGATCATCAGCTCCCCGGCGGTGACCACGCCTACCGCTACTGGCAGGCGCTCGACCTGCTGCGCGAGCGCGGTGTGCGCCACATCGTCGTCGTCTTCAGTCAGATCGTCGTCGACAGCGTGCTGAACCTCGTCGAGGTGCCGAACCAGATCGCCAAGGAGATCGGCCGTCAGAGCTGGCTGCACGCCCGGCGCGGGGACCACGTCACCTACCCGGACGTCGGCCACCCGTTCGCCGAACACTGGGGCGTGTGGATCGACAACCGCTGCCGGATCGGCGAGGGGCCCGACACCGGCCCCTGCTGCCTGCGCATGGGTGGCTGCGGCGATGAACGACCCTACCCGCCGCCACGCCAGACGCCCATCGACAGGCCCCGACAGGACACCGACCCCTCGCTGGCCTTCGACATTCCGGCATGGGGCCATCTCGGTTACGATGCGCGCCTCGGCCCGCCCGACGAAGACAAGCCCGTGCAACAGCAGTATCGGGGCACCTGGGAGATGTGGCGGCCGGCAAACGACGACCCGCGCATGGGCCGGCTGCTCGCCCGGCAGGTGGCGCGCTTCGTCTCACGGGAAATGGGCACCGACCCGGTCGACTGAGCCGGGCGGGGACCCCCGCACGGACAGGATGGGTTCATGCATCGTCTGCCGCGTCTTCTGGCCGCCGCCCTGCTGGCGGTGCTCGCTGCCTGCGGGAGCGGCGGCGATGCCGATTCCGAACTGGCAATCCGTTTCCTGCACGTGGCCCCGGACGCGCCACGGGTCAATTTCCTCATCGACGGCAATGCCTTGCGCAGCCTGGTCGATTACCGCTCGGGCACGCCCTTTTTGTTTCTCACCGGGGGGCACTACGACATCGCGGTCGAGGCGATCGTGCCGGTGGCCAACGAAACGGTCTTCGAGCTGCCCAACGAGCCGCTGGCCAATGGCCTCGAGTACACCGTCCTCCTGACCGGCCGCCTGGCCGATGACGACCTCGAGACCTTGCGCATCGTCAACCCGCTGAGCGAGGTCAGCGGCGGGCACTTTCGCCTGCAGGTCGTCCACGCCGCGCCGGATGCTGCTGCCGTCGACATCTACCTGACCGACGCCGATGCGCTGCTCTCGGCCTCGACACCGCTCTACACCCTGGCCTACCGCGACCAGGCGCCGCGCGACGAGTTGCCGGCGGCGACCCTGCGGCTGCGCGTCACGCCGGCCGGTGATCCGGACACGGTGCTCTACGATTCGGGGTCTCTGGGTTTCAGCGCCCTCAACGACCTGCTGGTCGTGCTGGCGGCCAATACCGGCACCGGCACTTCGCCGTTCAGCGTGGTGTTCAACAACCGCTTCACCAGCACGGTGGTCAACGACGCCGCTTCGCCGGCGGCGATCCGGGTCATCCACGGCGTGCCGGACGGCCCGCCGCTCGACGTCTGCGCCGATACCGAGCTGGCCGTCAGTGGTGAGGAAATCACCTGCGACGGGCCGCTGGTGGCCGATGCGCTGGCCTATGCCACGCGCAGTCCTTACGCCGAGCTGGCTGCGGCCGTCTGGTCGCTGGTGGCCACCGATGACACCGACCCGGCTGCCAACCCGCAGCCGGTGATCCCCGTGACCGCTCTGGCACTGGCCGCCGGCCAGCGCACGACGTTGCTCTATGCCGGCCTGCTGGACGGTTCTGCCGGCATTGCCCTGACCGACGACACGCGGTCGGTGTACACCGAGGGCCGCCTGCGCCTCGTCAACGCGGCGCCCGCAGCCGGCATCGTCGACGTCTGGCTCCTTGAGCCCGGCACTGCACTGGCCGATGCCAACCCAACCCTGTCGAGCCTGTCCCTCGGCGCGCAGACCGGCCACCTGTCTTTTGCCCCGCAGGCGCTGACCCTCGTCGTCACCTCGCCGGGCACCGAGGAGGTGCTCGCCACCACCGACCTGACGCTCGCGGCGGGGGACGTTGCCACGGTGGTGGTCTTCGACGCGCCGCGTCCCGACGCGGAAAGCACCGGCCTGCCGATCGGCATCACGGTCTTCGACGACGGCACCTGAGCGGCGCAGCCGGCGGCCGCGCTGCAGGATCAGGATCGGGCGCGGGCGCGGCGGTCGGGCAGCCGCGCCGCAAGGCCGCGCTCAGTAGCGCGGCAGCGCGGGGTCGATTTCGCAGGCCCAGGCGTCGATGCCGCCGTCGAGGTTCCACACGCGGGTGTGACCGCGGCGCCGGTAGTGCTCGGCTGCGGCGCGGCCGCGGCCGCCCTTGTGGCAATGGAAGACCAGCGGCGCGTCTTTCGGCAGGCTGTCGATGAGCCGGCGGGTCTCGTCGGTGAGCTGCACGGCCCCGCTGATCATGCCGCGGGCGCATTCGTCGTCGCCACGCACGTCGATGATGCGCAGCGCCTGGCCTTCATCGAGCGCCGCCTTGAGTTCGGCGCACGACAGGCTGCCCACGGGCGGGGGTGCGCCGGGGTTGTCGAAACGGAAGCCGGTGCCCTGCAGGCTTTCGACGAAGGCGATGCGCAGGCCGTTGGCCCGTGCTGCCGACCAGCGGTCGGCCTGCAGCCGCAGCCCGCTGCTGTCGATGTCGATGAAGTCGTCGCGGGGGTCGTCCAGCGACAGGGTGTGGGTCCAGCCGGCATCGATACGCAACTGGACGACCTTGCCCGGGTGATCCTTCAGTGCATTGGCCATGACGTCGGCCGCCGCCGGCTCGACGACGACTTCCGGCCGGTCGCTGCCGGCCGGCGCGACGCCAAGCAGCGAGGCCAGTTCGCCGCTGGCATACATCGACTGGACGATGTCGCAGCCGCCGACCAGCTCGCCGTTGACATAGAGCTGGGGGATGGTCGGCCAGTTGCCGTACTGCTTGATGCCCTCGCGGACTTCGGGATTCTGCAACACGTCGATCGTCGGGTAGTCGGGCAGCAGCATGTCGAGGGCGGCGGCCGTCTTGCCGGAAAAGCCGCACTGCGGGCTGGCCCGGTTGCCCTTCATGAACAGGATGACGGGATTGTCGCGCAGGATGCCGGCGATCATGTCCCGGGTCTGGTCGTCGAGGCTCATGGGGTTCTCCGCGGCTGATCAGGGGGTGAGGCGCGCGACTATCCAATGCCCCCGCCGCGTTGTCAACATGGTTTCGTGTCGCTACTATCCCGCCGTGGACAGCAGGGCACGGCAGGGGCAGGAACTCGTCGATCTGGCATTGCAGGTCAGCCGGTTCGTGCACGGTGCTGCGACGCGCACCGGGCTGACGCCGGCACAGTGGATGGCGCTGCGCTATCTGGCGCGCGCCAACCGCTTCTCGCGCAGCGTCTCGGCCTTCGCCGACTTCCACGGCACCACCCGCGGTACCGCCTCGCAGACGATCAAAAGCCTGGTGCGCCGCGGCTACCTGCGCTGCGCGCGCTCGGAGCGCGATGGGCGCAGCGTGCGCTTCGACCTGACACCGGCCGCGCGGCGCCTGCTGGCGCGCGACCCCGTCGAGGCCGTTGCCGGCATCGCCGCGGAACAGCCGCGCGGGCTGCAGGGCGAGGCGCTCGAGGCCCTGCGCGGCCTGGTGGCCCGCCTGGCGCTGTCGCGCCACCAGCCGGTGGCGGGCTGCTGCCGGTTGTGCGGGCACCTCGTCACCGCCGGCGACGGCACGGCGGAATGCCGCCTGCTGTGCGAGCCGCTGGCGGTGTCCGAACTCGAGGAAACCTGCATCCGCTTCGTGCCGGGGCCGCGCCCCGCCACGCTCAGACGGTAAAGCTGGAGCCGCAGCCGCAGGTTGTCTGGGCGTTGGGGTTGCGGATGACGAAACGCGCGCCTTCGAGGTCTTCCTTGTAGTCGATCTCGGCGCCGGCGAGGTACTGGATGCTGGTCGGGTCGATCAGCAGCGTGACACCCTGGTTCGGCACCTGGGTGTCGCCTTCCTCGAGGTTCTCGTCGAAGGTGAAGCCGTACTGGAACCCCGAGCAGCCGCCGCCGGTGATGAACACGCGCAGCTTGAGGTTGTCGTTGCCTTCGTCGGCGATCAGCCGGGCGACGCGCGCGGCAGCGGCATCGGTGAAGTTCAGTGTCGGCGCATTGTGGGGGGCGGTGTCGTTCATGCGCAGAAGCTTACCTGCCGGCCCGGGGCTGTCAAGGTAGTTTCGTCTCGCTACCATTCATCGGCCTCCGGCTGTCGATGCGACAATCCCTTTCGTCATGCAGCAAGAGCCCTTACCGACCGACCGCGTCCTCGATGCCTGGGGGCTGGTCGGCGCCACGCTGACACGCCTCGGCGGCGGCCTGATCAATCGCACCTGGGCGGTCGATGCACCGGGGCGCACGGCGGTCCTGCAGTGGGTCAACCCGATCTTCCCGGCCGCGGTCAATGCCGACATCGCCGCCGTCACGGCTCATCTGCGCCGGCATGGACTGGCCACGCCCGCGCTGATCCCGACGCGCGAGGGCGGGCTCTGGCATGTCGAGAACGGGGCGGTCTGGCGCCTGATGACGCGCATGCCCGGCACCAGCCGGTCGAGGCTCGCCGATGCTGCGGCGGCGCGCGCCGCCGGCATGCTGCTCGGAAGGTTCCATGGTGCGCTGCTCGATTTCGAGGCGGCCTTCGGCCACCCGCGCGGCGGCGTCCACGACCTGTCGCGCCATCTCGGGCAGCTGCGCCACACGCTGGGGGCCCATCGTGCGCACCCCCGCCACGCCGAGGTCGAGCCCCTGGCCCGGGAGATCCTCGCGGCCGCGGAATCGCTGCAGCCACTGCCCGACACGCCGGTGCGTGTCGTGCACGGCGACCCGAAGCTCGACAACCTCCTCTGGATCGATGACCACGAGGCCTTGTGCCTGGTCGATCTCGACACGCTGGGACGGCTCGCCCTGCCGCTCGAACTGGGCGATGCCTTCCGCTCGTGGTGCAACCCGCGCGGCGAGGATGGTGCGGTGGCACGCTTCTCGCTGGCGCATTTCGCCGCGGCGGTCGACGGCTATGCGCAGGCCGCGCAGGGGTGGATACTGCCCGGTGAGGTGGCCGGTATCGTCGAGGGGACGTTGACGATCTATGTCGAGCTGGCGGCGCGCTTTTGTGCGGATGCGCTCGAAGAGCGCTATTTCGGCTGGGATGCGCAGCGGTTTGCGAGCCGCAGCCTCCACAACCAGGTGCGGGCGCGGAATCAGCTCGATGCGGCGCTGTCGCTGCGGGCGCAGCGCCCGCAGGCCGAGGCCGCGGTGCTTGCGGCCTTCGCCGCCCGTGGTGGCTGAGGTCGATATGCGGTCACGGGATGAACATATGCCGCAGCGCGTGCGGTGTGACGTCGCGGACCTGTGCATCCTGCCGCTGTCCTGTGATGTGATGGGTGCTGACCAGTGGCGAAAAAAAGCTGGCATGAATAGCGAATGATATTTATTATCATTTAAGTGTCGTCCATCTGAGCGTGGGGGGTCAACGTGATGTCTGGAACCGGTGTCTTTCCCGTGGCTGCGCGGCGCGCGGCACTGGCGTTGGTGGCCGTTGCCGTTGCGGGCCAGGCGCCTGCCGCCGATCTGACCGAGATCGTCGTCACGACGCGCAAGGTCGAGGAAAACCTGCGCGAGGTGCCGCTGGCCATCACGGCCTTCGATGCCGGCACCATCGAAGCCGCCGGCATCGACAGCCTCGATGATGTCGCGGCGCTGACGCCCGGCCTGCAGTTCTTCAACCCGCTCGGCGAGACGCTGCCGGTGCCCATCATCCGCGGCGTCGCCCCGCTAGACATCCGCGATTCGGAGAACAACACCGCGATCTTCGTCGACGGCGTCTACGTGTCGGGTCGCGAGGGTCTCAACTTCAGCCAGCTCGACATCGAGCGCATCGAAGTGGTGAAGGGGCCGCAGAGTGCGCTCTACGGCCGCAACGCCTTCAGCGGCGCGATCAACTATGTCACCCGGCGTCCGGCCGATGTCTTCGAGGCACGCGCCGAGACGACCCTCGGCAACCGCGGCAAGCTGCTTGCCAAGGGCTCGGCCAGCGGCCCGATCATCGACGGCGTGCTGGGCTACCGCTTCGGCGTGCTCTACGACGACTGGGACGGTTCCTATGACAACCCGATCAGTTCGGAGGATGTCGGCGGGTACAACTACCGGACCGTGCAGGGCAGCCTGCGTTTCACGCCCACCGAGCGCTTCGATGCGCTGCTCTCGGTGTATGTCTCACGCGACGAAATCGATGACTCCGCGACCGTCAGCATCCCGTTGAACTGCGAGGACAGCGCGCTGTTCGATCCGCGCTACCAGGATGAAGGCACCGGCGTGCCCTTCGGCAGCAATCTGGCCAACCACTGCGGCAAGGTGCCCGACCTGGAAAGCTATTGGCGCCAGGCGGGCCAGCCCTACGGCGATGACGAGATTCCCAAGATCGCCGGCGCCACTGGCGAGGAACGCGACCTGCTGCGCGTCGCGCTGACCGTCGACTGGGACCTCGACTACGGCACGCTGAGCTTTCTTTCCGGCTTCACCGACACCGAGCAGGATGCCACCCTCGACTTCGGCCGCGGGCTCGGCTACGACGTGCCCTTCGTCTACTGTTCGGGTGCCAACCTGGGCCTGTTCTGCACCAGCCCCGACGGTCTCCAGCGCTTCACCGCCGGTACCATGAACTACGAGACGGGTAACCAGACGCAGGAGTTCAGCCAGGAAATCCGCTTCACCAGCCCGCAGGACCGCACCTTCCGCTACGTCACCGGCCTGTTCTACTACACGGTCGACCGCGACGAGTTCGTCGGCGACCCGCGCATCCTCGGCGACCTGCCCGCCGACTTCGCCAAGTTCTGCCCGTGTCTCGAGACCGGTCCGGGCCTCTATTTTGCGCCTTTCGGCGATGCGATCTTCCTGCCGACCGTCGCCGGACCGGTGCAGAAGGCCCGTGAACAGACCATCAGCACGGATTCCTGGGCAGTGTTCGGTGCGCTGGAGTACGACATCATCGACGGGTTGACCGCCCGCGTCGAAGGCCGCTATGCCTGGCAGGAGGTGACCCAGCGCCTGTTCGGGGATGCGCTCAACGATCCGGTGGTTGCGGCCCGCTACCCGCAGAACGGCAAGGAAAACTGGGATGCGGTCACCGGACGGCTGAGTCTCAACTGGAAGGTCAACGACGACTGGATCATCTACAGCTCGATCGCCAACGCCGAGAAGAGCGGCAGCTTCGACGGCGACGCCCGTGATGTGCTGGTGCCGGGCTCCGATCCGCTGGTCTGCCCCGACGAAGTGTGTCCGGACGTGCCGCTGCTCTATGCCGTGGAGCCCGAGAAGAACGTGACGATGGAACTCGGCGCCAAGGGCGTGACCAGCGATGGCTTCCTCGCCCTCGACATCGCCATCTACCGCATCGACTGGCAGGACATGGTGTTGCCCGAGATCATCACCGTCACGCCGCAGGGCGATACCATCGTCGACGATTCGCCGGCCATCAACGCCAACATCGGCGATGCGACCATCCGCGGCTGGGAAGCGTCGATGGCCATGCGCTTCAGCGAGGCCTGGAGCCTGCGCCTGACCGGCGCCTACACCGATGCGATCCTCGATCAGGCGAAGATTTCCTCGTTCAATACATGGCCGAGCTTCCAGCCCGATGGCGACGTGTCGGGCAACCAGGTGTTGCGCGTCTCGCCGTGGCAGTTCAGCGGCAGTCTCAACTATCGCCAGCAGGTCATGGGCGACTGGGAGTTCTACGGCCGCGGCGACGTGATCTGGCGCGACAGCTGGTACATCGGCAACGACAACCAGGGCGTGATTCCGGCGCACACCTACGTCAACCTGCGCTTCGGCCTCGAGAGCGCCCGTTATTCGGTCGAGGTCTGGGCCGACAACGTTTTCGAGGACGACAACCCCGTCGGTGCCTATCGCGACATTTTCTGGACCAACACCCAGGATGTCTTTGCCCGCAACGACCCGCCGACCTCGACCTTTGCCGATTTCCCGACCTTCCGGATGACGACATCCTTGCCGCGGTTGCGCACCTTCGGCATCACCGGGCGCGTGCGTTTCGGCGGCGCCGTGCGCTGACCGGCAGCGGTGGCCGCTGTCTGGTGCGCCCGGGGACGGCGGCTGCGGGCTTCCCCCGTGGTGGTCAGCGGTGCGTCGAGCGCTGGCATGGCCTGTCGACGCTTGCTATAACCGAAGAGACCCGACGGTACCGCGGGATGTTTTCCACGTTTTTCCTGTCCCAGGCAGTGGCGAGACGGCCGAGCATGGCAATGCGCACATCGACCCCTCCGGACCGGCGCCTGTCGACGGGTGATCCCGGCAACCTGGCTGCTTTCCAGCATCTGGTGGGCGAGATCTTTCGCCTCAACGGCCGGCTGATCGAGGTGGCGGAGGCGCTGGCGAAGGATCTCGGCGTGACGCCGACGCACTGGTCGATCATCGCCATCATCCGCGACCGGCCGATGACGGTGTCGCAGATTTCGCGACGCATCGGCTTGCGGCGCCAGAGTGTTCAGCACAACGTCGGCCGGTTGCTGGAACGGGATTTCGTGCGGCTGGCCGACAACCCGGACCACCAGCGCGCCAGCCTCGTCGACCTGACGCCGGCAGGGCGCCGGTTGCTGAAGGCGCTGCAAGAGCGCCAGGGCCTGCTGACGGAGAGCTTTACCCGTAACCTGGATCTCGACGCGGTGCGCATCGAGGCGCTGGCAGACGCGCTTCGACAAATCCACGACGCGGCCACCTGACGCCGCGGGAGGCGCGACTGCCTGGCGGTGGGCCGGCGAGGGCTGTCGACTTTCGCGGGACGCTCGCTGCGGGCTCCTGCCCTTCGCTCGCTCCGGTTGCGCGGCGCCC
>CAYQIV010000026.1:0-41902 GCA_964417725.1 uncultured Chromatiaceae bacterium
GGCCCACACCATCATCGTTGCCGCGACAGCTTCCGAATCGGCGGCCATGCAATACATCGCGCCGTACTCGGGCTGCTCGATGGGCGAGTACTTCCGCGACAAGGGCGAAGACGCGCTGATCATCTACGACGATCTCACCAAGCAGGCCTGGGCCTACCGCCAGGTGTCGCTGCTGCTGCGCCGGCCGCCGGGCCGCGAAGCCTACCCGGGCGACGTCTTCTACCTGCACTCGCGCCTGCTGGAGCGAGCCGCGCGCGTCAACGCCGAGTACGTCGAGAAGATCACCGGCGGCAAGGTCAAGGGCAAGACCGGCTCGCTGACCGCGCTGCCGATCATCGAGACCCAGGCCGGCGACGTCTCGGCCTTCGTTCCGACCAACGTCATCTCGATCACCGACGGCCAGATCTACCTCGAGACGGACCTCTTCAACGCCGGCATCCGCCCGGCCATCAACGCCGGTCTTTCGGTGTCGCGCGTCGGCGGTTCGGCACAGACCAAGATCATCAAGAAGCTCGGTGGCGGCGTGCGCCTGGCGCTGGCCCAGTATCGCGAGCTGGCGGCCTTCGCCCAGTTCGCTTCCGACCTCGACGAAGCCACCCGCAAGCAGCTCGAGCGCGGCCAGCGCGTCACCGAGCTGATGAAGCAGAAGCAGTACTCGCCGCTGTCCGTCGGCCTGATGGCGTTGTCGCTGTATGCCGTCAACGAGGGGTATCTCGACAAGGTGCCGGTCGGCAAGGTCGTGGCTTTCGAGGCCGCGCTCCACGCGCATGCCGCGGACAAGTTCGCGGCCACCATCGAGGGCATCAACGCCAGCGGCGACTACAACGACGAGATCGCCGCCGGCCTCGGCAAGATCTGCCAGGACTTCGCCGCCAGCGGGGCATATTGATCACCGGGGCGAACCTGCCGGCATCGCCCGCGACACGCGGCGACCGGCCAGTCACCGAACGGACCAGGACACATGGCAGGCGCTAAAGAAATCCGCAACAAGATCAAAAGCGTGAAAAGCACGCAGAAGATCACCAAGGCCATGGAAAAAGTCGCCGCTTCCAAGCTGCGGCGTACCCAGCAGCGCATGGCCGCGGCGCGCCCCTATGCCGACAAGATCCGCCAGGTCGTCGGCCACGTCTACCAGGCCAACCCCGAGTACCGCCACCCGTTCCTCGTCCAGCGCGAGGTACGCCGTGTCGGCGTGATCGTCATCACCAGCGACCGCGGCCTGTGCGGTGGCCTCAACGTCAATGCCTTCCGCGCCCTGGTGCCGGAGCTGCGCCGCTGGCAGGAGCAGGGCATCGAGGTCGACCTGTGCCTGATCGGCGCCAAGGGTGTGCAGTTCTTCCGTCGCCTCAAGGTCAACGTCGTCGCCGCGGCGACGCATCTCGGCGAGAATCCGGCCGTCGCCGACCTGATGGGTCCGATGACGGTGATGCTCGATGCCTACCGCGACGGGCGCATCGATTGCCTTTACGTCCTGCACAACGTTTTCCACAACACCATGAGCCAGAAGCCCGAGCTCAGGACGCTGCTGCCCGCCGAGGCCGTCGATGCCTCCGAGTTGCAGTCGACCTGGGACTACCTCTACGAGCCGGGCGCCGAGGAGCTGCTCAACGAAGTCCTCGGCCGCTATGTCGAGACGCAGATTTACCGCGCCGCCGTCGAGAACGTCGCCTGCGAGATGGCCGCCAAGATGGTCGCCATGAAGTCGGCGACCGACAACGCCGGCAAGCTGATCGACCAGCTCCAGCTGCGCTACAACAAGGCGCGGCAGGCGGCGATTACCCAGGAAATCGCCGAGATCGTCGGCGGCGCCGCCGCAGTTTGATGGGGCAGGGCGGCCACTGGCCGCATCCTCGATAAAGGAAGCACTATGAGCAACGGAACAGTAGTACAAGTCATCGGCGCCGTCGTCGACGTGAAATTTCCCCGCGAGGCGATCCCCAACATCTACGACGCACTGTGCATCGCCGAAGGCGATCTGACGCTGGAAGTCCAGCAACAGCTCGGTGACGGCGTGGTCCGCGCCATCGCCATGGGGGCATCCGAAGGCCTCAAGCGCGGCCTGCCCGTGACCAACACCGGCAAGCCGATCGTCGTCCCGACCGGCACCAAGACCCTCGGCCGCATCATGGACGTGCTCGGCCGGCCGATCGATGAAGCCGGTCCGATCGGTGCCGAGCAGGAATTGCCCATCCACCGCGCGCCGCCGACCTACGAGGACCAGGCACGTACCACCGAACTCCTCGAGACCGGCATCAAGGTCATCGACCTCATCATGCCGATCGCCAAGGGCGGCAAGATCGGCCTGTTCGGCGGCGCCGGCGTCGGCAAGACCGTGACCCTCATGGAGCTGATCCGCAACATCGCCGTCGAGCACTCCGGCTACTCCGTGTTCGCCGGTGTCGGCGAGCGCACCCGTGAAGGCAACGACTTCTTCCACGAGATGAAGGACGGCGGCGTCATCGACAAGGTGGCGCTGGTCTACGGCCAGATGAACGAGCCGCCGGGCAACCGCCTGCGCGTCGCCCTCACCGGCCTGACCATCGCCGAAGGCTTCCGCGACGAAGGCCGCGACGTGCTCATGTTCATCGACAACATCTATCGCTATACCCTGGCCGGCACCGAGGTCTCGGCGCTGCTCGGCCGCATGCCCTCGGCGGTCGGCTACCAGCCGACGCTCGCTGAGGAGATGGGTGTGCTCCAGGAGCGCATCACCTCGACGCGCACCGGCTCGATCACCTCCTTCCAGGCCATCTACGTGCCGGCCGACGACCTCACCGACCCGTCGCCGGCGACCACCTTCGCCCACCTTGACGCCACCCTGGTACTGTCGCGAAACATCGCCGAGCTCGGCATCTACCCGGCCGTCGATCCGCTCGACTCGACCAGCCGCCTGCTCGACCCGAACGTCATCGGCCAGGAACACTACGACGTGGCGCGCTCGGTGCAGGCTGTGCTCCAGCGCTACAAGGAGCTGCAGGACATCATCGCCATCCTCGGCATGGACGAGCTCAGCGAGGAAGACAAGCTCACCGTGCAGCGGGCGCGCAAGATCCAGCGCTTCCTCTCGCAGCCGTTCTTCGTCGCCTCGCAGTTCACCGGCCAGGACGGCAAGTACTGCTCGCTGGCGGACACCATCCGCGGCTTCAAGGGCATCGTCGCCGGCGAGTACGACAGCCTGCCGGAGCAGGCCTTCTATATGGTCGGCAACATCGACGAGGCGGTCGAGAAGGCCAAGACGCTCCAGTAGGGGCGTCGCATGACCGCCAGGGAGCCCGCATGAGCACCATCAACGTCGACATCGTCAGCGCCGAGGGCCACATCTGGTCCGGCGAGGCCAACCTGCTGATCGCGCCCGCCACCATGGGCGACGTCGGCATCGCGCCGCGCCATGCGCCGCTGATCACGACGCTGCGCCCGGGCGAGGTGCGGGTGCAGACCGAGAACGACGGCGAGCTCTTCTTTTACGTCACCGGCGGCATCCTTGAAGTCCAGCCGGCACGCATCACCGTGCTGGCCGACGCCGCCCTGCGCGAGGACGAGCTCAGCGAAGCCGCCGCCGAGGCCGCGCGGCACGCTGCCGAAGAGGCACTCAAAGGGGCGACGGGCCAGGAAGACCTCGCCCACGCCCAGCAGCAGCTCGCCGAGGCTTCGGCCCGCTACCGCGCCGCGCAGAAGCTCAAGGGCAAGCGCCGCTAGCGGCCTGTCCGGCGGCACAGGTGCCGCAAGACCGTCTCCGTCTCCGGGGCAGCGGACCCATCCGCCGACCCCCGGGTGCCGACACCGGCCCTCGCCGTCTACAATGACGGCATGAAAACCACCGTCATCATCCTCGCCGCGGGCCAGGGCAAGCGCATGCGCTCCGATCTGCCCAAGGTCCTCCACCCGCTCGCCGGCCGGCCCTTGCTCGGCCACGTCATCGACGGCGCTCTGGCGCTCAAGCCGCGCGAGATCCGCGTCGTTCACGGCCATGGCGGTAGCGACGTGCAGGCCGCCTTTGCCGACTCGCCGCTGCGCTGGGTCCACCAGGCCGAGCAGCGTGGCACCGGCCACGCCGTGCGGCTGGCGTTGCCCGGCATCCCCGCCAGGGACATCGTCCTGGTGCTCTATGGCGACGTGCCGCTGGTCCAGCCGGGCACGCTGCGCAAGCTCGTCGCGCGCGCCGCGCAGGGCAAGCTCGCCATCCTCACCGCCCGGTTCGCCGACCCGACCGGCTACGGCCGCATCGTGCGCGGCGAGCGCGGCATGGTCCACGAGATCGTCGAGGAACGCGATGCGACCAAGGCGCAGCGCGCCCTCACCGAAATCAACACCGGCCTGCTGGCCTGCCCGGCCGGCCGCCTCAACGCCTGGGTCGGCAAGCTCCGCGCCACCAACGCCCAGCGCGAGTACTACCTCACCGACATCATCAGCATGGCCGTCAAGGACGGTTACCCGGCGGTCGCCGTCGCCGCAGCCAGCGCCGATGAGGTCATGGGCATCAACGACAAACGCCAGCTCGCCGAGGCCGGCGCCATCCTCCGCCAGCGCATGGCCGAAACACTGATGGCGCAGGGCGTGACGGTCATCGACCCCCGACGCATCGACATCCGCGGCACGCTGCGTTGTGGTCGCGACGTCACCATCGACGTCAATGCCGTCTTCGAAGGCGACGTCACGCTCGGCGACGGCGTGCAGGTCGGCCCGGGCGCCGTGATCCGCGATTGCGCCATTGGTGCCGGGACGCGCATCCACGCCTACTGCGTGATGGAGCGCTCGACCATCGGTGCGCGCTGCGAGATCGGCCCCTACGCGCGCGTTCGCCCGGAAGTGAGGCTCGGCGACGGCGGCAAGCTCGGCAACTTCGTCGAGATCAAGAAAAGCGACATCGGCACGGGCAGCAAGGTCAACCACCTGAGCTACATCGGCGATGCGACCATCGGCGCGCAGGTCAACGTCGGTGCCGGCACCATCACCTGCAACTACGACGGTATTCGCAAGCACCGCACCGTGATCCACGACGGCGCCTTCATCGGCTCCGGGGTCGAACTCGTCGCACCGGTCGAGATCGGCGCCGACGCCACCATCGGCGCCGGCTCGACGATCACCAAACCCGCACCACCCGCCCAGCTGACCCTCGAACGCGCCCGCCAGCTCACCATTCCCCACTGGAAACGTAAATAACGCATCGCCACCGGGCCGGACTTCCCGGTGCCTCCGCGGGCCAATCCCGGGCCGCCCGATGAAGCCGACGGGTGGCGACGGCGGCCGGCGCCCGCCGCGTTTCCCTGCGCCCTTCGCCGCCGTGTCGCGATGATGGTACGCTCATCGCGTCGACCTTCTTTCAACGGAACGTCACGGGGGAAACACATGAAAACCTTGCATTGCACCGCGGTAATCGCCGCCACGGCCGGAGTGCTGCTCACCGCCGCGCCGCTGCAGCCCGTGCAGGCGCAGGTCAGCATCATCGACGAGATCACCGTCACCGCCCAGCGTCGCGAGCAGATCCTCCAGGAAGTGCCCATCGCCGTCACCGCCTTCAGCGGCGAGCAGCTCCAGCTCCTGCAGGTCGACCAGGCGCTCGACATGGGACGGCTCGTCCCCAACCTCCTCGCGCACAACAACACCGGCCTCGGCACGGCCAATACCTATTCGCTGCGCGGCCTCAGCAACTCCGAATCCATTGCCAGCTTCGACCCGCCGGTCGGCAGCTACGTCGACGACATCTACGTTGCCCGCCAGAACGCCAACAATTTCACACTCTTCGATGTTGAACGCATCGAGGTCCTGCGCGGCCCGCAGGGCACGCTGTTCGGGCGCAACACCACCGGCGGGGCGGTGCGCGTCATCCTCAGGAAGCCCGCCCAGACCCTCGGTGGCTACGCCGAGGCGAGCTACGGCGCCTACGAACGTTCCGCCCTGCGCGCGAGCATCGATGTCCCGCTCGGCGATCGCCTGCTGACCAAGTTCTCGGGCTTCTGGATCAACGAAGACGGCTATGTCGACAACATCACCACCGGCGAAGAGATCAACGACGAGGAAAACGTCGGCGTGCGCGCCGCGGCCCTCTGGCAGCTCAGCGACACGCTGACATGGGAACTCGCCGCCGACTACACCGACACCGAAGACGCCAACGTCACCAACGTCAAGCAGGGCGGTACGCGGATCTCGCGCACCGGCCTCAGCACCAGCGGCACACCGCTGGCCGCCCTGCTGACCAACGACAAGCGCAATTTCGCCCTCGGCAATGAAACCCAGGCCTTCAACCTCTCGTCGGTCATCGAGTGGCAATCGGCGTTCGGTGCGGTCAGCTTCATCACCGGGTTCCGCGACCTTGACCAGGAATTCGCCCTCGACTTCCTCGACGGCAACGCCGCCAATCGTGCTGCCTTTGGCCAGAGCCCGCCGCCATGGGGCGGCTTCACGATCGCCAACGACAGCAACCACCGCCAGTTCACCCAGGAGGTCAAGCTCGACGGCCAGTTCGGCGAACGGCTGCAGTACGTGGCCGGCGTCTACTACTTCGACGAGGAGAACGAAACCGACTTTGGCGACATCTTCGACCTCGACCTCGGCCTGACGGCGCCGCCCTTCGCCCCGATCGGCACCTACGTGCCGGCGGTGCTCGCCGACCGGGTCATGGACAACAACACCGACGCATGGGCCTTCTACCTGCAGGGTGACTGGGAGTTCATCGACCGGTGGACGCTGACCCTCGGTGTGCGCTACACCGACGAGGACAAGGACATCTCCTTCCGCGACAACCAGCCCTGCGCGCCGACCAACGTCACCTGCTTTGCCGATGCCAACGGCGACGGCATCTCCGACAACGACCTCAGCAACGTCAACCTCGACAACCTCAGCAGCATCGACCCTTCATTTTCCAACATCCCGCGCCGGCAGAACGAGAAGCTGTGGACGCCGCGCATTGCCCTGCAATACGCTCCGTCCGACGAACTGAGCTACTTCGTTTCCGCGACGCGCGGCTTCAAGTCGGGCGGCTGGAACGCACGCGGCACCACGCCCGAGCAGCTTCAGCCTTTCTCTTCCGAGATCGTCTGGTCCTATGAGCTGGGCCTGCGTTCGGAATGGTTCGACCGGCGGTTGCGGGTCAACGCCACGGCCTTCTGGACCGATGCCGATGACTTCCAGATCCCGACCGCGCTGCAGCCGATCACCGGCCAGATCCAGTTCATCACCCGCAATTTCGCCGACCTCGAAAACAAGGGCATCGAGCTGGAGGTCATCGCCACACCCATGGAAAACCTGACGCTGCTGGCCAACATCGGCGTCCAGGATGCCGAGTTCCGCAACATTTCCGCAGACATCCGCACGCAGCAGCAGGCGTGCCGCGACGCGCTCGCCACCTCGTCGCCGACGCTCAACCTGTGCAATGCCGGCATCGTCAATCCCGGTGGCGACATCGCCGATCCGGTGTCCACGCCCGACTACACGGCCACTCTCGGCGTGATCCACGACACGGCCATCGGCGCCGACTGGCTGATGACGACCAGTGCCTATCTCTACGCGGTCGGCGACAACTACGCCGTCTCCAGCGGCGACCCGGCCTTCTTTGCCGACGGATATGCCACATGGAACGGCAGCATCGCCTTCACGCAGACGTCGCAGGACCTCAGGATCGAAGTCGCCTGCCGCAACTGCAACGACCGCACCATGCTGGTCCGCGGTCTCGCCGGCCAGAAATACTTCCAGGACCCGCGCACCTGGTCGGTGACGGTGTTCAGGCGCTTCTGAGTCGGGTGATGATGCCCTGCACGGCCGCCGCCCGGGTGGCCGTGCAGGCGTGCCGGGGGCCGGATGGCAAAAAACGAAACCAATGAAAAGCTGATCGTCCGCAACGCCACGCTGGACGATGTCGAGCAGATCGATGCCCTGGTCCAGCGCGTCTACCCGGACATGGCGCCGTATCCGCGGGCCATGCTGCTCGGGCAGATCAACGCCTTCCCGGAAGGGATCTGGGTGGCGCAGCTCGGAGAGCGCATCGTCGGCTACTGCGCAACCCTCCGCGTGCCGGAAGCGGCGGCGCTGCGCCCGCACACCTGGCGCGAGATCACCGGCGGCGGCTATGGGTCCACGCACGACGTGCACGGCGACTGGCTGTACGGCTACGAGGTCTGCGTCGACCCGCAGATGCGCCGTTACCGCATCGGCCAGCGCTTCTACCGGGCGCGCCGCCGGTTGTGCGAATACGAACGCCTCAAGGGCATCGTCATCGCTGGCCGGATGCCCGGCTATGCGCGCGCGGCGCGTCACTACGGCTCGCCCGAGGCTTACCTGGAGGCGGTCAAGGCGCGCAAGGCACGCGATCCGGTGCTGTCCTTCCAGATCCGCAACGGCTTCGAGCCGCTGGGCGTGCTGCACGACTACCTGCCTTCGGACCGCCAGTCTCAGGGCTGTGCTGCGCACCTCGTGTGGCGCAATCCCCAGGTCGGGAACGGCGCCACCGACCGCGCCTCGCCGGCGCGGCCGGCGGCGCCCGTCAACCGGGTTCGCGTGGCCACCGTGCAGTATGGCCAGCGGCGCATCACCGACTTCGACGAATTCCGCAAGATGGTGCTCTATTTCGTCGATGTCACGGCCGACTACCGTGCCGACTTCGTGGTCTTCCCGGAGCTGTTCACCATGCAGCTCCTGTCCATCGAGAATGAAGCCATCCCGCCCCACGAGGCCATCGCCCACCTCGCCGACTACGGACCGCGGCTCGAGACGCTGTTCAGTGAGGCGGCCGTGCGCTACAACATCAACATCGTCGCCGGGTCGACGCCCGTGCACCATGGTGCCGGCGTGCGCAATGTCGCCCACGTGTACCTGCGCGACGGCACGGTCGCCAGCCAGGAGAAGATCCACCCGACACCGAATGAACGCTACTGGTGGAATATCGAAGGCGGCGACGAACTGACGCTGATCAACACCGACTGCGGACCGGTCGGCGTGCTCATCTGCTACGACTCGGAATTTCCCGAGCTGGTCCGCCACCTCGTCGACCAGGGCATCAACATCCTCTTCGTCCCCTTCCTCACCGACGAACGCCAGAGTTACCTGCGTGTGCGCTACTGCGCCCAGGCGCGTGCCGTCGAGAACCAGATCTACGTGGTGATGTCGGGCAGCTGCGGCAACCTGCCGAACGTCAACAACATCGACATCCACTACGCCCAGAGCTGCATCCTGACACCGTGCGACTTCCCCTTCGCGCGCGACGGCATCGCCGCCGACACCACACCGAACGTCGAGACGATCGCCTTCGCCGACCTCAGCCTGCGCGCCCTGCGCGAGGCCCGCCAGACCGGCACCGTGCAGAACCTCAAGGACCGCCGCCACGACCTCTACGGCGTCACCTGGCACGGCCGCCGCCGCTGAAAGCACACGGGTTACCGCCCCCGCCACACCACCTTCCCCCGAACACCCGATATGGGGGCAGGCCTCGCAGCCCCTGCAGCCCATCCCCGGACCCTCGCCGGCCCGCGCTGGGCTGCGACGAAATCACGCGGGGGGCGGGCGGTACCGGCGTGCGCGGCTATGCTAGGCTCCGGCCCGTGATACGGATCACCGCCAGCCTCGTCATCGCCTGCCTGCTCGCCGTCAACCTGGCGTGGGCGGCCGACATCCATGCACCGGCACCCGCCGGCGGGTCGCCGGGCCATGGCACCGCCTTCATCGTTGACCCGCATCCGGCCGGCCACGGGCACGACGAGGCCGGCGCGCATTGCCTGCACTGCCACGGCGCGGCCGCGCACCTGGCCGCGGTCGCCGCCTCGGGCCTGACGACGCCGGCGGCCACGACACCCCTCGCACCACCCGATTCCTCGCCCGCCGCGCCGCCCGGCCGGCGCGACACCCCGCCCGAACGACCGCCCCGCGCCTGAACCCCGCCGCGTCCGTGTGCGCCGGCCCCGGCCGGCGTGTCTGCTGGTGTTGCGCAAGGTCCAGTCCATGGCTGCATTCCGTCTCCGTTCCCTGTTCCCCCCGCAGTGGGGCCGGCTGCTGTGTGCCGCGGCGTGCATCGCCGCACCCGTTCATGCCGCGCCGCTGCACTTCGCCACTGCGCTGGAACGCGTGCTCGCGGTCCATCCGCAACTGGCTGCGGCCGGGCTTGGCGTCGAGTCGGCCCGCCTCGCCGTCGACCGTGCCGGGCAGCGTCCGGCGGTCGACGTCGGTGTCGAGGTCGAGAACCTGCTCGGCAACGGCTCACTCGACGGCTTCGACGGCGCCGAGCTGACGCTGGATTTCACCGTGCTCGTCGAACGGGGCGGCAAGCGGGCCGGACGGCTGGCCGCCGCCGGTGCCGGTGTCGACATCGCCGACGCCGATCGCCGGGTCGTCATCCTCGACCTGGGCGCCGAAACCGCGCGCCGCTTCCTCGCCGTGGCCGCGGCCGCCGAGCGCCAGCGCCAGGCCGCTGCGCGGCTTGATCTGGCACGCGCCGTGCGCGAAGCCGTCGAAGCGCGGGTCGCGGCGGTGCGCTCGCCGCCCTCGGAAGCCCTCCAGGCCGGCATCGGCGAGGCCGAGGCGCGCCTCGCCCGCGACAATGCCGGGCGCGCCCTCGAAGCGGCGCAACGTGCGCTGGCCGCGCTGTGGCAGGGCACGCCGGACGAAGAGACCGTGCACTTCGACCTCTACCGCCTCGACCCGCCACCGGACAACACCCGGCTGCGCAGCCGCCTCGCCACGTCGCCCGACCTCGAACGCCTGGCTGCCGCCGCGCGCCTGGCCGATGCCGCCGACCGCCTGGCGCGCGCCGAGGCGCGGGCCGACTGGCGCTGGTCGCTCGGCGTGCGTCACCTCGCCGAGCCGGACGATCAGGCGCTGGTCGCCGGCTTCAGCGTGCCGCTCGGCAGTGCGTCGCGGGCAGCGCCCGCACAGCGCGCCGCGGCGCTCGACCGCCAGCGCATCGCGCTGGAGCGCGACCAGCGTCGCGTCGAACTCGAAACGTTGCTCGACCGCCAGCTCCAGCTCATGGCCAGCGCGCGGGCCACCGTCGCCATGCTGGGTGACGAGGCGCTGCCGAGGGCCGTCGAAGCGCGCGACTTCATCGACCGCGGCTACCGCCTCGGTCGCTTCCCGTGGCGCGAGCTGGCCCTGGCCGATGCCCAGGTGGCCGACCTTGAGGCGCGCCGGCTCGCCGCCGCCACCGATTACCACGCCGCCCGCATCGAGGTCCGGCGTCTTGCCGGTACCACCCTCGATGATCCGAAGGAGTGAACATGAACCTGCGCCTTTCCGCCCTGGCCTGCACCGTGCTGTTGCTGGCCGCCTGTGGCCGCCACGGCGTCGACGACCATGACCACGGCCACGACGACCATCAGGGAGATGACCACGAGGAACAGAAAGGGCCAAACGGCGGCAAGGTGCTGCGTGAGGGCGATGTTGAACTGGAACTGGCGATATTCGAGCGCGGCACCCCGCCCGAGTACCGTGCCTGGATCACGCGGGGGGGGAAACCCGTCGACAACGCCCGGCTGACGGTGAAGCTGACACGCCTCGGCGGCCGGCAGGAGGTGTTCTCCTTCGGCAAGCAGGACGATCATTGGTCAGGTGACGGTGTCGTCGCCGAGCCGCATTCCTTCGATGTATCGGCAAGCCTGCGCCTGGATGGCGAGGCCCATCAATGGCAGTGGGAATCCCATGAGGGCCGCGTCGTGATTGCCGCGGAGATGGCGGCAAAGGCGGGTATCGCGACCGCAGTGGCGGGACCGGCCCGCATCGAGCGCACCCTGCCGGTTTACGGTCGCCTCGTCACGCCGCCCGACCAGCAGGCGCTGGTTCGGGCCCGCTTCCCGGGCATCGTGACGGCCGTGCACGCGAACGTCGGTGACCGCATTGCCAAGGGGGCGGTGCTGGCGGTCATCGAATCGAACCAGAGCCTGCAGCGCTACGAGCTGCGCGCGCCCATCGCCGGCGTGGTTCAGGCACGCCTCGTCAACGCGGGCGAGAAGACCACGGATGCGCCGCTGTTCACGGTGGCCGGCGATCAAATGCTGTGGGCGGAGCTCAAGGTATTTCCCGGCCAGCGCGCGCAGGTCCGGCCCGGCCAGCCCGTCCATGTCCGGCACAACGACCATGTCCACGAAAGCCGGATTGCCCATGTCACGTCCGCTGCCGGCGGTGCGCCGTTCGTGCTGGCCCGCGTGGTGCTGGACAACCAGGACGGCGAGATGGCCCCGGGCGATCTGGTGAAAGGGCAGATCGTCGTGGAGCGGGTTGACGTGCCGCTGGCGGTGGACAATCGCGCCCTGCAGGGCTTTCGCGACTGGACGGTGGCGTTCATCAACGTGGACGAGACCTACGAGGCGCGCCCCCTGGTGCTGGGTCGTCGCGACGGCCGTCATGCGGAAGTGCTGGAAGGGCTGGCGGCCGGTGATCGCTACGTGGTGGAAAACAGTTACCTGATCAAGGCCGACATCGAGAAGTCCGGCGCGTCACACGACCACTGAGGAGCGGCCATCATGATCGATGCGATCGTGCGTCTCTCCATCGCGAGACGCCACCTGGTGATGGGCCTGATGCTGGCGCTGGTCAGCATCGGGGTCTGGAGCTACCGGCATCTGCCCATCGATGCGGTGCCGGACATCACCAACGTGCAGGTGCAGATCAACACCGGGGCGCCCGGTTACTCGCCGCTGGAAGCGGAACAGCGCATCACGTTTCCGGTGGAGAACGCACTCCATGGCCTGCCGGCGCTCGACCATACGCGCTCGCTGTCGCGCTATGGGCTGTCGCAGGTCACCGTCGTGTTCAGGGAAGGCACGGACATCTACCACGCCAGGAACCTGATCGATGAACGATTGGCCGCCGTCAAGAGCGCCCTGCCGCCGGGGCTCGAGCCGGAGATGGGTCCCATCGCCACGGGCCTGGGCGAAATCTTCGTCTACACCGTCGAGGCGTTGCCGGGGGCGGTCCAGGACACTGGCGAGCCCTGGGATGCCATGGCCCTGCGCGAAGTGCAGGACTGGATCATCAAGCCGCAGCTGGCGCAGGTGCCCGGTGTGGTCGAGATCAACACCATCGGCGGGTTCGACAAGCAGTATCACGTGCTGCCGGATCCCCGGCGCCTTCTGGAGATGGGCGTCACGCCGGAAGACGTTGCCGATGCATTGCGCCGCAATAACGGCAATCGCGGTGCAGGGTACATCGAGCGCAACGGGCAGCAGCTGCTGGTGCGCTCGCCGGGCCAGCTGGCCACCATCGCCGAGATCGAGAATGTCGTCGTCGGCCTCCATGACAGCGTGCCGGTCACCGTCGGGGACGTGGCGGAGGTGGCCATCGGCAGGGAGCTGCGCACCGGGGCAGCCACCCGCGATGGCCATGAAACGGTCATGGGCACGGCGATGATGCTGGTCGGGGAGAACGCCCGGGTCGTGGCGCATGACCTGGCGAGAAAGCTGGACGACATCAAGGCATCGCTGCCGGACGGTATCGAGGTCGAAGCGGTCTACGACAGGACGTCGCTGGTCGACAAGACCATCGCCACGGTGCGGAAAAACCTGCTGGAAGGTGCACTGCTGGTGATCGTGGTGTTGTTTGTCCTGCTCGGCAATGTCCGCGCGGCGCTCATCACGGCCGCCGTGATCCCGTTGTCCATGCTGGCGACGATGACGGGGATGGTGCGCACGGGCGTCACGGCCAACCTGATGAGCCTCGGCGCGCTCGATTTCGGTCTGATCGTCGATGGGGCCGTGATCATCGTTGAGAACTGCATCCGGCGCCTGTCGGCCGCGCAGCGGGAAGCCGGCGGGCGCCTCGGACTGCGCGACAGGTTGCCACTGGTGTATCAGGCCACTGGCGAAGTGATCCGCCCCAGCCTGTTCGGGGTGGCCATCATCACCGTGGTGTATGTGCCGATACTCACGCTCACCGGCGTGGAGGGCAAGATGTTCCAGCCGATGGCGGCCACGGTGGTCATGGCACTGCTGTCGGCCATGGTGCTGTCGCTCACTTTCGTGCCCGCTGCGGTCGCGTTGTTCATGGGCGGGGCGATCCGTGAGGCGGAAAGCCGCGTCATCGTCGCCGGCAAGTCCCTGTACCGCCCCGTGCTGGAGGCGGCGCTCCGATTCCGTCGGGTGGTGGTCTGCGGCGCGTCGGTGCTGGTCGTCCTCTGTGTGTGGCTGCTCACGACGCTGGGTTCGGAGTTCATTCCCCGCCTCGACGAAGGCGACATTGCGCTGCATGCACTGCGGATTCCCGGCACCGGCCTGGCGCAATCGATCGAGATGCAGGCGGTGCTGGAGGCGCGGTTGAAGGCATTCCCCGAGGTCGACAAGGTGTACGCCAAGGTCGGTACCCCGGAGGTGGCCACCGACCCCATGCCACCCAGCGTGGCCGACATCTTCGTCATTCTCGAGCCGCGCGACCGCTGGCCAGATCCGAAACGCGCGCGGACCGATCTGGTGAGTGCGATGGAGTCTGCCGTCCGGCAACTGCCGGGCAACAACTACGAATTTACCCAGCCGATCGAGATGCGCTTCAACGAGCTGATCTCCGGCGTGCGCGCCGACCTGGGGGTCAAGATTTTTGGCGACGATCTCGATCGATTGGTGGCCTCGGCCGGCGAAATCATGGCGGTCGTCGAGGACGTGCCGGGGGCGGCGGATGTCGGTGTCGAGCAGGTCACGGGCTTGCCCATGCTGTCCATCGTCCCGAGACGCATGGCGCTCGCCCGCCACGGGCTGAACGTGGATGACCTCCAGGATCTGGTGGCCGCCGGCATTGGCGGCGAGGAGGTCGGCTTGATCTACGAGGGCGACCGTCGTTTCAAGTTGGTGGTGCGCTTGCCGGAGACACTGCGTACCGACATCGATGAGCTGGCGTTTCTGCCGGTTCCGCTGCCGGATGGCGATTTCATCCCCTTGAGCGAAGTGGCGGTGCTGGAGCTGAGACCCGCACCGGCACAGATCAGCCGGGAGAACGGCAAGCGTCGCATCGTGGTCACGGCCAATGTGCGGGACCGGGACCTCGGCAGCTTCGTCGAGGAAGTCAGGCGGCGGGTAGGCGAGCGGGTGGATCTGCCCAGCGGCTACTGGCTGGATTACGGCGGCACGTT
This sequence comes from uncultured Chromatiaceae bacterium, assembly GCA_964417725.1. Lineage (GTDB taxonomy): Bacteria > Pseudomonadota > Gammaproteobacteria > Steroidobacterales > SHZI01. The sequence goes on from CAYQIV010000026.1 coordinate 15,035, forward strand.
CGAGCAGATGGAGTCTGCCAGCCAGCGTCTGGCCATCGTGGTGCCGGTCACGTTGCTGATCATCATCGGCCTGCTGGTGATGGCCTTCGGTTCACTGAAGGATGCATTGATCATCTTTACCGGCGTGCCGCTGGCCGTGACCGGCGGCGTGCTCGCCTTGTGGTCGAGGGACATGCCGCTGTCCATTTCGGCCGGCGTGGGTTTCATCGCCCTGTCGGGCGTCGCCGTGCTCAACGGCCTGGTGATGGTGGCGTTCATCCGCGACCTGTGGCACGAGACCGGCGATCTGGCGAAAGCCGTCGTCGACGGCGCACTGATCCGCCTGCGCCCCGTGCTGATGACCGCGCTGGTGGCGAGCCTGGGGTTCCTCCCGATGGCGTTCAACGTCGGCACCGGTGCCGAAGTCCAGCGCCCGCTGGCCACTGTCGTCATCGGTGGCATCGTCTCTTCCACCCTGCTGACGCTGGTGGTGTTGCCGGTGCTGTACCACTGGGTGCATCGCCGCGATCGGCGACAGGATGCGGCGTAGTGGCGTCGGTGCCGGGCGGATCAGCCTTCGAGGCGCTTGCCGCTGGTCGCGACCTCGCGTGTCGTGGCGCGCGCGCGGAGCGTCTCGCGCCAGCTCGTCGACAGGGCCGGACAGGCGGCGAGGGCGGCGGCGGCGGTGAAATCCGCCGGCCGGTGATGCATCACGCGGTTTGCGGCGCTGACCGTCCACTCCGGGTGATGGCGCTCGACCAGGACCAACGCATCGCCGACGGTCACCGTGCCCTCGACCAGCACCCGGCAATACCAGCCCGTCCGGCCCGTTTCCTGGACGCGTGCCGGGAGCTTCGGACGGGCCCACCGGCGACCGAGTTTCCAGCACGGCTGGCGGGGCTGGGAGACCTGCAGCTGCGCGTTGCCGACCCGGAACACATCGCCGATGCAGACCTGCGCCTCCAGCAGTCCCTCGGTGGTGAAGTTCTCGCCGAAGGCGGCCGGTACCATCGGTTCGATATCGAACTCGGCGGCCCAGAACGCGTAGTGCTCGCGGGGATAGAGGTTGACGGCCTTGTCCGGTCCGCCATGGTTGCGCAGGTCGGCCTGTCCGTCGCCGGCCAGCCCGGTCCGCGAGAGCAGAGTGCCGCCGCTGACCGGCTGTTTGAAAAAACCCGTGGTCCACGGGCGGCCATCGCCGGCCAGCGTCCGGGGCTGTCCGGTCTGGAGACCGGTGATCCGTCCTGCGAGGTCCATCATCATCACGAGAGGTCCCGTCGGGACGGCGATATTACATGGCACGCCGGTTGCCGGTGCAGGTTCCGGTTGCCCGCGATGGCGTAGACTGGCCCGGTCCGGGGCAGGCGCCCGGGGTCGCGCGCCTTCGGGGCATCCGGAGGGTGTGACGGCCGTTTTCGTCATGCCGCGCGTCCCGGGCCCGGTCCGGGGCGCATCGCGCGGTGACGCCACGGGGCACGATCCCCATCGGTGCGGGAGGGTCGACGGTCATGAAGGTCTCGCCGCAAGTGGCCCGGCAGGCGCTCGCCGCGCAGCCGTTCAGTGCCCTGCTGGGGATGGAGCTCACGCGGTTCGACGCGCAGGGTGTCGAGCTGCGATTGTCCGTCGGGGAATCGCTCAGACAGCAGAACGGCTTCGTCCATGGCGGCGTCATCGCCTCGCTGGTCGACAACACGCTGACTTTTGCCGGCGGCAGCGCGCTCGGGGCCGATGTCGTCACCGCCGAATTCAAGATCAATTTTGTCAGGCCCGCCCGGGGCGATGCCCTGGTCGCCAGGGCCGCCGTCATCCATGCCGGCCGCACGCAGGCCGTCTGTCGCTGCGAGGTCTTCAGCCTCGGTGAAAGCGGCGAGACCTGCTGTGCCGTCGCCCAGGGCACCATCGCCCTCCTCGGCGTCGATCCGGGTGCCGACCGGGGTGCCGGGTCAAACGTTTCGAAGCCGTAAGTCGCCCATCTGGTCGCGCCCGCAATCCCCCCGGCGCACGCCGATGATGTCCCTGCCGCGAGGCCCGGGGGCGGAGGCAAGCGGCGGGTATCGGGTACGGCAGGATCGGGTTGCGGCGGGCCCGGCGCTGGAAGGCCATCAAACAACGTCGGGAAATTTGCCCCGGCACCAGAGGCGGTTTTGCGACCGGGGTTACAGCACCGTCATGGCGCCCGGCGCTACATTGCGTCTATCCTTCGCCGTCCACAGGGAATGAAGCAGCACCATGTGCGGAATCGTCGGCGCCATCGCGCAACGGAATGTCGTCCCCATCCTGATGGAAGGGCTGCGCCGGCTGGAGTATCGGGGCTACGACTCGGCGGGCCTGGCCGTGGTCGACCAGGGTGTGCTTCGCCGCCGCCGCCGCCAGGGCAAGGTCGCCGAGTTGCAGGCCGCCCTTGACGCCGAACCGGCCGATGCGCCGATCGGCATCGCCCACACCCGCTGGGCCACCCATGGTGTGCCCAGCGAGCGCAACGCCCACCCGCACATCTCGCGCGACGGGCTGGCCATCGTCCACAACGGCATCATCGAAAACCACGAAGCGCTGCGCGAGGTGCTGCGCGGCCACGGCTACGAATTCAGCTCCGACACCGACACGGAGTGCATCGCGCACCGCATCCATTACCACCTCGACAACGGCAGCGCCGATCTCTACGGCGCCGTGCGGGCCACGGTCGCCGAACTGCACGGTGCCTATGCGCTGGTCGTGATGAGCGAAGCCGACAACGGCCACCTCATCCTCGCCCGCTGCGGCTGCCCGGTGGTGATCGGCCTCGGCGACAACGAGACCTTCGTCGCCTCGGACGTTTCCGCGCTGCTGCCGGTGACCCGGCGCTTCATTTTCCTCGAGGAAGGTGACGTCGCCGAGATCGGCCGCGACTCGCTGCGCGTCGTCGATGCCGCGGGTGCGGTCGTCGAGCGCCCCGTCAGGGAGAGCGAACTGTCGGCGGACGCTGCCGAAAAAGGCCCCTACGCCCACTACATGCTCAAGGAAATCCACGAGCAGCCGCGCGCCGTCGCACAGACGCTGGAAGAGCGCGTCGCCAACGGCCGTCTGCTCGAGGCAGCCTTCGGCCCGGATGCCTCGGCGGTCTTCAGCCGTGTCGACAAGGTCCACATCGTGGCCTGCGGCACCAGCTTCCATGCCGGTGCCGTGGCGCGCTACCTCGTCGAGCAGGTCTGCCGGCTGCCGTGCCATATCGACATCGCCAGCGAGTACCGCTATCGCAACCCGGTGGTGCCGCCGAACACGCTGTTCGTGACCATCTCGCAGTCCGGCGAGACGGCCGATACGCTGGCTGCCCTGCGGCTGGCAAAAGAGTCGGGCTACCTTGCCTCGCTGGCGATCTGCAACGTGCCGGAGAGTTCACTGGTCCGCGAGTCGGATCTCGTCATGCTGACGCGTGCCGGCCCCGAGATCGGCGTGGCCTCGACCAAGGCCTTCACCACGCAGATCGCCGCGCTCACGATGCTCGTCATCGCGCTGGCCAAACGCCACGGCGCCGATGCCGAACGCGAGCGCGGCCTGGTCACGCGGCTGATCGAGATCCCCGGGCTCATCGAGCAGACGCTGGTGCTGGACGAGCCGATGCGCGTGCTGGCGGCGCGCTTCGCCGACAAGCATCACGCGCTGTTCCTCGGTCGCGGCATCCTCCATCCGGTGGCCATGGAGGGCGCGCTCAAGCTCAAGGAGATTTCCTACATCCACGCCGAGGCCTATCCGGCCGGCGAACTCAAGCACGGTCCGTTGGCGCTGGTGGATGCCGACATGCCGGTGATCACCGTTGCGCCGAACAACGACCTGCTGGAGAAACTCAAGTCCAACCTGATGGAGGTTCGCGCACGGGGTGGCGAACTCTACGTCTTCGCCGATCCCGATTCGGGCTTCGAGTCCAGCGACGGCGTTCACGTCATCCGGATGCCGCGCCATGTCACGTACCTGCAGGCGCCGGTCGTGTACACCGTGCCGCTGCAGCTTCTCGCCTACCACGTCGCCGTGATCCGCGGCACCGACGTCGACCAGCCCCGCAACCTCGCCAAGTCGGTGACCGTGGAATAAGCCCTGCGGCCGATTTTCCCCGACGAGCGTCCGCCAGGCCGGGAGGGGCGGGCAGCCCGGTCCGCGTTTGCCGTCTCGTTGCGCTCATCCCCGGGTGGGACCTGAGCGCCGAGTCCGGGGAATTCGGCCTGAATTCGGCCTTTACACCACTGCCGTTCCCGCCCCCGGTGCCGCATGGGGGTTGGTCACGGCCGTGGCTGCCATCGGGCGCTTCGCACGCCGCCGCAGCGCCACGCCGCGCCAGGGGCGTTGATCAGGCGACCTTGGCGGCGGCGGCTTGCCAGGTGAGGGGCAGGCGGATGCGGAAGCAGCTGCCATGGCCGGGGGAACTGTCGACGTCGATGGTGCCGCCATGGCGCGAGACGATCACGTCGTGGGCGATCGCCAGGCCCTGGCCGGTGCCCTTGCCGACGCCCTTGGTGGTGTAGAACGGATCGAAGATCCGCGCCCGGACTTCCGGGCGCATGCCGGTCCCGGTGTCGCGGATGCCGATTTCGACGTGGTCACCCGAGCGGTGCGTCGTCACGGTGATGGTGCCTTTGCCCTTGTTGCCGCCGTCGACCACCTCGCCGATGGCATGGGCGGCGTTGACCAGCATGTTGAGCACCACCTGGTTGAACTCGCCGGGCACCACCGGCACCAGCGGCAGGTCGTCGGCGAGGTCGGTGGCGACATCGGCCACGTACTTCCACTCGTTGGTCGCCACCGTGATCGTGCTGCGGATCGCGCTGTTGAGATCGGTCGGCGTGCGCTCCTGGGCCGGGTGGGAGAACTCCTTCATGGCGCGAACGATGTTCGACACGCGCTCGACACCTTCGAGGGTCTGGTCGATGGCCTGCGGGATCTCGCCGCGCAGGTAATCGATGTCCGCGGCGTCGATCAGGTTGCCCAGCGCGGGCGTCGGGATGGATTCTGCGTGGTTTGCCACCAGCTCGGCGAGCCGCGTGCAGAACTCGTCGATGTCGGCGAAGGCGTCCTTGAGGAAGCGGACGTTGTCGCCGATGTACTGTGTCGGCGTGTTGATCTCGTGGGCCACGCCGGCCGCCAGCTGGCCGACGGCCTCCAGCTTTTGCGATTGCTGGATGCGTCGCTGCATCTCGAGCCGCTCGGTGACGTCGCGCTTGACGATGACGTAGGCGCTGATGCGCCGCTGCTCGTCGCGCACCGGCGTGACGACGACTTCCTCGTTGAGCTCGGCGCCGGTGCAGCTCTGGCTGCGCAACAGGCCGTGCCAGACCCTGCCCTGGTCGCGGCAGGTGGTGATCATGTCCTGGTAGTTCTTGCTGTCGGCACCGAAATCGAGGACCGACTCGGGCCGCGTGCCGCGGATGTCGGCCAGCTGCAGGCCGGTGCGCTTCTCGAAGGCCGCGTTGACGTAGAGGATCTGTCCGCGCGTATCGAGGATCTCGATGCTGTCGGTGCTGTGCTCGACGGCCATGGCGAGCTGGCGGTTGCGCGCCTCGGCGGCGAGCCGCTCGCTGATGTCGCGCATCACGGCGACATAGGCGTAGATCCTGCCGTGGCCATCGAAGATCGGGCTGACCGACATCTCCTCTTCGCTGATACCGCCATCCTTGCGCCGGTTGCGCACCTGCCCGGACCACTTCCGGCCGCTGTCGAGCGTCGTCCAGATGTGCTGGTAGTGCTCGCGGCTGGACTGGCCGCGAAACGGCAGCCGGCCGATGACCTCGGCGGCGCTGTAGCCCGACTGGCGCAGGTACTGCGGGTTGACGTAGACCACGCGCCGTTCCGCATCGAGGATCGAGATCGAGTCGCTGGCCTGCTCTACTGCCGCTGCGACGCGCTTCAGTTCCAGCTCGGCGGCGTACTTCTCGCTGAGGTCGTGGACCATGATGCTGTAGTAGGTCCTGCCGTCGGCGGCGAAGGGCGTCACCGAAATCTCGGCGGGGAAGGTCGTGCCGTCCTTGCGCCGCCCACCCTCCGGGTAGGTCCACTTGCGCTGCCGGCCGACGGCTTCGTGCGGGCTGCGTGACTCCGGCCACGACCATTTGCGGTCGACCTTGGGACCGAGCATTTCGGCGTTCCGGCCGATCAGTTCGTCCATGGCGTAGCCGTAGATCTGACACATCGCCGGGTTCACCGAGTAGATCGTGCCGCCGGCATCGCAGACGATCTGTGCGTCGGGCATGGCATCGAGTGCCGCGCGCAGGCGCGCCTCGCTGGCGGCGGTCTCGCGCATCGCCCGCCCGAGGCGGGCGTCGATCAGCGAGCCGACCCAGAACACCCCGACCAGCAGCAGCACCGCGGCGATGATGCCCGGGATGAGAAACGCCGGGGCCAGGATGGCGCCATCGGCGACCACCTGCGTCGGTCCGGTGCCATGGAAGTGCGTGAAGCCCATGCTGGTGAAATGGGCGGCCGAGGCGGCCAGGCCCAGCGCAGCGGCACCGGGCAACTGGACGAGCAGGTTGTCGCGTGCGCTGCTGCCGCTGTGCACGACCCGCATCAGGCCGATCATGGCGAGGAGCCCGGTCGCCAGCAGGGTGATGAATAATCCACGCGGTTCGTAGACCAGCGGCCCGGGCAGCTCCAGCGACTCCATGGCCACGTAGTGCATGGCGATGAGGCCGACCGCGAGGTGCAGCGCCGCGCCGATGACCCGCCAGGCCTGCGGCTTTCGGGCCGCGGCGATCTTGATCATCGCCAGGGTGCCGAGCAACGCCGGCAATATCGAGAGCAGCATCGGTCCGGGCCGGTAGCCGGTCATGCCCGGCACGCTGAAGCCGAGCAGGCTGATCTGCTCCATCGCCCAATAGCCGAGGGCCACGACGGTCGCACCGCCGAGCAGCCACAGGCCGCGCACCAGCGGGGTGCCGGCATCGCGGACCCGTGCCACGGCGGGGAAAATCGCCAGGCAGGCGACGAGGCCGATGAGCGTCGCCAGCCAGCCGAACTCGCCGACGAAGTGCGGCACCAGCTCGCTGCCGGTTTGCGCCGCCGTGCTGTCGAATCGCCAGAAATTCACTGCCGTGCCCGCCTCGTTGTCGCGCGCTGCCCGATCGGGAATGCGCTGGCCGGCCGGTTGCCCATGCCCCCGGCCGGATCCGCCCTGCCCCGCTCGGCGGGACGGTCTTTTCCGCTGCAGCCAGCTTATCCGTCGATGTCGTCGGGATTTGAGCCGCGGTTCACGAAACGCGGCGATGGCGCCGCTTTCGCGACTGGGGTTCCCGGTCACCGGGCTGCTCAGATGGGGCCGTCGTCGCCGGACCCTCGCAGGAGCCCGCCATGCCGTACCTCGCCCGCCTCATCGCTGCCGCACTGGCCCTGCTCTGGGGCGTGCTGGCCCACGCCGCCATCGGTCGCATCGACGCCCACACCGGTGTCGATGCCACCGGTGCCGCCGTCTGGGACATGCCCCTCGCCGTCGCGGCCGGGGTCAACGGCCTCAAGCCCGAACTCGCGTTGCATTACCACGGTCACCATGGCGACAGCACCGCGGCCACCGGCTTTACCCTCGCCGGGCTGTCGCGCATCGTGCGCTGCCCGGCGACGCGGGCGGTCGATGGCCGCACCGGCGGCGTGCGCCATGCACCGGGCGACCGCTTCTGCCTCGACGGACAGCCGCTGGTGCTCATCCATGGTGTCGATGGGCTCGACGGCAGCGAATATCGCACCGAGGTCGACACCTACCGGCGGGTCTTCGCCCGTGGCCAGCGGGGTGGGGGGCCGGCATGGTTCGAGGTCCTGCATCGTGACGGCACCACCCGGCGCTATGGCAACGACGCCGATTCGATCCTGCATGCCCCGACCGGTGCGGCCCGTGAATGGGCGCTCAACGAGGTCGAGGATCCGTTCGGCAACCGCATCACGTGGCAATGGGTCGAAACCCGCAACGCCTTCGAGGTGCCCGGGGTTGAGACGCGCATGGGCGAACTCCTGCCCCGCGAAGTGCGCTGGACCACGGACGCCAGCGGTGCCGGCGGCGTCTACCGGCTGCGCTTCGAGTGGACCACCCGTCTCGGTGCCGACCAGCGGCGCGGCTGGCGCTGGGGGGCGCCCGTGGCGCGCTGGCAGCGCCTCGCCGCCCTCCTTTACGAAGCCGACCCCGGCAGCGGTTTCGCCCTCGTGCAGTCCTGGCGTATGGCCTACCCCGCCACTGGGTCGGTCCATGAGAACCAGGCCGACCAGCCGGTCTCGGTCACGCAGTGCGGCCCGCGCGAGTGCCTGCCGCCCACCGTCTTCGACTGGCAGCCCGCCGTCGACGGCCACCTGCCGGCAGTGGCTGGCCCGCGCCACACGGACGCCGCCTTTGCCCTGCACGGCGACATCGATGGCGACGGTGCCGCCGACATGCTCGTGCCCGTCCGCCTCGATGGCGTGTGGCGCTGGCATGTTCGCCGCGCCCAGCCGCAGCTCGACAACCCCTGGAGTGGCAGCGCGGTCAACAGTCAGATCGCCGGCTATGGTTCCAGCCTGCTGCTCGACTTCGATGGTGATGGCCTGCGCGACCTGCTCACCGCCAGCCCGTGGGCCCCGCATCACTGGCGCGTGTTCCGCGCCAACGGCAGCGGCGGTTTCCAGTCCGGCGTCGACACCGGCATCCCGCTGGCGCTGATGATGGGCCCCGTGGCCATGGACATCGACGGCGACGGCCTCGACGACCTCGCCTACGCCCACGAAGCCAGGGTCTGGTTCCGCCTCAACACCGGCAGCGGCTTCGGCCCGGCGCAGGCCACCGACATCATCGGCGTGGCCCACCGCATCGAACCCGTGGTGGATCCCGCCTCCGGCAGCGTCGACTTCGACGGCGACGGCCGCCGCGACCTGCTCCTCACCCGCCACGACCTGACGACGCCGGCACAGACCCGTCTTGAAGGCTACCTGTCGACCGGCACCGGGTTCGAGCCGTTGTTCATCACCGACGCAGCCACCGGAGGCCTGTCGCTCGACATCAACGGCGACGGCCTCACCGACATCGCCTACCGCGAACCCGGCGGCACCTGGCGCGTGCGCCTGAGCACCGGCAACGCGTTGCTGGCGCCGCAGTCGACCGGCTTCCAGACCTCACCGGACACCCTCGTGCGCGTCCTCGACCACAACGGCGACGGCCGAGACGACCTGCTGAGGCGCGGGGACGACGACACGTGGCGGGTACTGCTGGCCGGGCAATACTCCGCAGCCTTCCCCGTCTTCGACGACAGCCACAGCGCCCGGCAACGCACGCTGGCCGACGTTCCGCGCCCCTCGGCGGTACGGGCGATCAGCCTCGCCGATGTCGACGGCGATGGGCAGAGTGACCTGCTCTTTCTCGCCAACGACAACACCTGGCACGTCAGCCGTCACGGCGCCCCCGGCGGCCGGCTCACCAGCGTCGTCGACGGCCTCGGCAACACCCTGCGCTTCGACCACGTGAGCTTAAGCCGTCAACCGGGCCATGGCACCGACGCCACGCCCGTCGCGGCCGGCGAGCGGCGGCTGTACGGCGCGTCACTCGAGGTGGTGGCGCGCGTGGAAGCCAGCGATGCGGCCGGCGGCGAGTACACGCTCGACTATGCCTATACCGGCGGCAAGGTCAGCCGCCTCGGCCGCGGCTTCCTCGGTTTTGCCGTCATCAGCCGCCGCGATTCGCGCTATCCCGCCGTGCACGGCGTCGAGGTCAGCGAAGAAACCACCTATCGACAGGACTTCCCCTTCATCGGGCGGCCCATCCGTCACACCGTCCGCCGCGGTGATGGCCACCTGGTCAGCGAGTTGACCCACACCTGGGCGGCCCATGTGCGCGCCGCCGTCGTCGACGAGCCGGCCGGGCAAACCCACGCCGTGTACTGGACGCGCCAGCAGCAGTCTGAACACGAAACCGACCCCACTGCCGCCGGTCTCGGCCAGACGGTGCGCAGCACCGTGCGCCTGCGCGACTTCAACCCCGACCACGGCCTGCCCAACCGCGAGATCAAGGGCATCCTCGCGCCCTTTGCACCGATGATCACCACCGTCCGCCAGACCACCTTTGACGACGCCGCGCGGGTGGCGCGCCATTGCCTGGGTTTGCCGTCACGGCTCGTTGTCACGCGCGGGGCCAACGGCACCGAGCGCTCGCGCACCACGCAGTTCAGCCACTCGCCGGTGCACTGCAAGCGCCTCACCGAAACCGGTGAACCCTTCGACGACCCCGCCCACCAGCTCACCACCCACTACCAGTGGAATGACCGCGGCCAGCTCGATGCGCTCGTCCTGCAACCGGGCAGTGGCGTCACACGCCAGACGCGATGGACATACGCGGGCCGCAACGACCTGCCGCTCACCGAGCAGCGCATCGCCGCCGAGGGCGCCTCGCCGGAAACGCACAACACCTGGCTCGATGGCCTTGGCGTGGCTGCCAGCCGCACCTCGCCGCGCGGCCTGACGACCACCTGGCAATATGACGACTTCGGCCGCCTCACCGGCGAGTCGCGGCCCGACGGCCCGGACGTGGCCATCACCTGGCGCGACTGCCCGGGCACCGGCTGCTTCAGTTCGGTCGCACGCTACCGCGTCGAGGAGTCGCGGGCCGACGGTTCCTGGCAGGTCACGCTGCACGATGCCGCCGGCCGGGTCGTCGGTCGCGAGACGCCGCTGCTCGGCGCCCACACCAGCCGCCAGCACACCGAATACGATGCCTTTGGCCGGCGCGTGCGCGAGTCTGTGCCCCACGAGACGGGTGCCGGCGTGTACTGGGTGGAATACGGCCACGACCTCGCCGGCCGGCAGGTCAGCGAGCAGCAGCCACACGGTGTGGACGGCGAGGGTGGCGGCACCCGGCGCTGGCTGCGCGATGGGCTGACGCTGGTCACCGAGGATGCGGAAGGCCGTCGCACCACGCAGCGCCAGGACGTGGAAGGCCGGCCGGTCGAAGTCACCACGCCCGGTGGCGGCACGGCACGCTACACCTACACACCGTTCGGCGAGCCGGAGCGGCTCATCGACGCCAACGGCGTCGCCACCGTCCTCACTTACGACGCCCGCGGTCTCGTCACGGTCGCCGAATCGCCGGACATCGGCCGGCGGACCACGGCCTACAACGCCTTCGGCGAGCGCATCCGGCAAGCCGATGCCCGCAACCCCGACCAGCCCATCACCTGGACGTGGGATGCCCTCGGCCGGCTCGTTGCACGCCATGATCCCGGTGACGGCCTCACCACGTGGCAGTTCCACACCGGCGCGGGGCCGCAGCTCGGCCTGCTGACATCGGTGAGCGCGCCACTCGACGGCGTCGCCGGCGGCTGGCACGAGGCCCGCACCCACGACGCCCTCGGCCGCCTGGTGCAGACCACCACCCGTGCCGGCAGCCTGAGCTTCGTCAGCCAGTACACGTGGGATGCCCACGGCCGCCCCGACCGGCTCGTCTATCCGGCCTCGGCGAGCGGCTACCGGCCGACCTTCCGCCACCGCTACGGCGCCAGCGGCCACCTCGAGGGCATCGACCAGGACTTCACCGGCCACGGCTGGTGGCTGGGCATCTACACGGTGCGCGCGCTCGATGCCCTCGGCCGCGCCCGCCACGTCACCCACGGCACCTACAGCCCCGTCGACGAGCGCCGCGTCCACGACCCGGCGACGACCGCACTGCGCGAGGTCATCACCGGCCGCAACGGCGACGGCAGCATCCAGCATTACGGCTACCGATGGGACCGTACCGGAAATCTCGTCGAGCGCACCGACCACAACCGCCGGCTCAGCGAGACCTTCGGTTACGACGCCGAACAGCGCCTGACCGCCGCGGCGCTCAATGGCACGTCGACGCTCAGCGTCAGCTACGACGCGGCCGGGCGCATCCTGTCGCGCTCGGATGTCGGTCACTACCAATACGGCAGCGAACGGCCGGGCGCGGTCACCGCCATCGGTGGCGGTCCGCGCGGTGCGCTCGGCTTTGCCTACGACGCCAACGGCAACATGACCGGGCGTGCCGGCCGCCCCATCACCTGGACCGCCTTCAACCAGCCGCGGCGCATCGACCACGGTGCCGGTGGTGCCGTCGAACTGGCCTACGGGCCGAACCACCAGCCGGTGCGGCGGGTCACGCAAGCCGGCGGCGGCACGGTGACCACCTGGACGATCAACCCGCGTTTCGAGTTCGAGACCGAGGGCGCCACGCGCCGCTATCGCGCCAATGTCTACGCCATGGGCCGGCTGGTCTATTCGCTGGTGGAGCAGGACGGGCCGCTGGACTTCGCCGCCTGGTACGTCCACACCGACCACCAGGGCAGCATCGACACCCTCACGCGGGCCTTCGGCAGCGGTGCCGATGGCCACGCACTGCGCTATGACGCCTGGGGCAAACGCCGCAACGCCGACTGGAGCGCCGACCCCACCGATGCCCGTCTTGCCGAGGCCTACCACGTGATGCGCGGCTACACCGGCCACCTGCACCTCGATGCCGTCAAGCTCATCCACATGGGTGGCCGCATCCAGGATCCGACGCTCGGCGTCATGCTTTCGCCGGATCCGGTGCTCGGTGCGCTCGACAGCCCGCAGACCCTCAACCGCTATGCCTACGTGGCAGGCAACCCCACCTCCAACGTCGATGCCAGCGGCTACTTCCTCGGCCGCATCGGCCGCGGCATCCGCCGCGCGGTGCGCCACGTCGGCAGCGTCGCCCGCCGTGTCGTCCGCAACTACGGCCGCGAGATCGTCGCCGCCGTCGTCGCCTACTACACCGGCAACTTCGCCAGCGGCTGGGCCCAGCAGCAGGGCATGTCCTACGCCAGCGCCGAGATGGTCGGCCACGTGGCCGGCGGTGCGGTCGGTGGCGGGATCAGCCGCGGCGATGCCAGCGGGGTCTTCGCCGGCGCGATCTCGGGGGCGACCTTCGGCGGCATCGACCTCGCCTACGCCGGCGACTGGCCGGCGTCGCGCATCGCGGCCCACGCCGTCGCGGGCGGGGCCACGACGGCGGCCGCCGGCGGCGACCCGCTGCGTGGCATGGCCTTCGGGGCTGCCGGCGCCGCGCTGCGCCATGGCTACAACCGTGTCGTCGGCTACGACGTTGATTTCGGCGGCGGTCGCCCGGCGCAGTCCAAGGGCCCGTGGACCCTGCCACGCGAAGGCGTCAACAACATCGGCCCGTGGACGTCGGTGGTCGACCCGGACGCCTGGCTGGCCGAAGGCGGGCGCATCTCGCGCTTTGCCAACTACGTCCCGGGCATCAACGCCGTGGCCGGGTTGCACGACGTCTTCCAGGTCGGCTTGCAGCGTGCCGGCGGCGTGTCCCTGCGCAACCTGCTCAACTACCCCGGCATGCCGGTGGCAGCCGCGCTGACCTACCCGGCCCTGCTCGATGGCACCCCTGCGGTCATGATGGCGGCGGAGGACTGAAGCATGAGCACGCGGCCCCGCCGTCTCGCCGTGCTTGAGCGGTTACCATGGGCGCCGGGCCGCGCGTCGCGGCCGGGAGGGTTGGCGTGCCGGATACAGGGTTGCCGGGAACACTGCTCGCTGCCGTGCTGGCGGTCGGCGTGGCGGTCGGTGCGCTGGTCGTGGCGCTGGTCTCTGCGCGGCGCCGGGCCGCGGCCGCCGAGGTGCGCGAGGCCGGCCTGCAGCAGGCGCAGGTCGAGCAGCTGGCGCGCATCCGTGAACTCGAGACGCGCCTCGAAGGCGCGAAGGCCCAGCACGAAGACAACCTCGCCCGCCTCGAGTCCTTCGTCGCCGGTGTCGACCGCAACCTCGCCGAGCGCTTCAAGGCCGCCGCGGCGCAGATCATCGAGGAAAAATCCGCGACGCTCACCGAGGCCAGCCGCACGCGCCTCGATGAAATCCTCGGCCCCTTCCGCGAGCGCCTCGTCGAGTTCCACAAGAAGGTCGAGGATGCCTACGGCCAGGAAGCCCGCGAACGCTTTTCCATGAAGGGTGAACTCGAGCGGCTGATGCAGCTCAACCAGCAGGTCAGCGACGACGCGCGCCGCCTGACCACGGCGCTCAAGGGCGAAAGCAAGGCCCAGGGCACCTGGGGCGAGATCATCCTCGAACGCGTGCTCGGCATGTCGGGGCTGGAGCGCGGCCGCGAGTACGACGTGCAGGATGCGCAGCGCGACGAGTTCGGCGCCCGGCTGCAGCCCGATGTCGTGGTGCGGCTGCCCGAGGCGCGCCACCTCGTCATCGATGCCAAGGTGTCGCTGACCGCCTGGGAGCGCTTCGTCTCGGCCGAAGACGACGAGTCCCGCACCACGGCACTGCAACAGCACCTCGCTTCGCTGCGCAACCACATCCGCGGCCTCGGCGAGAAGAACTACGCCGGGCTCTACGGCCCCGGCTCGCCGGACTTCGTCCTGCTCTTCGTCGCCGTCGAGCCGGCCTTCCTCAGCGCCGTGCAGGCCGACCCCGACCTCTACGCCAATGCCTGGCGCCGCAACATCGTCCTCGTCAGCCCGACCACCCTGATGGCCACGTTGCGCATCGTCGACAGCGTCTGGCGGCTGGAACGCCAGAACGTCAATGCGGCGAAGATCGCCGAACAGGGCGGCCGGCTGTACGACGCCTTCGTGCTGTACATGACCGGGATAGAGAAGGCCGTGAAGGCCGTCACCGGCGCCCAGGAAGCCGTCGTGCAATTGCGAACGCGTGCCATCAGCGGCCGCGGCAACCTGCTCAAGCGCATGGAAGACCTGCGCCGTCTCGGCGTGCGCACCAGCCGCACGTTGCCCACCCCGGTGCTCGCCGACAGCGACGACGCGGCCGCGTGCGACGGGGATGACGAGCACGACGACCCCCCCGGCCCGCCGGCCGACGACACGACCTGACGCGGCCGTCAGCCCGGTGCGCCGAAGCGCGCGATACCGCCGATGCAGCCCGGGGCGACCTGGGCACGGGCGATGGCGGTGCCGTTGGCGAGGTCGAGGAGGCGCAGCTCGCCGGTGGCGCGGTTGCCGACGCAGGCGAGGCCGTCGCTGCCGCCGGCCTCGACCACCGTCCAGCCGCTGCCGGGCAGGCGCAGCGTGCGCAGCCACACCCCGTCGGGCGTCATGAGGTCGAGGCGATGGCCCATGCACACGACGAGCGTGCCGTCCGCCGTCAGGGCGAGGCCGTGGTGGGTCATCGCGTGGTCGTGGGCCGCGCCGTGGCGCAGGTCGTCGCCCTGCACGCCTTCGGCCACGTCGAAGCGCATCAGGCGCGGGCCGCCCGCCGAGGTGTAGACCAGCGTGCGGCCATCGCGGGCCAGCACCGAGTGGCTGATGGCGAGGCTGGTGCTGGCACCGCCGTGGATCTCGGGCTCCCACAGCGCGATGAGCTCGCCGTCGAAGGAATACAGGTGCAGCCCGCCATCGCCGAGGTGTGCCCGGTGGCCGGGCAGCGGCCGGTAGCGTGTGCCGGCGAAAGGCTGGATCTCGCCACGCAACGCCTCGGTAAAGAGCAGGTTGCCGTCGGGCATGAAGTGCACCGCCGAAAACGGCCGGCTGTCGTAGCGCCGCGTGTCGATCTGGCGGCCGTCGGGGCCGATGTGGACCGTGCGCCACTGCCAGGCATCCATCGCCCACAGGGTGCCGTCCGGGGCGAAGGCCAGGCCCTCGACGAGGTGCGTGGTGCCTTCGAGCAGCAGCGCACCGCGCAGGTGGAGCTGGCTGTCGTATTGAAGGATGCGCCCGCGCCCGGCGTGGCAGTCGGCGGGGTCGTCGAGCGCCGTGGCGCCGATGAAAAAATCCCCCGGCGCGAAGGGCTGCATGGGCGGCAGCACCGCCGGCAGCGGCAAGGCGCGGGGCAGGGCCGGGCTCATGCCGGCATTCAGGGTGCCGGCCAGCGCTGCGGCACGCGCTCGAGCTTCGTCATGTCGTGGCCGCTGTCGGCGACGAACTGCACCAGGCGCTGATATTCCGCCTCGCTGATGTCCGGCACACGCGACATGATCCACACGTAGCTGCGGTCGGGCACGCCGATGACGGTGTGGCGGTAGTCGGGGTCGACATGGAGGATGAGGAAGTCGCCGGCCGGCAGGTACCAGAAGAACTTCATCTTCCACTCGGAATTGACCGGTGCGTTGACGACGCGGGCGCGCGGCGTGAAGCGCTTTTCGGGGCCGTCGAAGCCGCCGCGGCGGAAGACGTAGGTGGTCTCGATGGTGCCGTCATCGGCCAGTTGATAGCTTTCGATGCCGTTGTGCGCGCCCTTCTCGGAGAACAGCGGCGGCAGGTGGATGGGGATGGCTGCCTGCACGTACCAGTCACCCATGAAGCGCGGCAGGTCGACCGCTTCGCGAACGCCCTGCTGGGGCGGCAGCTTCGACGTGCTGCAGGCACCCAGGCCCAGCAGCAGTGTGGCGCAGATCGATAGCATTCCCGGCGACATTCTCGGCGTCATGGTCGTGCTCCCTGGCAGAAAGGACGGTGCCTCAGCGGCCACGCAACTGCTCGACGATGGCCGGGTTCTCGAGTGTCGAGACATCCTGGGTGATCTCCTCGCCACGGGCGATGGCGCGCAGCAGCCGGCGCATGATCTTGCCCGAGCGTGTCTTGGGCAGGTTGTCGGCAAAGCGGATGTCGTCGGGCCGGGCGATGGCGCCGAGCTCGCGGCCGACGAACGCGCGGATCTCGGCGGCGAGCTTGTCCGCCGCAGCGCCGGTGGGCCGCGTGCCGCGCAGCACGACGAAGGCACAGATCGCCTCGCCCTTGATGTCGTGCGGCCGGCCGACCACCGCCGCCTCGGCGACGCGCGGGTGGGCGACGCAGGCCGACTCGACCTCCATGGTGCCGAGGCGGTGCCCGGACACCTTGAGCACGTCGTCGGCGCGGCCCATCACCCAGAAATAGCCGTCGCGGTCCTTGTGGGCGGTGTCGCCGGCGACGTAATAGCGGTTGTCGAAGCGCGACCAGTAGGTGTCGAGATAGCGCTGGTTGTCGCCCCAGATGGTGCGCAGCATGGCCGGCCACGGCTTGCGCACGACCAGCCAGCCGCCCTGGTGGGTGGACTTCACCGGCCGGCCGTCATCGCCGACGACGTCGGCGTCGATGCCCGGCAGCGGCTGCGTGCACGAACCGGGGCGGGTGGCCGTGACGCCCGGCAGCGGGCTGATGAGGATCGAGCCGGTCTCGGTCTGCCACCAGGTGTCGACGATCGGACAGCGGCCCTTGCCGATGACGCGGTGGTACCACATCCATGCCTCGGGGTTGATCGGCTCGCCGACGGTGCCGAGCAGGCGCAGGCGGCTGAGGTCGTACTGACGCGGGATGGCGTCGCCGAGCTTCATCAGGGCGCGGATCGCCGTCGGTGCGGTGTAGAAGACCGTCACGCCGAGCTGCTCGCAGATCTTCCAGAAGCGCCCGGCATCCGGAAACATCGGCCCGCCTTCGTACATGACGATGGTTGCGCCGGCGGCCAGCGGCCCGTAGCAGACGTAGGAATGCCCGGTGACCCAGCCGATGTCGGCCGTGCACCAGAAGACGTCGTCGTCGCGCAGGTCGAAGACCCACTGCGTGGTGAGCTTGGCGCCGAGGAGAAACCCGCCGGTGGAATGCTGGATGCCCTTTGGCCTTCCGGTGGAGCCCGAGGTGTAGAGCAGAAACAGCGGGTGTTCGGCCGATACCCATGCCGGCTCGCAGTGGGTGGCCTGACCCTTGACGACATCCGTCCACCACAGGTCGCGGCCTTTCTTCATGCGCACCGGCTGGCGGGTGCGGCGCAGGACGATGACCTTCTCGACAGTCGCGCAACCCTCGCGCAGGGCGCGGTCGGTGGCGTGTTTGAGGTCTACGGTGCGCCCGCCGCGCCAGCCGCCGTCGGCGGTGATGACGAGCTTCGCGCCGGCATCCTCGATGCGCTCCTTGAGCGAGTGGGCGGAAAAGCCGCCGAAGACCACCGAGTGAATGGCGCCGATGCGGGCGCAGGCGAGCATGGCGACGAGCGCCTCCGGCACCATCGGCATGTAGATGACGACGCGGTCACCCGGCCACACGCCGAGCCCGCGCAAGGCATTGGCGAAGCGACAGACCTCGGCCGTCAGTTCGCGATAGCTCAGCGTGCGCCGGTCGCCGGGCTCGCCTTCGAAACGGATCGCCGGCTTGTCGCCACGTGGGCCGAGGTGGATGTCGAGGCAGTTGTAGGCGGCATTGAGCGTGCCATCAGCAAACCACTGGTAATTCGGTGCTTTCGAATCGTCGAGCGTGCGCGTGAAGGGCACGTGCCAGCGCAGCGCGTCGCGGGCCTGGCGGGCCCAGAACGCGACATGATCCCTGGCCGCCTCGGCATGGAGTTCACGGCGCGTGGTCTCATCGATGACGGCGCGTGCGGCAAACTTTGCCGGCGGCGGGAAGCGGCGCTTTTCCAGCAGGATGGACTCGATGTTGCGTTCGCTCATGCGGGGTTCCCCTGATGATCTGTGGCGGCTCAGCACTCGGCGAGCAGCCGGTCGAGGAGTTCAACTGCCTGGCGCAGGTAGCTGCCGCCGAACTGGTTCAGGTGGTTGAGCACGTGATAGAGATTGTACAGGTGGCGACGCACGGCATAACCCTCGTCGAGCGGCCACGCGGCGCGGTAGGCGGCGAGGAATGACTGGGGAAACCCGCCGAAGAGTTCGCTCATGGCGATGTCGGCTTCGCGGTCGCCGTGGTAGACGGCCGGGTCGAAGACCACCGGCTCACCTTTGGGCGTGACCCCCCAGTTGCCGCCCCACAGGTCGCCGTGGAGCAATGACGGCACCGGCATATAAGAAGAATAGAAATGCGGCACCCGCTCGCAGAGCCGCGCGCCGCGGTCCGCCGTCTCGCGCGCATGGCCGTTCCGGGCGGCGAGATCAAGCTGGAAGCCGAGGCGCCGCTCCACCCAGAAGTGCGGCCAGTCGTCGAGTGGGGCGTTGGGCTGCGGGTTCGCGCCGATCCAGTTGTCGCGCGGCCCCCCCCAGCAAGGCGCCGTGCAGCGGTGCTGCCGGGCCAGCGCCGTGCCGAGCGCCGCACCGGCCCGCGCCTTCGGGCCGTCGAGGTCGAGGTATTCGAGGAGCAGGAAGGCGGCGTCCGACGACTGGTCGAGCAGCAGCACCGCGGGCACGCGCAGCGCACCCGCGGCACGCAGCTGGGCCAGCCCGTCAGCCTCGGCGGCCAGCCGGTCGGCCGCATCGAGGCTGCAGGTCTTGAGGAAGCAGGCCTTGCGGTCGCGCGTCAGCACCCGGAAGCACCGGTGCAGCGTGCTGCCGCTCACCGGCGTGGCGCCGCGCGGATCGAGGCGGTAGCCCTTCGTGGACAATGATGTCAGTACACCCTGGGGCAGCATGCAGGCGCCTGTGGCACGATGAGCGGCGATCGCCGGGTGCACAGTGTATGTGTTTTCGATGATGCCGATGCGTGTTGGTCGGCGCCACGCTGTGCCCGTTGCGACCCGGACGCCCAGTGTTTACCATCGGGGCCGCTTTCGGTCGCGCGATGCAGGGGAACATGAAGAATTCCGTGGTTCGTTTCCATGGGGTGTTGCGCGCACTGGTGTTGTGGCTGTGTTGCGCTGGTGCACTGGCGCAGGCACCGGGCGCCGGGCAACTGCAACTCCTCGACCAGCTTCCCCCCGCGCAGCGCCAGGCCGTGCTCGACCAGTTCCGCCAGGGCGGGGCGATGGATGCGCCGCTGGCCATGCCCGAAGTGTCCCGCCCCAAAACGCCTGCAGCGGCAGACGCCACCGTGCGCGCCGCCCCCGGCGACACCGTGCTGTTGTCGCTGGCCCTCGAGGCCGGCGCCGAAAAAGACAATGCGCTGGCAGCCCTCGTCGCCCGGGCGCTGGCCGCCAACCCCTACCGCCTCGAACGCGACGGCCGCCTGCGCATCCCCGGGCTCGCCGCGCCCATTCCGCTGGCCGGGTTGACGGCCGATGAGGCCCGGCAGCGCGTGCAGAGCGAACCGGCGTTAGGCCGGGTCGGCGTCGGTCTGACGCTGCAGCGGCCCACGCCACTCGGTGCCGATGCCCTGCGGCCCTTCGGCTACGACGTCTTCCGCAATGCGCCGACGACCTTCGTCCAGGCCAGCGACATCCCCGTGCCGCCCGACTACACCCTCGGCCCGGGCGACTCGGTGGAGATCCAGTTCCTCGGCAACGTCAAGGGGCTCTATACCCTCACCGTGGCGCGCGACGGCACCATCCGCCTGCCCGAGATCGGTGCGGTGGCCGTTGCCGGCATGCGCTACGCCGAACTCGAGGAGATGCTCACCACCACCGTCGGCGAGCAGATGATCGGCACGCGCATCACGGTGGGCATGGGCCGCCTGCGCTCGCTGCAGGTGATGGTGACCGGCGACGCCGAGAACCCCGGCGCCTACACCGTGGGCGGCCTGTCCACGGTAAGCAACGTGCTGGTGGCGGCCGGCGGCGTGCGCACCATGGGCTCGCTGCGCAGCGTGCGGCTGCTGCGCGGCGGGGAGGTGATCGGCACGCTCGACCTCTACGACCTCCTGCTGCGCGGCGATTCGCGCAACGACCTGCGCATCCAGTCCGGCGACGTCGTCTTCGTGCCGCCGCTCGGCCAGACCGCCGGCGTCACCGGCGAGATCCGCCGGCCGGCGATCTACGAGTTCAAGGGGGCGGCCACCGCCGGCGACCTCCTCGCCCTGGCCGGTGGCCTCAATGAAACGGCCGCTTCGACCCACGCCACCCTCGAGCGCATCGACGCGGTGCGCGGGCGCATCGTCATCGATGTCGACCTGGCCACGCCGGCGGGCCGCGCCACGCGCCTGCACCGCGGTGACCTCCTGCACATCCCGCCGGTGCGGGCCACGCTCAGCGAGGCCGTCACCCTGGACGGCCACGTCCACCGGCCCGGCGCCACGCAGTTCCAGCCCGGCATGCACCTGACCGACCTCCTGCCGTCCATCGAAGACCTCAAGCCCAACGCCGACACACACTATGTGCTGATCCGCCGCGAGCTGCCGCCCGACCGGCGCATCGAACTGCGCTCGGCCGACCTCGCCGCTGCCTGGCTGGCGCGCGGCACCGACGCCGACCCACGCCTCGCGCCGCGCGACCGCGTCCTCGTCTTCGACATGGGCGGCAGCCGCGAGCTGCTGCTGCGCCCGATCATCGACGCCTTCCGCCGCCAGGGCACGCTGGCGGCACCTGCCGGCACCGTGACCATCGGCGGCAGCGTGCGCATGCCGGGCGAGTACCCGCTGGAGCCGGGCATGACGGTGCGCGACCTGGTGCGCGCCGGCGCCAGCCTGGCCGAGGGCGCCTTCGACGCCGAAGCCGAACTGGCGCGCTACGAAGTCATCGACGGCCAGTCGCGCCGCACCCGCGTGGCAACGCTGGACCTCGCCGCGGCACTGGCGGGCGATGCACAGGCCAACCTCGTGCTGCAGCCCTACGACATCCTCACCATCCGCCGCGTCCCGCAGTGGAGCGAACAGGAGTTCGTCACGCTGGAAGGCGAAGTCCGCTTCCCCGGCCGCTACCCGATCCGCCGCGGCGAGACGCTGGCGGCACTCGTCGAGCGCGCCGGCGGGCTGACCGACCAGGCCTTCGCCGACGGCGCGGTCTTCACCCGCGAGGCGCTGCGCGAGCGTGAGGCGCAGCAGATCAGGGCGCTGGCCGACCGGCTGGAAAGAGACCTCGCCCTGCTCGCCGTGCAGACCAGCCAGACCAGCAAGGACGCCAGCGGCGCCCCCTCGCTGGCCGCCGGGCAATCGCTGCTGGGTGAACTGCGCCGCGCGCAGCCCGTGGGCCGCCTCGCCATCGACCTGCCGCGCCTGCTGCGCACGCGCCCCGGCAGCGGTGCCGACATCGTCCTGCGTGCCGACGACCGCCTGATCATCCCGCGCCGCAGCCAGGAGGTGACGGTGCTCGGCGAAGTGCAGAGCACCACCTCGCACCTCTACCAGGCCGGCCTGACGCGTGACGACTATCTCGGCCTGAGCGGCGGCCTGACGCAGAAGGCCGACGGCGGGCGCATCTACGTGGTGCGTGCCAATGGCCAGGTTGTTGCCGCTTCCGGCAGCCGCTGGCTGCCGCGCCGGGGCATCGACATCCAGCCCGGCGACACCATCGTCGTGCCGGTAGACGCCGAACGCCTGCCGCCGCTGCCGTTGTGGACCTCGGTGACGAGCATCATTTACAACCTGGCCGTCGCGGTGGCAGCGGTGAATTCGTTTTGATGGGGGGTGAGCGCCAGACCATGCGCAGCTGATAATGCTGTTATCGCTGCGCATGCTGCCGACAGGTCCAATACCCGCCTCTGCGTCTGATCTTGACGGGGTCGAATGGTGAGCGTCTGGGAGGAGTTCTTTCGCTATCACCCCGTATTGCTCATGGCCGGGGTAATCTCATTCCTTGTTTCTGCGTGCCTGATGCAGCGACTGATCGCGGCATTCACCATCTCGCGAATGACCATACCGTCAGTGTTCTATCTGACGTACTTGATCATGATCTTCTTCCCCTCTTTCTGGGTATTCGTCGATCATCCGGGGCCTTATCGTGAGGCATATCTCATTGCCGTAATCAGCGTGCTCCTGACGGTGCCATTGGGTATTTTTCATGCCAACAAGATGTTGGCCTTCACGCGAAAAGAAACCGACCTATATTTCACCGCACCGGTCATCGACTCATACAACGTGCAACGCATGTTTCACGTCCATGTCGTGCTCGTGATCCTGGCGTTGTTGGTGTTTGTTGCATACATGATCGATACACCGGTTCTGCCCATCGTCCAGTTGATAAAAAACCCAGGTGAGACGCTCGCTCTGACGATGGCCAGGGAGGAGTCGTTCAAGATGCTGGATCCGCGTCACGGCGGCACCAAAATGTTCTACGCGTACCTGTTCCTGCGAACGTTATTGTTCCCGGTCCTCGTCCTGACCACCCTTGGGTACTACCTGTTCACCCGGCAGACCAAATGGTTGGCATTGTTTACGGTGGTGGCGCTAACGGCCTCGTTTTATGCCGTTTCGAGCCTTTCCCGTGCGCCCATGGCGGCCATCATCATGCGTACGTTCTTTTTCCTGTTTCTCTTTTCGAGAGCCCGTCTATCCAAGCGAGCCATGATGATAGCGGGCTTGCTGATGGCCACATTCCCGATACTGGTGACGACGTTTGCCTATAGCAGCGAGTACACGCTGCTTGATGGCATCCTCGCCGTCGGCGTGAGGTTGACGTATACGCCGGCGGAAGATCTTTACTACTACTTCGAGATATTTCCGACCGTTCATGATTACCTTTACGGGCACACGCTGGTCAAGCCGATACTGAAATTTCTCGGTGAAGAGTATTTCTATATCGAGAACTTCGTCGCGCTCTATATAAGTCCCGGTGGTGTCCAGTCCGCCCATGCCAATGCCGCTTTCGTCAGTAACCTGCACGCAGATTTCGGTTTTGCTGGCGTTCTCGTCGGAGGCTTCATCGTTGGGTTCTTCATACAGGCACTACACGTATATCTGGCAAGGCAAGAGAAGAATGTTCTGAACATTGCCACCGCCGCATTCATCGTCTATGCCATATGGGTTCTGAACTTCGGCTCCATTACGTCCGTTTTGATCGTCAACGGCGTACTGCCGGTCTTCGCTCTTGTCTTCGCCATTCGCGCATTCTCCTGGATGCTTGCCCCGTATGATTGGCGTATCCGGACGTCCGGCCGCCATGGCCTGCTGGTCCGGCGGCAGCCGGTGTACTAGCCGATGCGGTTTAGACCCAGCTCCTTCGCGAGGGACTTTCTCGGCACGCTGGCAGCATCCGGTGTCGGCGTGATTAGCATGGTGCTGATTACGCGGCTGCTGGCCGCTCATCTTGGTCCGGAAGGGTTCGGCGCATACTCGACGGCACGTCGCGTGCTTACCGCCATCGAGCCGGCCACGACCATGGCCATTAGCATTACGTTGACCCGTTATCTGGCCATGGCTGCCAGTGATCAACAGCGAACTGCGTATCTAAGAGCCGCGTTGCTGCTTGTGCTTGTTCCCATGATTGCAGTCGTTGCCGCAGGTTTGTGGTTTTCCGAGGCGCTCGCCGGCTACCTGTTCTCCGGCGCCAGGAACTACGAATCGTTGTGGGTGGCAACGATTGTGCTTATCTGCGGAAATTCTTTCTACCTGACCTTGTATGCATGGTATCGCGGCACCAGCCAGGTCAGGTTATGCAATTACTGGCAGATTGCGATTGTCGGAATCGGGCCGCTCATTGTCGTGGTGGTTGCAGCCCCGGAGGGCTCGGCTGCGCTGGTCATCGCATGTATGGCGCTACTGATGCTGGTAAGTCTTGTCCCGTTGCTGGCGGCATCACAACAGGAGTCCCTGCCCTGGAGTTGGGACCGTATCCGAGCTGAGATATATCAACTGTGCTCGTACGGTCTCCCCAGGGTTCCCGGTAGCGTTGCCTTCGGGGGCATGCTGGCGGTAGGCCCGATTTTGGCATCCGGGACTGGAAACATGGAGACGGCGGGCTATCTGGTGGTGGGCCAGTCATTGCTTCGCCTCGTTGAAGCGGGGACTGACTCATTCAGTCGAGCAGCGTTTCCCAGAGTGGCGCAGGCATTCTCCGCCGGTGGCACAGGTGAACTCCGGGCGACCGTTGAGAGGATAGTATTCTTCACATTGGACGCCGGCTTCTTCGTTACCGTCCAGCTGGTTGCGGTGAGTAGTTGGTTGATGGCGATCTGGCTGGGGCCAAACTACGTGGCCGGGACGCCTGTTGTCCGTATCACGTTGCTGGCGCTCGTGCCCTATCTGCTCTATGTGATGCTGCGGTCCATACTCGATGCGATCAACCCGCGGGCGGTGACGACTGCGTACCTGCTGGTGTCGTTCGTGGTGGTGCTCGCGGCTTCGTCACTTCTATGGGGTAGCGGTTTTGGCTCAGTCAGCTGGGCTGTCGGCACGACCGCAGGGTTCGTCACGCTGGGTGTACTGACCCTGCGCAGGGTCCTTGCAGATTTCTCGATTTCATGGTCGAAGGTGCTGCGAATTCCGGAAATCGCCATCTCAATGGTTCTCGGCTTGCCATGGCTGCTGTTCTCGCGTTATACCGCCGCATCGGAATTCACATGGCTCGAGTCGCTGCTTGGAGCTTCCGTGATCGGGTTATCTATAGTGGCTGTGTATGCGGTATTTCTTCTAAAACGAAAACCGGAGTGGTTGATCGCCCTGCACGCGCAGCTCCAGGGCTCTCGCGTTAACTGATTAGAAAGAATGGATCTAACAATGCAAGACCAAGCACTGGTGTCCCATCTGCAATCAAGGCAAATAACTTCGGCCGAGTGGGTATCAACCCTGGAAGAAAGAAAACGCCAGGAGCTGGAGTTCCACGACCATCACCGTGACCGGGCGGCAAGCAACGACGCAGTCGATCAGGATACGTATGAAAAGCTTTATGGAAACAAGAAGTACTATGCTGCCACAACGGCTTCACATCAGTACGTCGATGACTGGATTCGTTGCAATGCACGCGACAAGATCTTTCTTGATTATGCTTGTGGCAATGGTTTCAACGCGATTGCGGCAGCACAGGCCGGTGCCCGTCTTTCAATTGGGCTGGATATAAGTCCGGTATCTGTCGAAAATGCGACAAAGGATGCCGAAGCGGCAGGTATCTCCGAAAAGACCTTCTTCATCCAGGCCGATGCTGAAAATACCGGCCTTCCTGCTGCCTCAGTAGACACTGTCATATGCAGCGGCATGCTTCATCATCTTGATCTCTCATACGCGTTCCCCGAGCTTCGCCGCATCTTGGCCCCTGGGGGGAAGATTCTGGCGGTCGAAGCCCTCGACTATAACCCGCTCATCAAGTTGTATCGCCACATGACCCCTGGGATGCGTACGGAGTGGGAAAAAGCACATATTCTGAGCATGGCCGATGTCCGTTTTGCGGAGCGATTTTTTACCGTGAGCGAGATTCGTTTCTGGCATCTGGCCAGCATTCTCGGCACCTTTGCTCCTGCGGCGCTTCCGATCCTGAATGGAGTGGACGCCGTGCTGACCCGGCTGCCATTAGTCAAATACCTCGCATGGATATTTACCTTCGAGCTTGGCAAGCCTAAGTGACCATGATCCGCTAACCTACTGGCACGTCAGCCGAATCGGCATGACAAGAGAATGCAGAGGCGATCACATATGGAGTCAACGCAAAACGGCGATGTCCAGTCGGCCGAGACTGTCGATGTCGGCGAGTACTGGCGAATATTTCGTCGACGCGCCGGGTCAATCGCATTGACGGTGCTCGTCGCGACCCTGGTCACTGGCGCCTACGCGTGGCTCTCAACACCGATCTACCGCGCCGAAGCCCTGCTGCTGCCCGCGGAGGCTCAGGAGGGTGGGGGCGCACTGGCGGGCATTGCCAGCCAGTATGGAGGATTGGCGGCGTTAGCCGGCGTGAATGTCGATGCTCGGGACGGTCGGGAAGAGTCGTTAGCCATACTCAAATCAAGGGAATTTATCGGGCGGTTCGTTAATGAACAGAAGATCTCTGCCTTGCTTCTGGAAGACGCAGCGCCGCCGCCGTACATGTTCTGGAAACGGCGTCGCACAGACCAGCTGTCGGCAGTGGATCACTTCAGGAATCGCGTGCTGAGGGTGTCAGCGGCGAAGAATTCCGGGCTGGTCACACTTGCGATCGAATGGAAGGACCGGGAAATGGCAGCTAAATGGGCCAATAGTCTCGTCAAAGCACTTAATGACCACATGAAAGAACGTGCAGTCGATGAAAGCAACAAGAGTCTACGTTTTCTTGCGGATGAGATCGCCAAGACCAGCAAGATAGAGTTGCAGGCAGCAGCGTCATACCTCGTGCAGTCGCAAATGCAGCAATCAATGCTCGCGAACGTACGAGATGAATACGCGTTCAGGGCAATAGACCCGGCAGTGGTACCCGCAGAAGATGAATACGTCAAGCCGAAAAGGGGTTCTACCCCATTTCCACGGACGGTTGAGTCAAGGCTGAAAACTCCCGGTC
>CAYQIV010000027.1:0-40697 GCA_964417725.1 uncultured Chromatiaceae bacterium
CGTGGGGCTATAGCTCAGCTGGGAGAGCGCTTGCATGGCATGCAAGAGGTCGGCGGTTCGATCCCGCCTAGCTCCACCAGGTTTCCGCACCCGCTCCTGAACACGAGTCCCCATCGTCTAGAGGCCTAGGACATCGCCCTTTCACGGCGGTAACCGGGGTTCGAATCCCCGTGGGGACGCCATTCACCCGCCGCCGGGCCACTCGCGCCCGGTGGACCCTTTGAGCGGGTGAGATTTATAATAATAATCTAATATTAAACAACGAGTTAAAACAATAACATCATGTTTATTATTGATCTTGTGCCTGCGTGCCGGGCAGCGCCGCATGCAGGTGCACGTCACGCTGTGGGAACGGAATGGTGATGCCCTCGCTGGCGAAGCGGCGGTAGATCTCGCAGTTCAGCTCGTGGTGCACCAGGCCGCGCAGCGACGGCTCGGAGATCCACACCAGCAGTTCAAAGTCGAGGCTCGATTCGCCGAAGGTGCGCAGGCGCACGCGGGGTTCCGGCGTGTCGCAGACACTCCCATGGTTGGCGGCGACCTCGGTGAGCAGGGCCATGACGCGATCGATGTCCGAGCCGTAGGCCACGCCGACCGGCACGCGCAGCCGATACCTGACGTGCGGGCCGCCGGATTCATTGACGATCTTGGCCCGACCCATGATGCCGTTGGGGATGCTGACCTCGACGTCGTCCCGGGTCAGCAGCCGCGTGCTGCGCAGACCGATGTGCGTGACCTGGCCGCGTTCGCCTGTATCGAGCACGATGTAGTCGCCGAGCTGGTAGGGCTTGTCGGTGAGGATCGCGATTCCGGCGAACAGGTTGCCCAGCGTGTCCTGCGCGGCGAAGGACAGGGCCAGGCCGATGATCCCGGCCGAGGCGACGAGCCCGGTGACGTTGATGTCCCACGCCAGGAGAATGGCATAGGCGGCGACCAGCACCAGCAGGACCAGCAGCAGGTTGCGCAGCAGGGGTGCGGTACTCGGCTGGGCGATCGACGGCACGGGCGTGCGGCGCCCCAGCATTTCGAGGAGCATCCCTGAGAGCCGCAGCCCGAAACCCAGCCACGAAAAGACCAGCACCGTCTTCAGCAAGGCCAGTGTCAGGCCCTCGGTGCGCGGTGTGAGGCCAAGGCTCAGTGTCGCCAGCCCGAGCCCCAGCAGCGCCACGGTGATGAACACCGGCCGGCGGAAACGCTGCGCCAGCTCGCGGGCAAAGCCGGCGTCCCAGCGCGATGCCAGTCGTCGCAGCAGGGTCCCCGCCAGGCGCTCGATGACCATGGCGAGGAGCAGGAACCCGGCGGTGAGCAGCACCGCCCGCAGGTAGGCATTCAGCCCGGCCATCTGCACACGGGTGTCGAACAGTGTCAGCAGGGTATCCATCGCTGGCCCGATGTTACCTGCCCCATCGGCAATGGCATACCGGGGGCGGGCCGCCTGATGCAATCCTTGCCGGCGTGATGCCTGACCGGCGGCGGTGGGCGCGACGCATTATCATGCCCGTGGTGTGTGCATCACGGGGGTGATGGCGGCGCCTGTCGTCTCAATGCGCGTGACCGAAGGCTTGTCCAATCCGGGGCTGTGGGGGGGTGTTGCGGCGCTCGCCCATGTGCTGCTTGGCGTGAGTGCGTTGCTCGCGGCGGCGGGCAGCCCGGCGCGCAATGGCCTGCTGCTGGTGGCGGCGGCCGGTACGGCGTGGGGTGTCATGGTGGTCCGGGGCGAGCCCGGCGGATTGGCGACCCATCTGCCGCCGGCGCTGCTGGTCGCTGAATGGCTGCTGCTTTCATCCTGGTATCTGTATCTCATCCGCCTGCTGCGCGGGCCTTATCGTCGCTCGATGCCGGCCATCGTCCGGCGCTTCCTTCACCTGGCCTGGCTTGCCGCGCTGGGCATGAGTGCGCTGGCCTTCTCGTCGGGTGTTGAGGTCGGTGCGGAATGGCAGGCGGCGGGCCATTTCGGGCTGCTGGCCATGGCGCTGGTGAATTTTGCCCTGGCCGCGCAACTCGGCCGCGATGCGCCGCTGGAAAACCACGGTGCGCTGCGCCTGCTGGTGGCCGCCGCCGCCGTGGCGAGCGGCGCCCAGGTGCTGGTGCACACGGCCGCCGTGCTGGGACTGGCTTCGTGGCCGGTCATGGCGACACCCAGCGCGCTGAGCCAGGCCGTGGCAGCCATGATCGTGGTGCTGGCCCTGCGCCTGCGCCCACAGTGGTCGCTGGCGATTTTCGTCTCGCCGGATGCGCGCAGCTACGCACCCCGGTGTCTTTCGGCGGCGTTGTTCCTGTTGTCGGTGATGGCCGTGGCTCCCGTGGTACATGCCATGCCCGGCCCGTATGGCGACCTGCTTGCCGTGGTGCTGCTCGCCGTCATCGGGATCCCGCTGGCACTGCTGATGTACTCGATGCGCATCAATGCGCGGCTGCGTGTGTTCGTCAACAAGCATTTCCTGCCTTTTCGCTACGATTATCGCGAGGAGTGGCTGCGGCTCATCGACACGCTGGTGGCCGGCGAGTCCGAATCACCCTTGCCGGAGCGCGCCATCCGTGCCCTGGCGCAGATCGTCGGCAGCCCCGCAGGGCTGCTGTGGATGCGCCAGCATGATGAAGGACCCTTTACCGTGACGGCGGCCTGGAATACCCGCCTGTGGTCCGATGCCCAGGTGCCGGCCGATGACCGGGCGCTGTGCTTCATGCTCGACCGGCAGTGGATCATCGACACCGCCGAGTTGCGCCGGCGCCCGGCACTCTATGCCGGGCTCCAGCGACCGGCATGGCTGGCGAGCTTTCCCGAGGGATTGTTGCTGGTACCCCTGATCAGCACCGACCGGCTGACCGGCTTCATCGTCCTGCTGCAGGCAAACTCCGCCTTCCGCCTGACCTTCGAGGAGATCGACCTGCTGCGCACATCGGGGCGCCAGGTTGCCGCGTTCCTCGCCCAGTACCATGCTGACCAGAAACTCACCGAGGTGCGCCAGTTCGAGGCCTTCAACCGGCTCACGGCATTCGTCATGCACGATCTCAAAAATCTCATCTCGCAGCAGTCACTGGTGGTGAGGAATGCCGCCAGACACAAGCAGAACCCGGCATTCTTCGAGGACGCCATCGCCACCATCGACAATTCGGTCACGCGCATGAACAAGCTGATGCGCCAGCTCCAGGGCGGAGAAGCGGCCGGCATCGCGCAGCGACTGCGGCCAGCGCTGGCCGTGCGTGAGGCCGTGGCCCGCTGTCAGGGGCAGCGACCACTGCCGCAACTGGTCGATGAGGCTGGCGAATCACAGGTATACATCGACCGGGACCGGTTCGTGGCTGTCATCACCCACCTCATCGGCAATGCGCAGGACGCCACATCGGCCGGGGGCACTGTCATCATCAGGGTCGATGTCGACGATGGCGCCGTGCTCATCACCATCGAGGACGACGGTTGCGGGATGGACGAAGCATTCATCCGTACGCGCCTGTTTCGACCTTTCGACACCACCAAGGGCAGCAAGGGCATGGGTATCGGTGCCTACCAGGCGCGCACCTTCGTTGCTGATGCCGGTGGCAGCCTGCGCGTCGAATCGACGCCGGGAAAAGGTACACGTGTCATCATCAGCCTGCCGGTGGTGCCAGCCACCGAAGAAAGCGTGGTGCCAGGCCAGGGAGGTTGAGTTGGGCGAATCGCACAGAAAGCTGCTCATCGTTGAGGATGATCCGGGGCTGCAGAGCCAGTTGCGCTGGTGCTTTTCCGATTACGACGTGCTGGTGGCCGATAACCGCGAGAGGGCCCTGGCACAGCTGCGTCGCCACGAGCCGCCGGTGATCCTCCAGGACCTCGGCCTGCCGCCCGACGCCGAGGGCGTCAGCGAAGGTTTCGCGACCCTTGAGGAAACGCTGGTCTTGCGTCCGGCGACCAAGGTCATCGTCGTCACCGGGCATGGCGACCAGGAGAATGCCGTGCGCGCGGTCGGGCTCGGTGCCTACGATTTTTACCAGAAGCCGGTCAATACCGACACGCTGCAGCTGATCGTCGACCGCGCATGGCATATCCATGAGCTTGAACGCGAGAACCAGCGTCTGCTGAGCCAGCAGGGGGCTTCGCCGCTCGATGGCATCGTCGCAGCCAGCCCGCGCATGCTTCAGGTCTGCCGCATGATCGAGAAGGTCGGGCCGACAACGGCCACGACGCTGTTGCTCGGTGAAAGCGGTACCGGCAAGGAGCTGCTGGCCCGTGCCCTGCATTCGCTCAGCCCGCGGGTCGGCAAGGCCTTCGTTGCCATCAACTGCGCGGCCATTCCGGAGAACCTGCTGGAAACCGAGCTCTTCGGCCACGAGCGCGGTGCCTTCACCGGAGCCCTCAAGCAGACACCGGGGAAGATAGAGCTGGCCGATGGCGGTACGCTGTTCCTCGACGAGATCGGCGACATGCCCATGGCGCTACAGGCCAAGCTGCTGCGCTTTCTCCAGGAGCGGGTGGTCGAGCGGGTCGGTGGACGCGAGGAAATACCCGTCGACGTGCGCGTCGTCTGCGCGACCAACCAGGATCTCGATATCGCCATCCGTGAAGGGCGCTTTCGTGAGGACCTCTACTATCGGATCAGCGAGATCACCATCCAGATCCCGCCGCTGCGCGAGCGCGACGGCGGGTGTCGGATCCTGCTGGCGCGGACGCTCCTCGAGCGTTACGCCGCCCAGCACCGGCGCCAGTTCCGGGGGTTCAGCCAGGATGCGCAGAACGCCATAGAGAGCCACCACTGGCCGGGCAACGTGCGCGAGATGGAGAACAAGATCCGGGCGGCGGTGATCATGGCCGAGGGCCGCCAGGTGACCGCCGGGGATCTCGGGCTGGCGTCGGTCGCCGGCGAGGCGCCATGCCTCAATCTGCGCGAGGTGCGCCGTGAAGCCGAGTCGCAGGCGATTCGCGCCGCGATGGCCAGCGCTGCCGGCAACATCTCCCGGGCGGCGCAACTGCTGGGCGTGACCCGGCCGACGCTCTACGACCTGCTCGACAAGTATGCGATCCAGTCCGACAGGGAGCGGTCGTGAAGATCCCGCGGGCCTCAATCTGCCGGGTGATCCAGCAAGCGGCGTTCCCAGCGCAGCGCGGACTCGACGATGAACGCGAGGTCGTCGTGCCGGGGTTGCCAGCCGAGCACCTCGCGGATGCGCCTGGCGACGGCCACCAGCACCGGCGGATCGCCGGGCCGGCGTGGCGCTTCGGTGCGTGACAACGGCTGGCCGTTGGCGCGGTCGACGGCGTCGAGTACCTCGCGCACGCTGTAGCCGTGACCGTAGCCGCAGTTGAGCATGGTCGACGCACCCCCGTCCCGCAGGTAGCGCAATGCGTCGATGTGCGCACTGGCGAGGTCTTCGACGTGAATGTAGTCCCGCACGCCGGTGCCGTCCGGGGTATCGTAGTCGGTGCCGTAGATGGTCACGCCGGGGCGCTTGCCGACGGCGGCCTCGCAGGCAACCTTGGTCAGCAGCGTGGCCTGGCGGGTCGACTGGCCGATGCGCCCGCCGGGGTCGGCGCCGGCGACATTGAAATAGCGCAGCGCGACATACCTGAGCGGGCTTGCGGCCGCGACGTCGCGCAGCATCCACTCGCTCATCAGCTTGGAGCTGCCATAGGCGTTGATGGGGGCGGTGGGGCTGTCCTCGCTGGCAAAGCCGCCGTCGGGGATGCCGTAGACTGCCGCCGTCGAGGAAAAGATGAAGTGGCGGACACCGGCCGCCACCGCGCACTCGAGCAGGCTGCGCGTCGCGCAGGTGTTGTTGCCGTAGTACTTGAGCGGGTTGCTGACCGACTCGGGAACGATGGTGTGGGCGGCAAAGTGCAGTATGGTGTCGACCCGGCGCTGGCGCAGCAGTTCGCCGACCAGGCGTGCATCGCCACTGTCGCCGATGACGAGTTCGCCGGCCGTGACCGCCGAGCGGAAGCCGGTGCAGAGGTTATCGAGGACGATGATGTCTTCTTCGGCCACGCCGAGCTGGCGAACGACGTGACTGCCGATATAGCCGGCACCCCCCGTGACGAGGACGGCCGGTTTCTTGCCTGAGGGCGCCATGATGCCAACCATTGCTGAGACCGGCGGGTAATGTACTGCAGACGGGTGCCCGTGGAGTATCGATGATGGCGGGTTTTTCGCGTGCCGCGCCGCTGGCCAGCCCGTGGCGCCTGTGCGTGGCGCCCATGATGGACTGGACGGATCGCCATTGCCGGTATTTTCACCGGCTGCTCAGCCCGCATGCCCGGCTTTACAGCGAGATGCTGACGGCGGCGGCCGTCGTCCATGGTGACAGGAAGCGGCTGCTGGACTTTGATCCGGTCGAGCACCCGGTGGCGCTGCAACTCGGCGGCAACGATCCAGGCCAGCTCGCCGATGCGGCAGCGTTCGGCGCAGCCGCCGGCTACGACGAGATCAACCTCAACGTGGGCTGCCCCAGCGCACGCGTCGCCTCCGGCGCCTTCGGTGCCTGCCTGATGTACGAGCCGGAACGGGTCGCCGCTGCCGTGGCGGCCATGTCGGCCGCCGCCGACGTGCCGGTCACCGTCAAGACGCGGATTGGTGTCGATCAGCGCGAGGATTACGGGTTCCTGCGTGATTTCGTTGCCGCCGCTGCCGATGCCGGCTGCAGCACATTCATCGTGCATGCGCGACGTGCGATCCTCACGGGGCTATCGCCGCGGGAGAACCGCAGCATTCCGCCACTGCGCCCCGAGGTCGTCTATCGGTTGAAAGGCGACTTTCCGGAGTTGTGCATCGTCATCAATGGCGGCATCGATACGCTTGATGCCGTCGACGCCCACCTGGCGCAGGGTGTCGACGGTGTGATGATCGGCCGCAAGGCCTATCACGAGCCCTACTGGCTGACGGCTGCTGAGCGCCACCTGTTCGCGCCCTCCGTTGCATCGCCGTCCCGCGAGGTGGTGGTGCGGCACATGCAGGGCTATGCCGCCCGATTTGCCGGGCATGCACACCATCGGTTGGCGCATGTCACGCGGCACATGCTTGGCCTGTATCATGGCGTGCGGGGCGGGCGGGCCTGGCGACGGTTCCTCGGCGAAGGAGCCCGTGTACCGGGTGCCGATGCCGCACTGATCGGCAGATCCCTGTCGGTATTCACCACGGAGCATGATGAAATGCCACGATCAACCGGAGAAACCCATGGCTGATGGCGGGCGCGTGCGGCGGCCGAAGCTTGCCGAGACAGCCGACAGGCACAAGTATTACGAGGCGTCAGTGCAGAACGTCGAGGCCGAATGCGAGTTCGTCCGCGACACGTTCAGGGCCCTTCAGGGCCGCACGCCCCGTTCGTTTCGCGAGGACTTCTGTGGTACCGCAGGACTGGCGTGTCACTGGGTGCGGCAGGGGCGTAACCACACCGCCATCGGTGTCGACCTCGACCCGGCCGTGCTCGAATGGGGCCAACGCCATCATGTCGCGAGCCTTGCGCCGGGCCAGCGCCGGCGCCTCGAGATCATCCAGTCCGATGTCACCACCGTGAAGACCCGCCCCGTCGACGTGGTCGGGGCCTTCAATTTCAGCTACTGGGTGTTCAAGGAGCGCCAGCAGATGCGGCGCTATTTTCGCCGCGTGCGCGATGCGCTGGTCGACGACGGATTGTTCTTCCTTGATGCCTACGGCGGCTACGACGCCTATCGCGAGCTGCGCGAGGCAACCGACCACGGCAGCTTCCAGTACATCTGGGATCAGGCCCGCTATCACCCTGTGACCGGCGAGATCCTCTGCCACATCCATTTTCGTTTTGCCGATGGCTCACGCATGGACAAGGCCTTCACCTATGACTGGCGCCTGTGGTCCCTGCCGGAGCTCGGCGAGATCCTGCGCGAGGCCGGTTTTGGCGACGTCGTCGTTTACTGGGAGGGTAGCGACGAGGATGGCAGCGGTAACGGCATTTTCAGCCCCGAACCGAGGGGTGATGCGGATGCCGGATGGGTTGCCTACATCGTTGCCAGGAAGTGACGCGGCCGGCGGCGTGTGCCCCGATGTGCGTGGCATAATGGGCCGCGTCGCTTTGACATATTCCGGGCCGGGTGCAGCGTGAACGCCAGGGAAGAACAGAAGCTCGTCATCCTCTTCGCCGACGTCGTCGGCAGCACGCAGCTCTACGAAGACCTCGGCGATGCCCGGGCCCGCGAGACGGTACAGCAGTGCCTGCAGGTCATGCGCAGCGCCACCGAGCAGTTTGGTGGCAGCGTCATCAAGACGATGGGCGACGAGGTCATGGCGACCTTTCCCTCCGCCGACGATGCCCTCAACGCCGCCAACCAGATGCAGCAGCGTACCGGGAGCACGATACGCGTCGGCTCGGCCCGTGTTCATATCCGCATCGGCGGCCACTACGGGCCGGTGATGGTCGATGACCGCGATATTTTTGGTGCGGCGGTCTCGACCGCCAACCGCATGACGTCACAGGCCAAGGCCGACCAGATCCTGACCACGGCGGCGCTGGTCGAGCAACTGAGTCCGCAGTGGCGTGCCCTGGTTCGCCAGATCGACGTCGCCACGCCACGCGGGCAGTCCGACGAGATCATGGTCTACGAGGTGCTGTGGCAGCCGGAAGAGGCGACCAACATGCTGCCCTCGATCGATGCCGCCGTGCGTGGCCTTCCGGCCACCAGCCGGTTGCGCCTGCGCTACCGTGGCCATGAGTTGCTGATCGGGCCCGAGGGCAAGGCCAGTGCCACGATGGGCCGTGCCGATGAAAACGATATCGTCATCAAGGGCAACCTGATCTCGCGTGTCCATGCGCGCATCGAACTGACGCGCGGGCGCTACGTGCTGGTCGACGAAAGCACCAATGGCACCTTCATCCAGCCGGACGGAGGCGACGAGCAATACGTGCGCCGGGACAGCGCCACGCTGGCCGGCAGCGGCATCATCAGCATGGGGCGCGTTGCCGCGCGCGGTACGCCCCTGGCGATCGACTACGTGGTCGAGAACCCGTAGCTATACCCGACCCAATGCTTTCTGGACGCGCTCCAGTTGCGCCGCCAGAGCCGCGGGCAAGCTGCGGCCGTATTCGCTGAAATAAGCCGCGATCGACTGCATCTCGTCGTGCCAGCTGCCGGCTTCCATTGTCAGCAGTGCTTCGAGCGACCCGGGCGTGAAGTCCAAGCCGTTCAGATCGATGTCGCCAGGCTTCGGCAGCAGCCCCACGGCAGTTTCGCGGGCCCCGACGCGGCCCTTGCAACGGTCGATGATCCAGCGCAGTACGCGCAGGTTTTCGCCAAAGCCCGGCCACATGAAGCGTCCACTTTCGTCCTGCCGGAACCAGTTGACATGGAAGATCGGCGGCAGCTTGTCCGAGCGCTCCGCGAAGCCCAGCCAGTGCCCCCAGTAATCGGCGAAGTTATAGCCGCAGAACGGCTTCATGGCCATCGGGTCACGACGCGTCACCCCGACCTTGCCGGTGGCGGCAGCGGTCGTCTCCGACGCCACTCCGGCACCGACCAGCACGCCGTGCCGCCAGTCGAAGGCCTGGTAGACCAGCGGGGCCAGCTCCCGGCGACGACCGCCGAAGATGATGGCGCTGATCGGCACGCCGCGCGGGTCGTCCGCCAGTGGCGAGTAGCACGGGTTCTGGGTGGCGGCGACCGTGAAACGCGAGTTGGGATGCGCAGCAGGGCCGTTCTTTGCGTCGAAGGGGCGCCCCCGCCAGTCGATCGCCGGGGCGTTCTCGCCGCGGCCTTCCCACCATGGTTCGTTGTCGGCGGTCAGCGCGACGTTGGTGAAGATCGTGTCGTGGCGGATCATGTTGAAGGCGTTGGCATTGGTCGACGGGCTGGTGCCGGGCACGACCCCGAAGTAGCCCGCCTCCGGGTTGATGGCGCGCAACTGGCCCTCGTCGTCGAGGTGCAGCCAGGCAATGTCGTCGCCGAGCGTGCGGACCTTCCAGCCGGGCATCGAGGCCGGCGGGATGAGCATGGCGAGGTTGGTCTTGCCACAGGCAGAGGGAAATGCAGCCGCAATATAGTGCTTGTCTCCGGCCGGGCTTTCGATTTCGACGATCAGCATGTGCTCGGCCAGCCAGCCTTCCGTGCGGGCCTGGTGGCTGGCGATGCGCAGCGCGTGGCATTTCTTGCCGAGCAGGGCATTGCCGCCGTAGCCCGAGCCGATGCTCTGGATGAGCAGTTCATCGGGGAAATGCATGATGAAGCGGCGTTCCGGGTCGAGGTCGCCGGTCGAGTGCAGGCCGCGCACGAACTGCCCCTCGCGCTCGATGCGCGCCAGCGCTGCGCTGCCCATGCGCGTCATCAGGCGCATGTTGACGGCCACGTAGGGGCTGTCGGTGATCTCGACCCCGCAGCGTGCGTAAGGTGAATCCAGCGGGCCCATGCAGTAGGGAATGACATACATCGTGCGGTTGCGCATGCACCCGGCAAACAGCGCGTCCATGTGGATGTGGGCCTCGCCCGGGTCCATCCAGTTGTTGTTCGGCCCGGCGTCCGCGCGCTTCGGTGGACAGACGAAGGTCAGGTGCTCGACGCGTGCCACGTCGCTGGGGTGTGACCGGTGCAGGTAGCAGCCAGGGAAGGTGTCGCCGTTGAGTGGGAGCAGGTCGCCGCTTTCCAGCATGAGGGCGATCAGCGACCGGTATTCATCCCCGGATCCGTTGCACCAGTGGACGCTGGCGGGCTGCGTCAGGGCTGCGGTTTCTTTGACCCACTGCGCGAGGGCCGCGTTGTTCGTCGACATCAGGTTTCCCGAATAAAAAATGGCCAGCCTGCCCCCAGCCGGATGGCGGGGCTGGTGCGCCGGAAAAACATAGTATAACGTCGCCGGCCGGTGCTGCCGGCCCGTGGCGGGTATCGTCCCCATTTCATGTCACCGCGCATTGCCATTTATCAATCCTGTCGGGGCAACGCCCGGCCGCCGCGGATGCCCTGAAGATGCGGGACGACATGAATGATGATGTGGCCTGTCTCGCTGTGGAAACGGCCACGGGTCTTGCCAGCGTGGCACTCTCATGGCGTGGCCATGTCTGGTATCGCGAGGCTGACGGCCTGCGCGCGCCGTCGCGGGCGGTCTACGCCTGGATCGACGGGTTGTTGGCCGACGCCGCCATCGACATCGACCGGATCGGTGCCGTGGCCTATGGGGCCGGCCCGGGCAGCTTCACGGGCGTGCGCGTCGCGGCCACGGTCGCCCAGGCGATCGGGTTCGCGCGCCGTCTGCCGGTATATCGGGTCTCGACACTTGCGGCACTCGCGCTGCGCGCTGCGCGCCTTGAGCCGGCAGGCGAGGGGGTGGCCGCCTGCCTCGATGCCCGCATGGATCAGGTGTATCTGGGCGTCTATCGGCGCCAGGGTGATGGTATCGGCGCGGCGCAACTTGCCGACCGGCTGCTGTCGCCCGCTGCCGTATCGGCCGATGTCGGCCTGCCATGGCTGGCGGCGGGGCCTGGCTGGGCGGCGTACCCGCAACTGGCGATGCAGACCGGGGTCCTGGCCCCGCCGGCCCTGGCCTCCCTCCTGCCGACGGCGCGCGAGGTGCTGGAACTGGCCCTGACAGAACGCGAGGCCGGCCGGTGGCTGCGGGCGGAAGAGGCGCTGCCCAACTACCTGCGCGATGAGGTGGCCAACCCGGGTGGTGCTCGTGGCCGGCCGTGAGCAGGGTTACCATGGGCCCATGTCGCGACGAACCCTGAACCGCCTCGGCAACCTGCTCGGTGCAGCTGCCTGCGCGATGCTCATCGCCTATGCGCTGTATGCCCAGTACCGCCTCGGGCTCGATCCCTGCCCGCTGTGCATCTTCCAGCGTGTTGCGGTCATCATCCTTGGCGTGTTCTTCCTGATGGCCGCGGTGCATGGGCCTCGCGGCGGGGGACGCCGGGTTTACGCGCTGCTGCAGGCGGTGGCCGCGCTCGCCGGCATGGGTGTCGCTGCACGCCATGTCTGGCTGCAGAACCTGCCGCCGGAAAAGGTGCCCGCGTGTGGTCCGGGGCTGGACTTCATGCTCGAATCCTTTCCCTTCATGGAGACGCTGCAGATGGTCTTCACGGGGTCCGGTGAGTGTGCGACCAGCGACTGGCAATTGCTGGGTCTCGGCATGCCGGCCTGGGTGTTCATCGCATGCCTCGGCCTCGGGGCCTGGGCCATCGCCGTCAACGCCCTGGCGGTGGCCCGGCATGGCGGCAGTTGACCTGCCGCCCATTCATCCCAGCAGGGTTTCGAGCACCTTGCGGTAGACCTCGCGCATGACCGTGATGTCGCCGACGGGAATCTGTTCGTTGGGTTTGTGGATGCTGGTATTGATGGCGCCGAACTCGACCACATGGGTACCGCTCGGCGCGATGAACCGGCCATCCGAGGTGCCGCCCCCGGTGGACAGTTGCGGTCTGGTTCCGGTACAGGAAAGAACCGCCTGCTTCATGGCGTTGACCAGCGCGCCACCCGGTGTCAGGAAGGGCTTGCCCGAGAGGTGCCAGTCGAGGGTGTAGTCGCTGACGCCGTGTTTGCGCAGCAGTGTCTCGACGTGCGTTTGCAGCCGTTCGTGGGTCCATTCGGTCGAGTAGCGGAAATTGAAGCGCGTGGTCAGTGTGGCCGGTGTGACGTTGACGGCGTCCCCGACGCTCTCCAGGCGCACGATCTGGAAGCTCGATGGCGGGAAGAAGGCATTGCCTTCGTCGAGCGGCTGCATGCACAAGGCATTCAGCGCCGGCAGGGCGGCATTCACCGGGTTCCGCGACAACTGCGGGTAGGCGACGTGGCCGGCGACGCCGTGAACCGTCAATACGCCGCTGAGCGAGCCGCGGCGCCCGACACGGATCGTGTCGCCCAGTTGCTGCTGGCACGACGGTTCGCCGATCACGCACCAGTCGATGTGCTCGCCCCGTGCTGCCAGGTGGGCCATGACCTGCCTGGTGCCGTCCTGCGCACGGCCTTCTTCGTCGCTGGTGATCAGGAAGGCGATAGAGCCGCGGTGGGCCGGCCGCGCGGCGACGAATGCCAGCGTCGCATCGGTCATCGCTGCCAGCGCCGCCTTCATGTCGGCGGCGCCGCGGCCGTAGAGCACGCCGTCCCGGATGGTCGGCTGGAACGGATCGGTGCGCCATTCGGCGAGTGGCCCGGCGGGTACCACGTCGGTATGACCCGCGAAGCACAGTACCGGTCCGCTGCTGCCACGCCGTGCCCACAGGTTGGTGACATCGCCGAAAGGGAGGCTCTCGATGGTGAAACCCGCCCCTGCCAGGCGGGCCGCCATCGCCGCCTGGCAGCCCTGGTCGTCCGGCGTGACGGAGGGTCTGCCGATCAGTTCACAGGCGAATTCGACGGTGTCTTGCATGGGTGCTCCGGCGATCACTCGCTGCGCAGCAGTTCATTGATGCCAACCTTGGCCCGCGTCTTCGCGTCGACCCGCTTGACGATCACCGCACAGGCCAGGTGGGCCCTGCCGGTCGACGAGGGCAGGGTGCCAGGGACCACCACTGCACCGGCCGGTACCCGGCCATAGGAGATTTCGTCGCGCTCGCGGTCATAGATGCGGGTGCTCTGGCCGATGAACACGCCCATCGAGATCACGGCGCCTTCCTCGACGATGACGCCCTCGACGATCTCCGAGCGGGCGCCGATGAAGCAGTGGTCCTCGATGATGGTCGGGTTCGCCTGCACCGGCTCGAGCACACCGCCGATGCCGACGCCGCCCGAGAGGTGCACGTTGCGTCCGATCTGGGCACAGCTGCCGACGGTCGCCCAGGTGTCGACCATGGTGCCGCTGTCGATGTACGCGCCGATGTTGACGTAGGACGGCATAAGGACGACGTCACGCGCGACATGCGCGCCGCGCCGGACCAGCGCACCCGGCACGACCCGGGTTGCGCCGGCCGCAAAGCGTGCTTCGCTGCAGTCGTGGTACTTGAGCGGAACTTTGTCATAGTAGTCAGTGCAGCCGCCGGGGATGCGCACGCTGCGTTCGATGCCGAAATGGAGCAGCACGGCCATTTTCAACCACTGGTGGACCTGCCAGCCGCCGGCAGTCTTCTCGGCGACACGTGCCTCGCCGCGGTCGAGCATGTCGATGGCGGTCGCCACGGCGTCGCGCAGTTCGGCCGGCGCCTGCTGCAGGTTGAGGGTCTGGCGGGCCGCAAAGGCTTTTTCGATGGCGTCCTTCAGGTCATTCATTGCGTGTCTCGTCGTGGGTCATCGGGTGGGTGAAGCGGTGGGCGGCATGGTGGGCCGTGTCGTCGCCACGGGCAAGCCCCGTCAACTGCCGGCGCCCAGTGCCGCCGCCAGCGCCTGCTCGAGGCGTGCGCAGCGCTCGCCGGAAAGTGGCTGGCCGTCGATGTCGGTAATGTAGAGCACGTCCTCGGCGCGCTCGCCGACGGTGAGGATCTTGGCGGCCTGTACCGAGATCTCGTGTTCGCGCAGCACCTGTCCCACCTGGCACAGGAGGCCGGGCCGGTCGCCGGCGACGAGTTCCATCACCGTGCGTCCGTTGATGTCGTCGGTGGCGAAGTTGACGATCGTCGGGGTGCTGAACATGCGCACCTGGCGCGGTGGGCGCCGCGTTACCCGTGGCGCGGCGCCACTGGTGTTGCGCAGGGCCTCATCGAGGCGCCGCTGGATATGCCGGCGCCGGTCTGCGTCCTGGATGCGCTCGCCGCCGTTTTCGAGGACGACGAAGGTGGAGAGACGGTAGCCGTTGCCGAGGCGGATGATGCGCGCATCGGCGATATTGAGGCCGAGTTCGTCGAGTACAGCGGTCACGGCGGCAAAGGTGTACTGGTGCTTGGGCGTGTAGACCATCACCGCAGTGCCCGCGCTGCCGCTTTCTTCCTGAACGCCGATCATCGGCCCGCGGGCCTCGCTGCCGGCGCGAGCCGCCAGCAGGGCGGTGTGCCATGCGATCTCGCCGGCGCGAAAACGCAGGAAGTACTCGTCGCCGAGATCGGACCAGACGCTGTCGATGCGTGCCGCATCGAGGCCGGTGCTGTCGAGCAGCTGGCGCGCGGCGGCGCGCCGCTCGGCGATCAGTTCGTCCTTGTCGATGGGGTTCTCCAGCCCGCGGCGCAAGGCGCGCTTGGCGAGGCCGTACAGTTCCTCGAAAAGCTGGGCCTTCCAGGAATTCCACAGTTTCGGGCTGGTGGCGCGTACGTCGCAGACCGTCAGTACATAGAGGTAGTCGAGGTGGATTTCGTCACCGACCATGCGCGCGAATTCGCTGATTACCGCCGGATCGCTGAGGTCGCGCTTCTGCGCGGTGAGCGATAGGCTGAGGTGGTGGCGCACCAGCCAGGCGACGAGGCGGGCGTCATAGCGGCTCAGCCCATGCTCGAGGCAGAAAGATTCGGCATCGATGGCGCCCAGCTCGGAATGGTCGCCGCCGCGGCCCTTGGCGATGTCGTGGAACATCCCGCCGAGGTAGGCCAGTTCGGGCGAGGGCAGGCCCTGCATGATCTCCGAGCAGCGGGGCAGTTCGCTGTTGTAGCGCGACAGCGCCAGGCGGCGCAGGTTGCTGACCACGAACAGTGTGTGTTCGTCGACCGTGTATACGTGGAAGAGGTCGTACTGCATGCGGCCGACGATGCGGCCGAAAGCGGGGATGTAGCGGCCGAGCACACCGTAGCGGTTCATGCGGCGCAGTTCGTGGGTCACGCCTTCGGCGGCGCCGAGGATGCGCAGGAATAGCCGGTGGTTGCGCGGGTCCTGACGGAACTCGTCATCGATCAGGTTGAGGTTGCGCCGTACCTGGGAGATGGTCCGCGCGCTGACGCCGCGCAGTCCGGGGTGCTCCTGCAGTGTCACGAACAGCTCGAGCAGCGCCGACGGGTAGCGCTCGAAGACATCGTCGGCGGTGGTTTGCAGGAAGCCGTTGCGCACCTGAAAGTATTCGTTGATGGTTTCGGTGGTGGCGCCGGGGCTGGTCAGTATCGCTTCCTGGAACTGCTGCAGGAGCATTTCGCTGAGCCGGCTGAGGTCCATCACGGTGCGGTAATAGCGCTGCATGAACTGCTCGACGGCGAGCATATAGGAGGCATCCTGGTAGCCAAACAGCTGGGCGATGCGCGCCTGATGGTCGAACAGTAGCCGGTCCTCGTGGCGTTCGGTGAGCGCATGCAGGGCAAAGCGCACACGCCAGAGGAAGTCACGCCCCTGCATGAGCAGGCGGAGTTCGGGTGGGCTGAGGAACCCCAGC
Organism: uncultured Chromatiaceae bacterium; assembly: GCA_964417725.1. Taxonomy (GTDB): domain Bacteria; phylum Pseudomonadota; class Gammaproteobacteria; order Steroidobacterales; genus SHZI01. The sequence continues at coordinate 16,140 of CAYQIV010000027.1, forward strand.
CGGACCAGTTCGCCGGGGTCGCTGCTGCCGAAGTGACGCAGCGCGATCCAGCCGATGGTGTGGATGTCGCGCAGCCCGCCTGGACTGCCCTTGATGTCCGGCTCGAGCTTGTAGGCCGTGTCATCGTAGCGGTGGTGGCGCGCCTGTTGCTCGCGCAGCTTGGCCTCGAAGAATGACCGCGATGGCCAGATATCCTCTGCACGGATGGCGGCCTGCATTCGTGCATGGAGCGCCTCGGGGCCTTCCAGCAGGCGTGATTCCATGAGCGTGGTGATGACGGTCAGGTCTGTCGCGGCATCGTGCCGGCATTCGGTGACGCTGCGCACACTCTGACGCATCTCGAGGCCGGCATCCCACAGCAGCGTGACGAACGCCGACAGGCGTGAGGCGACGCTGCCCTTGTCTTCTTCGCTGAGCAGCAGCAGGTCGATGTCGGAATGCGGGTGCAGTTCGCCGCGGCCATAGCCGCCCACGGCGATGAGTGCGATGCGCTCGCCTTCGGCACTGACGGCCTCGCGCCAGGCGTGGCTGATCACACGATCGACCAGCGCCGTGCGGTCGTGGATGAGCTGGGTGGCCGGCGCCTCGTCGAGAAAGCACTGGATGAGGGCGGCATTGCCGTGGGCCAGCGCGTCGCGCAGGCGGCCGAGCAGCTCGCCGGGGCCATCGAGGATCTCCTGGATGCACCGGCCGTCGATGCCTGTCCCGTCGGCCGCGAGGACGCGACAGGCCCGGGCGCGGTTCTCGGCGCTGAGCGGCAGGATGTCGGCGGCCGGCGTGGTCACCGGACCTCCCCGCTGCCCAGGGTCAGGACTTCGCAGCCCTCCGCGGTGACCAGTATCGTGTGCTCCCACTGGGCCGACAGCGAATGGTCGCGGGTGACGACGGTCCAGCCATCGTTGAGCAGGCGCACATGGCGCTTGCCGGCATTGACCATCGGCTCGATGGTGAAGGTCATGCCTTCGACGAGTTCGGCCCCGGTACCGGGCTCGCCGTAGTGCAGGACCTGCGGATCCTCGTGAAACTGCCGGCCGATGCCGTGGCCGCAGTATTCCCGGACGATGCTGAACCCGTGGCATTCGGCATGCTGCTGGATGGCGTGACCGATGTCGCCGAGCCGCCTGCCCGGCCGTACTTCGTCAATGCCTCGCCACAGCGCCTCGTGGGCGATGCGCGCCAGACGTTCGCCGAGCACCGTTGGCCGGCCGACGTGGAAAATGCGGCTGCTGTCGCCGTGCCAGCCGTCCTTGATGACGGTGACATCGACATTGACGAGATCTCCGTTGCGCAGTTGCCGGTCGCCGGGAATGCCGTGGCAGACGACATGGTTGACCGAGGTGCAGATCGATTTCGGGAACCCGAGGTAGTTGAGCGGCGCGGGAATGGCTTTCTGCACGTTGACGATGTAGTCATGGCAGATGCGATCGATTTCGCCGGTGGTCACGCCAGGCCGGATCGAAGGCCCGATCATGTCGAGGACATCCGCGGTCAGGCGGCCGGCGATGCGCATGGCCGACTGCTCGGCGTGGGTCTTGATGCTGATGGTCATATGTCGCGTCGGGGCGGTTCCTTGGGCGGTCCTTGCCCGGCGCCGCCGTACGTGGCCAGGTGGCCTTGCGGGGGGTGGCGGGAACCCGGCGGGCGGGGCCGGCTTTTCGGCCGGGCGGGGGCGCGCAGTCCGGCCCGGCTTGCGCATTGTTGATGCCGGGGGGCGTATGGTATAAAGCGCCCGCCTTCGAGGCAATCCAATCCACACGCACTATCCGGCACATGCGACTGGGTGCCCGCTTCCTTTTCGATCCGGAAGCGGGTTGGCGCATGGGGAGTGCGGAGGCCCAACCCGCAGGAGACGACAACATGACCGATATCAGCATGCGCCAGATGCTAGAGGCTGGCGTTCACTTCGGGCACCAGACCCGCTACTGGAATCCCCGGATGGCCCCCTATATCTACGGGGCGCGCAACAACATCCACATCATCAACCTTGAGCACACCGTGCCGTTGTTCCGCAGCGCGATGGCGTTCATCCGGTCGGTGGCCGCCGACGGCGGATGCATCCTCTTCGTCGGCACCAAGCGTTCGGCCCGTGATGCCGTTCGTGCCCATGCCCAGCGTTGCGGCATGCCCTTCGTCAGCCACCGCTGGCTGGGCGGCACGCTGACCAACTTCAAGACCATCCGGGTCTCGATCAAGCGCCTCGAGAGCATCGAGACGATGGAGGAGAACGGTACCTTCGAACGGTTGACCAAGAAGGAGGTGCTGCAGCTGCGTCGGGAGAAGGACAAGCTCGAACGCAGCCTCGGCGGCATCAAGGACATGCCCGGCCTGCCCGATGCGCTGTTCGTCATCGACGTCGGCCACGAGCAGATCGCCGTACATGAAGCCAACAAGCTCGGCATCCCCGTGGTCGGCATCGTCGACACCAATTCGTCGCCGGAGGGCGTGCACTACATGGTTCCGGGCAACGACGATGCCATGCGTGCGGCCGACCTGTATTTCTCGGCTGCAGCCGAAGCCGTGCTGCAGGGCAAGGCGTCGGCGCCAACGCTCGCCATCGGCGAGGACGAGTTTGTCGAACTCGATGAAGAAGGCCGGCCCACCGGTCAGCGTGCCGCAGCGCCCCCGGGCGCCCGCCGGCCCGCCAGGCGCGCGCCGGCCAAACCGGCCCGGGGTGGCGCCCGTGTGGCCGAGGCCGGCGGTACGCCGGCGGGTGGCGAGGATGTCCCGACCGCGGGTGCGGAGGCTGCCGCTGTACCCGACGAGGCAGCTGCCCCTGTGGCAGGTACCGCCAGCAAAGCGTGATCGACACGCCCGTCCATTCCGAGGAGTTTGAAATGTCTGTGTCTGCAAGCCTGGTCAAGGACCTGCGGGACCGCACTGGTGCCGGCATGATGGAGTGCAAGAAGGCGCTCGTCGATGCGTCCGGCGATATTGACGCCGCCCAGGAACTGTTGCGGACGCGTGGCCAGGCCAAGGCCGAGAAGAAGGCCGGGCGCGTGGCCGCCGACGGCTGCATCCTTTCGGCCGCCGCACCCGATGGCAGTCACGTCGTCCTCATGGAGGTCAACTGCGAGACGGATTTCGTCGCCAAGGGTGCTGATTTCCAGAATTTTGCCCGCGCTGCTGCGACGGCCGCCGCAGCCGCCGCGGTCGACAGTGTCGAGGCGCTGATGCAGTTGCCGGCGGATGGCGCCACGCTGGAGGAGGCACGCCGCGCGCTGGTGGCGAAGATCGGTGAGAACATCGCCGTGCGCCGCTTCCACCGCCTGCAGCCGGCCGGCGACCTGGGTGAGTACTTCCATGGCAGCCGCATCGGCGTGCTCGTCGATGTCGAGGGCGGGAATGCCGATTTGCATCGTGACCTGGCCATGCACATCGCCGCCAGCAACCCGCGCTACCTGAGCGTGGACGAGGTGCCGGAAGATGTGCAGGCCCGCGAGCGGCGCATCCTCACCGAGCAGGCCCAGCAGGAGGGCAAGCCCGCGGAAATCGTCGCGCGCATGGTCGAGGGCCGGCTGCGCAAATACCTTGGCGAGATCGTTCTGCCGGGGCAGCCATTCGTCAAGGATCCGGACTGCACTGTGGCAGACCTGCTCAAGCGCAACAATGCGCGCGTGGTCGCCTTTCTCCGCCTCGAAGTCGGTGAGGGCATCGAGAAAACGACCGAAAACATCGCCGATGCCGTCAAGGCGATGCACGCCCAGGGCTGACCTGCCGGGCGGCCGGGGTGGTCCACGTGCCGGGTGCGCCGCCCGGCCCGCTGCCCGGAGAGGGTGCCGCGGCGGGCTGCCGGGTTTTTGCCCGGCGAGGGGGTCGCCGTATCGCGATGCGGCGGATCCGCTAGAATCGCCGACGCCTGCGGCATGCCGGACGGCATGCCGCCATCAGGTTCATCCAGGGGGAGACCGTCATCCATGAGTGCGCGCCCGCCGTGTCGACGGATACTGCTCAAGCTCAGTGGCGAAGCCCTGATGGGGCAGGGTGTTTACGGCATAGACCCGGACGTGCTGGCGATGATCGCCGCCGAGATCAGCGAAGTGGTCGCGGTAGGTGCCCAGGTGGGCGTGGTGATCGGTGGCGGCAACATCTTCCGTGGTGCGGGCCTCGCGCATGCCGGCATGGATCGCGTTACCGGTGACCACATGGGCATGCTCGCCACGGTCATCAATGCCCTGGCGCTGCAGGATGCGCTGGAGCGTTTCGGCGGCCATGCGCGGGTCATGTCGGCCCTGCAGATGCACGAGGTCTGTGAGGACTACATCCGCCGCCGCGCCATACGCCACCTGGAGAAGGGGCGCGTGACGATCTTCGCCGCCGGCACCGGCAATCCATTCTTCACCACGGATACCGCCGCGGCGCTGCGCGCCATCGAGATCGGTGCCGACGTGCTCATCAAGGCCACCAAGGTCGACGGCGTCTATACTGCTGATCCGCACAAGGATGCCGCGGCAACGCGTTATGATCACCTGACCTTCGACCAGGTGATCGCCGACAAGCTCGGCGTCATGGATGCCACGGCGGTGGTGATGTGTCGTGAGAACGACGTGCCGATCAGGGTGTATGACCTGCATGCCCGTGGTGACCTGCTGCGCATCGTGCAGGGCGAGGATGTCGGCACCCTGGTGACGGCATGAATGGTCCGGGCTGCAGGAGGCTCGAGGATGATTGACGAGATTCTCAAGGATGCCGGACAGCGCATGGGCAAGTGCGTGGCGGCGTATTCGTCCGCGTTGCGCAAGCTGCGCACCGGGCGTGCCCACCCGAGCCTCCTCGAACACCTCATGGTCGACTACTACGGGGGGTCCGTGCCGCTCGGCCAGACCGCCAACGTGGCGATCGAGGACGCACGGACCCTCAGCATCACGCCATGGGAGAAGACCATGGTACCGGTGATCGAGAAGGCGATCATGAGTGCCAACCTGGGTCTCACACCACGTACCGCGGGAACGGTCATCCGTATCGGCCTGCCGCCGCTCACCGAGGAGCGGCGGCGCGACCTGGCGCGGCTCGTCAGGCAGGAGGCGGAACAGGGCCGTGTGGCGGTGCGCAACGTGCGCCGTGATGCGTTGAACGACCTCAGGGAGCTGCTGCGGGAAAAGATGATCAACGAAGACGAGGAGCGCCAGGCGCACCAGCAGGTCCAGACCCTGACGGATCGCCACGTTGCAGACGTTGACAGGATTTCGGAGGAAAAGCAGAAGGAAATCATGGAATTCTAGTTTTGCCTGATTTCAGGACCTGCTGTCAGATGAGTAAAACCGCCCGCACGCACGCCGAATCTCCCCGTCACGTGGCCATCATCATGGATGGCAACGGCCGCTGGGCCAGCCGCCATGGCAAGCCCCGGCACGCCGGCCACCGGGCGGGTGTACGTGCCGCGCGGGCCATCGTCGAAGCATGTGCGGGAGCCGGCATCGAGGTGCTGACGCTGTTTGCCTTCAGCAGCGAAAACTGGCAGCGCCCGCCGAGTGAGGTTGACGGACTGATGCGGCTTTTCGTCGAGGTCCTGCAACGCGAAGTGGATGCGCTGCACAAGAATGGCATCCAGCTGCGCTTCATTGGCGACCGCGACAGCCTGCCGACGATCCTGGGCCGGCGGATGGCCAACGCCGAGGCGCGTACGGTGGCCAACACGCGCATGAAGCTCGTCCTGGCGCTGGCCTACGGTGGCCACTGGGACATGATCCAGGCGATGCGACGCATCGCTTGCAAGGTGCGGGCCGGCGGCATCAATCCCGATGATATCGACGAGGGGGTCATCGAGCGGCATCGCGCCCTGGCGGGGCTGCCGCCACCCGACCTGCTGATCCGCACCGGTGGCGAGCAGCGCATCAGCAACTTCCTGCTCTGGGACCTCGCCTACACCGAGATCTTCTTCAGCGAGGTGTTGTGGCCGGCCTTCGACGAAACGAGCCTGGCCTCGGCGCTCGACTTCTATGCCCGCCGCCAGCGGCGCTTCGGCATGACCGGCGAGCAGGTTGAGGCGGCCGGTGAGTGACGCCGGCGCCGGCCGGACCTGAGCCAGGGGACGGTTACGGCGATGTTGGCCCAACGGGTGATCACGGCGGTCGTGCTGCTTTGCCTGTTGCTGGTGACCCTGCTGCTGGCCCCGGCCCCCGTCACCGAGGCCGTGATCTGCGGCGTGCTGCTCATCGGTGCCTGGGAATGGAGTGCCCTCTGTGGCCTGCACGGCGTCGTGGCGCGTGGCGCCTACGTGCTGGTGGTCGCCGTGCTGCTGGTGCTGGCTGCCGTATTGGTGCCGCGCTGGCTGGATCCCGTGCCGCTGCTCGCGGCCTCGCTGCTGTGGTGGCTGGTGGCGCTGGTCTGGATCCTCCGCTACCCCGTGCCGATCGGCGCCGCCGCGGTGGCCGTATGCGGGGTGCTGACGCTGTTGCCTGCCTGGATCGCCTTCCGCCTGGTGCTCGGTTTCGGTGAGCGGGGACCCTACTTCGTGCTGTTGGTGCTGGCCATCGTCTGGGCTGCCGACATCGGCGCCTATTTCGTCGGCCGGCGCTACGGCCGGCTGCGCCTTGCGCCGCGCGTCAGCCCGGGAAAGAGCTGGGAAGGTGTCATGGGTGGCCTGGTGGCATCGGCGGCGGTTGCCGCAGTGGGCGGCACGCTGCTGGGTCTGGCCCCCGGGCTGCTGGCCGTGGCCGGCGCCGGCATCGCGGGGCTTTCGGTGGTCGGCGACCTGTCCGAGAGCCTCTTCAAGCGCCATGCCGGCATCAAGGACAGCGGCCAGATCTTCCCTGGCCATGGCGGGGCAATGGACCGCCTCGACAGCCTGACGGCGGCGCTGCCGGCTTTTGCCCTCTGCCTGCAGTGGCTGGCCCGGCCCGTCGTCTCCTGATGCCGTGCGGTCACCGGCCCTGATCCCTTAAGATGCCGCCCATGGCCGACTTCCTCAACTCTGCGCTGGCCTTCGTCGTGGCGATCGGCCTGCTGGTCGCGGTGCACGAGTTTGGCCACTACAGTGCCGCCCGCCTGCTCGGCGTCAAGGTGTTGCGCTTCTCCATCGGCTTCGGCCGCGTGCTCTGGTCGCGCCGGGGCAAGCGGGATGAGACCGAGTACTGCCTGTCGGCGATCCCGCTCGGCGGGTACGTCAAGCTGCTCGACGAACGGGATTGTGCGGTGGCCTTCGCCGAGCAGCCGCGTGCCTTCAACCGCCGTCCGCCCGTACAGCGCATCGCGATCCTCGCCGCAGGCCCGGCCTTCAACCTCGTTTTTGCCGTCATGGCGTATACGGTGCTCTACATCACCGGTGTGCCAGGCCTCCGGCCGGTGGTGGGTGAGGTAATGCCCGGTTCGGTGGCGGCGCTGGCCGGCCTCGAGTCAGGCGACACGATCACGGCGGTGCGTGGCACGCCCGTCGCGACCTGGGAGTCGACGACCATCCGCATGCTCGATGCGATGCTCGCCGACGGCGAGATCCGCCTTGCGGTAGCAGGTGACGATGACCGCAAGGTCGATGTGGTGCTGCCGACCGCAGGCCGTGAATCGGCGCTGACCGAGCCCGGCCGTCTGTTCGACGAACTCGGCCTGCGTCCGTTCCGGCCGCGGCTGGCGGCCATCCTCGGCGAGCTGACGCCTGGCGGACCGGCCGAACGGGCGGGGCTGCGCTCCGGTGACCGGGTGCTTGCCGCGGACGGCAATCCCATCGCCGACTGGGAGGATTGGGTGCAGTTCGTGCGTGAACGACCCGATACGTCCGTCACGGTGACGGTCAGGCGGGGAGACGGGGAGTTCGACCTCCCGGTCACGTTGGCGGCCGTGGAAGATGAAGACGGCAACCGCATCGGCCGCATCGGTGTGGCGGTGTACCTTGATCAGCCCATCGATCCGTCGCTGCGCGCCGTCGAGCGCCATGGCCCGCTGGCGGCGCTGCGTCACGGTGCATTCAAGACCTGGGACATGGCGCTGCTGACGCTGCGCATGATCTGGCGCATGGTCGTCGGCGACGTCTCCGTGAAGAACATCAGCGGGCCAATCAACATTGCGCAGTACGCCGGTCAGAGCGCGATGATCGGCCTGCCGGCCTTCCTCGGTTTCCTGGCCATCGTCAGCATCAGTCTCGGCGTGCTGAACCTGCTGCCGGTGCCGCTTCTCGACGGTGGGCAGATCCTCTACACGCTGATCGAGGTCGCGAGGGGCAGCCCGTTGTCGGAACAGGCCCAGATGGTCGGGCAGCAGGTCGGCATATTCCTGCTCCTCTTGCTGATGAGCTTCGCCTTCTACAACGATATCGTCCGTCTCCTGGGTTGATCCTGATGTCATTCGCGACGCGACATGTCCATCGCGCGGCACTTGTGCTGGTCGTCTTGCTCTCGCTCGTGGCCGGTGCGCCGGCGGCGGCTGCCGACAGCGTGGTCGTGCGCGACATCCGCGTCGAGGGGCTGCAGCGCATATCCGAAGGCACCGTGTTCAATTACCTGCCCGTCAACATCGGTGACCGGCTCGACGAGTTGCGCGTGCGCGAGGCCATGCGTGCCGTCTACAGCACGGGGTTTTTCCGTGATGTCGAGTTGCGCTGGGATGCCGGCACGCTGGTGATCGCCGTCGAGGAGCGGCCCTCGATCGCCGGCTTTACCATCACCGGCAACAAGGACATCAAGACCGAAGATCTCAAGGAACCGCTGGCGCGCATCGGTCTCAAGCAGGGACGTATTTTCAATCGTTCCGTGATCGATGACGTCGAGCAGTCACTCATCGACCAGTACTTCAGCCGTGGCAAGTATGCCGCCCGGATCACCACCGAGGTGGAAGACCTGCCCGACAACAAGGTCAATATCTCGATCACGATCAAGGAAGGTGATCGTGCCCGCATCCGGCAGATCAATCTGGTGGGCAACACGTCGTTCAGCGATGAGGAGCTGCTCGAACGCTTCGAGCTGCGCACACCGAACTGGCTGTCGTTCATCCGTCAGGATGACCGCTACTCGCGCGAGGCGCTGTCCGGCGACCTCGAGACGCTGCGCTCCTGGTACATGGATCGGGGCTTCGCCGATTTTTCCATCGAGTCGACACAGGTCGCCATTGCCCCCGACAAGCGCGACCTGTTCATCACCATCAACATTGCCGAGGGCGACCGCTACAAGGTTTCCGACGTGCGCCTGGCTGGCGAGCTGATCCTGCCGGAAGAGCAGCTCGCGCGGCTGGTGCAGATCAAGCCCGGCCAGAGTTACTCGCAGCAGCTCATCACGCTGAGTGCCGACCTCATCCGCCTGCAGCTCGGCGAGCAGGGCTACGCGTTCGCCACGGTCGAGCCGGTGCCGGAACTCGACCGTGAGGCCCGCACGGTGGCGATCACCCTGTTCGTCGAACCCAAGAGTCGGGCTTACGTGCGCCGCGTCAACTTCAACAACACCTCATCGGTCGATGACGAGGTTTTCCGTCGCGAATTGCGCCAGTTCGAGGGCGGCTACCTGTCCAACAGCCGGCTGGAACGCTCCAAGATCCGTATCCAGCGCCTGCCCTACATCGAAAAGGTCGAATCGACGACCAACCCGGTGCCGGGCACGCCGGACCTCGTCGACATCGATTTCGACATCACCGAGGGGCTGCCCGGCCAGTTCGGCGGTGGTATCGGTTACTCGGCCTCGCAGAAGTTGATCCTCAACGGCAATTTCGTCCACACCAACTTTCTCGGCAGCGGCAACAGGGTCCAGGCAGACATCAACAGCGGGCGCTTTCGTACGGTCTACGGTTTTTCGTACACCGATCCGTACACGACCATCAACGAGGTCAGCCGCACCATCAGCCTGACCTACCGTGACATCACCCAGTTCACGTCGGAGGCCTCCGATTTCTCCACCGAGACGCTTGCCGCCTCGGTCGAGTACAGCTATCCGTTGAGCGAGTTCCAGCGGCTGATCCTTGGCTTCACCTGGCAGGACGCCAAGCTGCTCAGCGACAGTTTCAGCACCAGCCAGGCACAGGGATGGGTGCGCAACAATGGCGACAGCTCCACCGCCACGGTGACCAACGGTGCCATCTACACGACGCGCTTCCAGACCTGGGAGGTGCTGGCCGGGTGGGTCTATGACAGCCGCAACCGGGCCCTGTTCGCCGACCGCGGCGCGCGCCATCGGCTGGTGGTCGGTGCGACCGTGCCGGGCAGCGATGTCGAGTACTATCAGGTCAACTACAACTATCAGCAGTACCTGCGGCCGCTGCGCTGGGCAACCATCATGTTCAACGCCGACGTCGGTTACGGCGCACCTTTCGGTGACACCACCGCCATCCCACCCTACAAAAACTATTTCGCCGGCGGGCCGAATTCGGTGCGCGGCTACAGCGAGAACGACCTCGGCCCACAGGATGATTTCGGCAACCCCTACGGCGGTGACCTGCTGGTTGCCGCCCAGACCGAGCTGATCCTGCCGATGCCCGAGGCCTGGCGGGCGCGGGCCCGCTTCTCCCTGTTCTACGATATCGGCAACGTGTTCTCGGTTGGCGACAACACCGTTTTCTGCGAGCGGGGCTCGGGCGCGGGATTCCAGACACCATGCCGTCCTATCGAGTATGATTTCGACGCCGGGGAGCTGAAGCAGTCGGTTGGCATCGCGGCACAGTGGCTGGCGCCGCTGGGCCTGTTCCGCTTCAGCTACGGCTTCCCGCTCAACTCGAAGAGTGCCTCCGGTGGCAGTTATGGTGACGACACGGAGCGTTTCCAGTTCTCCATCGGTGGCGCATTCTGAACATTCACCCCCCAGGGGCACGGTTGCAGTCATGAAAAAACAGATCGCTTCACTCATCCTGTTGTCCGGCCTGCTGGCGCTGCCGACGGCCTTCGCCCAGGCGGCGGGGGGCGTCAAGGTCGGCTTCGTCAATGTCGGCCGCCTGCTCGCCGAGTCGCCCCAGGCCAGCAACGCCAATCGGGCGCTCGAGAACGAATTCGCGCCACGCCAGCGTGAGCTGCTGGCGAAGCAGAAGGAGCTCAAGGACCGCGCCGAGAAGCTGCAGAAGGATGCGGCGGTGATGGGTGCCGAGGAACGGCGCAATGCCGAAAACGATTTCCGCCGCGATGAGCGTGACCTCGCCCGTCAACTCGACGAACTGCGCGAGGACCTCAACGTGCGCAAGAACGAGGAGCTCGGCAGGTTGCGCATCGACCTGCTGCGCGAGGTCGACAGTTTCGCGCGCAAGGGTGGCTACGACCTGATCGTCAGCGATGGCGTCCTGTTCGTCAGCGAGGGCATCGACGTGACCAACCAGATCCTCGAAGCGTTGCAGGCCCGCGGTGGCCAGGCCGCGAGGCCCTGAGGCCACGCGGCGCACACCGCGCCATGGCGCTTTCCCTCGGGATGCTCGCCGTTCGCCATGGCTGCGAACTGCGCGGTGATCCCGACCTGATCGTTGAACGGGTCGACACGTTGGCGCGGGCCGACGGCCAGGCACTGGCTTTTTTTGCCAACCCGGCCTACCGCAGGCAGCTGCGTGTCACGCATGCCGCCGCCGTGGTCATCGCCCCGGCGGACAGCGCGGACTGCCCCGTCGCAGCGCTCATCAGTCGCAATCCCTACGTCACCTACGCGCATATCGCTGCCGATCTCCACCCGGCGCCGCCTCCGCGGCCGGGTATCCACGCCACAGCGGTCATCGGTGCCGACTGTACCGTCCCGCCAAGCTGCGCCATTGCAGCGTATGCGGTGGTCGGTGATGGGGTGGTGCTCGGCGAGCGCGTCTCGATCGGCGCCCACTGTGCCCTCGGTGAGGGCGTTGCCGTGGGGGCCGACAGCCGGTTGTACGCCGGGGTGGTGCTCTACGACGGCGTGCGGGTTGGCCGGCGCTGCATCATCCACAGCGCGGCGGTGCTCGGCGCAGACGGCTTCGGCTTTGCCCGGGATCCGGACGCGCGCCACGTCAAGGTGCCGCAGATCGGTCGCGTCTGGATCGGCGATGATGTCGAGATCGGTGCCGGCACCACCGTCGACTGTGGCGCCATCGAGGACACGCGCATCGGTGACGGCACCAAGATCGATAACGGGGTGCAGATCGGGCACAATGTGGTCATCGGCGAGCACACCATCATCGCCGGCCACAGCGGTGTATCCGGCAGCACGCGCATCGGCGCACGTTGCGTCATCGGCGGGATGGTCGCCATTGCCGGGCATCTCGACATCTGCGACGACGTGATGCTTGCGGGAGGCACACCGGTCACCGGTTCGATCCGCCAGCCCGGCATCTACGGCGGGGGTGGGTTGCCTGCCGATGACATCCGGCGCTGGCGGCGCAACATCATCCGCGCCGGTCACCTGGAAGATCTGGTGCGCCGCCTCGGTGCCCTCGAAAAGCGGCTCGGCCCCCAGGCCGCCAAGGATGCAGACCCGTGACGGACAGACACCCCACCGCAATCATCGACGATGGTGCGCACCTCGACGACGGGGTACAGGTCGGCGCCTACAGCGTGATCGGCGCCGGTGTGCGCATCGGTGCCGGCACCGTGATCGGTCCGCATGTCGTGATCCGCGGGCCGACCACCATCGGTCGCAACAACCGCATCTACCAGTTTGCCTCGCTCGGTGATGACCCGCAGGACAAGAAATATGCGGGCGAGCCGACGCGCCTCGACATCGGCGATGACAACACCATCCGTGAATGCTGCACCATCAACCGGGGCACCGTGCAGGACGCCGGCGTGACGCGCATCGGCAATGGCAACTGGATCATGGCCTACGTGCACGTTGCCCACGATTGCCAGGTCGGCAATGGCATCATCCTCGCCAACAATGCCAGCCTCGCCGGCCACGTGCATATCGGTGATTTCGCCATCTGCAGTGGCTTCACCGGCATCCACCAGTTCTGCCGCATCGGCGCGCACAGCTTCATCGGCGGGTTCTCGGCAATCACCCGCGACGTGCCCCCCTACGTGATGGTCGCCGGCCAGCCACCGGCACCCCACGGCCTCAACAGCGAGGGCCTGCGTCGGCGCGGCTTTGCCAGCGATCAGTTGCAGAACCTCAAGGAGGCCTACCGCATCCTCTACCGCGAGGGCCTGCGTCTGGCGGAAGCCAGGGAACGGCTCGAGGCGCGCGCGGCCAGCCAGCCTGAACTGCAACCGCTGGTCGAGTTCCTCGCCGGGTCCGAACGCGGCCTGCTGCGCTGACAGGCGGGCCGCGCCGGATGGCCCGCATCGTACTGGTTGCCGGCGAGGACTCGGGTGACCGGCTGGGTGCCGGTCTCATCGAAGCCCTGGGCCATCGCCGGGCCGGGCTGCACTGTGCCGGCATCGCCGGGCCGCGCATGACGGCGGCGGGTTGCGAGGCCTGGTATCCCAGCGACGAACTGGCCGTCATGGGTCTCGCCGAGGTGTTGCGCCACCTGCCGCGCCTGCGGCGTGTGATGCGCGATGTCGTGCACCGTCTGCGTGTTGACCCGCCCGATCTCTACATCGGCATCGATGCCCCTGATTTCAACCTGCGTGTCGAGCGCCATGCGCGTCGGCTCGGCATCGCCACCGTGCACTACGTGTCGCCGTCGGTATGGGCATGGCGTGCCGGGCGCGTGCGGACCCTGCGCGCGGCCTGTGACCACGTCCTGTGCCTGTTGCCCTTCGAGGCGGACTTCCTCGCCGGGCACGGCATCGCCGCCACCTTTGTCGGTCATCCGCTCGCCGATGCACTGGCCGGGGGTACCGACCGCCTGGCCGCACGTCGCCAACTGGGGTTGCCGGATGCGGCGCCGGTTCTGGCCATGCTGCCGGGGTCACGGCAGGGCGAGGTGTCGCGGCTGATGCCGGTGTTCGCCGGCGCGGTGGCGTGGTTGCGCGAGCGCCTGCCCGGCATGCACGTCGTGGTGCCGGTGGCCCGGCCGGCGCTGCGTGAGCCGTGTCTGGCGGCCCTGCGCGCAGCGGGTCTCGGGCCCGCCGGGATCGACCTCGTCGACGGGCAGGCACACGGGGCCATGGCCGCGTCGGACGTGGTATTGCTGGCCTCGGGCACGGCAACGCTGGAGGCGATGTTGCTCGAACGGCCGATGGTGGTGGCCTATCGGGTCTCGCCGCTCACCTATCACCTGCTCAAGACCGCGGGGCTCGTCAAGGTGTCCCATGTGTCGTTGCCCAATCTGCTGGCCGCGGAAGGTGTGGTACCGGAACTGCTGCAGCACGAAGCCAGCGCCGAAGGGCTTGGCCGCGAACTGCTGGGGCTCTTCTCTTCCGCCGCAGCCCGTCAGCGGCAGGTGGACAGCTTCCGCGCCCATGGTGGCATCCTGCGGCGCGATGCCAGCGCACGGGCCGCGGAGGCCGTGCTTGGCGTGCTTGATGCGCGTGGTGCCGCCGGATGAGGGCAACCGGGCGACCGCCGCCGCCTATAATCGTCGCCGACATGGACAGCGTGAGCACAATGCCGGTCTCCGGTTGCTTCGGTGGCATCGACGAGGCCGGCCGGGGGCCGCTCGCCGGCCCCGTGGTGGCGGCCATCGTGGTGCTTGCGCCTGGCCAGTCGATCGCCGGCGTGCGCGACTCGAAACAGCTGTCGGCGGGTCGCCGCGAGGTGCTGGCCGCCGACATCCGCCGCGAGGCACTGGGCTGGGCGCTCGGCGCGGCGGAGCCCGCCGAGATCGATGCGCTGAACATCCTCCAGGCGACGTTCCTCGCCATGGTGCGCGCCGCATCGGCGCTGGCCGGAGCGATCCCGCCGCTGATCCGCGTCGACGGCAACCGGCTGCCGCACCTGCCGGGCTACAGCGGGCGCCTGGAGGCCGTCGTCGGCGGCGACCGGCGCTGCCAGGCCATCGCGGCCGCTTCGATCCTCGCCAAGGTGCAGCGAGACGCCATCATGCAGGTGCTGCACGGCGAGTACCCGCAATACGGTTTCGACTGCCACAAAGGCTATCCGACTGCGGCCCACCGGGCCGCGCTGCATCGGCACGGGCCGAGCCCGGCGCACCGGCGCAGCTTTGCCCCGGTGCGCGCCGTCTGCACGGCATGAGCGACAGCGGCTTCATCCACCTCAGCGTGCACAGCGAGTACTCGCTGGTCGACAGCGTGGTGCGCATCGATGCGCTGGTCGAGGCCGCGGCGGCCGCGGGCATGCCGGCGGTCGCGCTCACCGATCGCGGTAACCTTTTTGGCCTGGTCAAGTTCTACCGTGCGGCGCTGGCGCGCGGCCTCAAACCGATCGTCGGCGCCGAATTGTGGGTGGCCATGGCCGCGGCGCCGGAGGAACCGGGGCGGCTGATCCTGCTGTGCCGCGACCTCGCCGGCTACCGCAACCTTTCTGCCCTGCTGAGCAGGGCTTGGGCGGAAGGCCAGCGCAAGGGCGTGCCGCTGCTCCACGAGGCGTGGCTCGAACCGGCCGCCGCCGCCGGGCTGATCGCCCTGGCGCCGGTGCGTGACGGGCCGCTTGCCGGCCTCCCGCCGGGGCCGGGTCGTGCGGCCGCCGCCGTGGCCTGCCTGCGCCAGGCCTTCGGTGAGTGGCTGTTCCTTGAGATCCAGCGCACCGGTCGCCAGCACGATGAGGTGGATCTGGCGGCGGCCGTCGCCCATGCGCAGCACTTCGACATCCCGCTGGTGGCGAGCAACGAAGTGCGGTTCCTCCGCGAGGCCGACTTCGACGCCCATGAGGCGCGGGTCTGCATCCAGCAGGGGCGCACGCTGGCCGATCCGGCGCGCCCGCGCCACTACAGTCGCGAGCAGTACCTGCGCACGCCGGCCGAGATGCGCGCGCTCTTCGCCGATCTGCCCGAAGCGCTCGACAACACCATCGCCATCGCCACGTGCTGCAACCTCAACCTCGAGCTCGGCCAGACCCACCTGCCCGACTACCCCGCAGCGGGGGAGGCCGGCCCGGATGCCTGCCTGCGCGGCCAGGCCAGTGAGGGCCTTGCGCGCTGCCTCGCCGGACACGACAGGCGTCAGGCCAATGCCGCCGCCTATCAGGTGCGACTCGACCAGGAACTCGATGTCATCTGCCGGATGGGCTTCGCCGGCTACTTCCTCATCGTCGCCGACTTCATCGAGTGGGCGAAGCGCAACGACGTGCCCGTCGGCCCCGGTCGTGGTTCCGGCGCCGGCTCGCTGGTTGCCTGGGTGCTGGGCATCACCGACCTCGATCCGCTGGAACACAGCCTGCTGTTCGAGCGCTTCCTCAATCCCGAGCGGGTCTCGATGCCGGACTTCGACGTTGATTTCTGCATGGAGGGGCGCGATCGCGTCATCGACTACGTGACCGCCACCTACGGACGTGACCGCGTCTCGCAGATCATCACCTACGGCACGATGGCGGCGCGTGCGGTAGTGCGCGATGTCGGGCGCGTGCTCGGCTACCCGTATGGATTCGTCGACCGCATCGCCAAGCTGATCCCCAACGAACCCGGGGCGGAGATCACCCTCGACATCGCCCTCGGGCGTGAACCCGAGTTTGCCGAGCTGTACCGCCAGGACGATGAAGTGCGCGGGCTCGTCGACCTCGCGCGCCAGCTCGAGGGCCTGGTGCGCAATGCCGGGCGCCATGCCGGCGGTATCGTCATCGCCCCGCGTCGCATCACCGACTTCACGCCGTTGTACTGCGTGGAAGGAGAGTCGAGCACGGTGACGCAGTTCGACAAGGACGATGTCGAGGCTGCGGGTCTCGTCAAGTTCGACTTCCTCGGCCTGCGCACGCTGACGATCATCGATGCGGCGGTGCGCACGATCAATGCGCAGCGTGCCGCGGCCGGGCAACCGATGCTTGACATCCGCGCCATCCCGATGGATGACGCGGCCAGCTTTGCCCTGCTCAAATCGTGTCGCACGACGGCCGTCTTCCAGCTCGAATCGCGCGGCATGCGTGATTTGATCCGCCGCCTGCAACCGGACAGCTTTGAGGACATCGTTGCGCTGGTCGCGCTGTTCCGCCCGGGGCCGCTGCAGTCGGGCATGGTCGATGACTTCATCAGCCGCAAGCACGGCAAGCCGGATGCGCCCATCGACTACCTCCACCCTGACCTCGAGCCGGTGCTGCGCGCAACCTACGGCGTCATCCTCTACCAGGAACAGGTGATGCAGATCGCCCAGCGCCTCGCCGGCTATTCGCTCGGCGAGGCCGACCTGCTGCGGCGCGCGATGGGCAAGAAAAAGCCCGAGGAGATGGCCAAGCAGCGTTCGGTGTTCGTCGATGGTGCGGCGGCGCGAGGCGTGGAGCGCAGCCGCGCGACGATGATCTTCGACCTGATGGAGAAGTTCGCCGGCTATGGTTTCAACAAGTCACACTCGGCAGCCTATGCGCTGCTGGCCTACCAGACGGCCTGGCTGAAGGCCAACCACCCGGCGGCCTTCATGGCGTCGGTCATGACCAGCGAGATGGGCAATACCGACCAACTGCTCGTCCTGCGCCGCGAGTGCGCCGACATGGGCATCGAGATCGAGCCGCCGGACATCAACGCATCGCGTTACCGTTTTACGGTGACCGCGCCTTCGCGGATCCGCTACGGCCTCGGCGCCCTCAAGGGCGTCGGCCAGGGCGCCGCCGAACATGTCGTTGCGCTGCGTGAAGCGGGCGGTCCATACCGTGGGCTGCATGATTTCTGCCAGCGCGTCTTCGGACTCAAGCTCGGCCGGCGGCCGATCGAGGCGCTGATCAAGGCCGGTGCCATGGATGGCTTTGGCCATCACCGGCCAAGTCTGCTGGCGGCATTGCCGCAGGCCCTGGGCGCGGCCGAGCAGGCGGCCGTGGCGCGCAGTGCGGGTCAGGACGACATGTTCGGTGGCGGTGAGGTCGCAGCTCCGGTGGCCGGGGACGTGGTACCGGTCGACGACTGGGGCTGGGGCCAGCGGCTGGCTGCGGAGAGGGAAAGCCTCGGGCTTTACCTCAGCGGGCATCCGCTCGACGCGTACCGGGCCGACCAGCCGTTCATCGCCAGCAGTGCGCTCGCCGCGCTCGCCAGCGAGCCACCGCCCCCGCCCGGCGAGTTCCGTGGCGGTGGGCGGCAGGTGTCGGTGGCGGGTCTGGTGTCGGCTGTCCGCAAGCGCGGCAGCCGGGTATCGATCGAGCTCGACGACGGCAGCGGAGTCATCGAGGTGGGTTTTTTCGGCGAGGTCTACACCCAGTATCGCCACCTGCTCGGCAGCCATGCCCTGGTGGTCGTCAACGGCCTTCTGCGCCATGACGAGTTCACCAATGGCTGGCGCCTGACGGCGCGCGAAGTGCTCGATGTCGATCAACTCGTCGGTACGCGTGCCAGCGGCCTGGTGTTGCGCTGGCATGCCGACGACAACCCGCGCCTCAGTCCGTCGCTGTTGCGCGAGGTGCTGGAACCCTATCGCCCCGGGGCCTGCCGGGTTGCGGTGCTCTACTCGCGCAACGGCACCCAGGCGCGCGTCAACCTCGGTGCCGACTGGAGCGTGCGCCCGGAACGCGGGCTGCGCGAGCGGCTCAGTGCGCTGGTCGGCCTCGATGGTTTCCGTTTCATCTACGTCCCGGCAGGTTCCTGACGGGATGCCGCTGCGGGCTTGTGTCCGGGTCGCAGCCCGGTTTAGTGTGGTGCAGGTTGTGGAAGTATCCGAAGCATGGACCTGAAATTTCTCGATTTCGAGCAGCCGATCGCCGAACTGGAGGCGAAGATCGACGAGCTGCGTTTCGTCGGTGACGACTCGGAAGTCAACATCAGCGACGAGATCACACGCCTCAAGGCCAAGAGCGAGGCCCTGACGCGCAGCATTTTCTCGAACCTCACGAGTTGGCAGATCACCCAGATCGCCCGCCATCCGCAGCGGCCCTACATGCTCGATTACCTCGGCGTCATCAGCCCGGACTTCCAGGAACTGCATGGCGACCGGATGTATGGCGACGACGCCGCCATGGTCGGTGGGCTGGGGCGCCTCGAGGGCAAACCGGTGGTCTACATCGGCCAGCAAAAGGGCCGCGATACCCGCGAGCGGGTCCGGCGCAACTATGGCATGTCGCGCCCGGAAGGTTACCGCAAGGCTCTGCGCCTGATGCGCATGGCTGAACGCTTTCGCCTGCCGCTGGTGACTTTCATCGACACGCCGGGCGCTTACCCCGGCATCGGCGCCGAGGAGCGTGGCCAGAGCGAAGCGATCGCCAGGAACCTCTTCGAGATGGCGCAGCTGCGCACGCCGATCATCAGCGTCGTCATCGGTGAGGGGGGGTCCGGCGGCGCGCTGGCGATCGGTGTGGCCGACCGCGTCATCATGCTCGAGTACAGCATCTATTCGGTGATTTCTCCGGAGGGCTGCGCGTCGATTCTGTGGAAGAGCGCGGACAAGGCCGAGGAGGCCGCCGAGGCGATGGGCGTGACGGCGACGCGCCTGCGCGAACTCGGCCTGGCCGACGAGGTCGTCCGCGAGCCGCTCGGTGGTGCGCACCGTGACCCGGTGGCCACGGCCGAAGCGGTGCGCCGCTCGCTGGCCATCCACCTGCGCGACCTCGAGGTGCTCGACCTCAACGAACTGCTGCGCCGGCGCGCGGCGCGCCTCCAGTCCTATGGCCATTTTCGCGAGAGCTGACCGCACGGGGCGGATGGTCTGCCAGTCCGGCCTGCCGTGGACGCGCTGAGCCGCCATGTGGCGGCTGCGCTCGGCGCCGACGTGCCGCGCGGCACGCCGCTGTGTGTGGCCCTGAGCGGTGGCATCGACTCGAGCGTGCTCCTGCACCTGCTGCACGATACGGCCAGCCCGCGTGGCCATCGCCTGCGTGCGCTGCACGTCGATCACGCCTTGCAGCCGCAGGCCAAGGCCTGGCAGGCGCATTGCGAGGTGCTGTGTGCCCGTCTCGGCGTCGCGCTGGTGACCCGCACGGTGCAGGTGCCCGACGGGCCGGGCCAGGGCGGCATCGAGGCCGCCGCGAGGGTGGCGCGTTATGCGGCGTTTTCCGCCTGCCTCGATGACGGCGAGTGGCTGGTCACGGCCCATCATCAGGATGACCAGCTGGAAACGACCCTGTTGCACCTCCTGCGCGGTTCGGGGCCTGCCGGACTGGCCGGGATCCCGGCGCGGGCGCCGTTTGCGCGCGGCCGGTTGTGGCGGCCATTGCTCGCCGTGCCACGTGCCGAACTCGTCGCATGGGCGGCCAGCCGGGGGGTCGAAGGGGTCGAGGACCCCATGAATGACGACATGGCGCGTGACCGCAGTTACCTGCGGCGCATCGTCGTGCCCCTGCTGCGCGTGCGCTGGCCGGCGGTCGGCAGGGCGGTCTCGCGCAGTGCGGCGCTGGCGGCCGAAGCCGCCGGCATGCTGGCCGACCAGGCTGCCCGCGATGCCCGCTGGTGTGTCACCGGGTCGGTCATCGATGCAAGTCTTTTCAATCAATTGGACGAGGCCCGTCAACGCAACCTCATCCGCTGGCTGGCGGCGCGCCGCGGCTGGGCCGTGCCACCGGAGCGGCGCCTGCGCGAGGGCCTGGCGCAGCTGCGCCGTGCCGCGCCGGATCGGCAGCCGCGGGTCCATTGGTCGGGCGGGGGGTTGTACCGCTATCGCGGCCGCATCCATCTGGTCGATGCCGATGTGGGCGCGGCCGCGCACGCCGCCGGACACGGAGTGTGGCACTGGGATGCCCGCCAGCCCCTGGTGCTCGGTGGCTGGCGCGGCACGCTCGACGTGGTGCAGGACGCCGCGGACGGGCTCGATGCGCGCCTGCTTGCTGCCGGTCCCCTCACGGTGCGGTTTCGCCGGGGCGGCGAGGTTTTCCAGCCAGCCGGTGACGCGCATCACCGCCCGCTCAAGTACCTGTTCCAGCGCGCCGGCATCCTGCCGTGGATGCGCGGCCACGTGCCGCTCGTCTACAGCGGTACGCAGCTCGTGGCCGTTGCCGACCTGTGGTGCGCGACACAGGCCCTGGCGCCGGCCGGCAGCCGCGGATGGCGCATCGCATGGACGGCGCATCCCGACGCACGCTGATGGCCATGACGGGCCGCGCCGTTCGCCTTTTCGTTGTCGCGGCAGTGCCGATCTGGTAACTTTCCTCTCCCATCTGCGTCGTCCTTTTGGGGTGTCCAGCGCGATCAGCATGACCGGTCTCCGTGCCACTGCCAGCCGGGGGTCGGCGTGCTGTCGGTCATTCAACACGGGCTGGCCGGCACGGCGCATCGCATGATGGCCGGTGCTGCCAGCGGAGATGGGTTACAAATGCCCCGTTACGTATTCGTCACTGGCGGTGTGGTGTCCTCGCTGGGCAAGGGCATCACCGCCGCGTCGCTCGGCGCCATCCTCGAGGCCCGCGGCCTGCGGGTCGCCATGGTCAAGCTCGACCCATACCTCAACGTCGATCCGGGCACGATGAGCCCGTTCCAGCACGGCGAGGTCTTCGTCACCGCGGACGGCACCGAGACCGACCTCGACCTCGGTCATTACGAGCGCTTCGTGCGCACCACCACCGGGCGACACAGCAACTTCACCACCGGCCGCATCTACGGTAGCGTCATTGCCAAGGAGCGTCGCGGCGATTACCTCGGTGCCACGGTCCAGGTCATCCCGCACGTCACCGACGAGATCAAGCGCTCCATCGTCCTCGGCGCCGGCGATGCCGACGTCTGCATCGTCGAGATCGGTGGCACGGTGGGTGACATCGAATCGCTGCCGTTCCTCGAAGCCATCCGCCAAATGGGCGTGGAGCTCGGCTCGCAGCAGTGCGTCTACGTGCACCTGACGCTGGTGCCCTACATTTCCTCGTCGTCGGAGATCAAGACCAAGCCGACCCAGCATTCGGTCAAGGAACTGCGCTCCATCGGCATCCAGCCGGACCTGCTGGTCTGCCGCTCCGAACAGGCGTTGCCCGACGAGCAGCGGCGCAAGATCGCGCTGTTCACCAATGTCCAGGAGCGCGCCGTCATCTCTGCGGTAGACGTCGAAGACCTCTACATGCTGCCCATGGCGCTGCGCAACCAGGGCTTCGACGAGATCGTCGTCGAGCGCCTCGGCCTCGGTGTGCCGGCGGCCGACCTGTCCGAGTGGGAGGCGGTCGTCGCGGCGCGGCGCAATCCGGATGGCGAAGTCACCGTGGCCATGGTCGGCAAGTACGTCGACCTGCGCGATGCCTACATCTCGCTCAACGAGTCGCTGATGCACGCCGGCATCCGCACGCGGACCCGCGTCCGGATCCGCTACATCGAGGCGCAGGACATCGAGAAGCGTGGCACCGGGTGCCTGGCCGGCGTCGATGCGATCCTCGTCCCGGGTGGTTTCGGTGAGCGCGGTACCGAGGGCAAGGTGCTGGCTGCGCAGCATGCGCGCGAGCAGCGCATTCCTTACCTCGGCATCTGTCTCGGCCTGCAGGTCGCGGTCATCGAGTTCGCACGCAACGTCATGGGCCTCGAGGGCGCCTACAGCACGGAGTTCATGCCCGATACGCCGCATCCGGTCATCGCCCTGATCTCGGAATGGCAGGATCGCGACGGCAGCCTGCAGAAGCGCGACAGCGGTTCGGCGCTCGGCGGCACGATGCGTCTCGGTGCGCAGGAGTGCCGCCTCGAACCCGGCACGCTGGCCCACGACCTTTACAACGCCGACGTGATCCGCGAGCGCCACCGTCACCGCTACGAGTTCAACAACAACTACCTCGATGCGTTGAGTGAGGGCGGCATGGTGTTTTCCGGTTTCTCCATCGACGGCCTCGTCGAGACGGTCGAGTTGCCGGATCACCCCTGGTTCTTTGCCTGTCAGTTCCACCCCGAGTTTTCCTCCAACCCGCGCGATGGCCACCCGGTGTTCAGCGGCTTCATCCGTGCGGCACGCAGCTATCGCAATGCAGCCCAGCCGGTCGCCGCCCGGGCATGAAGCTTCCCGCATTCGAGCCCGGCGCCAGCCGCCCGCTGTTTCTCATCGCCGGGCCCTGCGTCATCGAAAGCGAGGCTCTGGCGATCGACACGGCGGGCACGCTGCGCGAGATCACCGCGCGGCTCGGCATGCCGTTCATCTACAAGTCGTCATGGGACAAGGCCAACCGCTCGTCGCTGCACAGCTACCGGGGACCGGGCCTCGAAGAAGGGCTGCGCATCCTTGCCGAGGTGCGCCGCCAGGTCGGCGTGCCGGTGCTGACCGACGTCCATGAGGACAGCCCGCTCGACGAGGTCGCCAGCGCGGTCGATGTCCTGCAGACGCCGGCGTTCCTCTGCCGTCAGACCAACTTCATCACGGCCGTGGCGGCCCAGGGCAAGCCGGTCAACATCAAGAAAGGTCAGTTTCTCTCGCCGTGGGAGATGGGCAACGTCATCGACAAGGCGCGCAGCACCGGCAATGCCGCGCTGATGGTCTGTGAACGCGGCTACGCCTTCGGCTACAACAACCTCGTGGCTGACATGCGTTCGCTGGCCGTGCTGCGCGATACGGGTTGTCCGGTGGTGTTCGATGCGACCCACTCCGTGCAGCTGCCCGGTGCCCGCGGCGGGGTCTCCGGCGGGCAGCGTGAGTTCGTCCCCGTGCTGGCGCGCGCGGCGGTTGCCGCGGCGGTGGACGGCCTGTTCATGGAGACCCATCCGGACCCCGACCAGGCCCGCTCAGACGGGCCGAATGCCTGGCCACTGGCGCTGATGGCGTCGCTGCTCGAAACCCTTTGCGGCATCGATGCGCTGGTCAAGCGCCAGCCGCTGGCGGAAAGGCAGCCGGGGCTGGCCAGCAACCCCCATACACCGAACTGAGGAGCAGTGCCGGCGATGAGCAGGATCGTTGAAGTCCAGGGCAGGGAAATTCTTGACTCGCGGGGTAACCCTACCGTCGAGGCCGATGTCACCCTGGAGAGTGGTGCCAGCGGCCGGGCCGCCGTGCCTTCCGGGGCATCGACAGGCACGCGCGAGGCAGTTGAGCTGCGCGATAACGACCCGCGCCGTTACCTCGGCAGGGGCGTGCGCAAGGCTGTGGCGGCCATCAACGGCGAGATCCGCAGTGCGCTGCTCGGTCGCGACGGATTGGCGCAGGCCGAACTCGACCAGCGCATGATCGATCTCGACGGGCAGGAGAACAAGGACCGCCTCGGCGCCAACGCGATTCTCGCCGTGTCGCTGGCGGCGGCGCATGCCGCCGCCGCTGCGCGGGGCGAGCCGTTGTACCGCACGCTCGGGCCAGGCAGCGTAATGCCGGTGCCGATGATGAACATCATCAATGGTGGCGCCCATGCCGACAACAGCGTCGACATCCAGGAATTCATGATCCTGCCGGTCGGTGCGCCGTCGTTTTCCGAAGCGCTGCGCTACGGGGCCGAGGTTTTCCACGCACTGCGTGCCGTGCTCAAAAAGGCCGGCCTCGGCACCGCGGTCGGTGACGAGGGAGGGTTTGCGCCCGACCTGCCGTCGAATGCAGCCGCCCTGGAGACCATTGCCGAGGCCGTCGGCAAGGCCGGTTTCCGCCTCGGTCGCGAGATCTGCCTGGGACTCGATGTGGCGAGTTCCGAACTGTACCGCGACGGGCGCTATCATCTGGCATCGGAAGGTCGCAACTTCGATGCCGCGGGTTTCGCCGATTACCTTGCGGGCCTGGTCGCCGACCACCCGGTGATCTCCATCGAGGACGGCATGGCCGAGGATGACTGGGAGGGCTGGGGTGTGCTCAGTGAGCGTCTGGGTGGGCGTATCCAGCTCGTCGGTGACGACCTGTTCGTCACCAATACGAAGATCCTCAAGACCGGCATC
>CAYQIV010000027.1:40707-41003 GCA_964417725.1 uncultured Chromatiaceae bacterium
GCATCAGCCGGCGCATCGCCAACGCCATCCTCATCAAGCCCAACCAGATCGGCACCCTGACGGAAACGCTGGCGGCGATCGACATGGCCATCGATGCCGGCTACGCCGCGGTCATTTCGCACCGCTCCGGAGAGACGGAGGATGCGACCATCGCCGACATCGCGGTCGGCACCCGTGCGACCCAGATCAAGACCGGCTCGCTGTGCCGTTCCGACCGCGTCGCCAAGTACAACCAGCTGCTGCGCATCGAAACGCAGCTTGGCAAGGCGGCGAGCTATGCCGGGCGCAAGGCCTTT
>CAYQIV010000028.1:0-36456 GCA_964417725.1 uncultured Chromatiaceae bacterium
CAGCCGGCTGCGCAGTTCACCCTCGAAGCCATTCATGACCGACAGCACGACGATCAGCGCGGTCACGCCGAGCGCCACGCCAACGACAGAGGCCATGCCAACAAAGGCAGCGAAGCGGTTGCCCCGCTGCCGCCCGAGATAGCGCAGCGCCAGCCAGACCGTGACCGGCCGCATCATCGGCGCGCGGCCCCGTACCTCATGCGCGAAGGGCCGTCAGCCAAGCCGTGCTGGGCCTGCCCCGGAGCACCCGGGACAGACTGTGCCGTAGCTGACTTTTGCTTTGCTGTCCATGGGATACGTCGTTCTTTTCAGTTGGCATGGAGTGCTATATTCAGGCGCTGACACTGCGCGGAGAGGTTACCATGGCACGCACTGCAATCCACGGGCTCGCAGCCCTGCTGCTGCTGGCCGGCGCGGCCGCCAGCGCCGATACCCTGCTCGTCGAACGACTGGCCCGCGACGCCGATGCGGCCGCGCCCGTCCGGCGCGGCGAGAGCATGGACCGCATCGAAGCGCGGCTCGGCGACCCGCTGAAACGCAACCCGGCCGTCGGCGAACCGCCGATCACCCGCTGGGACTACGACGGCTTCTCGGTATTCTTCGAGCACAGCCACGTGATCCATGCGGTCAGGCATCCCTGACCGCACCGCCTGCCTGCCTGTGGGATAATCCGCGGCCCGCCATGCCCCGGGCCCCATGTCCTCCGTCACGATAACGCCCCCCGATCGCCCGCCACCGCCCTCCACCCCGCCGCCCGCGCAGGACCCCGGCCGTGGCGCGCCGGCAGCCGTGGCGACCGGTGAAGCGCTGGCCCTTGGCCGGCTGCGGGCCAGCCGTGATGAATTCATGCTCGTCGTGGTGCCCTCGGCGGCGCGCGCCGAGTCGCTGCTTGCCGAGTGGCGCTTCTTCGCCGGTGAGGCGGCGGCCGGCATCGCCGTATTCCCCGATTCGGAAGTCCTGCCCTACGACACCTTCAGCCCACACCAGGACCTGATCTCACAGCGCCTCACGGTGCTTCGCGACCTGTGCGCCGACCGGCTGCGCACGCTGATCGTACCGGCGGCAAGCCTCATCGCGCGCCTGCCACCGCGCCACTACCTCGCGGCCTACGGTTTTGATCTCCGCCCCGGCCAGCGGCTCGCACCGGCCCAACTCCGTCGCCAGCTCGAAGATGCGGGCTACCAGCGCGTCTCGCAGGTCGGCGAGCACGGTGAGTACGCCGTGCGCGGCTCGCTGGTCGATTTCTTCCCGATGGGCAGCGAAGCGCCGGTGCGTGTCGATTTCCTCGATGACGAGGTCGGGCAGCTGCGCTGGTTCGACCCTGAAACGCAGCGCTCCGCCGGTGTCGCGGACCAGCTGTCGACGCTCCCGGCACGCGAGCTGCCCACCGATGCGGCCGCCATCCGCCGCTTCCGCCAGGCGTGGCGACAGCGCTTCGAGGGCAACCCCGGCCAGTCGCTGGTATATCGCGAGGTGTCGGACGGCCGCTTGCCCGGCGGTATCGAGAATTACCTGCCGCTGTTCTTCGAGGACACGGCGCTGCTCTGGGACTACCTGCCGGCGGACCGCCTGTGCATCACCGCCGGCGACCTGGCGACGCTGCTGGAGCCGGCCTGGCAGCAGGTGGTCGAGCGCCACGCCCGGGCCTGCGGGCAGATCGACCGCCCGCCACTCGACCCGCAGGAACTCAACGCCCCGCCGGCCCGGCACCTCGAGCGACAGGCCGAGGGCGCCGTGCTGCGCCTCGATGACCCGGTGGCGATGCCCGGGCTGCCGCGCCCGGCCGCCCTGCCCGCACTGCGCACCGACCCGCGTGAGCCGGACCCGCTGCGCGGCCTGCAGGCCTTCCTCGGCGGGTTCACCGGCCGCGTGCTGCTGACCGGCGAATCGGCCGGACGCCGTGAACTGCTCGCCGACATGCTCCGGCAACGCCAGCTCACTGCAACGCCCTGCGACGGCTGGCAGGCCTTCGTCGGCGGCGATACACGCCTCGGGCTGACGGTGGCCCCGGTCGAGAACGGCCTGCTGCTGCCCGACGAGGGCCTCGCGCTGGTCTGCGAGCGCGACCTCTTCGCCGACCGGCCACGCATGCGCCGCCGGCAGCGCCGGGTCCGCGATCCCGCCCAGATCATCAGCGACCTCACCGACCTCCATGCCGGCGCGCCGATCGTGCATGCCGAGCACGGTGTCGGTCGCTACCAGCGCCTGACGACGATGCATATCGACGACATGCCGGTGGAGTTCTTGACCATCGCCTACGCCGGTGGCGACCTGCTGCACGTGCCGGTCGCCGCGTTGCACAAGGTCACGCGTTATACGGGTGCATCACCCGAGGAGGCGCCGCTGCACCGCCTCGGCAGCGACCAGTGGGAGCGCGCGCGGCGGCGCGCGGCGGCGCGCATGCGCGACGTCGCCGCCGAACTCCTCGAGCTCTACGCACGCCGCGCGGCGCGGCGCACCACGCGCAGCGCACCGGCCAGCGATGACTACGAGGCGTTCGCCGCGGCCTTCCCCTTCGAGCTGACCGAGGACCAGGCCCGCGCCATCGACGAGATCCGCGCCGACCTGGCCCGTCCGCAACCGATGGATCGTCTGGTCTGCGGCGATGTCGGCTTTGGCAAGACCGAGGTTGCACTGCGCGCCGCCTTCCTCAGCGTCACCGCCGGACGCCAGGTCGCGGTACTGGTGCCGACCACGCTGCTCGCGCAGCAGCACTGGCAGAACTTCAGCGACCGCTTCGCCGACTGGCCGGTCAACGTCGCTTCGCTGTCACGCTTCCGCTCGGCGAGGGAAAGCCGCGCGACGCTCGACGGCCTCGCCTCAGGGGCGGTCGACATCGTCATCGGCACCCATCGCCTGCTGCAGAAGGACATCCGCTTCAGGAACCTGGGCCTGATCATCGTCGACGAGGAGCACCGCTTCGGCGTCACCCACAAGGAGCGCCTCAAGGCGCTGCGTGCCGAGGCCGACGTGCTGACGCTGACGGCAACACCAATCCCGCGCACGCTCAACATGGCCCTCGGCCGGCTGCGCGACCTGTCGCTGATCACCACCCCGCCGGCATCACGCCTGTCGATTCGCACCTTTGTCAGCCGCCGCGAGCCGGAGCTGATCCGCGAGGCCTGCCTGCGCGAATTCAAACGCGGCGGCCAGCTTTATTTCGTCCACAACCGCATCGAGGACATCGACCGTATCGCCGGGGAGCTGGCCACGCTGGTGCCCGAGGCGCGCATCGAGGTGGCCCACGGCCAGATGCCGGAGCGCGAGCTCGAGCGCATCATGCTCGACTTCTACCATCGGAGATTCCACATCCTGGTATGCACGGCGATCATCGAAAGCGGTCTCGACGTGCCCTCGGCCAACACCATCATCATCGACCGCGCCGATTGCTTTGGCCTCGCCCAGCTTCACCAGTTGCGCGGGCGCGTCGGCCGTTCACATCACCAGGCTTTCGCCTACCTGCTGACGCCACCGCCGGAAGCGCTCACCGCCGATGCCTGCAAGCGCCTCGACGCCATCGCCTCGCTGGAGGACCTCGGCTCAGGTTTCATGCTCGCCACCCACGACATGGAAATCCGCGGTGCCGGCGAACTGCTCGGCGACGAGCAGAGCGGCCAGATCAGCGAGATCGGCTTCGAACTCTACAACGACATGCTGGCGCGCACGGTGGCGGCGCTGGAGCAGGGTATCGAACCGGACCCGGACGGCGCCACGGGCAGCCGCCTCGAGATCAACCTGCACCTGCCGGCCCTGCTGCCCGACGACTACCTGCCGGACGTGCACCTGCGACTGGTGCACTACAAGCGCATCGCCAGCGCGCACGACGAGAAGGCCCTGCGCAACCTCCAGGTCGAACTGGTCGACCGTTTCGGCCCGCTGCCCGAACCGGCGCGCCACCTGTTCGCGCTGACGCGCCTGCGCCTTGCCGCCGAACCGCTCGGCCTGCTGCGTATCGAGGCTGGCGCCCATGGTGGCCTGGTCGAGTTCGCGGCGCAGACGGCCGTCGATCCAGCCTGGCTGGTGACCCTCATCCACAACGAACCGGAGACATGGCGTCTCGACCGCGACCAGAAACTGCGCTTCAGCGAGAACCTCGACGACGGTGCGGCACGCTTCGACTTCGTCACCCGCCTGGTCGAGCGCATGCTCGCCCACCGGCTCCGGTCGCCGCTCAGTGCTCCACCGCAGGCAGGTCGCTGACCGCCGGCGGCAGTTCGCGACCTTCGAGGTCGAGTTCGGCCGTTTCGAGAAGCTCGCAGTCTCCGTCGCCGGGAACGGCGGAGGCCACAGCGAAGGACACCCCGACATAGCGCCCAGTCGATGACCGTGGGTGGTGGATGGCCAGGTCGCGGACGCGCCCGGCGATGCGCCCGGCAAAGGCCACGACCTTGCTTTCGTCGGAACCCTGCACGAGGATCGCGAACCGGTCGGTGCCGATCCGTGCGCAGTAGTCGGCGGCGCGGCGCAGGGCGTTGTTGATGACGTGGCCGATCTTGCGCAGGCAGGCCTCCGCCGCATGGCGACCGAAAACTTCACGGTACGCCTCGATCTCGTCGACGCGGAAGACGACAACGTTCAGCCGTTGCCGGTCGCGCCGCGCCTGGGCCCAGTCGCGGCACAGGATCTTTTCCATCGCCGCCCGGCCGGTACCCGGGTTGAAGAACTCGGCGCGCGGGTCATCGCCGGCCAGCCGCCAAGTGCCCGTGGCTGAAAAGACGCCGGTGGTTGCCGCTGCAGCGGCGCGCTCCTGCCGGACGCCGGCGACCTCATCGCGGACCAGCAGCCACAACGAGACGCGGCCGGGGTGTTCATAGAGCGGGTGCAGGGAGACGGCCACCTGGGTGCCGTCGTGGTGGTAGAGGTGGGTCACGCTGGCCGGGTCGAAAGCCTCGCCGGCGAAGGCGCCGGCAAAGCGGCTCAGCGGCTGGCCAATGACTTTGGTTGCCGGCACCCCCGTCAGGCTGTCGCTGGCCGGACTGGCGTGCACGATCACGCATCCCGCAGCCCGCGGGTCGCAGATCAGCAACGGCGCCCCGACACTGTCGAGGGCTTGGCGCAGCAGGTGTTTATTCAATTTTCTCAAAGACTTGAGTCGTATATCAGGAAACTCGCATCAAATAGCGAATTGCCAACGGAAATGAGTACCCGAACCCGTTTCGCATCGTACACAGCGGCGCGCACTGCGGTCTGTGACCGGCATCACCGGCGGCCCGCACAACAGACGGCACGCCGCGCGCGGCAGCGGGCCGGAGCGGCCCGTGATGGCAAACTTGTTATCCTCCCCTGCCACCCCCTCTTTCTAAGGAGCAACCCATGTGCCGCCTCCACCCCGACATGTCCATCCGGGTCAGACGCCGAATGGCCCGGTGACTGGCCTGGCCGTTTTCCTCGATGTCGATGGCACCTTGCTCGACATCGCCACCACACCCGACGCCGTCGTCGTCCCGTCCGGGCTGACATCGCTGTTGGCCGCCCTGCAGGCCCGCCCAGGCCACGCGATGGCGCTGATCAGCGGGCGTTCGCTGGCCACCCTCGACCGCCTGTTCAGCCCCTGCCGCTTTCCCGCCGCCGGCCTCCACGGCATCGAACGGCGCGATGCGCGGGGCACCATCCATCGTGCGGGGGTCGATACCGCCGGGCTGGTCGGGGCCCGCGCCACCCTGTCCAGACGGGTGGCCGGCGAACCGGGCCTGCTCCTCGAGGACAAAGGCCTGACGCTGGCCCTGCACTACCGGCGGGAGCCGGGGCTCGAGCCGCTGGCCCGGGCGGCAATGGCCGAGGCGCTGAGCCAGGCCGGCAGCGGCTGGCACCTGCAGCCCGGCAAGGCGGTCATCGAACTCAAGCCATGTGCAGCGAACAAGGCCACCGCCATCGAGGCCTTCATGCAGGAACCGCCCTACGCCGGATGCCGGCCGGTATTCATCGGCGACGACGTCACCGACGAGGACGGCTTCGCCGCCGTCAATGCCATGGGCGGACTGTCGGTGCGCGTCGGTGACGGCCACGCCACCCACGCCCGGGAGATCCTGCCCGACGTCGGCGCGGTGTACGCCTGGCTGAATGGCCTGCTGATGGAGGATGTCGTTTCATGACCAGCAACCTCGAACTCGGCGTCATCGGCAACTGCCAGGTGGCCTCGCTGATCGACAGCGACGGGCAACACGTGTGGACCTGCCTGCCGCGCCCCGACGGTGACCCCGTCTTCACTGCCCTGCTGGGCAATGACCCACCGGAGATGGCGCGCGGCACCTTCGGCATCGAACTCAGGGACCACGTGCGCAGCGAACAGCGTTACCTCGGCCACACACCGATCCTCGAGACGGTGCTGCATGCCGGCGACGGCAGCGCCGTGCGCATCATCGATTTCTGTCCACGTTTCCGCCTCTTCGGACGGATCTTCCGCCCGGTGATGATCGTGCGCATCGTCGAGCGGCTGGCCGGACAACCCGTGATCCGCATCCGGCTCCGGCCGCTCGCCGGGCATGGCGCGCGCGAACCGAAGCGCATCGCCGGCAGCCACCATGTGATCTATCGCGACGACGACCAGTCGTTCCGTCTGACGACCGATGCATCGATCACCAGCGTGGTCGAGGAACGCGCCCTGATCCCCCACCACCGCCTGAGCTTCATCCTCGGCAGCGACGAGCCCGTGACCGAGTCCGTCGAACTGCTGGCGCAGCGCTTTCTCGAGCAGACGCGCGACTACTGGCTCGACTGGGTGCGCGGCCTGGCGATCCCCTTCGAGTGGCAGGCGGCGGTGATCCGCGCCGCCATCGGCCTCAAGCTCTGCACCTTCGAGGACACCGGCGCCATCCTCGCCGCCCTCACCACCTCGATACCGGAGGCACCGGGCACGCCACGCACCTGGGACTACCGCCACTGCTGGCTGCGCGACGGCTATTTCACCGTCCAGGCCCTCAACCGCCTCGGTGCGACACGAACGATGGAGTCGTATCTCGTCTATCTGACCAACACGGTGGCCGGTGCGCCGAGCGACGGCCTGCAACCGGTCTATGGCCTGACCGGCGATCCCTGCCTGCATGAGCGCGAGATACAGACACTGGCCGGCTACCGGGGGATGGGGCCGGTGCGCGTCGGCAACGACGCCTGGCGCCAGAACCAGCACGACGTCTACGGTGCGGTGATCCTCGCCGCCAGCCAGGCCTTCTACGACGAGCGGCTCACCCGTCAGGGCGACGCTGCGGCCTTCCGTGAGCTCGAATCGGCCGGCGCGCGCTGCGTGGCGCTGTACGACCAGCCCGACGCCGGCCCGTGGGAATACCGCGGGCGGGCCCGCGTACATACATTCTCCAGCGTGATGTGCTGGGCGGGCGTCGACCGCCTGGCACGCATCGCCGACCGGCTGGGCCTCGCCGACCGCGCGCGCCACTGGCGCGACCATGCCGTGCAGCTGCACGCACACATCCTGCGCGAGGCCTGGGACCCCGCGCAGGGCTCGTTCACCGAAAGCTGGGGACAACCGGCCCTCGACGCCAGCCTGCTGCTGCTCCCGGAACTCGGCTTCATCGCCGCCGACGACCCGCGCTTCGCCGGGACGCTGACGGCGGTCGAACGCAGCCTGCGCCGCGGCCCGTACCTGCTGCGCTATCACATGGACGACGACTTCGGCGCACCGGAGAACGCCTTCAACATCTGCACCTTCTGGTACATCAACGCGCTGGCCGCCGTCGGCCGTCGCAGCGAGGCCCGCGAGCTGTTCGAGAACATGCTCGCCCGGCGCACCCGCCTTGGCTTCCTCTCGGAAGACCTCGACATGCAGACCGGTGAACTGTGGGGCAACTTCCCGCAGACCTACAGCCTGGTCGGCATCATCACCTCGGCGATGCGCCTCAGTCGCCCCTGGGAGGACACGCTGTGAGCCGCCTGGTCTGCATCTCGAACCGCATCGCCCTGCCCCGGCGCAACGTCGCCCCGGGCGGGCTGGCCATCGGCGTGCTGGCCGCCCTGCGCACCAGCGGCGGCATCTGGTTCGGCTGGGATGGCGAGCCCGGCACCGATCCGGCCACACCGCCACAGATCACGGTGCGCGATGGCATCACCTACGCCACCATCGGCCTCGACGAGGACCAGTTCGACCGCTACTACAACGGCCACGCCAACTCGGCACTGTGGCCGCTGTTCCACTACCTGACGTCCGGCTTCCGCTACCACGCCGATGACGAGGAGGCATATCAGCAGGTCAATGCCCACTTCGCCCGGCAGCTTGTCCCGCTGCTCAAGCCCGACGACCTCCTCTGGGTCCACGACTACCAGCTGATCCCGGTGGGCCGCCGGCTGCGCGAGGCCGGCATCGGCAACCCGCTGGGCTTCTTCCTCCACATTCCCTTCCCGCACATCGAGATGCTGCGGGTCCTGCCCACCTACGCGCGCCTGCTGACCGACCTGTGTGCCTACGACGTGATCGGTTTCCAGACACACAGCGACCTCGAGGCCTTCCGCGCCGGCGTCGCCCACATCCATGGCCCCGATGCGGTAAGTAAATCCGGGCGCATCCGCATCGGTGGCCGCGAACTGAAAGCCGACGTCTTCCCGATCGGCATCGACGTGGCGGCCGTGCGCCGCGAGTCCGAAGCCGCCGCCGGCAGCGAGACGGTGCAGCGCTTCGTGCGCAGCGTCGAAAGCCGTCAACTGCTGATCGGCGTCGACCGCCTCGACTACAGCAAAGGGCTCGTCGAGCGCTTCGGCGCCTACGAACAGTATCTGCAGGGCCACCCCGACATGCTCGGCAAACTCGTCTACCTGCAGATCGCCCCCCTGTCGCGCCAGAACGTGCAGGCATACGCCGAAATCCGCAGCGCACTGGAAGGTGCCGCCGGACGGACCAACGGGCGCTTCGCCACCGCCGACTGGACGCCCATCCGCTACCTCAACCGCAACCTCCCGCACACCACGCTGATGGGCTATCTGCGCTCGGCACAGGTCGGCCTCGTCACGCCATTGCGCGACGGCATGAACCTGGTTGCCAAGGAATTCGTCGCCGCACAGAACCCCGCCGACCCTGGCGTGCTGGTACTCTCGACCCTGGCCGGCGCCGCTCACGAACTCGACAGCGCCGTGCTCGTCAACCCCTACGATGCCGAGGCCATCGCCGCCGCCATCAACCAGGTGCTGGCCATGCCGCTCGCCGAACGGCGCGAACGGCACGCTGCGATGCTTGCCGTGCTGGAACGCAACGACATCGGCGCGTGGACACGACGGTTCGT
Organism: uncultured Chromatiaceae bacterium; assembly: GCA_964417725.1. Lineage (GTDB taxonomy): Bacteria > Pseudomonadota > Gammaproteobacteria > Steroidobacterales > SHZI01. The sequence continues at coordinate 9,225 of CAYQIV010000028.1, forward strand.
GGACGCGTTGTCGGCGCAGGGGTGATGACCTTCCGTATATGATCCATGCAGCGGGAATCAGTCGCCGCTGTGCGGCCGACACCGGGCCGATCACCCTCCACGCCGTGGTTTCCCGACGTTCTGCTCAACCCTGCGGCGGCACATGGGCGATGAACAGCTTCTGGGTCGGGTAGGCAAACTCGACGCCGAGCGCCTCGAAGGCTTCGTGGATTTCAAAGTTGATGGTCTGCTGTACGTCCATGTAGCTGTTGTAGTCCGGGCGCGTCACGTAGTAGACCGTCTCGAAGTCGAGCGAAGCAGGGCCATAGCTGGCGAAGTGGCTGCGGTCGAAGCGGATGTTCTCCTGTGACTCGATGATCTCGCGGATGAGGCCCGGGATCCGCTGCAACTTGTCGCGTGGGGTTTCATAGGTCACGCCGATGCGGAAGACGACGCGGCGTTCGGTCATGCGTCCGTAGTTGCGCACCCGGCTCGACAGCAGGTCGGCGTTGGCCATGACGATCTGCTCGCCGGACAGGCTACGCAGGCGCGTGCTCTTGATGCCGATGTGCTCCACCGAGCCCATGAAGTCGCCGACGATGAGGAAGTCGCCGACGACGAACGGCTTGTCGAGGGTGATCGACAGTGAGGCGAGCAGGTCGCCGAGCACGTTCTGCACGGCCAGTGCCACGGCGATGCCGCCGATGCCGAGCCCGGCGATCAGCGCGGTGACGTCGATGCCGAAGTTGTCGAGGGTCAGGAGCAGCACCAGCACCCAGACCAGCGCACGGGCAATGAAACCGATGATGCCGATGGAACCTGCAGCGGCACGATCGGCGGCCAGGCTTGCACGCCGCTTGCGTTCGACCCAGGCGACCACCGCCGTGCTCGCCCAGATGCCCATCTGCCAGAACACGGCGAGCTTGAGGGCCAGCGACAGGCCATCGGCAATCGATGCCGGAAGCGCCAGGAAGCGCGCGCCCAGCAGCAGGGAGACGACGACCATGAACGGCCATGTGGTGCGCCCCAGCACCTCGAGTGGCACCTCCATGAGTTCCGTTCGTTCGGTGTCGAGGAAACGCCGGTAATGGCGCTGCAGCAGGGCGCGGAGCGACACCAGCGCCGCCAGTGTCAGGGCAGTGGCGAGCAGCGCGCCCAGCCACTGCAGCAGGGAATTGCCGAAGACCATCATCACGGGAATCTCGGGGATCTCGGGCAAGGGCTGTTCTCCTCGATGGTGCCGCCGCCCCGCATCCGGCGGCACCAGGCAGGCGGCCAGACGGGCAAGGCGCGGCCGGGCTGGCCAACGCAGATTCCTGCAAAGGGATGTGCGAACCGTACCCGCGCCGGAGGCACGGGTCAAATGGCCGCGCTCAGCCGTGGGCCGCCGGGAGAGCCCAGATGCCGGGCAGATGGCGCCACCGTCCGCGATGGTCCATCCCGGCACCGAAGACGAAGTGGTCGTCAACCTCGAGACCCACGCAGTCCGGTGGCGGCGCCTGCGCGCGGCCGTGGCGCTTTTTGACCAGCACCGCGGTCGTGACCGCCGTGGCTCCAGCCTGGCGACAGTGCGCGGCGACGAAAGCCAGCGTCAGCCCCTCGTCATGGATGTCGTCGACGAGGACGACGTGGCGGCCGGCAAGCGTTGTCTGCGGCGGACACAGCCAGTCCGGCGCACCACCGCGGGTTTGGTCGCGATAGCGGCTGACGCGGCAGGTGTCGAGCACGAAGTCACCTCGCAGCCCGGTGGCCAGCCGCGCCAGGGGCAGCGCACCGCCGAGCAGGATGCCGAGCAGCGTCAGCGGTGCCCCGTCGACACGCGCGCCGACGGCAGTGATGAGCCGCCCATAGGCCGCATCGACGGCGGCGCCATCGGCCACCTGCCACGCGCCCGCAATATCGGGAGCCTGCGCGGGGGCGCTCATGGCGGTCAACCGTCCAGCGCCAGCGGGGGCCGCTGCCGGGCTTCGTCGACGAGGCGCACGGCCTGTTGCCATTCGTGCGAGTGGCGCAGGCCGCCCGATTCGCTCAAGGCCCCGGCGAGTGCGGCGGGCTGCGGCCGCAGCATCACCCGCCGCCCCTGCGATGGGGCATCGTCGCGTGTGCCGAGCGCGTCGAGCACGGCATCCGTGGCGGCCATGTCGTTGCACAGCAGGACCATGTCCGCCCCGGCATCGAGGGCGCGGCGGGCGCAGGTCGGTGCATCGCCCTCTCCGGCCAGCGCCTGCATGCCGAGGTCGTCGGAGAGGATGGCCCCGCGAAAACCGAAGCGGTCACGCAACTCACCGCGCATCCAGTAAGGGGACAGGCTGGCCACTTCCGGGCTGATGGCGGGGTAGCGCACGTGGGCCACCATGATCGCCGTCAGGCCGTGATCGATCAGGCGCTCGTAGGGCAGCAGATCGTCGAGCATTTCGTCGCGGCTGCGGCCATCGACGGGCAGTTCGTGATGTGAGTCGGCAACGACAAAGCCGTGGCCGGGGAAATGCTTGGCGCAGGCCGCCATGCCGGCGCGGCGCATGCCTTGCAGCCAGGCGGTGGCCAGCACCGAGACCACCTCCGGATCACGGTGCAGGGCGCGGTCGCCGATCACGCTGCTGGTGCCGTGGTCGAGGTCGACGCAGGGCGCAAAGCTGAGGTCGACACCGATTTCGCGCAGCTCAGCCGCCATCAGCCAGCCACAGGCATGGGCGAGGTGCCGCCCATGGGCCGCATCGAGGTCGTGCTGGTGACCCAGCCAGCGCAGCGGGGGCAGCGCATGGAAGCCGTCGCGGAAGCGCTGCACCCGCCCGCCTTCCTGGTCGACGGTCACCAGCAGCCGGTCGTCGCGCAGCGCATGAACGGCCTCGATCAGCGCGCGCGTTTCCGCCACCTCGCCGATGTTGCGCGCGAAGAGGATCACGCCGCCGACCAGCGGATGGCGCAACCGCTCGGCATCAGCGGCCGTCAACTCGCGGCCCTCGATGCCGATGATCAACGGACCGAGTGTCATGGTGGGACCTGGCAACAGCGGGCCGTCATGGGCAGATGTCGACGCGCGTCCCCGCCGTGACACGGTCGAAGAGCCAGATCACGTCCGCATTTCGCATGCGGATGCAGCCGTGTGAGAAGGGCACGCCCATGGGCTCCGTATCGGGCGTGCCATGAATGTAGATGTAGCGGCGCATGCTGTCGACCTCGCCGAGGCGGTTGCGGCCGGGCTCGAGCCCCGACAGCCAGAGGATGCGGCTGAGGATCCAGTCACGCCGCGGGTCATGGCGGGCGAGTTCGGGCGACCACACCTCCCCGGTCGGTCGACGGCCGGCGAGTACGGCGCCCGGGGGCAGACCTTTACCGATGCAGGCCCGGATGACATGGCGGCCGCGCGGCGTGCACAGGCTGTCGCGGCGCTCACCGGGCCCCCAGCGCGAGGTCGAGACGGGGAACGATGCGATCTCGCCATCGCGCCCGTGGAAGGCAAGGCGCTGCCGCGACAGGCTGATGGTGACCGGAAGCGGGGGTGTCATACCTGGCATGGGCGGTGTCACCGGCGCACCAGCACGGCCATCGACTCGACGTGGCTGGTGTGCGGAAACATGTCCATGATGCCGGCGGCCTCGAGCCGGTAGCGGCGGTCGCCGACCAGCAGGCCGACATCGCGTGCCAGCGTCCCCGGATGGCACGACACATAGACGATGCGCCGCACGCCGGTGCGGGCCAGCAGCGGCATCACCGCCGCCGCCCCGGCGCGGGGCGGGTCGAGCAGCACGACATCGTGATGGGCGCGCGTCCATGCCCCTTCCAGCCCGTCGCCATACAGGTCGGCGGTGACGAACTGCACGTTGTCGATGCCGTTGCGCTGCGCGTTGCGTGTCGCCTGTGCGGTCATCGCCGCACTGCCCTCGACGCCCGTGACCGCTGCGGCCCGCGTGGCCAGCGGCAGGGTGAAATTGCCGATGCCGCAGTAGAGGTCGAGGACACGATCGTCCGGCCCGACTTCAAGCTCGGCCAGCACCCGGGCCACCATCTGCGCGTTGACCCCGGCATGCACCTGGATGAAGTCGAGCGGTCCGAAACCGAGCGTGACGCCGAAGTCGTCGAGGCGATAACACAGCTCATCATCGCCGGCTGCGGGGTCGAGCGCCTCGAGCGTGTCAGGGCCACCGGGCTGCAGGTACAGGCGCAGCCCGTGCCGGTCGCGGAAAGCACGCAGCTTCGCCAGGTCGTCGGCCGTGGGCGGGTCGAGGACGCGCAGCACCAGGGCGGTGGCATTGTCGGCCACCGTCACCTCGGCCTGCGGCAGGCGGGCGCGCAGCGACAGGCTGTCGATCAGGGCCGACAGCGCCGGCAGCAGCCCACCGATCGGTGGGCTGAGGATCGCGCAGTGCTGCATGTCGGTGACACGCGAATCATGGCGCTCACGGAAGCCGACCAGCACGCGCCCCTTGGCAGCGACATGGCGCACGCCGAGCCGGGCGCGGCGCCGATAATGCCAGGCTGCGGCGGTGATTGCCGGCAACTGCCGCACCGGTGTACAACCGCCGATGCGCGCCAGCGCATCGAGCAGCGCACGCTCCTTCTGGGCCCGCTGCGCCTCGATGGACAGGTGCTGCAGGCTGCAGCCGCCGCAAGTGCCGAAATATTCACAGCGGGGCGGCACACGGTCGGGTGATGGCGTCAGGACCTCGATGAGTTCGGCCTCGTCATAGCGCGAGCGGCGCCGACGGCGGGCGTAGCGCACCCGCTCCCCGGCAAGGGCTCCCGGCAGCAACACGCGCTTGCCCTGCGGCGCCAGCACACCGGTGCCCTCGAGGGTCAGGTCGATCACCTCACCCTCCTCGGCCGGCGCGTTGCGCAGCTGCGCGTTCAAGCACCGGAAGCCGGTTCGGACGCCGCTGCCCACGCGGCGGCGAATTCCTGCCAGTGCGGCGCATCCACCGCCGCCAGGAAGTCGCGCACGCGTGCCAGTTCCGCTTCGAGCGCCGGGCCATCGAGCAGACCGCGCAGGTGCTGGAAGCGCAACCACACCAGCCAGGTGTTGAGCACGTCGGTCTCGCAGTAGGCGCGGATGGCCGTGATCCCGCCGGCCAACCACGTCTCCCAGACCTTCGCCCCGGAAAAACCGAGCTTGCCGGGGAAACCGAGCATCACCGCGATCTCGTCGAGCGGCGCACGGCCGCGGGGCTGCCAGCCGGAAAGCACGTCCATGAGGTCGACGTGACGCCAGTGGAAGCGGCTCAGGTAGTTGTTGTAGCGAAACGCGGTGTCGTTGTCGCCGGTCTCCCAGTAGCGTGGCGCGGCGATCCCGTGGCGCAGGGCCCGATAGTGCAGCACCGGCAGGTCGAAGCCGCCACCATTCCACGAAATGATTTCCGGCGACTGCTTGTCGATGGCCTCGAAGAAACGCCGGATCAGGTCCGCTTCATCGTCCCCCTCGTCACCGAGGCTCTGCACGCGGAACGCGTCGCGCTGGCGCCAGACGACGGCAATGGCCACGATGCGGTGCTGGTGCAAGGGCAGGAAATCGCTGCCGCTGTCCTGCTGGCGCCTGAAGGTCATGGCGCGGGCGACGTCCTCGTCACCGAGGCCATCGAGCCCGTAGAGTCGCCGGCCCAGCGCCACGTCGGGCACTGTCTCGATATCGAATACCAGACTGCCCATGGGCATCCCTCCCTATGTTCCGGTACGCAGCAGGACGGCCATCGCCACGACGAGGCCAGCCTCATCCGACAGGCTGAGGTGGCTGTTTTCCGCATCGATGCCCCATTCGGCACACAGCGTCCGCGCGCGCGCCGACCAGACAACCAGCGGCCGGCCCCTGCCGTCGGGCGCCACGCCGATGTCGCGCAGCCAGATGCCGTGGGCGAAGCCGGTGCCGAGGGCCTTGACGATGGCTTCCTTGGCGGCGAAGCGCATCGCCAGGAAGCGCACCGGGTTGCGGCTGCCGACGAACAGCGCCTGTTCCTCCGGCATCAGCAGATGGCCGGCGAAGCGCGCACCGTGGCGTGCATGCACACGGGCCACGCGATCGATGCGCAGGATGTCGGTGCCGATGCCCCAGATCATCGCGCGCGCGCCATGGCCATCCGGCGCTTCATTCCGGCGACCGCCTCCGCCATGCCGACGAATACCGCGCGGGCGATGATCGCGTGGCCGATATTGAGCTCGGTGACCTCGGGCAGCGCGGCGACCGGCCCGACATTGTCCTCGTTGAGCCCGTGGCCGGCATGAACCTCGAGGCCGCAGGCGGCGGCCCGCCGTGCCGCCGCCGCCAGCCGCTGCAACTCGGTCTGGCGCGCCGCGGCGGTTTGCGCATCGGCGTAGGCACCGGTGTGCAGTTCGACGATTGTGGCGCCGCTGCCCGCGGCCGCCTCGACCTGGTGCGGATCGGGGTCGATGAACAGCGCCACGCGGATACCGCTGGCCTGGAGCCGCGCCACCGCGTCGCGCACGGCACCGGCATGGGCAACGACATCGAGACCGCCTTCGGTGGTCAGTTCTTCGCGCCGCTCCGGCACCAGACAGGCATCAGCCGGGCGCACCTCACAGGCGATGGCGAGGACCTCGCCAGCCACGGCCAGTTCGAGGTTCATGTGGGTGCGCAGTTCTGCCTGGAGGCGCGACAAGTCGTGCGTCTGGATGTGGCGACGGTCCTCGCGCAGGTGCACCGTGATGCTGTCGGCGCCCGCCTGCTCGGCGATGAGCGCCGCAGCGACCGGGTCCGGATAGTCGATGCGCCGCGCCTGGCGCAGCGTCGCGACGTGGTCGACATTGACGCCGAGGAGGATGCCTGGCGGGGTGGTGCGGTTCATTCGCGATTCCGTGTGGCGGCTCAGCGGCGCATCGCCGCCATGACCTCGCGGGTCCGCAGGCTGCGTCCGCCGAGGTGGTGGGCGAGCACGGCACGCAGCAGCCGCTTGGCTGCCCGCAGCACGGCGGGGTCGGCGAATGCCATGCGGTCGATGGCGTCGAGCTCGGCGCCATTGAACACCAGCGGGCGGTCGCCGGCAACGGCCGGCACCGCCCCCTGCTCGACGATGTACTCGTAGCGCGCCGCGGGGTCGAGCCGCTGCCCGGTGGTGGCATCGTGCCCGAGACTCAACCCATAGCCGATCTCGGCGAGCAGGCGGATTTCGAAGCGCCGCAGGACCGGCTCGGTATCGGCGGCGGATCCGGCACCGAGCGCCACGATCGCCGCCTCATATGCGGCGTAAAGCCCGGGATGGGCATCACTCCGCCGCAGGAAGGCGAGCAACAGCTCGTTGAGATAGAAGGCTGCCATGACCACGGTACCCGAAGGTGCCGTCGGATGACCAGCCGGCTCGGCCGCACACAGCGTGTGCAGTGCGCCGCGTCCCGACCACGACAGGTGCAGCGGCCGGAACGGTTGCAGCACGCCGCGCAGGCGCGACGACGGCCGCTGCGCACCCCGGGCCACGAGACCGAGGCGGCCGTGGCTGGCAGTCAGGACTTCGAGCAGCCGGCTGGTCTCCTGCCACGGCCTCGCATGCAGCACGTAGCCCGTGTCGGTGATGCCGTTGCGTGGTGCGACCATCAGTTGCCGTCGAGGCCGAACTGCTGCAGGGCGCGTTCGCTGTCGGCCCAGTCCTGCTTGACCTTGACGCGCATCTCGAGGTGAAAACGCATACCGAACTGCGTTTCCATCTCGAGGCGCGCCGCCGTGCCGACCCGCTTCAGCGTTGCCCCGCCATGGCCGACGATGATGCCTTTGTGGGACTCGCGCGAGGCCCAGATGACGGTATCGACCAGCACCAGCCCGGGGCGCTCCTCGAGGGCCAGCACCTCGATGGCGAGGCCGTAGGGCACTTCCTGGCGCAGGGCGATGAGCAACTGTTCACGGATGGCTTCGGCAACGCGGAATGCCATGCTGCGGTCGGTGAGCGCATCGCGCGGATACAGCGCCGGGCCCTCGGGCAGGTCGGCCTCGACGAGTTCGGCGAGACGCTCGAGGTTATCGCCCCGACGCGCCGAAAGCGGCACGATATGGCGGAACGCCGCGCGGTCCGCGCATTGTGCAAGCAACGGCAGCAGCGCGGTCCTCGACTTCAGCGTATCGATCTTGTTGACGGCAAGCAGCGCCGGGATGCCCGCAGCCCGCACCTGCTGCAGCACGTGGTCGTCCTCACCCCGCCAGCCGGCGGCATCGATGACAAAGAGCACGAGATCGGCACCGACAAGTGCCCCGGTGACGGCCCGGTTCATGGCCCGGTTGAGGAGGTTGCGCATCCGCGTGTGCAGCCCCGGCGTGTCGACGAAGACGATCTGCGCATGCGGCCGGTCGAGGATACCGCTGATGGCGTGCCGCGTGGTCTGCGGACGGGGTGTGACGATGCTGACCTTGCGCCCGACCAGCGCGTTGACCAGCGTCGACTTGCCGACGTTGGGCCGTCCGACCACGGCGACGACACCACTGCGGAATGCCGGCTCAGCCATCTGCGGACAGCGCCTCCAGCGCAGCAGCTGCGGCGGCCTGCTCGGCAGCCCGCCGGCTCTGGCCCGTGCCCCGCGTGACGATCTCATGGCTGGCCAGGCGGCAGACGGCGGTGAACACCTGGCGGTGCGGGGGCCCGCTGGCCTCGATCACCTCATAGGCCGGCAGCGCCTCACCGACCGCCTGCAGCCGCTCCTGCAGCCGCGTCTTGGGATCGCGCAGCTCGTCGTCTTCCGGCAGTGCCGCGATGCGCCCCCTGTAGAGCTCGTGGACCAGTGCGCGCACGGGCTCGATGCCGCCATCGAGCAGCACCGCGGCGAACACCGCCTCGAGCGCGTTGCCCGGGATCGAGCCCCGCTGCCGGGCCCCGGCGCGCTGCTCACCGCCACCGAGGACAAGTTGCGGTGCCAGCGCCAGCTCCGCGGCCAGCGACTCAAGCGTCTCGCGGCGCACCAGGCGGGCACGCAGGCGACTGAGCGTGCCTTCGTCGGCGTCGGGACGCTGCGCATAGAGCAGCTCGGCGATGACGAAGCCGAGCACGGCGTCACCGAGAAATTCGAGGCGCTCGTTGTGCGGGCTGCCGGCGCTGCGGTGGGTTAACGCCTGGTCGAGCAGCGCGGGGTCCCGGAAGTCGTAGCCGAGCGCCTGCGCCGCCCAGCGGACGGCAGGGATCACCGGTTGATCTCGACCTGGTTGTCGAAGTTCACCAGCAGTGAAATGTTGCCGATGAATGGCACGACCTCTTCGTAGGCGACGCCGACCGTCAGGCCGGCATCGCTCTGGCGGATGATGAAGTCGCGGATGGCGGGGTGCTTGACGTCGTTGAGATCGAGCCCCTTGCTGACGGCCCGTCGGATCTCGACGGGTGATGCGCCCTGACTGTCGTGGCTGTCCTTGACGCCGTTGAGGATGCGCTGCACCTGCATCTGCGTCAGGTAGACCGGCACCAGCCGTATGGCCGCAAAGCCGATCAGGCCGGCCATTGCCACGATCAGCGCCAGGCCGATCCCCGTCATGCCGCGTTGTCGATGTCGCATTCTGCGCCCTCCCGGACACCCGACTCCCAACCCCTGCCCGCGCCGCAGCGCGGGGCCGGCCCCGCTAGCGGATGGCATTGCCGATGCGCTGCCAGCGTGGTGCCGACGACAGGTCCCAGTTCATCCAGATACGCACCGCCTTGCCGACGATGTTTTCCTCGGGAATGAACCCGACGCCACCATAGCGGCTGTCGCGGCTGTTGTCGCGATTGTCGCCCATCATGAAATAGTGTCCCTCGGGGACCCTGAACGTGCCCTCCAGGCTGCCCCGGCCCGGCATCAGCAGCACATCGTGCTCGGCATCGCCCAGCCGTTCGCGCGCCAGGATCGAGCCGGGCTGGTCGCCGCCACGCCACGCCCCGACGGGCACGATCTCGACCGGTTCGCCGTTGATGCGGATCTGGCCGCCGCTGTAGCTGACCTCGTCGCCCGGCAAGCCGACCAGCCGCTTGATGTAATTGGTCGATGGATCGGATGGCAGGCGAAAGACGATCACGTCTCCCCGCTGCGGCTCGCCCAGATCGAGGATTCGCGTATTGATCACCGGCAGGCGCAGGCCGTAGGAAAACTTGTTGACGAAGATGAAATCGCCGATCAGCAGGGTCGGCACCATCGAACTCGAGGGGATGCGGAAAGGCTCAAAAAGAAACGAGCGGATCACCAGCACCGCAAGGAGGATGGGAAAGAACGAGCGCGCATACTCGATGAGGACCGGCTCCCGGGCCGGCGCCGCCGGTACGGCCCGGCGTCGGGCGCGCAGGAAGACCGCGTCGATGGCCCACAGAAGGCCCGACACCGCGGTCCCGATGACCAGCAGCAGCGCAATGTCCACGTTTCAGCGCCTCGATTCCGGCGTTCGCATGCAAGCGGGAGAGCCGTGGGGGCAATGCCCGCACCGGCCACGATATCCGGCGCGTAGCCTACCACGGTGGCGGCCGGCGCCATCGGCTCCCGCACTCATTCCAGTGTATCGCCGCCCCGGCCGAGCAGTGCCTGCACCGCGCCCCGGTCAAGCACCGTGGCACAGACCTCCCGGTCGTCGTGGCAGAGCACGGGCACGCGCAGCCCGTAGGCGGCGCGCCAGCCCGGGTCCTCGTCGACATCGGCGACGGTAAGCTCGGCCCGGCCCTCGACCAGCGGCCAGAGGTCCTCGAGCATGAGCTCGCAGAGGTGGCAGCCGGAACGGCTGTAGAGCGTCAGACGGGGCAACACCATGCGCGGACCGTGCGGCGCGCGGTCAGCGACCCGCGCCGGTGACGCCGCGGGCGATCAGCGCGACCGTCTCGCCGGGGACACCGCCAAGGGCAGTGACGCGATGCGCCCCGTGACGCACGGTATAGGCATGTGCCCCGCCAACCCGGGTCAGGCCTTCGACCATGTCGTCGCCGACCAGCTGCTCGATGAACACAGAGACACTGGCGATGCCGTCGCTGTAGACCAGCTGCTCCATGGCGGCGTCGCCGGTCGCGCCGGCCACCGCGGCGGCGGTGATACGCCGGGCCCGCAACGCGAATCCCGGCGGCAGCCGCCGGGCCTGCCAGCCACCGCCCCCGGATCCGGCGTCGGCCTTCAGCTGCCGTTCGCGGCGGAACCCTTCCGTGTCGACGCTCGGCGCAACCGCCGAGGCAGGGATCTCCTCGGGCAAGGCCAGCTCGGCGAAGAGGATCTGTTCAATGACGGCGGCACCATCGACCATCTGGACCTTGAGCGGCATCGCCGTGTCGCGGTCGAGCCAGATCCGGTAGCCGTAGCGGAACGCGTCGGCGGGCACGATGGCGACGAGGACCGCCTCGCGTTCGGCAACACGGCCACCGGGCGAGAGGGACAGGCGGTAGGGCGCATCGTCGATGGCCCCCTCACCCGGCAGATACTGGCGCAATGGGCCACCGTTGTGCATGCCGGCCACTTCCTGGTGCTCGACGATGACCAGCCGGCGATCGGGCAGGATGCACATCACCTCCGCGCCGTGGCGAATGATCTCGCGCGACGAGTCGTCGAGGGCCGTGATGCGTTCGTGGGCCACACCACCCTCGACGCGGTGGACGACGCGGAAGGTGGCGATGTCCTCGCCACGCTGGTGGACGAGCGTGCCTTCGTACTGGACCTGATCGAGGGCCTGCGCCATGCGTCGCAGCCAGCCGTGGGCGTCGTCCGCCGTCCCGGCGACGGCGGGCGCGACAGCCAGCAGGCTGCCCAGCACTGCCAGGCCAGCCGCACGACGCAGCGCGGCGACCATCCCGTCGCCCGGCTCATTCATCGCCGAAGAACCCGGCGGCACCATCCGTGCGGATCAGGTAGGCCTGCGGGTTGATGACCCGCGCATCGATGAACTGGCGCTCGAGGCCGGCGCTGAAGCGGCCGTGGTGGACCAGATAACTGGCCATGCGCTCGCCGGCAAGCGGCGGCACCGCGACCGGCAACACGCGCACCGCCGCCTGGCCCGCGGCGAGGCGCTGCGCCCCGGCCGCGGTATCGTCCGGGCCGCGGGCCTGCCACTGGCCGAGTCCGACGACGGCGACGAGGAGCAAGGCGGCCAGCGCCCCGCCGAGGCGCCCCGGCCAGCCCGCCGCACCGGCGCCGGGGTTGCCGTAGGCCTGGACCGGCTCGGCCGCCGCCAGCCGGCGGTCGACCCGATGGCACAGTCCGTGGGCCTGATGCGCGGCCGAAGAACCCCGCAGGCACTCGCCGATCAGCGCGTAGCGCGCCAGCCGTTCGCGCTGGCGTGCGTCGCTGATCAGGCGCGCGCCCAGCCATTCGCGTTCGTGCACGGCGAGTTCATCATCGATCCACGCCGACAACTGTTCCTCAACTGACCCTGCAGACATCATCTCCCCCGCATGTCCTTCCGTTCCCCTTCGATACGGCCTAGCTGCCCAGCAGCGGCCGTATCGCCGCATCGACAGCCTCCCGCGCCCTGAAGATGCGCGACCGGACGGTACCGATCGGACAGCCCATGGCAGCGGCGATTTCCTCGTAGCTCATGCCCTCGACCTCGCGCAACACGATCGCACTGCGCAATTCTTCAGGCAGTTCGCTGATCGTCCGGCCGATGAGGTCGCGCAGCTCATCGCGCATGTTGATGCGCTCCGGCGTGTCCTCGTCGCGCATCCGGATGCGCGCCTCGTACTGCAGGTCCTCGGCCGGATCGGCGTGGTATTCGAGGGGCCTGCGCTGTACCGAGGCGAGATGGTTCTTTGCGGCATTGATCGCGATCCGGTACAGCCAGGTGTAGAAGGCGCTCTCCCCGCGGAATCCCGGCAGTGCCCGCCACGCCTTGATGAAGGCCTCCTGCGCGACATCGAGTGCATCTGCGGGGTCACGGACATAACGGGTCACGAGGCTCACGATTTTTTGCTGGTACTTGCGCACCAGAACATCGAACGCACGACGGTCGCCGTTCTGCGCACGTTCGACAAGATACTGATCGCTGGTTCCCGGTGCCATTCGCTGCCCGATGCTGGACCGATCGATGGCACGAACCGTCAGCGACGATAGACCCCGGATCCCCGGGGAAGTTCGCACCACGGACCGTGCCGCCGGCACTGGCCGCTGATGCGGCGCAGCGCCATGCACGGGATTCTACGTCAAGCGGCGCGGGAGTCGAGACGCAGGCGAACGCGCAGGCGACGCCAGGCGTCAGGTGGGTGCGCCGGGCCGAACAGCAGCGTTCGGCGGGTGACGCCGTCCGGTGTCGTGAACTGCAGACCGGCGACAAGCCCCGCGACCACCCAGGCATGGCGGGGCTGCAGGCCGGGCTCGTCGCCCGCATCGGTGGCCAGGCACCAGTCACCTGCCGGGCCGAAGCGCACCCGGCTGACGACGCACCGCGTGCCGCGCCGGCGGCCGCCGAGGGCCCCGAGGGCCGCCACCAGCACCCCACAAGCCAGGGTGGTGCGCCACGCCACGGCAAGGGGCAGATCGAACACGATGCGCAGGTCAATGGCCGTCAGCAGCAGGGCCGCCGGCCAGGTGGCCACGGGGCGCAGGTGCAGTTCAGTCGTGCGTGAGAAGCCGTTGGACCACGTCATGCTGGGCCGGATTGTCGGCCGGACGGCGCCCGGCCAGCAACTCGAGAATCTCGGGATCCTGCCAGCCCAGCAGCGCCTCGAAGGCACGGCGCTGAGCGGGGCCCGCCCGCGGCCAGTCGCGCTCCACGTAGCGCAGCAGCAGGGTATCGAGTTCGCGCATGCCGCGCCGGCAGCGCCAGCGCAGGCGGTTCATGGCCCGTGCCGCCTCGCCACCCGCGGCCGCCGCCTCCATGCCGGCCTACAGCTCGCGCTCGGCGAGCATGCGCTTGGTGGCGGCGATGGCGCGCGCCGGATTGAGGTCCTTCGGGCAGGCAAAGGTGCAATTCATGATCGTATGGCAGCGGTACAGCCGATAGGCATCGTCGAGAAAATCGAGCCGCTCGCCGGTGGCCTCGTCGCGCGTGTCGACCAGCCAGCGGTAGGCCGCGAGCAGCACGGCCGGGCCGAGGTAGCGTTCGCTGTTCCACCACCAGCTCGGGCAACTGCTCGAACAGCACGCGCAGAGGATGCACGCCGACGGGCCGTTGATCAGTTCCTGGTCTTCTTTGGACTGCAATCGCTCGCTGTCCGGCGGTGCCGGCGTGCGCGACTGCAGCCACGGCTTGATGGCGGCGTACTGGGCGTAGAAGTGCGTCAGGTCGGGGACGAGGTCCTTGACCACCGGCATGTGCGGCAGCGGATAGATGTTGACGTCGCCGCTGACATCCTCGATGGCATGGATGCAGGCCAACGCATTGCCGCCGGCGATATTCATGGCACACGAGCCGCAGATCCCCTCGCGACACGAGCGACGGAACGTCAGGGTGGGGTCGACCTCATTCTTGATCTTGATCAGCGCATCGAGAACCATCGGGCCGCAGCGTGCGGTGTCGACCTCGTAGGTGTCGAGGCGCGGGTTGCTGCCGCTGTCCGGGTCATAGCGGTAGATATTGAAGCGCCGGACCTTGCCGGCCCCCTCGGGCGCGGGCCAGGTCTTGCCCTTCTCGACTTTGGACCCCGGGGGAAGCTTGAACTCAGCCATATGTACCCTGCCTGCTTGAATGTGGGCGCGCCAACCAGCGATTCAATACACCCTGGGTTTGGGCGCCACGGTCTGGACCTCGTCGGTGAGCGTCTCGAGCCGCACCGGCCGGCCACCGAGTTGCACCGCGCCGTCGCTGCCGAGCCAGGCCAGCGTGTGGTGCAGCCAGTTGTCATCATCACGCCCGGGGAAGTCTTCGCGGGCGTGGGCACCGCGGCTCTCCTTGCGGTTGAGCGCCCCGGTGATGGTCACCATCGCCTGGCCGAGGAGGTTCTCCAGTTCGAGGGTCTCGATGAGGTCGGTGTTCCAGACGAGGCTGCGGTCGGTGACACGCACGTCGGCAAAGGTCGCGTAACAGCGGGCCAGCTTGTCGGTGCCCTGCTGCAGTGACTCGCCGGTGCGGAACACCGCGGCATGCCCCTGCATGATCTTCTGCATCTCGAGGCGGATCTCCGCGGTGGCACGGCTGCCCCTGGCGTTGCGCAGCCGGTCGAGGCGCGACACCGCCAGTTCGCCGGCGTCATCGGCCAGCGGGCGCTGCCGCACGCCAGGCGTCAGCACGTCGCCGCAGCGTCGCGCCGCGGAGCGGCCGAAGACGACGAGGTCGAGCAGTGAGTTCGACCCGAGCCGGTTGGCGCCATGCACGGATACGCAGGCCGCCTCGCCGATGGCCATCAGCCCGGGAACCACGTCATCGCTGCCGGCACCACGCCCCGACAGGACTTCGCCGTGGACGTTGGTCGGAATGCCGCCCATGTTGTAGTGCACGGTGGGCAGCACGGGGATCGGCTCGCGGGTGACATCGACGCCGGCGAAGATCCGGGCCGTCTCGGCGATGCCCGGCAGCCGCTCGTGGATGACCTCCGGCCCGAGATGCTCGAGGTGCAGGTGGATGTGGTCGCGTTCTTCGCCGACACCCCGGCCTTCACGGATCTCGATGGTCATGGCACGGCTGACGACATCGCGCGAGGCGAGGTCCTTGGCGTTGGGCGCATACCGGCCCATGAAGCGGTCGCCGGCCGAGTTCGTCAGGTAGCCCCCCTCGCCCCGCACGCCTTCGGTGATCAGGCAGCCTGAGCCATAGATGCCCGTCGGGTGGAACTGGACGAACTCCATGTCCTGGAGCGGCAGCCCGGCGCGCAGGACCATCGCGCTGCCGTCACCCGTGCAGGTGTGTGCCGAGGTGCAGGAGAAATATGCGCGGCCATAGCCGCCGGTGGCGAGGATGGTGCGCTGGGCAGCGAAACGGTGCAGCTGGCCCGTGGCCATCTCGAGGGCGACGACGCCACGGCATTCGCCGTTGTCCATGATCAGGTCGATGGCGAAAAACTCGATGAAGAAAGACGCCTGGTGTTTGAGCGACTGCTGGTAGAGGGCATGCAACATGGCGTGGCCGGTGCGGTCGGCGGCCGCGCAGGTGCGCTGGGCCGTGCCCTTGCCGAAATGCGTGGTCATGCCGCCGAAGGGCCGCTGGTAGATGCGCCCGTCGTCGGTGCGCGAGAAGGGCACGCCGTAGTGTTCGAGTTCGATGACCGCTGCCGGTGCCTCCTTGCACATGTACTCGATGGCGTCCTGGTCACCGAGCCAGTCGGAGCCCTTGACGGTGTCGTACATGTGCCAGCGCCAGTCATCCTCACCCATGTTGGCCAGCGCGGCACTGATGCCGCCCTGGGCGGCAACGGTATGGCTGCGGGTCGGGAACACCTTGGTGATGCAGGCGACGCTGAGGCCAGCCTCGGCAAGGCCGACGGCGGCCCGCAGGCCGGCGCCGCCGGCACCGACGACGACGACGTCGAAGCGGTGATCGATGAAAGGATACGCGTCGCTCATGCTGCCGCCCCTGCCGCAATCCTGAAGACCGAATACACCCCGGCCACTGCCAGCGCCGCGTGGGCCAGCCAGACGCCGGCCAGAGTCGCCGCGCGCAGCCCGGCATGGTGGACATAGTCCTCGACGACCACCTGCAGGCCGAGGCTCGAGTGGTAGACCAAAGCGAGGAACAACAGCAGCACGGGCAGCGCGTGACCGGGCGCCGCCAGCCAGGCATCGACGGTGTGGTAGTCGAAGGCCGGCAGGCGCAGCACTGCCAATGCGAACCACAGCCCGAGCGGCAGGATGGCCAGCGCCGTCAGGCGTTGCGCGCGCCAGTGGCCACTGCCGTTGTGGGCCGACCCGCGGCCGAGCGCCCTGCCGAGTGGCGACTTGAGGCTCATCTCACATCCCTCCCATGATCAGCACGGCCCACCAGCCGGTGGTCAGCAGCAGCGAAGCGGCAACGACCGCCAGGCCGCTGCGCTCCGCGACGCGCTTGTCGAAGCCGTAGCCGGCATCCCAGGCAAGGTGACGGATGCCATTGCACAGGTGATAGAAAAAGCAGAACGACCAGCCGAGCAGCGCCAGCTGGCCGAACAGGTTGTCGTAGAGCTGGGTATAGGCGATGTAGGCGTTATGGCCGGCAGCCAGCGCCAGCAGCCAGCCGCCCAGCGCCAGTGCGCCGAAGGCCAGTGCGACGCCGGTCAGGCGATGGATGATGGACAGCGTGTTGCTGATCTGCCAGCGATAAACCTGCAGGTGAGGTGACAGTGGTCTAGGGGATCTGCTCATCCCGCCCTCCGCTGGATGCTGTGGTCCGGCCCGAATGAATCAAGAGGCAGGCCGAACTCCGCCACATGCACCGCGTGCCGTCGAGGAGTACGGCGGTGGTCACGCAACGTTCAGGCTCGGCGCTGGTCCCGCCTGATGCTCAGAAATCGATGCACCGGCCGCCCCGTTCCCAGTCGCCGTAGCGGGTGGGCTCGGGACCCCCGGGTCCCCCGCGCTCGATGGGCGCAAGGGCCTCTGACCCGGCCGGCTGACGCGCACTGCGAGGCTCGACACCGCCGGTTGGAAACGCTTCCCGGGCGATGTCGTCGTCCTTCTTGGCGCGGGATTCTGGCACGCGCTTAGTGTGCCAGAATGGCTTCATCTCCGCCAGCCGGACGCTGGCCTGCAAGGGCGTGACAAGGACGTGGCGCAATACACCGAACTGCAACACCTCGGCGTGATCCGCATCGAGGGCGACGATGGCCAGGCCTTCCTCCAGGGCCAGCTGACCCTCGACCTTCGGACGCTGGCAGAAGGCATGGCACCGCTCGCGGGCTGGACCGATGCGAGCGGCCGCCTGGTCGCCCTGCCGCGCGTCTGGCGCGACGGCATGGGCTTCGGCCTGGTGCTGCCGGCCGCGATCGCGCCCGCCGTGTGCCAGCGCTTGCGCCTCTACATCCTGCGGGCGCGCGTCACGGCACGCATCGAGGCCGCGGTCATCCACGGCCTGTGGGCGCGTGCCGGCGAGTTCGCGACAGGGGAAGGCGGTGGCCGTTACCTCGAACTCACTGGCGACGACGGGCGCAGCCTGTACATCGGCCCCGTGCCAGCCGCCGGCCCGCCCCATGCGGATGGCGGTGAGCGTTTCCCGGCCACGGCGTGGCTCCACCGGGATATTCGTGCCGGGCTGCCGGAAATCGTGGCCGGGACCCAGAACGCCTTCGTGCCGCAGATGGTCAACCTCGACCTGCTCGGCGGCATCAGCTTCGACAAGGGGTGTTACGTCGGCCAGGAAATCGTCGCCCGCACGCACTATCGCGGGCGCATCAAGCGCCGCCTGCTGCGCTTCACCGCCGCGGGCCGCGTGCCGCCGCCCGGCACGGCAGTGCACGCCGCGCGCGGCGTCACGGGGCAGGTGGTCAGTGCGGTGGCAGTCGACGGCGGTTGCGAACTCCTCGCCGTGGTCTACCTCGACGACCTTCCGGGGCCGTTGCGCCTTGGTGACGCCGACGGGCCGCTGCTCGAGCGGCTGCCGCTGCCCTATGCGATCCCCGAACTCGACCGCGCCGGCGACTGAGCTGGCGACGGACCCATCTCAGCCACGACCCGGCGCATCGCGCAGGTGCGGGAACAGCAGCACGTCGCGAATCGACGGCTGGTCGGCGATGAACATCACCAGGCGGTCGACGCCGATGCCGAGCCCGGCCGTCGGCGGCAGGCCGTATTCGAGTGCGGCCACGTAGTCGGCGTCGTAGAACATCGCCTCCTCGTCACCACCGCGCTGCTGCTCGACCTGGCGGCGGAAGCGCTCGGCCTGGTCCTCGGGATCATTGAGCTCGGAAAAGCCGTTGGCGATCTCGCGCCCGCCGATGTAGAGCTCGAAACGGTCGGTGAGGAAGGGGTCGGCGTCGCTACGCCGCGCCAGCGGCGAGACCTCGGCGGGGAAGCCGGTGACGAAGGTCGGCTCGACGAGGTGGTGCTCGACGGTTTTCTCGAAGATTTCGATCTGCAGCTTGCCGGCGCCCCAGCCGGGCTGGACCGGGATCCCGAGTTGCGTGCAGGCCCCGCGCAACACCGCGACGTCGCGCAGGTCGGCGCCACGCAGGCCGGGGTTGTGCTGCGCCACTGCCGCCTCGATGGCCAGCCGGTGGAAAGGCGCCGACAGGTCATATTCGCGCCCGCCACTGGTCACGCACGCACTGCCGAGGACCTGCACGGCGAGACTGCGCAGCAGGTTCTCGAGCAAGTCGATGAGCGTCTCGTGGTCCGCCCATGCCATGTACAGCTCGAGCATGGTGAACTCGGGGTTATGCTGGGTCGACACGCCTTCATTGCGGAAATTGCGGTTGACCTCGTAGACACGTTCGAAGCCGCCGACGACGAGGCGCTTGAGATAGAGCTCGGGAGCGATGCGCAGGTAGAGCTGGCGGTCGAGCGCATTGTGGTGCGTGACGAACGGCCGCGCCAGCGCACCACCCGGGATGGCCTGCATCATCGGCGTCTCGACCTCGAGGAAGTCGAGGGCATCGAGGTAGCTGCGCAGGAACTGGACGACACGGGTGCGCAGCTCGAAGACGCGCCGCGTGGACTCGTTGACGATCAGGTCGACATAGCGCTGGCGGTAGCGCGTTTCCTGGTCGGCAAGACCATGGAACTTCTCCGGCAGCGGCCGCAGCGCCTTGGTGACCAGGCGGATGTCGCTGGCGCGAAGCGTCAATTCACCGGCCCGGGTACGGAACAGCGTGCCGTGCGCCCAGAGGATGTCGCCCAGATCCCAGTGGCGAAACGCGCCGTAGACCGCCTCGGAAAGCACATCACGCTGCAGGAATACCTGCATCTGCCCGGAGCGGTCCTGGAGCTTGGCGAAGCTCGCCTTGCCCATGACCCGCTTGGCCATCATGCGCCCGCCGATACTTGCCTCGACCGGCTGCGCCTCGAGCGTTTCATCGCCGTGGCCACCGTAGACCGCATGCAACTCGCCGGCCAGCGCCGACCGGCGCAGGCCATTGGGCCAGGCAAAGCCTTCACTGCGCAGCCGTGCCAGCTTGTGGCGGCGCTCGGCGACGAGTCGGTTTTCATCGTGTGCGTCGGTGTCCATTTCAGCCCTCCTGCGGCGCTGTCACAGCCCGGCCTTCAGGCTGGCCTCGATGAACCTCTGCAAGTCGCCGTCGAGGATCGCCGACGGGTTGCCGCTCTCGATGCCGGTGCGCAAGTCCTTGACGCGCGACTGGTCGAGGACGTAGGAGCGGATCTGGCTGCCCCAGCCGATGTCGGTCTTGCTGTCTTCAAGCGCCTGGGCGTCGGCGCGCCGCTTCTGCTCCTCGATCTCGTAGAGCTTGGCACGTAACTGCTTCATGGCCATGGCACGGTTCTTGTGTTGCGAGCGTTCGCTCTGACACTGGACGACGGCGCCGGTGGGCAGGTGGGTCATGCGCACCGCAGACTCGGTCTTGTTGACGTGCTGCCCGCCGGCGCCGCTGGCCCGGTAGACATCGATGCGCAGGTCGGATGGATCGATCTCGATGTCGATGTCGTCATCGATCTCCGGCGAGACGAAGACCGCGGCAAACGAGGTGTGGCGCCGGTTGCCGGAATCGAAAGGCGACTTGCGCACCAGGCGGTGGACCCCGGTTTCGGTGCGCAGCCAGCCATAGGCATGACTGCCGGTGACGTGGATCGTCGCGCTCTTGATGCCCGCGACCTCGGCCGGCGAGATCTCGACAACCTCGGCGCCAAAGCCGCGCGACTCGATGTACTTGAGGTACATGCGCAGGAGCATCTGCGCCCAGTCCTGCGCCTCGGTACCACCGGATCCGGCCTGGATGTCGAGAAAGGCGTTCGAAGCATCGTGTTTGCCGCTGAACATACGCTGGAACTCGAGCCCGACGACCTCGGCGTCGATGGCCCGGAGCTCGCTGCCGACTTCCCCGGCCGTGGGCTCGTCGTCCTCTTCCTCGGCCAGTTCGAGCAATCCCGCGGCATCGGCCAGCGCGCGGTCGATCCGGCCGAGCGCGCCGATCACGGCCTCGAGTTGGCCGCGCTCGCGGCCGAGTGCCTCGGCACGCTGGGGGTCGCTCCATGCGGCTGGATCCTGCAGCGCCGCCTCGACTTCCTCCAGCCGTCTTTGTTTGGCATCGACGTCAAAGATACCCCCTGAGCGCCGCGGAACGCGCGCGGAGATCGTCGATACGCTGATGCAGGGCAGCTGTTTCCATGGTCGGTGCTCTGTGGCGGCGGCAGGCGCGTGGGGCCGGCTATGCTAGTCGCAATCGATGTGCTCAACAACCAGCTGCAGCGTGCGCCTTCCGCCCCAGTGGTTGACATCGAGCCGATAGACGACGCGCAGCATCGCCCCCACTGCCGCGGCGAGCGGTGCGCGATCGAAGGCCACCGCCTCACAGGCCCCTTCACCGCCGGGGTGCACCAGTCGCAGGCGCAGATGGCGCTCACCGATGACGCGCTGGCCGGCAAGGCGCAGATGGTTTTCGAACAACGGCTCGGGGAACGCCTGACCCCACGGCCCCGAGGCGGCCAGCTGCGCGGCCAGCTCGAGCGTCATCTCGTCGGGTGCGAGATGGCCGTCCGTCCACAGCGTGTCGTCATCCTGGCGCGGGTCGCCGCAGCGGGACACGGCCTCACCGAAGGCCCGCCTGAAACGCGGATAGTCATCGACGGCCAGACTGAGCCCGGCCGCCATGGCATGGCCACCGAAGCGGATCGTCATGCCTGGCTCAAGCGTCGCCGCCAGCGCGATCGCGTCACGGACATGCACCGCCGCCGTTGAACGCGCCGAACCACGCAGCATGCCGGGTACATTGCCAGGTGCAAACGCCACGGCAGGCTTGCCGCTGCGCTCGCAAAGCCGGGCGGCGACGAGCCCGACGATCCCCTGGTGCCAACGTTCGTCGTGCAGGCACAGGGCCGCACCGGCGTCCTCGCCATCGATACCGGCGACCAGCGCTTCGGCTTCGGCCTGCATGCGGGCCTGCAGTTCGCGGCGCTCGCGGTTCAGTGCATCGAGCCGGGCCGCCAGCGGCCGTGCCGCAGACTTTTCCGGGCTGAGCAGGCAGTCGATGCCCCGCGTCATGTCGTCGAGGCGGCCGGCGGCATTGAGACGCGGCGCGAGGGCAAAACCGAGGTCCGCAGCACGCAGCTGGGCGTGGTCGCGCCCGGCAACCTCGCAGAGCGCCGCCACCCCCGGCCGGCACTGGCCGGCACGGATCCGGCGCAGGCCCTCCGCGACCAACACGCGATTGTTGAAATCGAGCGGCACCATGTCGGCCACGGTGCCAAGCGCCACCAGGTCGAGGCAGCCGGCAACGATGCGCTGACCGTCGGCCATCGACACCAGACCGCCTTCGGCCAGCGCGCGGGCCAGCGCCGCCATGACGTAGAACGCCACCCCCACCCCGCTGAGGTGCCGATACGCCGGCGGCGCGTCGGGCAGCGCCGGATTGACGATCAGCGCCGGCGTGGGCAGCACGCTGCCCGGCAGGTGATGGTCGGTGACGAGCACGTCGAGGCCGCCGGCCACCGCACGGGCCACACCCTCGACGCTGGCGATGCCGTTATCGACGGTGACAAGCAGGCCCGGCCCGTCACGGGCGAGCACCGCCGCGATCTCGGGTGACAGGCCGTAGCCGAACTCGAAGCGGTTGGGTACGACGAAAGCCGTGCGGCAAAAACCGAAACGACGCAGGCAATGCACCACCAGGGCCGTCGCGGTGGCGCCATCGGCATCGAAATCGCCGAGCACGACGACCCGCTCGCCCGTCGCCTGCGCCTGCACCAGGCGCCGCGCCGCCGCGGCCACGCCCGGCAGCCGCCCCACGGGCGCCAGACCGGCGAGCACCGGTTCGGCCTGGGCCGGGACCACGCCACGCGCGGCCAGCACGCGGCACAGCACCGGATGGTAGTGCGCTGGCCACACCGCGTCTGAACCGGGCACCGGCCGCGCCTGCACGGCGCGCTGGCGTTGCCGGCCGTTCACGGCATGCTGCCGCGGTGGCGCCGGCAGCGGGCGACGGGCATCATGCGCAGGAGGACGGTCATCGATGCAACTGCAAAGAGAGCCCGGTACGGGCCACTACATCACCGCGCTGACAGATGCCGGACTGCACGTCGCCGGGCGCGTCCTGCGCGGCCATGCCGTCATCGGGCCGGATGCGATCGTCGAGGACTGGCACCCGGCGAGGCCGGGCGAACTCACGGAGGCGGACCTCGCAGACGCACTGCGCATGCAGCCCGAGGTCATCCTCTACGGCAGTGGCGCCATACACCGCCACCCCGGGATCCACCTCGTCACTGCCGTGATGTCGCGCGGCGTCGGCTTCGAGGTGATGTCCACACCGGCCGCCTGCCGCACTTTCAACATCCTGCTCGGCGAATACCGGCGCGTGGTGGCCGTGCTGCTCGTCGACGCTCCGCATCAGCGCGAAGCCCCGTCGCGCGCGGGCAGCATGCGCTGAGGGTCGACCGGCCGCCCGCCCTGGCGGATCTCGAAGTGCAGCAGTGGCCGACGGCCAGGCCCCTCGCCGAGACGCGCGATCTGTTGCCCGGCGGCCACCTCGTCACCTTCACCGACCAGCAGGCCCGCGTTGTAGCCGTAGGCGCTCAGCCACGTGTCATCGTGGCGGACGATGAGCAGTTCGCCATAGCCGACGAGGCCGCTGCCCGCATAGACGACCTTGCCTGCGGCGCTGGCGCGCACGGGCTGGCCGGAACGCCCGGCGATCTGCACGCCCGAGGCCGTCATCGGCGAATCCCCATAGCGGCCGACGATTTCGCCTTCGGTGGGCCACAGCCAGCGCGGCGGTGCACTGCCGGTCGGCGCCGCGGCCGGTGGCGGGCTGGCGGGGGGCCGCGTGGCGGCCTGGTGTGACGGTGCCTTCCCCGGGGGATACAGGCGAAGCACCTGCCCGACGTGGATCAGCGAGCCGTCGCCCAGACCGTTCCAGCGTGCCAGGTCGCGGACATCGAGGCCATGACGAAAAGCGATGGCATACAGGGTATCGCCGCGCCGGACCTGATAGGTGGGCGGCGGCGTGCCGGCACGGGATGCCGGTCCGCGCGCGGCCGGAGGCGGCGACTCCCAGCGCCAGGGATTGCTGCAACCGGTACTGAACAGCACCGCGACGACCAGCATGATTGCGCCTGCCCTTCGCATCAGCTGCGGCTGCCGAGCCCGGCGCGGATCAGTCGGCCCCTTCGACGAGCGGCACGAACGACACCCGGCCGAGGCCGCTGCGGGTGAAATTGCCCTGCGCATCCCGCGTGATACAGATGAGTTCCTGGCGCCCCTCGGGACCCACCGGGATCACCAGCCGCCCACCCGGCGCCAGCTGCGCCGGAAGCGCTTCGGGCAGGTCACCCGGCGCCGCCGCGACGAGGATGCCATCGAACGGCGCCTGTCCCGGCCAGCCACGGAACCCATCACCGTGGCGGAAGCGGATATTGCGGAAGCCCAGTTCGTGGAGCCGGGTGCGCGTGGCATTGAGGAGGCTGCCGATGCGCTCGATGGTGAAAATCTGCCGCGCAAAGGGCGACAGCACCGCCGTCTGGTAGCCACAGCCGGTGCCGATCTCGAGGATCCGCACCATCGGCCGCACCCCCCCCGCCCCGGCCGTGACCAGCGCCTGGGTCATGAGCGCGACAACGTAGGGCTGGGAGATCGTCTGGCCGAGGCCGATCGGCAGCGCACTGTCTTCGTAGGCCCGGCTGGCCAGCGCTTCGTCGACGAACAGGTGGCGGGGCACGCTGCGGATCCGCTCGAGCACCTCGGTGCTGTGGATGCCGGCAGATGCAAGCCGTTGCACGAGGCGCTCGCGCGTCCGCGCCGAAGTCATGCCGATGCCGCGCCGCGCTGCCGTCGGGTCGTTCATGTCGCCAGCCAGTGCTCGATCACGCCGAGGCGCTCGCGGTGGGTCAAATCGAGCTGCAGGGGCGTCACCGAAACGTAGTCGTGCTCGATGGCGTGGAAGTCGGTGCCGGGGCCGGCATCCTGACCGGAACCCGCCGCACCCACCCAGTAGATGGTGCGCCCCTTGGGGTCCTGGGCGCGAATCACGGGCTCGGCGCGGTGGCGGTAGCCGAGGCGCGTGGCGCGAAAGCCCCTGATCTGGTCCCAGGGAACGTCCGGCACGTTGACGTTGAGCACCGTGTCGGCCGCCAGCGGTGCAACCTGCAGGCGCTCGACGAGCTGGCGCACGGCCTGGCCGGCGGTGTCGAAGTGGCGGTGGGCACCGACCAGCGAGACGGCGATGGCCGGCAGGCCGAGGAAGCGGCCTTCGACAGCCGCGGCCACCGTCCCCGAATAGAGCACGTCGTCACCGAGGTTGGCGCCATGGTTGATGCCGGCGATGACCATGTCCGGCTCTTTCTCGAGCAGCCCGGTGATGGCGAGGTGGACACAGTCGGTGGGCGTGCCATTGACGTAGTAGATGCCTTCCCGGCTGCGCCCGACGCGCAACGGTGCATCGAGTGTCAGCGAGTGGCTGGCCCCACTCTGGTTGCGATCGGGGGCCACGACCGTGATCTCGGCGAGGTCGGCGAGGCTCAGGCCGAGCGTGGCCAGGCCCTCGGCCTGGTAGCCGTCATCGTTACTCAGCAGCAGACGCATGATTGTCGTTCCATCGCCACCCGGCTGCAGGATGCGCAGACCGGTATCGGCTGGGCATAGAATGCTAGCAGTCTCGCCGAGGTTTTTCCGTTCCACCGGCCATGGCATGGCCCCATCGACCACTGGAGGGCTGACCCGATGCGCAAACGCCCACCCAGGGCAGCCGATGCCACGGACGTGGCGCTGTTCCGCGAATCGGTCGGCGAGGTGCGGCCGGTGGTCAGCCGCCGCCAGCCGCCGGACAGGCCGAAGCCGCGGCCACGGGCGCGCTTCTCGCGCGCCGACGAAGCCAGCGTCCTCGAAGAAAGCCTCGACATGTCGCCGGCCGATATCGACATCGAGCATGCCGACGAGATCATCTTCCGCCGTGACAGCATCTCGCCGGGGGTGCTGCGCAAGCTGCGCCGTGGCGACTACCGCGTGCAGGACGAGCTGGACCTGCACGGCATGACCGCCGTCCAGGCGCGCACCGCGCTGCGCGACTTCCTGCGCGAGGCCGGGGCCCGCGACCTGCGCTGCGTGCGCATCATCCACGGCAAGGGCCTGCGCTCGGGTGCCCGTGGTCCGGTGCTCAAGGCCAGCGTCAACCGCTGGTTGCGCCAGTGGCAGGCCGTGCTGGCTTTTGCCTCGGCGCCGGAGCGCGATGGCGGCACCGGTGCCGTGTACGTCCTCCTCGACCGCTGAGGCTCAGCCCTTCGAGGCCAGCCGCTCGGCGAGCGCCTGCATGTGCCGTCGGGTCTCCTCGCTGAACCACCAGCCTGTCGCCAGCACGGCGTCATCCTCGTCGCCGAGCAGCGCCAACAGGCGCGCCTTGATCGCCAGGCGCGTGGTGTTCATCGCCACCGGCGGCAGGGCCAGCAGGCCGTCGAGAAAACGCCGCGCCGCCGGCAGCACGTCGTCGGGTTCGGCGAGCGCATCGACCAGCCCCGCCGCCAGCGCCTCGTCCATCGTCAACAGCTCGCCGCGCATGGCCATGCGCCGCGCCAGCTGCGGGCCGGTGACCTCGGCGAGGACGGCGAGGATCGTCGGTGGCACCGGCAACCCGACCTGGACCTCGTTGAGGCCGATGCGGAAGCTGCCTGCGGCCGCGACCCGGTAATCACAATGCAACGCCAGCACCGCACCGCCTGCCGGGGCATGCCCCGAGATCGCGCAGACGACCGGCACCGCACAACCGGCCAGTGCACGGTTGACCCGAAAGAACAATCGCCAGAACGCCTCGACCTCGTCGCGCCCGAGACGCAGCATTTCCGGCACGTCGAGGCCGGCACTGAACATGCCCGGCCTGCCGGTAAGGACGATACCCCGCACGCCGTCCGCCTGGCTGTCGGCGAGCGCGGCGAGCAGGGCTTCGAGCAGCGCCGGGTTGAGGGCATTGGCCGGGGGGCGGTCGAGGCGCAGGGTCGCCACGCCGCCGTCATGGTCGATATGGATGATCGGCATCATCGGTCACTCGGGCGCCGGAGCACCGCTGAAAAGGTAAAAGCTCTCGTCGGGGCGGATCAGCCCGAGGTCGGCACGGGCCCGCTCCTCGATCGCCGCCCCCCCCTGGCGCAGTTCGTCGACTTCGGCCTCGAGGCGCCGGTTGCGCTGGGCCAGTCGGGCATTTTCCCCGGCCTGGCGCGTGATCAGGTCCTCGAGGCGGGCGACCCCCCCGAAACCGTCCTCGGCACCCCACAACTGGACCTGCAGCAAGACCAGCAGCAGGGCCATCAACGCGATGATGAGGCGCAGCGCCATCAGCCCGCCACGGCAACCGGAAAGGCCTTGCGCCCGGCATAGCTCGCCGCCTTGCCAAGCTGCGTTTCGATGCGC
>CAYQIV010000029.1:0-31297 GCA_964417725.1 uncultured Chromatiaceae bacterium
ACCAGACCTGCCACGAAAACGCCGAGCAACTGAGGGCGTTGCAGGCGTGGGTCAGTGAAATGAACGGAATCTCGAAGTAGCTGAGAAACGTATCAGAGTGCGACCGTCGACTGGCCGCTATTCTTTGTCATGCTTCGAATAGCTTGCGGGAACTCGCTCCAAGTAATGCTTTAACACCCAGCCGGTGCGGTACTCTTCGTGCAGCCAGTGGTAATACTCAACCTCAACCCAGCGCCCCTTGCGGTCGATAAAGCGCACCACTTCGTTGGGCAGCAGCTTTCCCTCCACGGAGGCTCCGTGTTCAGGCTCTGCCCTGACCGTTGCTGGGCGCTCACGTACAACAAAACGTTCCGCAGCTTGATGAGCGGCCTGCGCCAGAGCCTGTCCAATGAGGACTGTCAGGCTTTGAATCTGCTGGGCTTGAACCTGCAATGTGGTCGTCGTCTGCGCCTGGAACGCTTCAGCCTTGGCCTTGTCTTGCTGATTCGACGCCTCTTGGTAGAGGAAAAACAGAATTGACAGCAGCAGGCTCACAAGAGCTACGGCATCGGCCTGCTTGCGACTGAGGATGCCTCTTTCCTGTGCCCCAGAAGGCATATGCATCGTGCCATCTGGCCTGATGCCAAGCAGAGCCAACTGCTCTTGGATGCCTTCGCGTCCCAGCAGATGTGCCAATGCGCCAGCAGATCCCCAGTCGATGGTTGGCAGGGCCACCCGGCCAAGCTGCTCTTGAATGTCCTTAAACGAACCGACAACACCCAACACCTCGTTGGGTACCATCCAATGCTTATTGACGGCCTCAAACTCTTTGAGGTAGCGCTGGATGCTGCTGCCACCGGTCACGCTATCAAGTAGTCGCTGGTGTTGTTTCCACGACTCGTCGGCCTGCAGTCCAAGCATTTCGGCAACTGCGCTGATGCCAGAAGTCTGATCTGCCAGTTTCTTGATGTGATCTTGGATTGAACTGGCCGCTGTCAATTCCTTGATGAGCTTCTGCGTTGCATCGTCTGCCAGAAGCCCCTTTCGGATGGCAGCCAGAGGATCGAGCATCCGTCGCATTTGCTCACTCTGGGTGCGTTCGGCGTCCTGCCAAGCCTTGATGGCTTGCATGGCTGAAGAAGATGCCGATAGCTGGTCTTGGTACTGCTGCGCGATTGTCATTGCAGGGGACTGCAACGCCTTCATTGCTTCGGCCATCTGTTCCGAAGCCGAATTGATGTGCGCAAAATCTCGGATTTGTTTGGCGAAGATGTCGGTCTGAGCCAGTGCTTTCCGCCAAGAAGCGCGATCGGCGTCTATCCGCGCCATCTCACTCGTGAGGGTGGAAAAGTAATTGGCGGCGTTCACAGAGGTATCCATCACGGCAACAATGGCAAGCCGAGTTCTTTCAGGAACTCGTTGTGCCGCTTGGTGGCTGCGTTGATCTTCTGCTCCAGAGAAACCAACTCTGAATTCACCGCGCCAAGGTCAATTTCCTCCTCAACCTCCGCCGTGCTCACGTAGCGCGAGATGTTCAGGTTGTAGCCTTCCTTCTCGATGCGCTCCATCGACACGCGCATCGAATAGCGGTCTTCTTCGCGGCGGTGCTGGTAGGTGTCGAGAATCTTGTCGATGTGCTCGGGCATCAATTTGTTCTGTCGCTTGCCTTTCTCGAAGTGCTGGGCAGCGTTGATGAACAGCACGTCATCGGGCTTTTTGCATTTCTTCAGCACCAGAATGCACACCGGAATGCCGGTGGAAAAGAACAGGTTGGCGGGCAGGCCGATCACCGTGTCGATATGGCCATCCTTCAGCAGTTTGGTGCGGATGCGCTCTTCAGCACCGCCACGGAATAGCACGCCGTGCGGCAGGATGATGGCCATCACGCCGTCTTGCTTCAGGTAGTGGAAGCCGTGTAGCAAGAAGGCGAAATCGGCAGCGGACTTGGGTGCCAAGCCGTAATTCTTGAAGCGCATATCCTCGCCCAGCGCTTCGGTCGGCTCCCAGCGGTAGCTGAACGGCGGATTGGCCACCACGGCATCAAACCTTGGCTGCTTGGCCGGGTTCATTTCCCGCAGCGCGTCCCATTCATTGGTCAGCGTATCGCCGTGGTAAATCTCGAACTCGGAATCCTTCACCCCGTGCAACAGCATATTCATGCGCGCCAGGTTGTAGGTGGTGATGTTTTTCTCCTGCCCCACGATCTTGCCGATGCCGTGCGGGCCCATCCGGTGGCGTACATTGAGCAGCAAAGAGCCTGAGCCGCAGGCGAAGTCGAACACGCTTTCCAGATGTTTCCTTTGACCGGTAGCGGGCTCCTGACTGTCCAGGGTGACAATGCCCGACAAGATGCTGGAAATCTGCTGCGGCGTGTAAAACTCACCGGCCTTCTTGCCACTGCCTGCTGCAAACTGGCCGATCAGGTACTCATAGGCATCGCCCAGCGTGTCCTTGTCGGTGGAGAACTTTTCCAGACCGTCGGCAATCGCCTTGATCACGGTGCAGAGCGTGGCGTTTCGTGCGGTGTAATCCTTGCCCAGCTTTTCTGAGTTCAGATTGATCTCGGAAAACAGGCCGCCAAAGGTGCTGGCGAAAGATTCGTTCTCGATGTAATCGAAACCTTTCTGCAGAGTGTGCAGCATCTCGCCGTTTTGCGTGCGCGCCATCTCGGCAATGCTGCTCCACAGGTAGGCGGGCTGGATCACGTAATGCGTCTTGCGGCGCATCTGCTTTTCAAACTCTGCTGCATCGTCCGGGTTTTGTGCGTACCACAGCGCCAGCGGTGCGCGGCGGTCGTCCGTGGCCAGCTTCGGGTAATCTGATCCCAACTCCCTCTGTGCAGCCGCTTCATAGTTGTCGGACAAATAGCGCAGAAATAGGAAGGAGAGCATGTAATCGCGAAAATCATCCGCGTTCATCGCTCCGCGCAAGGAGTCGGCAATGCCCCATAGGGTGGTGCCCAGCTGCTTTTGATCTTGTTCGGTCATGGTGTTGGTGCTTCCTGAAGAGCAGGCGCGGGCGCCGGTGCTGTGGCCCGGTCTGGAACAATTCCGGGCAGGGCAAAGTCAAACTGCGCGATGAACTCGCGCAAGATGCGTCGGAAAAGTTCCTTGTTGTCCTCGCCCATTTCCGTGGGTTCATGAATGGCATAGGCGCCGTGGCTTAGCAGGTTCAAGGCGCGGTTGAACAGCGCCCGATCTATCTCGTTGTCCAGCGCCTTCAGGCAAAAGGCGATGCTCGGGTGCCCGAAGAAAGAGGCCGTTTTCTCCATGACACTGCGCAGGGCGTTGAAGTGAAAGGTGTAGAGCTTCCCCTTCTTCGTATCGGCTGCGCGCTGCAATTCAGCGAGTGTCGCCACATGGTGAAAGAAAGGCGTGTCTTCCGTCGCCTGAAGCGTGTAAGTGCCATCGCCGCTCGGGCGGTGCAGGAAATAGCGCCGATGGTCGACCGAAGGCGCATCATCAATCTTCCGCCCAACTTCATTGCACATGACGTTGAAGAACAGCGCATGGTGGGAAGAGAAGATCACCTTGATCGGAGCGGGCGCCCCTTCAGCATTCTTACGCGTGGCCGCCCGACGGAGCAGCTTAGCCAGGTCGCAGGCGATTGAAATTGCGTTGTTGTCGTCCAACGATGAGATCGGGTCGTCGATATAGAGGTACTTCTTCCCCTGATAGGAGTCATGCCCATCCAGCATCCGTTCACAGATAGCCATGAAGATGCACCAGATGAAGATGTTCTGCTCGCCCCGTGATACCTTGATGTTGGGCTCGCCGTCTTTTCGGAAGCTCACGAAATCCGGTTTGGAGATCGTGTCCTTGCCCTGCTGAACCTCCTTGTAGGTGAAGTCGAAATCGAAATCAGCATAGCGGGATAGGTAGCGGGCAATCGTCTCATCCAGCGCGAGTTCTGTCATCGCATTGAAGAAGGACGACTTCTCGTTCAGTTGCAGGCGGCGCACGCTGTCGCCTTCAAGGTCGTTTTCCCAGACGAAAAGATCCTCGGTGAAGGCATTGAAGTAGAGCGTGTCGGGCGTGCCAGTCGGGTTCTTCTTGTTCTTCCGCTTGCCCGCGTCCTTGAACTCCATCGACAGGCGGGTTTTGCCAGTGCGGTTGTAGGCGTAGATCAGGACCAGCGCAGTCGGCCTCGTGGGGTTGTTCAGATCATCACGAAGCCTGACCACCAGCGACTTCAAGTTCTTGTATGTGCTCATGCGACAGCCTCCCCTACCTGGGGAAAAAGCTGCTGCATCAGTCCTTTCTTGTGGGTCTTGAGCGTGTCTAGCTTTCGGGTCGCGGCGGTGATGATGTCGTCGAGGGATGTGAGGCAATCGGCGATGCGCTGTTGTTCAGGCTCTTTGGGAAGAGGAATCGGAATGCTGTCGAGCTTTGCCTTGTTGAGCTTTGGCTGGGCCATTCCGGTTATGAAATCATCTAGTTTGATCGAGTTTAAATAGACCTCGACAAACTTTTGGGTAAAACCATGCCTAAACCGAAGGACATGCGCATGGTTGTTTACCCATGTCTTGCCCGAAATAGAGAAAGCAATCGGGTAGGTTCGAGCGAGAAGGTTTGCGCCATCCTCCGAAACGCAAAGGAGATCTTCATCAAAAATATATCCATCGACATAGTCAACGATCCCTGAAGCCCCATAGTAGGGAACATTTCCAGCAACGCGGTCACCTGAAGTTATCGGAACGCGCTTGTTGTCGAGGCACTCAGCGACTTTTCCGAGAGGCTTCACTTCCCACTCCCCCGCACCTTCGAACTCGGGGAAGCGGAGGCGGGGTTGGGTTTCGCCTTCAACGGGGAAAAGTTGATTTAACATGCCCTTTTTATGGGCGTGGAGCGTTTTGAGTTTATTTGACTCTTGACGGATGCGTTCGTCGAGCGAGTTGAGGCAGTCAGCGATTTTCTGCTGTTCTTCTAGTTCAGGAATTGGCAGCTTAAGTTCGGAAAACTGCTTGTAGCTGATCAGCTTTCCATCGCGTAATCCCTCGATATTTTTTGTCATTTTGAAAATAAAGCGCTCTGTCTTGAGGTAATGCTTGAAGTACTCCTTACTGTATGCAGGCTTTAGCCGAAGAATTACGTATGCAGGACTGCAAATTCCGTGAAACTGCGAGAACTCAATCCCTCCTTGGAACGAGCGCAGACTGATGATGAAATCACCGATTTCAACAACCTTGTAACTTTCAATACTCTTGTCTGTTACGGATACGTTATAGTCAATCATGTCACGAGGAATCGCTCCATGCTCTTGTGTTACAGCAAGGATCGGAAGATCAGAGTTGTGATCCTTATTGCTTACTTGATCAAATACGGCATCGCCAAGCGCACAACCCCATTCACCCTTATCCCGAAAATCTGGAAAGCGCAACTTGGGTGCCAAAGTGAATTTAGATGATGTATTTTCCACGGTGCTAACCTGTTTATTGTTCATATGCACCCAGCCCTGATATTTCCCGCCCTTGAGCAAGCTTCTTGAGCAACGGGATCAAGTCTTCCATCAAGGTCAGCTCTGCCTTGGTGCGAGCTTTCCAGCCCAGATCCAACGGAATGAACAGCTCGCTCAGTTGGTCGCCATCGAACACCATTCGGCGCAAGGTAGTCTCCACAAACGTTTGTAGCGCGGCGGCTTCCAGCGTGTGTTTGGCCGCGATGTCGGCCAGCGCCTTGGCGTGTTTGTCGGCCTTGAAGCGCTCGAACCCCTCACGGATGGTCTTTTCATCCAGCGCCTTGCCTGCCTCCAGCGTACTGATGTATTCGGCGATATCGTCGCGCTCGTCGATGAACTTGGCGTCGGCCTGGATCAGACCAATCAGCTGTTCGCGGCTCATCTTCTGCTTGCCCGGTGTCTGGCTGGCGTAACGGGCAATCAGCGCCATGATGTAGTCGTAATCAATGACCGCACTGGCAAACAGCACAAACTCGAAATCAAGCTGCTGCACCGCCGGATCGGTCTTGTCGCCGCCGGTGTCCTGCTTTTCTTTCAGACGCTGGGCGGTGTCGAGGTACACACCCTTGAAGCCCTGCAACTGATCCTTGGGCAGCACCTGCTCGATGCTGGCTTTGTTCTCGGGTGTCAGATCGGTGTACTGATCGAGCTGGGTGTTAAGACGCTGCACCTCTTTGAACAGGTTGATGAACTGGGCGCGTGCGGCATCGCCCTTGAGGTTGGCCACCGCTTCGGGCTTGTTTTCCAGCCCTTGGGACTGCATGAACGTGTCCAGGGCCTGCACGGCGGTTTGCAGCTTTTCGATGACTACTGGGGCCTTGTCCACCAGCCAGATTTCCTTGGCGGGCTTGCTGGCTTGGCCAGAGAACAGGCCAATGGCGGTATCCACCGCGTCCTGCTGCTGACGAAAATCGAGGATGTTGCCGTAAGGCTTGGTGTCGTTCAGCACGCGGTTGGTGCGTGAAAACGCCTGAATCAGGCCGTGATACTTGAGGTTCTTGTCCACATACAGCGTGTTCAGGAACTTGGAGTCGAAGCCGGTGAGCAGCATGTCCACGACGATGGTGATGTCGATTTTCTGGGCGTGCGGCAGATCGGCATTGGGCCATTGCTGATCCTTGATGCGCTTTTGCACGTCTTGGTAGTAGAGATCGAACTCGCCGATGCTGTGGTTGCTGCCGTACTGGGCGTTGTAGTCGGCGATGATGGCTTTTAGCGCGGCCTTCTTTTCGTCGGGCGCTTCTTCGTTGTCGGCCTTTTCCTGCGGCAGGTCTTCCTGAATCTGCTGCACGTCTTTGTTGCCCTCAGCAGGCGGCGAGAACACGCAGGCAATGTTCAGGGGCAGGAAGCCTGAGCCGTCTGCCAGCTTTTCAGCCTGCAGAGTCTTGAACAACGCGTGGTATTCGATGGCGTCGTTGATGCTGGCTGTGGCCAGCACGGCATTGAACTTGCGTCCGGCGGTGGCGGCGTCGTGCTTGGCGAGGATGGCTTCGACGATGGCCTTTTTCGCCAGCGCTTCACCCGGCTTGGGCTTGGCTTTGCCTTCCGGCTTGAAATAATCGACATGGAAGCGCAGCACATTGCGGTCTTCGATGGCGTGGGTGATGGTGTAGGCGTGCAGCTGCTGCTGGAAGATGTCCGCCGTGGTCTTGTAGCTGGCCTGCTGGCCTTCAATCTGTTGGGCGCTGGCGTTGGCCTCAAAAATGGGTGTGCCGGTAAAGCCGAACAACTGGGCGTTGGGGAAGAACTCCTTGATGGCCTTGTGGTTCTCGCCAAACTGCGAGCGGTGGCATTCGTCGAAGATGAACACCATGCGCTGATTGCGCAGCGGCTCCAACCGCTCCTTGTAGTTTTTCTTGTTGCTGCCATCGAGCGCCAGACCGAGCTTCTGGATGGTAGTGACGATCACCTTGTCGGCGTAGTCGTCGGAAAGCAGGCGGCGCACCAGCGTTTCGGTGTTGGTGTTTTCCTCAACGCAGCCTTCCTGAAACTTGTTGAATTCCTCACGGGTCTGCCGGTCGAGGTCTTTGCGATCCACCACGAACAGGCATTTGTCGATGTCGGGGTTGTCTTTGAGCAGGGTGGAGGCTTTGAACGAGGTCAGCGTCTTGCCGCTGCCGGTGGTGTGCCAGATATAGCCATTGCCGCAACGCTGGTGGATACACTCGACAATCGCCTTGACGGCGTAGATCTGATACGGGCGCATCATCAACAGCTTTTGCTCGCTGGCCACCAGCACCATATAGCGGCTGATCATCTGGCCCAGCGTGCATTTGACGAGGAAGGCGTCGGCAAAGCTGTCCAGATGGGTGATCTTGCTGTTGTCCTCAGCGGCAAACTGATACAGCGGCAGGAAGCGTTCATCGGCATTAAAGCTGAAGTGTCGGCTGTTGTTGTTGGCGAAATACCAGGTGTCCGAGCGGTTGCTGACGATGAACAACTGCAAGAAACACAGCAGGGTCTTGGTGTAGCCGTTGCCGGGGTCGTTCTTGTAGTCAACGATCTGCTGCATCGCCCGGCGCGGGCTGATGGCCAGCGTCTTCAGCTCGATTTGCACTACCGGCACGCCGTTGATCAGCAAGATGACGTCATAACGGTGGTGGCTGTAGTCGGTGCTGATGCGAAGCTGGTTGACCACCTCGAAGTTGTTCTTGCACCAGTCCTTGATGTTGACCAGCGTGTAATAGAGCGGCGTGCCGTCGTCGCGCTCGAAGCTGTTGCGCTCGCGCAGGTGCTTGGCTGCGGCGAAGACATCGGGCGTGACGATGGATTCCAGCAGGCGTGCGAATTCGGCATCGGTGAGATGAACGCGATTGAGCGCCTCGAAGTGCTGGCGAAAGTTCTTTTCCAGCGCGGCGCGGTCGCGAATATCCGGGCGATAGGTGTACTTGAGATCTTCCAGCTTGGAGATCAGATCAAGTTCGATTTGGTTTTCAGTTGTCGTCATCAGCCAAGCCTCAAAATTGTGAGTCAGCACAGATCAGGTTTGTGCTCGAATCGTTCTGTGCCATCGTCGTTCTATCCTTTGCGTGCTGCCTTCGCTGCCGGGGCTTGATAGCCCGGTGCTAGCTTGGCGTTCTCAACGCCGTACAGCGCCAGCGGGTCGCTGAGCCACAGGCGGTACTGTTCTTCTTTCAGGCGATGGTCGTGCGAGCAGTCCACGCTCCAGCGCAGCAGCATGTAGCCCGCCACCGCCGCGCGCACACGCATCCGGATCGCGCCGTCCTGCATCCGGTAGTCCATCCTGATGATCTCGGGACGATCAAGGCGTGGGTGCGGCACGAAGTCCAGCTCGACGATCCGCGTCCACTGGATGTCGTTGTCCGGGCGCTCGTGGGGCTGTGGCTCCTCATCGAGCAAGGTCGGCGCTTCGATGCGCGTGACGACGAAGTCGCGGAACTCGCCGCTCTTGCGGTCAAAGGCACGAACGTGCCAGCGCAAGCCAGTGTCCACCAGCGCGAAGGGAACGATGACCCGTTCGGACTCGCCGCTGCTCATCGAGTGGTAGCGAATCGCCACCGGGCGTTTGGCGCGAATGGCGCGGCAGACCGGAGCCAGCACATCCATCTTCGGGTTGCTCAAGGCGGTGGGCGACTCGCACGGCAGCAGCGGCTGCGTTGCACAGTTCACACCATCGCCGAAGCCCAGCGCCAGCGCCGACAGCACGCGCTGCGGGGCGTGCTCGAACAGCGGAGCGAATGCCTGCCCGATGCGGTAAATCTTGTGGCTGCCGTCGAAGGTGATGTTCTGCGGCGCGATCTCGCGGTACAGCCCCAGATCGCGTGTCGCCCCAGCAGGCGCGACGCCGAAGCGGTCGATCAGGTCGGGGCGGCCGACCTCGCCGAAGAAGTAGAGCCGGAAATCGATGTAGGCCATGCGCTCGCGCAGGGCTTGGCTCAAGCTCTCGATGCGCTGGGGCTGAGTCACCGATAGCTCCTCATCCAAGACGGACACCCAAAGAACTGCGAGTAGTTTTATATTGGCACATTGCTAGGCGCTTTATATCATCAAACTGATGACATTATGCTCTGCAACATGGAATCGCACAACCAAAACCGTGAGAGCGTCTGTGAAAATCGAGTCGGGAGCACACAACAGTTCAGTTCCGCGTTTGGGAATTGAACCCGCGTCCACGACCAGCATCCATTCCTTGCCCGGCAGGGGCGACGCGTCAGAGGGCGGCTGGAGCTGCCTGCGCAATAGCGCCACCGTCGCAGCCCCCGAGACTCAAGCTGACTACCACGTCACGAACGGTCAGCTGCGGCCCGAGCTCTTCCGGCACGACCATCTCGGGTGCGGCCTTGGGAGTGGGCTTGCGCAGGCCGTTGCGCTCGAACTCGAGCACGTCGCTCATCGCATAGCGCACCGTCTTGCCCAGCTTGACGAACGGTGGGCCGCGTCGGATGGTGCGCCACCGCGTCAGGGTTTTGCTGCTCATCGCCCAGCGGGCGGCCAGATCGACCTCGGAAAGGAATTGTTCGCTCATCGTTGCCTCCATTGAAATGGCACGATGAAGGCGCTGAGGCTCAACACTGGCAAGCGATTCTTGAGTGGGGTGCCCAGCCCTGTCGCGGATGACTTAAATACTGACAACGTATATACTTGATCAGTACGCAAGACGTTAGGAGGCACACCATGTCCAAAGAAGCCGTTTTCACCATGAAGCTTGAGCCAGAGCTGCGCGCTGAGTTCATGGCCGAGGCTGAAGCCAGCCATCGCCCGGCGTCGCAGATCCTGCGTGAACTGATGCGTGAGTTCGTGCAGCGCCAGCGCCAATCGCGCGAGTACGAGGAATTCCTGCGTGGCAAGGTCGCGGATGCGCGGGAGCAAATTCGGGCCGGTGACTACGCCAGTGCCGATGAGGTCGAGGCACGCTTCGCTGCACGACGCGCACAGTTGCTGGCCAAGGCTGGCGGCGCAGGGGCATGAAGGTCATCTGGGCTTCCGCCGCCGAGCAAGACCGCGCCGACATCTTTGACTACATCAGCCAGGACAATCCGCTCGCAGCCATCCGGATGGATGAGCTATTCGCTGACGCCGCAGGCCGCTTGGCCGAACACCCGCACCTTGGCAAGTCAGGGCTGATTTCGGGTACGCGCGAACTCATCCCGCACGAAAGCTACCGACTGGTCTATGAGGTGCAGGACAACACCGTGTGGATTCTGGCCCTGGTGCATACCGCGCGGATGTGGCCACCCAGGCAACCGTAAAACAATCGCCACCTGCAAGGGCTGTCAAGGCCAACTCCCGCTCATTCGCGTCAAAAATCGGCAAAAATAAGTGGCCGAATCCTTGATAGGCCGCGTGCGGTCGCCTCAGCACCACCACATTCAACGCCCAACCTCTATCGGTTGGGCGTTTTCATTTCCGGGTTCCGCGACACCACGCGGGGTTCGGCGCCGGTCTGCATGTGCCACGCCGTGGCGCCCCGGCGCCCTGAAGTGCCCTCTATTGCCACGGTCTGCGGGAGGGGATATTGCTCTTACAAACCAACATCTTGCCAAATTTTGCCAAAGCGACTAGGCTGCCGTCGTGGGCACGATGAACATTTCCCTCCCCGATACCCTGAAGTCCTTCGTGGACGAGCAGGTCAGCCAGCGCGGTTACTGCACGAGCAGCGAATACGTGCGCGAGTTGATCCGCAAGGATCAGGATCGGCTTCATCTCCGTGAGCTGCTGCTGGCCGGGGCGGCTTCCGCGCCGACCACCGCTGTCGATGCCGCGTATTTCGACGATCTGCGCAAGAAGGTTCGCCAAGCCGCCACGCCTGGTCGTCGGGGATGAGGGTCCGCCCGGTCGTTCCGCGTGCTCAGGCACGGCGGGACATCGGGGATGCCATTGCCCATTACCTCGCCGAAGGTTCGGAGCAGGCTGCAATGGGGTTTGTCGACGCCATTGAGCAGGCCTTTGCGCGCATTGGACGACACCCGGCCACTGGCTCGCCGCGCTACGCGCACGAACTGAACTTGCCTGGCCTGCGTTGCTGGCCGCTGAAACGGTATCCCTACCTGGTGTTCTATGTTGAACGCGACGACCACGCCGATGTCTGGCGCATCCTGCATTGCCAGCGCGATATGCCGGCCTGGATGCAGGAGCCTGAAACCTGACGGGTCCTTCCTGGCGAAGTTCCCATACGGGCCTTCGCGGGCGGTGCGAATTGTTGTCATCGTCGGCAGCCGCGGGGCGCATGGGCGTTTCGTGAGTCGGGTCACGCCGGCGCGGCGCGGAAAGGCGTATCAAGGCACCGGACATCAAGCGGATGGGGCGATGCGCCTTTTCGAGCAGATCAGTGCCTGGTTCAGCAAGCCGTCCGGCCCGTCGGCCGGCGCGCTGCGCCGTGCGCTGACCGGGCCCCGACCGCACCGGGCGGCGAAACCGCCGACGCGCAGCGCGCAGCGCGCGCTGTCCGGCTACGGCAACAACCCCTACGACACCTACACCTGGGAGCTCCACACCCGGGAAGCGGGCGACGGCGAGCGCGAGCCGACCCGCGAGAGCACGGCGCGCAAGCGCGGCGCACCCGGGGGCGACCCCACCAACCCCTACGACACCGGCAGCTTCCGCGGCTGGTAAGCCAGGGCCGCCCGGCGCCTGCAGCCGCGGCACATCGTCGCTTGCACCGCCAGACAGCGGCTGAGCCGATGCCCCGCGGCGCCTACAGGCGCAGCGCCCCGTCGATGTCGAAGCAGCGCCCCGAGACGTAGTCGTTTTCGAGGATGAACTCGACCGTCATGGCGATCTCGTCGGGCTCGCCCATGCGCCGCAGGGGAATCCCCGAAACCAGCTTCTCGCGCGCCTCCGGCTTCATCGCCGCGACCATCTCCGTGTTGATGAAGCCCGGCGCCACCGCCGCGGCACGGATGCCGTGACGCGCCAGCTCCTTGGCCCACGTCACGGCCATGGCGGCCACGGCGGCCTTGGCCGCCGTGTAGTTGGTCTGGCCCATGTTGCCGGCGCGCGAGATGCTCGAGATGTTGATGATCACGCCCGGGTTGCCGCCGGCGACCATGTGACTGGCCGCCTCGCGGCCGCAGAGGAACACGCCCGTCAGGTTGACGTCGATGACCTGCTGCCACTGCTCGAGGCTCATCTTCGCCTGCACGACGCCGTCCTTCGCCTTGATCAGCAGCGCGTCGCGCGTGATGCCGGCGTTGTTGACCAGCGCATGCACGGCGCCGCACTCGGCGTGGATCCGGTCGAAGAGCGCGACGACATCGGCCTCGACGGCGACGTTGGCACCGTGGGTGTGGACCGTCGCCCCCAGCCCGCGGCATTCCGCGGCGATGGCGTCGCAATCCGCGGCCCGCAGGTCGACGAGCGCCAGCGTCGGCCGGTGCCGGGCCAGCCGGCGCGCCATGGCCGCGCCCAGCCCGCGCGCCGCCCCCGTGATCACGATCGTCCTGTCTTTCAGTTCCATGGCGCTCCCCGTCGTCCGCTGCGGTAAAAAGGGTTGCCATCCTAGCCGAGGATGCCGCCACCGCAAGCGCCGCGTGCCCGGTGCCTGATGCCCGACGTCATCGCCCCGCCGGCGGGGCCAACGGCAGGGCCGGGTTCTGCTACCGTTGACCCGCCCGGCCGCTGGCCGTGCCCCCGGGTCCGCGGCAGGCCCCGTCCCCGCAACACCCGAGGCCCCCGATCCGACGCTTCCACCCCGACGCCCCCACCACGAGGACCCGCGATGCCGCGCAAAGCCTATACCGACGGCCCCTTCGGCCAGCTCCACTACACCACCGCCGGGGACGGCCACCCGCTGGTGCTGATCCACCAGTCGCCGACCGACAGCGTGCAGTTCGCCCGCGCCATGGCCCCGCTGGCGGCCCGCGGCATCCGCGCCATCGCCGTCGACATCCCCGGTTTCGGCGGCTCCGACACCCCCGACCACCCGCCGACCATCGCCGAATACGCGGCCATCGTCCCGGCGGTGCTCGACGCGCTGGGCCTGCGCACCGCCAGCGTCCTCGGCCACCACACCGGCGCCGTCATCGCCGCCGAGGCCGCCCTGCAATTTCCCGCGCGCATCGACAAGGTCATCCAGAACGGCCCGCTGCCGATGAGCGACGAGGAGCGTGCCCAGTGGCGCGCCCTGCTGGCGCGCGAGAAGGACTGGCACCTGAAGTGGGACGGCAGCCACCTCGCCGAACTCTGGCACGTCCGCCACGGCGCCCAGCCGGCGTGGACCGACCTCGAGGCCTTCCACTTCAACTTCATCCACGGGCTGCTGGCCGGCCGCGAGGTGTGGTACGCGCACGACGCCGTGATGACCTACCGCCACGAAGAGGCGCTGGCCCGGCTCGTCCAGCCCTGCCTGATCCTCGCCAACACGGGCGATGCCATCCATTACCTCTCGCAGCGCGCCCGCGCCCTGTTCCCGCACTTCGCCTGGGCGGAACTCGACGGCGGCACCATCGACATCGTCGACGAGCAGCCCGAGGCCTGGAGCGACGCCGTGGCGGCCTGGCTGCTGAAGGCCGCCTGAGGCGGCGGGCGACCGCGGTTGCGGATGGGTCGGGGCCGGTGCCCGGCCGCCCGGCGGGGTGCCGCCGATGGGGGCCATGGGGGTCGGGCCGCGCCGTCGGCCGTGCAACCCGCTCACCCCTGCGGCCACGCCGCAGGGACTGCGGTGCGGTGTGGTCACCGGCAGCGCGCCAACATGTCCGGCGCATTACCGATCCGTCACTTTTTTTCCGGTTATGTAAAGAAAGGGGGTTGCGGCATCCCGTCCGTCGTGTAGAGTCGGTCCCGCCTGAAGAAGAAGGTAAAGGCCAAACCCGATGCGAGTCGGGGGCGGAAAGCCAAGGGTCTCGACTCCCCGAACCGGCACCAGACCGACGGGGGGGGAATCAGGGGAAGACAGCCGGGCTGCCCTTCAGATAAAGGTCAAGAAACCTTTCGTCAATGTTTGGAGGACTTTTCCCAATGAAGAAACTCGCAGCAATTGCGGCGCTGTCTCTCGTCGCCGTCGGCGCCCAGGCGCAGACGTATCAGCTGAGTGGCGTCACGCTGGCCAACCCGTTCGGTTCCGTCACCTACGGCGTGCCCGGCACCGGCTTCGACAGCGGCGCCCAGATGGTCGTTTCCGGCACCAGCGTCACCGGTGACTTCGGCCTGTGGCACGACGGCACGGGCCCGGGTGCCCTCAATGCCGAGGTGGACTACAGCGGCAACTGGAGCACGACCGTCGGTTCCGGCGTCAACATCCTCAAGAACAGCGAAACCTGCTACGACGGCAACAACCCGGGTGGCATGGCCGGTGACGCGACCGCCAGCCGGATCTGCGGCGGTGGCAAGACCTGGACCGACCTCAACGGTTGGGAAGGCGACTGGATCAACGGCCAGAACCGCCAGGGCGGTGCCGATGCGCGCTACGTCAACAACGTGACGATCAGCGGTACGCAACTGATCATCACCTCGCAGTCGCAGTTCACCGACAACCCCACCAGCAGCTTCTTTAATTACCCCTGCCCGCTGGGGTGCTCGGTCATCACCGCCACCTACGATGTGGTGCCGGTGCCGGCCGCGGCCTGGCTGTTCGGTTCGGCGGTGGGCCTGATGGGCTGGCTGCGTCGCCGCAGCATCGCCTGAGACCTGCCGGATCGGACCTGACGAACGGGGTCTGAACCGGATGCCTGACCCAGGCATGGAAAGCCCCGCCCCGGCGGGGCTTTCTTTTTCCGGCGCCGGCCGGACCCCCGCGCGACCGTGGTCGGGGGTGCCCTCGGTGCCACCCGCCGCGGCTGCGTATCGCCCGGCATGACATCGCTGACCCTGGAATGACCGCCATGCATCACCGTCGCCCCATCGCCGCCGCCGCCACCGTGCTGCTCGTCCTCGCGCTGGCCTCGCCGGCCCCGGCCGCGCTGCTCGGCCGCGCCGCCGCCACCGCCGGCGGCAGCGACTGGCAGGCCTACTACGACGACACCCTCGACATCACCTGGCT
The DNA here is from genome assembly GCA_964417725.1 of uncultured Chromatiaceae bacterium. Taxonomy (GTDB): domain Bacteria; phylum Pseudomonadota; class Gammaproteobacteria; order Steroidobacterales; genus SHZI01. Next base: position 15,374 of record CAYQIV010000029.1, read on the forward strand.
GGCCGATGCCAACTACGCCCAGACCAGCGGCTACCATCCCACGGGCAACATGACCTGGGACGCCGCGGTGGCCTTCATCGACACCCTCAACGACAGCGCCCTGCTCGGCCTCACCGACTGGCGCCTGCCCTACGTCTACGACGTCAATGCCGATGGCTGCCCGGGCTTCTCGCGGCTCGACGTGCTCGGCGTCGACTGCGGGTATTACACCGCCTACAACGAATACCGCGCCGAACTCTCGACGCTCTTCTACGAGACCCTCGGCAACCACGCCTTCTATGCCATGGACGGCACCTACCCGAACCCGGCCGGCTACGGTGCCCGGAACGTGGGACCCTTCACCAACCTCCAGACCGGCGGCCTCTACTGGTACGGCCAGGAAAACGTCGTTGCGCCCCTGCAGGCCTGGTATTTCGGCATGCCCACCGGCGGCCAGGGCCCGCGCGGCAAGAACGAAAGCGCCCCCGCCTGGGCCGTCGTCGACGGCGACCCCTTCGCGGTCGTGCCGCTGCCCGCCACCGCCTGGCTCTTCGCCTCCGCCCTCGGCCTCGCCGGCGTCCTGCGCCGGCGCATGCGTTAGCGGCACGGGGGTGCAGCCCCCGGCCCCCGGGTTTCCCCGCGACCGCCGGGGTCCGGGGGCGTTGCGACGGCGTGCGCTGCCGGGTCCGGCCATGCAGCAGACTGCGACGCCGCTGGCGTTTCGCGCCGCCGATCATTGCTAATCTGTAAGCGTGCCCCGTGGCGGGCGCGGCGATAATTTTCCGCGACATGCGCGCGGCGCCTCCGGGCCGCCGCGCGGCCGCGGTCCCCCCTTGCCCCAGGAGTACTGACGTGCGCCTCACCCGTAGCCTCATCCTCGTCGGCCTGCTCGGCCTGGTCCTCGGTTGCGCTTCGCCGGAAGAGCGCGCGGCGAAATACCTCGACAAGGCGCAGTCGTTGTACGACGCGGGCAACTTCAGCAAGGCCAAGGTCGAGGCGCAGAACGCCCTGCAGATCGAGCCCAAGAACGCCCCGGCCCGCTACCTGCTTGCGCTGATGGCCGAAAAGGACAACGAATTCAAGGCGCTTTACAACCACCTGCTGGTGACCGTCGACGCCGACCCCAACCACGTGCCGGCGCACCTCAAGCTCGCCAACCTGTACTTCTTCGGCAAGGCCTTCGACCGGGCCGAAGAGGAAATGGTGATCCTGCGCAAGCTCGCCCCCGAGGACCCGGGCGTGCTGGTCATGGAGGGGCGCCTGAAGGGTCAGCAGGGCGATGCGGAGGGCGCGCTGGCGTTCTTCGACCGGGCGCTGGACAAGGACCCCGATTTCATCGAGGCGGTGATCCTCCGGGCCGTCGGCCATGCCGAGGGCGACGAGGTCGATGAAGGCTTGGCGCTCATCGATGCGGTGCTGGCCCGTGTCGGCGGCGAGGGCGCCCGCCCGCTGCGCGAGATCCGCGTGCTCATCCTCGGCGCCCACCAGCGCTTCGTCGAGATGGAAAAGGAGTTCACCGCGCTGATGCGCGACTTCCCCGGCGAAAGCAGCTACCAGCAGGAACTCGCGCGCATGCTCGCCGCCCAGGGCCGCTGGGACGACGCCGACCGCGTGCTGCGCACCGTCGCCGAGCAGAACCCCGGCGAGGCCAACCCGCGCGTGGCCTACGTCGGCTTTCTCGCCGCACGCCGCGACCTTGCTGCCGCCGAGGGCGCGCTCAAGACCTTCATCGAGGAATCCCCCGACACCTACGCGTTGCGCCTGACGCTCGGCGAACTCTACGAGAATGCCGAGCGCTGGGACGAGGCCCGCGAGGTCTACGAGACGCTGGCGACGCTGGCGCCGCAAGACCCCGAGGGACTGCGTGCCCGTGCCCGGCTGGCGGTGCTCGATGCGCGGGGCGAAGACCTGGCGGGTGCGCGCCGGCGCGTCGAGGCGATCCTGACGGACTCGCCGGAGAACCCGCAGGCCTTGCTGCTGCGTGCCGGGCTGCAGTTCAACGAAGGGCGCTTCCAGGAGGCCATCGCCGACCTGCGCGTCGTGCTGCGCCAGGAGGAAACCAACCCGCAGGCGCTGCTCCTGCTGGCCCAGGCGTATTTCCGCACCGGCGACAAGGCGCTGACCCAGGACGCCTACCGCAAGCTGCTGGCCGTCAGCCCCGACAATGGCGAGGCGCTGATGGAATTTTCCGGCGTGCTCGCCGCCGAGCGGAACTACAACGAAGCACGCGAGCTGCTGGTGCGGCGCGTCAAGGCCGCGCCCAACGACGTGCTGGCCTCGGCCCGGCTCATCGAGCTGGATCTGCAGCTGAAGCAGGTCGACGAAGCGGAAAAGGAAGCCCGGCGGCTCGCGGCACTGCCCAACCAGGAGGGCCTCGGCGATTACCAGCTCGGTCGCGTCTACCAGATGCGCGGCAACCTCGACGCCGCGGTCGCGCAGTGGCAGAAGGCGCTGACGCAGCGCCCGGCCGACCCGCAGGCACTGGAAACGGTGGTCGGCGGCCTGATGGCGGCGAAGCGCCCGGCCGAAGCGGGGCGCTTCCTCGCGGCCCACGTCAAGCAATACCCCGCGCAGACCCACGCGCGCTACCTGCTGGCCCGCCACCACGCCACGCAGGGCAAGACCGCGCAGGCGCGTGAACTGCTCGAAGGCGTCATCGCCGAGAAGCCGGACTGGACGCCGGCCTGGGTCGGGCTGGCGCAACTCGCCGGCGATGCCGCGGAGGCGCGCCTTGCCGTCTACCGGCGGGCGCTCGAGGCACAGCCCGCCCATGCCGAACTGGGGCTGCTCCACGGCACCGAGCTGGAGCGCGCCGGACGCCACGACGAGGCCATCGATGCCTACGAGCGGACCGTAGCCGCCAATCCGCGCGCCGAGCCCGTGGTCCAGCGCCTCGTCATGCTGCTCCTCGACCACCGTGGCGACACCACCGGCATCGACCGTGCCCTGGCGCTGGCCGAGCCCTTTGCCTCGACCAACAAGCCGCCGCTGCAGGACGCGCTCGGCTGGGCGTGGTACCGCAAGGGTGACCACAACCGCGCCGTCGGGCTCCTCGAGCGCGCCGTGTCGCGCGCCGGTGACCCGCTCTACCGCTACCACCTCGGCATGACCTACCTCGCCATGGGCAACCCCGTCGGTGCCCGCCAGCAGCTCACCCAGGCGCTGGCCGACGACAAGGCCGATTTCAGCGGCGTCGAGGAAGCCCGCAAGGCGCTCGCCGGCCTCTGAGGCCGTCACCAGGGGTGACCCGGCCTGTCGGCTTCGGCAGGCCGGCGAAGCCAGCCCGGCAGGACAGCCGGGCGCCGCGCAACCGGAGCGGGCACAGGGCGGGCGACCGAAGCCGAGTGTCCCGCGCCGAGGTCGACAGGCCTCGCGGCTCACCACCACGCGCTTTCCGGACCGCCAGGCCGACCGCCATCTCCGGACTGACGGACCGGCCGGGATGGCGTGCGGTTCGGAAAAGGAAAAAGGCCGGGGCTTCAGCGAAGCCCCGGCCCTTTCGGTGGGCAGGCCTCAGCGGCCGGCGCCGAAGCGGTAGTTGGCGCGCACGCCGAAGACGCGCGGGGCGGGCAGGGTGGCGAAGACGTGGCTGACGCCGAGGCCGGCGACGAAACCAAGCTCGACGACCTGGTTGCCGAAGTCGGGGCCGGTGCCGCCGGTCTTGATGGTGTCATCCTCGAAGATGTTGTCGACATAGGCGAGGATGTCGAAGCGCTCGCCGATCAGGCCGATGCGCGTGTCGAAGTTGTAGTAGCTGTCGAAGAACAGCGAATTGTCGGCTTCGAGGTAGCGCTTGTCCTGATAGGTGCTGGCCAGCTCCACGAACCACTCGTAGGGCGTGTCGAGGAACGGCTGCGTGTAGTTGAAGCTGGTCGTGATGGCGTTGCGCGGCGTGCGTTCCAGCCGGTTGTCGCTGAAATCGAACCGGCAGAACGGGCTGCCGTTGGCCGGGTCGCTCAGGTCGTTCGGGTTGGGGCCGGCGCCGCCCTTGTAGACGATGGCGCAGGGGTCCGAGGCCTGGGCGATGCGCTGCATGGCCGTGACGTCATCCTTGTAGTCGCCGTAGAAGGCATCGAGGTGCGTCCATGCGGTGCTGATCGTCAGCCCTTCGACGAAATCCGGCTGCCAGATGGCCTCGACCTCGAAGCCCCAGACCTCGGCCGAGGAGGCGTTCACCACGCGCGGGGCGAGGAAGCCGTCCTGCAGCACCTGCGTGCCGACCTGCTTGTCGCTGTAGTCCTGGAAGAAACCGGCGGCGTTGACGCGCAGGAAGCCCATGAACGCCCAGTCCGTCTTGGCGCCGAGTTCCCACGCCGTCATCTTCTCGGAGTCGAAGCGGTCGTCGTTGATGCTGGTCGGCGAGCCGCCGGCCGGCGTGGTGGCGATGCCGCCCGGCTTCTGGGCCCGCGACCAGCTGAAGTAGAACTGCTTGGTGTCGTCGGGCGTCCAGCGCAGCGTCAGCTTCGGCGTGCTGAAGTGCGAGCTGAGCCGGCCGCGGTTGACGCGGTAGCCCTGCTGGCCGGTCAGCGAGGGGGGGATGGGGAGCAGGTCGAAGTCCGGCGTGAAGGCAAAGAAGGTCGAGCACACCTGGTCGTTGGTGACCACGCCACCGACGACGATCTCCTCCACCATTTGCTGCTGGCCGGGATTGGGGCCGAAGAAGTTGGTGCACGAACTCTGGTTCGGCTTGCTGAAATTGAAGTTCTCGGAAATGAAGCGGGTCTCGGCGATGAGCTGCCAGTCGTCGGCGATGTCCCACTCGGCCACGCCATAGAACGACCAGCTCTCGGTTTCGGCGTGCCACGGCCCCGCGATCTGCGGCTGGAGCTGGCGGTAGTAGGCGCCGAGGTTGTCCAGCGTGCCGCCCTGGCCGTTGCAGAAATCCCGGGTGTCCTGGATGAGCGTCGGGTCGCTTTCCGAGGTGCGGCGGGTCAGCGTGCAGAAGAGGATCACGGCCTCGTCGGCGAGGCGCCGCGTCTCGTGCCAGTAGAGGATGCCGCCGGTGAGCTGCAGCGGGCCATCCAGCTCGGTGCGGAAGCGCAGCTCCTGGCTGAACTGGCGGGTCTTGGTCGTCGAGCGCGAGCTTTGCGTGCCGAGGAGGGTGTCGGGCCGGCCGACGGCCTGCCAGTCCTGGTCGTAGGCATCGAAGCCTTCGAAGTCGATGAAGCCGGTGAAGGCGCTGAAGGTGCCGAGCCCGGTGTCGAGGGTGGTCTCGATCGACAGGCGGTCGGTCTCGAGCTTCGTGCCCGAGTAGTCCTCGCCGGTCAGTGGGTCCTCGCCGTGGGCGACGACGAGGCCGTTGGCGTTGCCCATGTGGGTCGGCAGGCAATAGCCGGGGCCGCGGCTCGGGTCCTTGAGGCTGTCGGGGCAGTACTGGCCGAAGTTGATCAAGGCCGTGCTGGTCGAGGTCGAGGCGGGGTCGAAGAACTGCACGTTCTGGCCGAGGCCGGCGGCCAGCGCCTGGGCCGGGTATTCGAACAGGCGCATGTTCTTGCCGGAGGTGCCGCCGCCGATGCGGGCGTTGGGCAGGGGGCCGCTGTCCTCGCGGCTGTGCTCGCCGCGGACCTTGATGCGCAGTTCGTCCGTCGGGGTGTAGAGCAGGGTGACCGCGACGCCGTGGCCGTCGACGTCGCCGAGGGGTTCGCCGGAGATCGAATTGGTGTAATAGCCGTCGCTTTCATACCACACGCCGCTGACGCGCAGGCCGAGCAGCCCGTCGATGAGCGGGCCGCCGGCGGCGAAGTCGACCTGGCGGGTGCCGAAATCGCCGATGTCCCAGCCGACCTTGCCCTCGAACTCGTCGCCCGGGCTCTTGGTCACGTAGTTGATGGCGCCGGAGAAGGCGGCGCGGCCGTAGAGCGCGCTCTGCGGGCCCTTGACCACCTCGATGCGCTCGACGTCGCTGAGCAGGCGGCGGTTGGCGAGCAGGCCCGAGCCCGCGGCGTTGAGGTTTTCGGTGGTGACGTCGATGCCGTCGATGAGGAAGGCGACGTTCGACCGGCCGCGGGTGTTCGACAGGCCGCGGATGGTGATGCGCGTGTCGGCCGGGCCGAAGGCGGTGTCGAACTGCACGCTGGGGTCCTGGTCGACGACGTCGCCGAGACCGGTGATGCCGAGGCGCTCGATCTGCTCGGCGCCGATGGCGGTGACCGCCAGCGGCACCTCCTGCAGACTTTCCTCGCGCTTGCGCGTGGTGACGGTGATTTCCTCGACCTGGGCGAGGCCCGCGACGGGCATCACCAGGGACACGGGCAGGGCCACGGCCACTGCGACGACTCCGCCGGTCAGGCGACGATAGATGGACATTGGACGAATCCCCTGCTGAGTTCTGGATTTCTTCGCGCGACGTTGCAGGCTGCCAACCCCTGCCCCGTCCGGCAGCACCGGATGCCCGGTGCCATCAGCGCCGGATCATACCAGACGAGGCGCGCGTGGCCAGCGCCGGACTGCGTCGCCAGACCTTGCACACCGCACCGCGCCACACCGCGGTGCGCACCGCCGGACCATGGCAACACACGGCACCTTTCGTTATAGTCGCGACCGCGCCAGCACACAGGGGGCGGCGTCGCCGTACCGGCGGTTTCCCGAGGGAGTGGAGCACCAATGTTGAATACAAGAATGCTTTGTCTGGCGCTGGTCATGACGGCGCCGGCCACCGCGCTGGCCGATTTCAGTTATTACGCGGGCTTCGGTGGCGGCGGCACGCGCGTCGAGCGCGACGACATCGACCAGAGCTTCACCGTGCTGACCACCGGGGTGCTTCTCGGTCTCCCGCCGTTTGACCAGGGCCCCGGGCCCTACGTCGATCCGGCTGCCGACGTGAAGGACCCCGAAGGCACCGACTTCGCCTGGAAGCTGTTCGGCGGCGTGCGCTACGGCAAGTATCTCGGCGTTGAGGTCGGCCACGTCGACCTGGGCACCACCGAGGATGCCTTCCCCTTCATCATCGCGCCGATCCTCCGCGACGTGGGCGGCACGCCGACGCTGGTCCGGCCCGCCCAGGACCGCCAGATCGACGTCGAGACCGAGATCGACGGCCAGCAGCTCTACCTCATGGGCTTCTGGCCGCTCAGCGAACAAGTCGAGATCTTCGGCAAGGTCGGCATGCTGTTCTGGGACCGCGACACCCTCATCATCGACCGCATCGCGGCGATCTCGGCCGTCGACCAGCCGAACCTGCCGGCGATCCAGCTCGACGGCCAGGACTGGACGCAGACCGCCGCGTCGGACGACGGCGAGGACCTCGCCGTCGGCATCGGCCTGCATATCAAGGCCTCCGAGCGCGTCACGCTGCGCGGCGAGTTCGAGTGGTTCGACATCGAAGGCACGAGCCAGGCCTGGCTGGCCTCGGTGTCGCTGGTCTTCGGGTTCTGACGCGCGGTCCACGGGTTCGGGCCGCGCCGGGGTGTCGTCCTGCCGCAGCGCCCGTCTTGCCAGCCGCCGGACAGCGCGGTAGGGTGGCCGGCAGCGGGGCAGGCCATCTCAACAACAACGCCGCCCCGTGCCGGTTCTTCGGGTTTCGATGGTTTGCCGATGCGGTCCGCGCCGGGCCGGTCATTTTGGAGGATAGCGGGATGAGAAAGCTGAGCGTGGGCCTGGGCGTGATCGCCATGGGGGCGCTGGGGATGTCGCTGCAGGCACACGCCGCCGACATCGTCGTGACGATCGATGATGGCGTGGTCACCTCGCCGAGCGAGGGGCAGTGCCTGGCGGCCGTGCCGCTTTTCACGCAGAACGATTGCTCCTACAACGATGACGGTTCGGTCGTCGGCGGCGTAACCAACTGGACCGGACCGGGCCTCACTGGCGCGTTCTATGCGCTTAACGGCGCGCCGCCGGCGCTGTGGACGACCTTCCCCGACCCCGATACCGACGGCCGCGAAGGCATTGCGCTGTCGGGCACGCTCACCATCGACAACAAGGACGCGCCGTCGGCGTGCAGCACGCACGAGATCAGCGGTGTGATCGGGATGGCGGCCTTCGACCGCCACTACCAGACGCAGACCAACATCCACTACATCGACCGCTTCCCCAACGGCATCACGCAGACGATCGCCAAGAAGCAGGTCGACGGCGGCACGGCCAATGGCGCCGGCGGCTGCGACTACGTGCTCGGCAGTGCCGGCGCACCGAACATCATCACCGGCCCGGGCGGCGACCCGTTCCCCGGCCGTATCCCCTATGTGACGACGACGACGGGTTCCGGCACGACGCAGTGGACGGCGCCGGGCACGGCGGGCGTCGCGACCTTCGAGAGCAACACGGGTCTTGCGGCCACGGCGGTGATCGGTGCCGGGTATTCGTGCACGCGCTCGACGGGCGACTGCACGACGACCGGTTCTTCGACCGTATCGTTCAACACCGATGACAAGGCGTCGTGGAAGAACATCGTGGGTTCGATCTCGACGGACAGCAACGGCAACATCACTGCCGCGACGCTGTTCCTGGTCCACGAACTGCCGGTGGTCGGCGTCCAGAGCTGGCTGGCCTACACGGCGTCGCTGACGGGCACCGGCCCGGGCGGTGCCAGCGGCAACGCGGTGGATGATACGGCGACCACGCCGCAGGACGTGGCGGTGACCATCGACGTGCTGGCCAACGACACGAACTTCAGCGACCCGGTGACGGTGACGATCGCCAGCAATGGCAGCAACGGCAACGCGGTGGTCAACAACTCGCCGGGCAACCAGGCCGTGGTCGACATCACCTACACGCCGGATGCCGGCTTCTTCGGCAGCGACACCTTCACCTACACGGTCGATGACGGCAGCACGTCGCGTACGGCGACGGTGACCGTGACGGTCTTCGAGGTCGGCGCCAACGACGACACGGCCGCGACGCAGCTCAACACGCCGGTGTTGATCGACGTGCTGGGCAATGACGTCGGCTTCAGCGACCCGGTGACGGTGACGATCACCCTGGCGCCGGATGCCGGTGGCACGGCCGAGGTCGTCGACACCAATGGCGACCCGGTGGCCGGCGGCACGGGCAACCGGGCCGATCTGCGCATCCGCTTCACGCCGGATGCGGCGCCGCTGACAGCGAGTTATGACGAAACCTTCACCTATCAAGTGACCGGGACCAGCAGCGGCCCGCAGACCTATACGCTGGACACGATCGTCCAGACGGTGCCGTTCGGCACGGCATCGCCGGATGGCCCGATCAGCGGTACCGCGGCAGTCGATGGCTCGGATGTCACTGCGACGGCCGCGTGGCAGACCATTGCCAATGTCAACGCCGCGGTCGATTACAGCGGCAGCTGGACGACGACCGTTGGCGAGTCGGTCGATCTCACCAAAGGGGCAGAGACGTGTATCGACGGCGTCGATACGGCCGGCGCAAGCCGCATCTGTGGTGATGGCAAGGCGTGGACCAATCGCAACGGTCTGGTCGGCGACTGGATCAGCGGTTTCGACATGAACGGCGATGCCAGCGCGCTGGACTTCGTCAATGTCACGGTGGGCGAGGGGACCTTGACCATCCGGCGCAGTACGCGGTTCATCGATGATCCGGCCAGTTTCTTTTTCACCTCGCCGCAAACCATCGATTTCAACTATAACCTCGACGAGGGTGCGGGGCAGACGGACTCGGCAGTCGTGACCGTGACGGTCAACAACGTCATCCCGGTGGCCGGTGACGCCAGCGTCAGCGTCAACACGCAGGGCGTGGCCCCGGCGTCGACCTCGGCGACGTTCAATGCGGCGACTTTGGCCGGCAACAATCTCGGCGATGCGCCGGCGGTGGTGACGGCCGGCAATGCCGTGGGGGGTTCGGTGAGCGTGGCCGGCACGGTGGTCACCTATACGCCGGCGGCGGACAATTACGCCACCGGTGGCAGCTTCGACTACACCATCACCGACAGCGATGGCGAGGCGGTGACCGGCAGCGTGACGGTGACCATCGCCGACGTCGCGCCGACGCTGGCGAATGGTGAGGCCACGGGCAATGAGGGCGCAGCGGTGAATGCGCAGGGCGCCTTCACGGCCGGCAACGGTTCGGTCGGCCAGCACACCCTGGCGGTGCAGACGCAGGCCCTCAACGGCAGCTGTGCCGCGACGGTCAGCGGCAGCAACGTGATCGTCGCCTACACGCCGAACAGCGGCTATACCGGCACCGACTCCTGTGTGGTTCGCCTCACGGACGGTGATGGGGATGCCGACGACGGCACCTTCAGCTACACCATCAATGCCACCGGCGGCGGTGGTGGCGGCGGCGGCGGTTCCGGTATCTCCCTGCCGGGCGGTTCCGGTGCCGTCGACCCGTGGAGCCTGCTGCTCCTCGGTGGCCTGCCGCTGCTGCGTCGCCGTCGCGACTGAGCGACAGCGACCAGGGCGACCCGGGAACCCCGCTTCGGCGGGGTTCCTTTTTTTGTGTTGTGCCTTTGTGTCCGGCCGGGCTGGTCGGGCAGGTGGCCGGTCCGCGTCGCGGGCCTGTGGCAAGGTGCCGCCGGTGGCCGCGTGAGATGCGTCGCAAAGTGAAGAAACCGTAACCCGAAACGGGCGCCGTGCCATGTGTTCGCCCCCATCGAACTGGCAGAATCGGCGCGTTCCGGATGATCGAGATCCCCCCGCCGATGAACGCTGCCGCGTCTCCCGTCCCTGCCTCGCGCCTGCCGGGCGGTCTGCCCGTGACGCTTGGTCTGTCGGTCCTTGCCCTGGTCTGCCTCGTGCTGCTGTTTCGCGACGGCGTGTCGATGATGGCCCAGTCGTGGAAGCTCGACGAGTACAACCACGGCTACATGATCCCCTTCGTCGCCCTCTACCTGCTGTGGCTGCGGGCCAGGGAACTCGACGCGCTGACGCTCACCGGCTCGTGGCTCGGCGTGGCCGTCATCATGGGCGGGCTGTTCCTGCTCGTGCTCGGCGAGATGAGCGCGGTCTACACGCTGACGCAGTTCGGTTTCATCGGCGCGATCTGGGGCCTGGCGCTGGCCGCCGGCGGCGGGCGCGGGCTGCGCCACCTGTGGGTGCCGCTGGTCTACCTGGCGTTCATGGTGCCGTTGCCGGATTTCCTCGAGAACCGCCTCACTGCCCAGTTGCAGCTCTGGTCATCGCAGATCGGCGTGGCGGTGATCCGCCTCGCGGGCCTGAGCGTCTACCTCGAGGGCAACGTCATCGACCTTGGCGACTACAAGCTGCAGGTCGCCGAGGCGTGCAGCGGCATGCGCTACCTCTTCCCGCTGATGAGCTTCGGCTTCCTCTGCGCGGTGCTGTTCCGCGGCCCGCTCTGGCAACGCGTCGTGCTGTTCCTCGCCACCGTGCCGATCACCGTGCTGATGAACAGCTTCCGCATCGGCGTCATCGGCGTCCTCGTCAACTTCTTCGGCCGCGAGCACGCCGAGGGCTTTGTCCACGACTTCGAGGGCTGGGTCGTGTTCATGGCCTGCGTCGGCATCCTCTTCGCCATCATCTGGGTGTTCACGCGCGTCAACGGCCAGCGTTTTTTCAACGTCTTTGGCCTCGACGTGCCGCCGCTGGCGGATTTCACCGGGCTGCTGTCGCGCGCGCGGCCCAACGCGCCGGCGCTGGGTGCCGTGGCGCTGGTCGCCGGCGGGCTCGTCGCTTCGCTGTTCATCAGCCGCCCGCCGGTGCTGGTTCCCGAGCGCCAGCCGCTCGCCACCCTGCCGCTGCAGATCGGTGAATGGACGGGGCGCGAGGCCTTCGTCGACCGCGTCTACATCGACGCGCTGCTGGTCAACGACCACAGCATGAGCAACTGGCAGCGGCCCGGCGACGCGCTGCCGGTCGAGCTGTGGGTGGCGTGGTACGACTCGCAGGTCAAGGGCGCCTCGGTGCATTCGCCGCAGGCCTGCCTGCCGGGCGGCGGCTGGCAGATCGAATCGTTCGCCCACCAGGAGGTGCCCGGCGTGCTGCCTGACGGCGGCGCGCTGACGGTCAACCGCGTCGTCATCTCGCTGGGCGAGGTGCGCAGCCTGGTCTATTACTGGTTCCCGCAGCGCGGCCGCCACATCACCAATGAATTCCTCGTCAAGTGGTACATCTTCCAGGATGGGCTGACCATGAACCGCACCGATGGCGCGCTGGTGCGCCTGACGACCTTCATCCCCGATGGCGGCGACATCGCCGCGGCTGACCAGCGCCTCCAGGACTTCCTGCGCGATGCCAGCCCGCGGCTCGCCTGGCATCTGCCGGGCGCCGATGCGCCGGTGCGCGATGCGGCGCCGCTGCGTGTTGCGGAGGAGACCCGCTGATGCGTCCCGTGGTGCACCTGATCGCCGCCGCGCGGCCCAACTTCATGAAGGTCGCGCCGCTGTGGCATGCGCTGCAGGCCGATGGCGGCTTCGACGCGCGCCTCGTCCACACCGGCCAGCACTACGACGCCAACATGTCGGACGCTTTCTTCACCGATCTCGGCCTGCCAGAGCCGCACCACCACCTCGGCGTCGGCAGCGGCAGCCATGCCGAGCAGACGGCGCGCGTGATGATGGTCTACGAGCCGGTGGCGCTCGCCGAGCGCCCGGCGTGCACCATCGTCGTCGGCGACGTCAACTCGACGGCGGCCTGCGCCATGGTCTGCGCCAAGCTCGGCATCCCCATCGTGCATCTCGAGGCCGGACTGCGCAGCTTCGACCGCGGCATGCCCGAGGAGATCAACCGGCTGGTCACCGACGTGCTTGCCGACGTGCTGTGGACGCCCTCGGCGGACGGCAACGACAACCTGCGCCGCGAGGGGATCCCCGAGCACAAGGTCGAGTGCGTCGGCAACATCATGATCGATTCCTACGAACTCCAGCGCACGCGCATCGAGGCCGACGGCACGGCGCAGGCGCTGGGCCTCGCGCCGGGTGGCTATGCGGTGGTCACGTTGCACCGCCCGTCGAATGTCGATGACCCGGCCGTGCTCGCCACGCTGGTCGATGGCCTGTGCGCGGTGGCGGTGACGCTGCCGCTGGTCTTCCCGGTGCACCCGCGCACGCTGAAGAACCTCAGGGACCACGGCCTGCACGCGCGGCTCGCCGCTGCGCCGGGCGTGACGCTGACCGAGCCGGTCGGCTACGTGCAGTTCATGAACCTCGTCAGCTCGGCGGCGCTGGTCATCACCGACTCGGGTGGTGTCCAGGAAGAGACGACCTACCTCGGCATCCCGTGCCTGACACTGCGGCCGAACACCGAACGGCCGGTGACGGTGACCGAGGGCAGCAACCGGCTGGTCAGGCCGGCGGATCTCGCCGGGGCCGTCGCCGAGGCGCGGGCCCGCGGGCGCGGGCAGGGGCGCCGCCCGGCATTGTGGGACGGGCACACGGCGCAGCGCTGTGTCGCCAGCCTGAAGAAGCGTTTTCTGCCTGCGGCCTGACATCCGGGTTCCGGCAGCGGGCGGCGTGCAATGCTGCCCACCCCCAGACAGTGGAGATCGAGATGAAGCGTGCAGGATGGGTAATGACGATGCTGGCGGTCGTGCTGCTGGCAGGCTGCGGCAGCCCGGCCGAGCGGGCCGCGAAGTACCTCGAACGGGCGCAGGCGTATTTCGACCAGGAAGACTACGTCAAGGCGCGCATCGAGGCGCAGAACGCCGCGCAGGTCGAGCCGAAGAATGCCGCCGCGCGCTACCTGCTGGCGCTGATCGCGGAGAAGGACGGCGACTTCCGCCAGATGTTCGGCCACCTGCTGGTGGCGGTCGATGCCGACCCCGGTAACGTCGACGCGCGGCTCAAGCTCGGCACGCTGTATTTTCTCGGCCAGGCCTGGGACAAGGCGGCGGCCGAAGTCGACGCGCTGGTCGAGCTCGCCGGCAGCGACCCGCGCGTGCGCCTGCTGCGCGCCCGCGTGCTGATCCAGCAGGGCGAGAACGAGGCCGGACTGGCCGAGATCCGCGCCGCCATCGACAGTGATCCGGACAACATCGATGCCATCCTGCTGAGTGCCGCGGCGGCGGCGGTCGAGGACCTCGACAAGGGCCTCGGCGTGCTCGATGCGGCCATCGCCCGGCTCGATGCCGACAAGTCGCGCGCGCTGCGCGAGCTGCGGGTGCTGATGCTTTCGCAGGGCAAGCGCCTGACGGAGGCCGAACAGGGCCTGCAGGCGCTGAGCGAGGATTTCCCCGAGCAGTCGGCCTACCAGTTCCAGCTGGCGCGCTTTTACTCCAGCCAGGGGCGCGTCGACGAGGCCGATGCGCTGCTGAGGAAGGTCGCCGAGGCGCAGCCCGAAGATGTCGAGAACCGCCTCAACTACGTGCAGTTTCTCGCCGCGCGGCGCGACCCCGAGCGGGCCATCGCCGCCTTGCAGACCTTCGTGGAGGAGACGCCCGACCAGTTGTCGCTGCGCCTCGCGCTGGGCGAGATCCAGGAGGCCACGCAGCGCTTCGACGAGGCGCGCCAGACCTACCAGGCGCTGGCCGGGCGCGATGCGAAGTCGGTGGAGGGGCTCAAGGCACGCAACCGCCTCGCCGCGCTGGCGCTGCGCGACAAGGACCTCGACGGCGCGCTGGCGTTGGTCGAGGACATCCTCAAGGACGCGCCGGACGACGCCGCGGCGCTGCTGCTGCGCGCCGGGGCGCGTTTTGCCACCGAGCGTTTTGCCGAGGCCATCGCCGACCTGCGTCTGGTGCTGCGCAAGGAGCCGGAGAACACCCGGGCGCTGCTGCTGCTGGCGCAGTCGTACCTGCGCACCAACGATGCGGTGCTGGCCAAGGACAGCTACCGGCGCCTGCTCGAGGTCGAGCCGAATTCGGTGGACGGCAACCTGCAGCTCGCCGCGATGTACAGCGCGGAAAAGAATCATGCGGAGTCGGAGCGGCTTTTGCGCGCGCTGGTCGAGGCCCGGCCGGATCACCTGCTCGCCGGCGGCCGGCTGGTCGAGGTGCTGATGGTGCAGCAGAAGACCGCCGAGGCCGAGAAGGAGGCGCGGCGCCTCGCAGCGCTCGAGAACCAGTCGGGGGTGGGGGATTTTTCTCTCGGCCGGACGCTGGTCGCGAAGCGTGACTTCGCCGCCGCCGCCGAGGCCTTCCGCCGCGCCGCGGCCGCGAGGCCCGATGACCCGATGCCGCTCGAGTCGCTGGCCCAGTCGCTGGTGGCGGCGGGGAAGCCGCGCGAGGCGATCGCGGTGCTCGACCAGGCGCTGGGCAGCGAGGCCAACGATCTGCTGGCGCGTTTCCTGCTCGGCAACATCTACGGCCGCGAGGGCGACACCGACCGGTCGCGGCAGTATTTCGAGGAGGTCATCGCGAAGAAGCCGGATGCGGTGCTGGCCTATGTTTCGCTGGCGGGCAGTTATCCGAAGTCGGCGGATTCGCGCATCGCGGTGTATCGCCGCGGGCTCGAGGCGGTGCCGGCGGACGTCCAGTTGTCGATGCTGCTGGGCTCGGAGCTGGAGCAGTTGCAACGCCATGACGAGGCGCTCGAGGTTTACGGGCTTCTCGTCGAGAAGCAGCCGGATTTCGTGCCGGGGCTCAATAACCTGGCGGCGTTGTTGCTGGATTTCCGCACGGACGATGCGAAGAGTTTGACGCGGGCGCTGGAGATCGCGAAGCGGCTGGCGTCGGTCGATAACCCGGCGGTACTGGATACCGTGGGCTGGGCCTGGTATCGCAACGGGGATGCGGCGCAGGCGGTCGGGATCCTCGAGCGGGTGGTGGCGAAGGACAACACGGCGCCGGTGTTCCGCTACCACCTCGGCATGGCCTATCTCGCCACCGGCAACACCGTGGGGGCGCGGCAGGAGCTTACCGCGGCGCTCGCCGGCAACGACGCCTTTACCGGTCGCGCCGACGCCGAAGCCGCCCTCGCCAGGCTCTGACGATCCGGCGATGGTGGTGGGCCGCGCGGCCTGTCGTTGCCGGATGGTCGCGTGGGTGGCGGGCCGGCGAGGGCTGTCGACTTTCGCGGGACGTTCGCTGCGGTGGTGGGCCGCGGGGCCTGTCGACTTCTGCGGGACGCTCGCTGCGGGCTCCTGCCCTTCGCTCGCTCCGGTTGCGCGGCGCCCGGCATCC
>CAYQIV010000030.1:0-28604 GCA_964417725.1 uncultured Chromatiaceae bacterium
CTTCCTGGATCAGGTCGAGGAACTGCAGGCCGCGGTTGGTGTACTTCTTGGCGATGGAGATCACCAGGCGCAGGTTGGCCTCGACCATCTCCTTCTTGGCGCGCCGCGCCTTGGCTTCGCCGATCGAGACATCGCGGTTGATGTCCTTGATCTCGTGGATCGAGAGCATCGTCTCGTCGGCGATCGCCTTGAGGCGCTTCTGCGAACGCTGGATGTCGTCGCGCATCTTGAGCAGCGCCGAGGAGTGCTTGCGCTTGGCACGGATGTGCTTGTCGACCCAGCGCAGGTTGGTCTCGTTGGCCGGGAAGCTGGCGAGGAAGTCCTTGCGCGGCATGCCGCAGTCGCGCACGCAGATCTGCATGATGCGGCGCTCCTGGTTGCGGATCGACTGCACCACGTTGCGGAGGTTCTCCGCCAGCAGGTCAAAGAGCTTCGGCGCGAGCTTGAGCGCCATGATCTCCTCGGCGAGCTTGTCGCGTGCCCGCTCGACTTTCTTGTCGCGGGTGCCCGTCTTGGCGATGTCGGCGAGCAGCCGCTTGTGGCGGCGGAAGATCGACTGCAGCCGCTTGGCAGCCTCCACCGGATCGGGGCCGGTGTCGACGTCTGCCGTATCGGCGTCGTCGTCATCCGAGTCGTCGGTCGCCGCCGTGTCGCGGTTACCGGCCGGTGCGGGGATCTCGTCCGCTGCGTTGGGGTCGATGAAGCCGGTGAGCACGTCCTGAAGGCGGGCTTCTCCCGCTTCGACCGGTGCGTAGGCGGCGGCAAGGACATCGATGGAGGGCGGGAACATGGCCAGCGCCCGCTTGACCTGGTCCAGCCCTTCCTCGATGCGCTTGGCGATGCGGATCTCGCCCTCGCGGGTCAGGAGTTCCACGGTGCCCATCTCGCGCATGTACATGCGCACGGGGTCGGTGGTGCGGCCGAACTCGCTGTCGACCGTGGCGATGGCATTGGCGGCTTCCTCGGCGGCCTCGTCGTCGGTGGCCACCGGGGCATCGGACAGGAGGATCGACTCGGCATCGGGTGCCTTTTCAAACACCGTAATGCCCATGTCATTGATCATGTTGACGATATCTTCGATCTGCTCGGGATCGACGATGTCGTTGGGCAAGTGGTCGTTGACCTCGGCGTAGGTCAGGAAGCCCTGCTCCTTGCCGCGGGCAATGAGCAGTTTCAGTTGTGATTGTTGTTCGCTGGATGCGGTTTCGATCGGCTCACTCACTCGCCAGCCCTCATCGTTTCGGGTGGATAAAACAGGGCAGTCTAGCAGACCGCGTGGGCGCCACGAAGCGCAAAGCCCGTCCACGCGCGCCTGGTCGGCGCCCTGTCCTTCTTACGTCATATCGGCAGGCCTCAGCCGCCCTTGACCCCGCCCGGCAAGCGCCGGTCGGCATCAAGGCGCATTTTCTGCAGCCGGGCCAGTTCGACCCGTTCGGCGGGGTCGAGGTTCTCGATGCCCTTGGCGAGCAGCGCGGCATGTTGCTGCTGTGCCGCGCTATCGAGCAGGCGGTCCATGCAGTCGGTGAATTCGCGCTCCGCCCCGTCGAGCCCCACCAGCGGGTCGCTGGCCACGAGTTGTTCCAGGTGGGGCAGCTCGGGACGGCCACGGAAACGCTCCAGCAACGCCGCGGTGCAGGTGTCGGGCCGCTGTTGGGCAATGGCGTGGATTTCGCAGAGCAGCGGTACGCCGCGCTGGTCGCTGTCCCGGACGCCGCGGGGGATGGGTATGCGCGTGGCCAGGACCGGAAAATGCAGCAGCAGCCCGATGGCCTGGCGCGCCAGGGAACCCCGGCCCGTTGCCGGCTGGCGGCTGCCGGCCGCCGTGGCGGGGCGCCGTGGCGGTTCGGCGGGCGGCGCAGGGGTGCCGCCGCCCATGAGTGACTCGAGGCGGGCGGGCGGCAGCCCGATCCGGCGCCCCAGTTCGTCGATCAACAGCATGCGGTAGACGGGGTCGGGGATTCGGCCGAGCAGGGGTGCGGCCAGTGCGGCCAGGCGGGCCTTGCCATCGGCGGTGCCGAGGTCGGCGTCCTTCTCCAGGGTGCCGAGCAGGAAGGCCGACAGCGGCTGGCTGTCGGCGACCTGCTGGCCGAAGGCTTCCGCCCCGTACTGCCGGACGTAGGAATCCGGATCTTCGCCGTCCGGCAGCAACAGGAAGCGCACCTGCCGCCCTTCGCGCAATCCGGGCAGGCAGCCCTGCAAGGCCTTCCATGCGGCATCGCGCCCGGCCCTGTCGCCATCGAAGCAGAAGACGACCTCACCGGCGGTGCCGAACAGACGCCGCAGGTGCTCATCGGTGGTGGCGGTGCCGAGGGTCGCCACGGCGTTGTGCACACCGGCGCCGGCGAGGCCCGCGACATCCATGTAGCCCTCCACGACGATGATCCGGTCTGGCTGAACGCGCGCGCGGCGTACTTCGTGGAGCCCGTAGAGTTCCCGCCCCTTGTGGAACACCGGGGTTTCCGGTGAGTTGAGGTACTTGGGTTCTCCCTTGCCGGTGACCCGCCCGCCGAAGCCGACGACCCGCCCACGCACATCGCGGATCGGGAACATGATGCGGTCGCGGAAACGGTCGTAATGCCCCCCGCCTTCGCGTTCGATGACAAGGCCTGCGGCGAGCAGCTGTGCCCGGTCGGTCTCTGTTCTGCCGAGGCGGGTCAGCACGGTGTCCCAGCCTGGCGGGGCATAGCCGATGCCGAAGTCCCGTACCACCTCGACGCCCAGGCCACGCTGCGCGAGATAGCGGGTCGCCGCCGGGTGGGCGGCCAGTGCCTCGCGGTAGATGCCCGCCGCGTGCTCCAGGAGCTCGTAGAGGGGGGCAAGCCGCGGGCCATCGGCCTCGGTTTGCGGCATCTCGATGCCGGCCGCCCGCGCCAATACCTCGACGGCCGCCGGAAACTCCAGGCGCTCGTACTCCATGAGAAAACCAAGCGCCGTGCCGTGCGCCCCGCAGCCGAAACAGTGGTAGAAGCCCTTGGTGGGGCTGACGGTGAAGGAGGGGGTTTTTTCGCCGTGGAAGGGGCAGCAGGCCTTGTATTCGCGTCCGGCGCGGGTCAGCGGTACGCGCGAGCCGATGACCTCGACGATGTCCGTGCGCTGGACGAGGTCATCGATGAACGTCTGGGGGATTCGACCACCCACGTTGGGGAATCCTCATGTTCAAATGCGGGACCTGGTCCGTTCTATCACAGCCCGCCCGCCGGGGGCGGCTCACGGGCGGTGGATGCGGGGTCTGTTTTCAGTGGCCCGACAGGCGTCCCTTGACCAGCGCCGACAGCCGGGCGAAATCGACGCGGCCCTGGGCCCTGTCGCGGAGGAGGGCCATGACCCGGCCCATGTCCTTCATGGCCGTGGCGCCGGTTTCCTGCATCGCGGAATCGACCAGCGCCTCGACCTCTGCCGGGGACAGCGCCGCGGGCAGGTAAGGCTCGAGGACGGCGATTTCCGCCAGTTCCTTGTGCTCGAGGTCGGGCCGCGCACCGGCGGCAAACTGGCTGGCCGCTTCGCGCCGCTGCTTGATGAGCTTCTCGACGATCTGCAGGACGTGGGTGTCAGTGGTCTCGCTGCGCTCGTCGACCTCGCGTTGCTTGATGGCAGCGAGCAGCATGCGGATGGCGCCGAGGCGATCCTTGTCGCCGGCACGCATCGCCGCCTTCATGTCTTCGTGAATTCTGGCCTTCAGTGGCATCGGGCCATGCCGCGGGCAACCGCCCTAGTAAAGCCGGCGCCGGCGGCTGGTTTCGCGCGAGTTGCGCTTCAGCTGGCGCTTGACGGCCGCGGCCTTCTTGCGCTTGCGCTCCTGGGTCGGCTTTTCATAGAACTCCCGCCGGCGCAGTTCGGTCAGGACCCCTGCTTTTTCGCAGGCACGCTTGAAACGCCGGAGGGCGGCGTCAAAATGCTCGTTCTCTCTTACGCGGACGCCAGGCAACGTTCTGATCCTCGGAAGCGAAAAAAACCGGCGCTGACGGCCGGAACAACGTGCAAATATAGCCGCAAGCCCTCCTGTTTGCAAAGCCCGGAACCTCCATGAAGCCTGCCCCCGCCCACCTGCCCCGGGTCCTCGGTATCGAGACCAGCTGCGACGAGTCGGCTGCGGCCGTCTACGACGCGGCCACCGGACTGCGGAGCCACTGCCTGTACAGCCAGGTTGCCACCCACGCCCCGTGGGGTGGGGTGGTGCCGGAGCTGGCCTCGCGCGACCACATCCGCAAGCTGCTGCCGCTGATCCGTACCGCGCTCGATGAGGCGGGCGTCGAGGGCCACGATCTCGATGCCGTGGCTTATACCGCCGGGCCGGGGCTGGCCGGTGCGTTGCTGGTCGGTGCGACCATGGCGGTTGGTCTGGCGATGGCGTGGCGCATCCCGGCGATCCCCGTCCACCACATGGAGGCGCATCTGCTGGCGGCGCAGCTCGAGGCGGATCCGCCGGCGTTTCCGTTCGTCGCGCTGCTGGTGTCGGGTGGCCACAGCCTGTTGGTCAGGGTCGATCGGCTCGGCGGCTACCGGGTGCTCGGCGAGACCCTTGACGATGCGGCGGGCGAGGCGTTCGACAAGGGCGCCAAGCTGCTCGGGCTGCCCTATCCCGGTGGGCCGCAGCTGGCGCGCCTGGCTGCGGGTGGCCGACCGGGCGTGTACCGCTTTCCCCGGCCGATGCAGCACGACCCCGGACTCGACATGAGTTTCAGCGGCCTGAAAACCGCCCTGGCGACCCGCCTGCAGGCCGTACAGGCTGCGGGCCCGCTGACGGAATCCGTGCGCGCCGACCTGGCGAATGCCTACCAGGAGGCCATCGTCGATTCGCTGGTGGGCAAGGCTGTGTCGGCCCTGCATCGCACGGGGCTCAAGAGGCTCGTCGTATCGGGGGGGGTTGGTGCCAACGCCCTGTTGCGCGAGCGGCTGCGCGAAGCGGCAGGAGATATCGGTGCCCGTGTGTACTACCCGCGCATCGACTTCTGCACCGATAACGGGGCGATGATCGCCCTCGCCGGCAGCCTGCGCTATCGTCCGGGTCGCGGGCCCGGGGACCTCGAGGTCGTCGCCCGTCCGCGCTGGTCGCTCGAGGAACTGGCCGGCATGGAGACAGGAGCATGAGCGACTTCATGGACACCATCTTCCTGCGCGACCTGCGCATCAGGACCATCGTCGGCATCTGGGCGTGGGAGCGGCGCATGCCCCAGATGGTCAGCATCGATCTCGATATGGCCGCCGACATCCGCAAGGCGGCGTCCAGCGACTGCATCGACGACACCCTGAACTACAAGGCGGTGGCCAAGCGCATCACGGCCTTCGTCGAGGCCTCGGGCTTCGCGCTCATCGAGGCCATGGCCGAGCAGGTGGCGCGTATCGTCATCGACGAATTCGGTGTGCCATGGGTCCGGGTGGCGATCCACAAGCCGCTGGCGATCCGCGGCGCCCGTGACGTGGGCGTGGTCATCGAGCGGGGTGCGCGCCCGTGAGGATTTCGCCACCGCTGGCCACCGCCCCGCCGCGGGCCTGGCCGCAGCCCGTGGTGGAGGTCTATGTCAGCGCCGGCAGCAACATCGAGCCCGTCCGCCACCTGCGGATGGCCTGTCGGGAACTGGACAAAACCTTCGGACCGGTTGCGGTGTCCGGCGCCGTGCGCAGCGCGGCCGTCGGTTTCGATGGACCGGCATTCGTCAATCTCGTGATCGGTTTCGTCACCGACATGACTGCCGCAGGGATCATCGACGAATTGGAGCGTCTCCATCGGCTGGCGGGGCGCCGGCGCGGCGCCCAACGTTATGCCTCGCGCACGCTCGACCTCGACCTGTTGTGGTACGGCGGGCAGCAACTGCAAGTCGGGCGCCAGCGCCTTCCCCACCCCGACATCGACCGCTACGGTTTCGTCCTCGGCCCGTTGGCGGAACTGGCGGCTGACCTGGTCCACCCGGTCCACGACGTCACCATCGGCGAGATGTGGTCGGCTTTCGATCGGCACAGCCAGCCGATGACGCGTTGCGAGTTGCGTTCGGGCTGAACGCCGCCGCCTACCAGCCGGCGCTGCGTCCGCCGTCGACGGGGATGACCTGCCCCGTGACGTAATGTGCGTCGCGCACCAGATAGAGGATGCAGCCGGCGATGTCCGCCGGGGTGCCGGCGCGGCCGAGGGGAATCTGGCGCAGTATCGAGGCCTGGGTGCGCTCGGCGATGCCCTCGTCGGGCCACAGCACCGCCCCGGGGGCGACCGCATTGACGCGGATCTCCGGCGCGAGGTCGCGGGCCAGCGCGCGGGTCAGGAAGGCCAGCCCGGCCTTGGCGGCACCGTAGACGGGGTGGTCGCGCAGCGGGCGCATGGCGTGGATATCGGCGAGGTTGATGATCACGCCACGCGTGGCCCTCAGGTGGGGCAGTGCCGCCTGGGCCAGGAACAGCGGCACCTTGAGGTTGGTGCCGATGAGGTCCTGCCATTGGTCCTCGGTGACCTGCCCCAGTGCCGTGGGGTAGAAGCTCGACGCATTGTTGACCAGCACGTCGAGGCGCCCCGTGCGTGCAACGACGTCACCGACGAAGCGGTCGAGGGCCCCGGTCTGCAGGAGGTCCGCCCGCACCGCGATGGCCGATCCGGGCCGTTGCGCGCAGAGTGCCGCGGCGAGCGCCTGGGCGTCATCGGCCGATGCACGGTAGTGGATGACGACGTTGGCGCCGGCCCCGTGGAGCGTGCGGGCGATCTCCGCACCGACGCGTCGCGCACTGCCGGTGACCAGCGCCCATTTCCCCTCGAGCGTGCAGGAGTCGATCATCGTGTCTGGGTCCCAGGTGCGGCGCCCGGCGGCAGGCGGTGGACGGGCGCTAAGATTACACCATGGTAAAGACCCCCCACCTCCCGGCGCCCGGTGCCGATGCGCTTGCTCACAGCGAGCGGCTGTGCGCGCACATCGAGGCGCGTATCGCTGCCGCTGGCGGCTGGATCGATTTCGCCGAGTACATGAACCTCGCGCTGTATGCGCCGGGGTTGGGCTACTACAGTGCCGGCAGCCGCAAGTTCGGCGCCGCGGGCGATTTCGTCACCGCCCCGGAGATCGGCGGGTTGTTCGGTGCGGTCCTCTCGGCGATCTGTGCCGAAGTGCTGGAAGACCTCGGCGGCAGCGTCATCATCGAGGCCGGCGCCGGCACCGGTGCGCTGGCGGCGGCGCTGCTCGAGGGCCCGGCGGGTGCCGCCATCCAGCGCTATGTGATCCTCGAGCCGAGCGCCGACCTGCGCCACCGCCAGCAACGGGCACTGGCGGCGCGTGTCCCTGGATCGCTCGGGCGGGTGGAGTGGCTCGATGGCCTGCCGCAGGCCCCGCTGTCGGGCCTCCTCATCGCCAACGAGGTGCTCGATGCATTGCCGGTGGCGCGGTTCCGCCGGCGCAGCGACGGCGTCGACGCGCTGGGCGTGTGCGGCGGTCCCGGTGGTCTGCGCTGGGCTACACGGCCGGCGCCGGCGGCGCTGGAGGCCGCGGTTCGCGCCATCGAAGCCGACCTCGGGCAGCCGCTGCCCACGGGCTACGAGTCGGAAATCAACCTGCAACTGGAGGACTGGCTGGCCGGACTGGCGGCGATGATCGACACCGGCCTGATGGTGTTCATCGACTATGGCCACCCGCGGCGCGAGTACTACCACCCCGAGCGCTCGCGGGGCACGCTGGCCTGTCATTACCGCCAGCGCTTTCACGATGACCCGTTTTTCCTCCCCGGCCTGCAGGACATCAGCGCCTGGGTGGACTTCACGGCGGTGGCCCGTGCTGCGGCCGGCGCTGGCCTGGCGCTCGAGGGCTACGGCAGCCAGGCACATTTCCTGTCCGGTCCGCACCTCGAGCGCGTCTGGGCCGGGTTGCCCAGGCAGGGGGTCGCCGCGGCGGCGCTGGCGCACGAGGCGCGCCAGCTGCTGCTGCCCGGGGCCATGGGCGAGGCCTTCAAGGTCATGCTGCTCGGTGCCGGCGGCTACACGCCGCCCGGCGATTACCTGCTCCGCGACCTGAGCCACTCGCTGTGAGCGGAAGGTGAAGCGCGACCTGTTGCGTGGGTGTCGCTTTCGGGTAGTGTGGCGGCCTTTCCGTCTTGCCGGGCACCACCGTGGATCTGGGTTCAGCCATCCTCCTTGCCATCGTGCAGGGGCTTTCCGAGTTCTGGCCGATATCGAGTTCGGGGCACCTGATCCTGCTGCCGCGATTCCTCGGCTGGCAGGACCAGGGGCTGGCCTTCGACGTGGCGCTGCATTTCGGTACGCTGGTGGCGGTGATGGCCTATTTCCGCCGCGAGACGGTCGCGGTGCCGCTGGCCTGCCTGGCGGCGCTCGGCGGCCGGCCCCATGACCCCCACGATGCGCGCCTCGGCTGGGCGGTGGCCCTCGCGACCCTGCCGGCGGGCCTCGCCGGCCTGCTGCTCGCCGACATCGCCGAGACGTCCTTCCGCTCGCCGCAGCTCGTCGCGGTCAACCTGGCGGGCTTCGGCCTGCTGCTGTGGTGGGCCGACAGCCGTCGCGGCGCGCTCGCCGACGAACGCCGCATCACGCTGCCGGTCGCGCTGCTCATCGGCTGTGCCCAGGCGCTGGCCATCGTGCCGGGGACCTCGCGCTCCGGGGTGACGATCACCGCGGCGCTGCTGCTCGGCTTGTCGCGCCACGCCGCAACGCGCTTCTCCTTCCTGATGTCGATCCCGGTCATCCTTCTCGCCTCCCTCTACGAGGGGTTCAACCTGCTGACCTCCGAAGCCCCCGTCGAGTGGCTGGTCATCGGCATCGGCGTCTGCGTGGCGACGATCACCGCCTACTTCTGCATCTCTGTGCTGCTGCGGGTCGTCGAACGGATGGGCATGCTGCCGTTCACGGTCTATCGGCTGCTGCTCGCGGCCCTGATCGTCGTCCTGCTGTAAAAACCGGCTTCACGGCCCGTGCCCGTCACAGCGGCGGCGCACTTCGCCGATCGCGGCCAGCCGCGCGCGATGCATCGCCTGGCCGATGGCCGCGCCCGCCAGACCCCTGGCGACGAAGGTGCCGGCGTCGACGGCCGCCGCCGCCTCCCGGCAGGCGAGCAGGTAGGTCCGCGGCGCGCAGTCGGCGGCCTCGGCAACCGGCAGTTGCCGGCCGCGCACGTCGGCCTCGCAGGCATCGAGGAAGCCGACAAAGCGCGCCGGACGGCGGAAGGCGTCGAGCCCCTCCAGCAACCTGAGGACGGTCGATGGCCGGAGTTCCAGCGCGCGGTTGAAGTGGCCGTGATGGCGCGCCACGCCGATGGCGAGATCGCGGAAGCGGTTCGGTACCCCCAGTCGCGCGCACAGTGTCTCGACGAGCGCCACGCTGCGCTGCTCGTGGCCGATGTGGCGTGGCAGTTCGGAAGAAGGGGTGGTGCCCTTGCCGAGGTCGTGGGTCAGCACGGCGAAGCGCACGGCCGGGTCGGCGCTGATCGTCGCGCTGGCCTCGAGGGCCAGCATGACATGGATGCCTGAATCCACCTCGGGGTGCCAGCGGACGGGCTGCGGCACACCGAACAGCGCGTCGACCTCGGGAAAGACCACGGCCAGCGCACCGCACTCGCGCAGGGTCAGGAAATAGACTTCCGGGTGCGCGCCAGCCAGCGCCTTTTCCGTTTCCTGCCAGACCCGCTCGGCGACCAGGGCTGCTGCTTCCCCCGCCGCCACCATGCCTGACATCAGCGCCATCGTTTCGGGGGCGACACGGAAGCCGAGATCGTGGAAGCGTGCGGCGAACCGCGCCACGCGCAGGATCCGTACCGGGTCCTCGCGGAAGGCGTCCGAAACATGGTGGAGCAGACGCTGTTCGAGGTGGCGACGGCCGCCCCAGGGGTCGATGACCGTGCCCTGCGCATCTTCGGCCATGGCATTGATGGTCAGGTCGCGGCGCCTGAGGTCATCCTCCAGGCTGACGTGGGCATCGGCGTGGAACGTGAAGCCGTGGTAGCCCGGCCCGGTCTTGCGCTCGGTCCGCGCCAGCGCGTATTCCTCGCCGGTCTGTGGATGGATGAACACGGGGAAATGCCGGCCGACGCGCGGGTAACCCAGCGCCGCCATCGCCGCCTCGCTGCCTCCGACCACCACCCAGTCGCGCTCGGTGACCGGCAGGCCCAGCAGCCGGTCGCGCACCGCGCCTCCCACGAGGTAGATCTGCATCCCCGGGGGC
This sequence comes from uncultured Chromatiaceae bacterium, assembly GCA_964417725.1. Classification (GTDB taxonomy): domain Bacteria; phylum Pseudomonadota; class Gammaproteobacteria; order Steroidobacterales; genus SHZI01. The sequence continues at coordinate 10,136 of CAYQIV010000030.1, forward strand.
TGGCCGCCGGCGGATGTCGAAATGCCGCCGGCGGCCATGACGCCGGCGGGCTAGCGGATCTGCAGCAACAGGTTGGCGTTGCCGCGCCGGATGCTCAGGATCATGAGGTTTTGCTGCGAGGTCACCTGGCGGAGTTCCTGTACGTTGCGTATGCGCACGCGGTTGATCGAGATGATGATGTCGTTGGTGCGCAGGCCAACCTGTGCCGCGGGGCTGCCCGGGGCCACGGACTCGATGAGCACGGCGGCGCCATTGCCGGCGGCATCCTGATGGTTGGCAAAGCGGGCGCCGGCAAAGGCCGGATGGAAGTCCTCGCCCTCGGTGCTGGCCGCCGCCGCGACCTCGCTCAGCGTGGCGGTGAACTGGCGGCGCTTGCCGTCGCGAATGACATCGACGCGGACCTTCTCGCCACTGCGCTTGAGGCCGATGGTGTTGCGCAATTCGGTGGCGCTCTTGATGCGCTGGCCATCGATGGCGACGATCACGTCACCGACCTCGACGCCGGCCTTGGCGGCGGCCGAGTCACCGACCACTTCCTGCACCAGCGCACCCTCGTCGGTGACCTCGATGCCCAGTGCCTTGGCGGTTTCCGCATTGAAGTCCGAAATGCTGACGCCAAGCAGGCCACGCTTGACTTCGCCGTACTCGATGATCTGGCCCATGATGGCCTTGGCGATGTTGGTCGGTATGGCGAAGCCGATGCCGATGTTGCCGCCGCTGTTGCTGAAGATCGCCGAGTTGATGCCGATGAGCTCGCCCTTCAGGTTGACCAGCGCGCCACCCGAGTTGCCGGGGTTGATGGAAGCATCCGTCTGGATGAAATCCTCATAGCCATCGCGCGTGATGCCGCTGCGTCCCAGCGCGCTGATGATCCCCGAAGTGACGGTGTGCTGCAGTCCGAAGGGGTTGCCGATCGCCAGCACGAAATCACCGACCTGGGCCGAATTCGAGTTGCCGATGCGCATCTGCGTCAGGTTCTCCGCGTTTTCGACCTGGAGCACGGCGATGTCGGTGCCGGCGTCCGAGCCGACGACCTTGGCCTGCAGGTTGCGGTTGTCGATGAGCACGACCTCGATTTTTTCCGCGTTGGCGACCACATGATGGTTGGTGAGGATGTAGCCCTTGCCGGCATCGACGATCACGCCCGATCCGGCACTCTGCACTTCGCGGCGCCGCTCGCGTTGTTCGGGGAAACCGAAAAAACGTCGGAAAAAGGGGTCATCCATCAAGGGGTTGGGGGGCGCCGTGACCGTACCGCGCGTGGCGATGCTGACGACCGCCGGCGCGACCTCCTTGACGAGCGGTGCCAGGCTGGGGACGTCGTCCCCGCCGACCTTGGCGGGCAGTTGGGCAAATGCCAGTCCGGGGAGCAGCAACAGGGCAAGGGCAGTGCGTTTCATGGGTATCTCGGTTCCTGTTCAAGGTTCTCGTGGGCACGCATCCGGCCAGCGACGGCATGATAGCGATTTTGTCCGGACGCTGGCGCCGGGCCGCCTGTGCGCGGAATTCGCGGGCGGCTTGCGTCCCGCGTGGGTCCCATCGACGCGCCGGCAGGGGCACGACGGGGGATAGCCTGTGCATAAGCGGTGCATGGGCAGGGGATGAACGGTATCCCATATATTGTGGCGGGCCGGATCCCGCCGCCGGTCGAAAAGTTGCAATTTCCCGGACCCGGTAATCGTCGTCATTATTTTTATAACAATATGAAAAATATAGACTATTTATATGTCAATTATTTTTCTGATGGCGGTTGACAGGCCCACCGGGCAGACCTAATCTTCCATCGCCCAGACACAACATATTGTGTTGAGCCCTGTCCCCGGTCGGGTGTTCCGGGGCCCAGGCGGGGCGGTCTTTTTCCGGGGGATCCAGGGGTCCGCGACGCGTGGACCCGGGCAACATACGGCAGCGGGGCAAAATGAAAACAGCACGTTATAGCGGCGACGCGATGGCGCCGGCGACCATCGACTTCCAGGACGCTTCCCTGGATATCTGGGACAAGAAATATCGCCTCAAGACCAAGAACGGCCAGGTCATCGATGAAACCATGGATGACACCTACCAGCGGGTCGCCCGTGCGCTGGCCGACACCGAACAGCCGCACGACCGCGAAAAGTGGTACGAGCAGTTCCTCTGGGCCCTGCGGCGGGGGGCGATCCCGGCCGGGCGCATCATCTCCAACGCCGGTGCGCTCGACCACAAGCCGGCCACCTCGACGATCAACTGTACGGTTTCCGGCATCGTCGGCGACTCGATGCAGGACATCCTCACCAAGCTGCATGAAGCCGGGCTGACGCTCAAGGCGGGGTGTGGCATCGGCTATGAGTTCTCGACGCTGCGGCCGAAGGGTGCCTACGTGTCCGGCGCCGGCGCCCACACGTCCGGGCCGATGTCCTTCATGGATATCTACGACAAGATGTGCTTCACCGTGTCGTCGGCGGGTGGCCGCCGGGGTGCGCAGATGGGCACCTTTGACGTCGGTCACCCGGATGTCTTCGAGTTCATTCGCGCCAAGCGCGAGAACGGCCGGCTGCGTCAGTTCAACCTCTCGCTGCTGGTCACCGACGAGTTCATGCGCGCCGTGCGTGATGACCGCGACTGGGCGCTGGCCTTTCCGCTCGACCGCCGCCAGGTCGAGCAGGAGGACATCGACCTCGACGACACCACACGCGTGCTGTGGCGCGACTGGCCGGGCACCGCGGGCTATGTCACCAACGACCGCGGCGAGGTGGCCTGCCGCATCTACAAGCGGCTGCCGGCGCGGCGGCTGTGGGACACCATCCTGTCGTCGACCTACGATTTCGCCGAACCCGGTTTCATCCTCATCGACCGGGTCAACGAGATGAACAACAACTGGTTCGCCGAGACCATCCGCGCCACCAACCCGTGCGGCGAACAGCCCCTGCCACCCTATGGGTCCTGCCTGCTGGGCTCGGTCAACCTGACCAAGTTCGTCATCGAACCGTTTGGTGACGGCGTGCGCTTCGACTGGGATCAGTTCCGCAAGGTGGTGCGGATCTTCACCCGCATGCTCGACAACGTCGTCGAGATCAACGGCCTGCCGCTCGACCAGCAGCGCCACGAGATCATGCACAAGCGCCGCCATGGCATGGGATTCCTCGGGCTCGGTTCCACACTGGCCTTGTTGCGCATGCGCTATGGCAGCCCCGAGTCGGTGCAGTTCACCGAGGACGTGGCGCGGGAGATGGCCCTGGTCGGCTGGGAGGTTGCGCTTGAACTGGCCCGCGAGCGCGGGCCGGCGCCGATCATGCGCCAGGAGTTCACCGTCACGCCGGCGATGTTGCGCCGCCGGCCGGAGATGGCCCGTGATGGCTGGAAGGCCGGTGACCGCGTGCCGGGGCGCATCCTGCATGCCCGTTACAGCCGCTACATGCAGCGGGTCGCCGAGGTGGCCCCGGAGCTGGTCAAGGAACTCGAGCGGGTCGGCGCCCGTTTTACCCACCATACGTCGATTGCGCCCACCGGCACGATCTCCCTGTCGCTGGCCAACAACGCCAGCAACGGCATCGAGCCGAGCTTCGCTCACCACTATTACCGCAACGTGATCCGCGAGCAGAAGAAGACCAAGGAAAAGGTCGAGGTGCTGTCCTTCGAACTGCTCGCCTACCGCCGGCTGGTCAATGCCTCGGCCCGGCCGGATGCCACGCGGGCCGAAGACCGCCTGCCGGATTACTTCATCACGGCCGACGACATCACGCCGCACGAGCACGTCAACATCCAGGCGGCGGCACAGAAGTGGATCGATTCCTCCATTTCCAAGACCGCCAACGTGCCGACCGACTTCCCCTACGAGGATTTCAAGAACATCTACATGCACGCCTATGACGCCGGGCTCAAGGGCTGCACCACCTTCCGCTTCAACCCGGAGGCGTTCCAGGGCGTGCTCGTCAAGGAGCAGGATCTGCAGAACACCCGCTACACTTTCGTCCTCGATGACGGCTCCGAGATCACGTTGCGCGGTGACGAAGAGGTCGAGTACGACGGTGAGATGCACACGGCCGCCAACCTGTTCGATGCCCTCAAGGAGGGCTACTACGGCAAGTTCTGAGCATATTGCGGCCCCGTGGCGGGCCGAAGGGATCGCGAATCATGGCCAAGGTCACCATAGAAAAGAAAATCATCGGCTACCGTGTCGAGGGCGCCGAGGACAAGAACGCCGCGGCGCGCAAGCCCGAGGCGGCCCAGCGGCGCTTCTCCGCCGAGGGCAACGTGGTCCGCATGCACGAGAAACTCGAGCGTCCGGAAATGCTCCAGGGCTCGACCTACAAGGTCAAGACGCCGGTTTCCGACCACGCCATGTACGTCACCATCAACGACCTCATCCTCAACCCCGGCACGGAGCATGAGCAGCGACGGCCTTTCGAGATCTTCATCAACTCGAAGAATCTCGATCATTACCAGTGGATCGTCGCGCTGACCCGGCTCATGTCGGCGGTATTCCGCAAGGGCGGCGACGTCACCTTCATGGTCGACGAACTCAAGGCGGTGTTCGACCCGCGCGGTGGCTACTGGCAGCCGGGCGGTGTGTTCATGCCATCGATCATCGCCGAACTGGGCCACATCATCGAAAAGCACCTGCAGTTCATCGGTTTGCTGCCGCCGAACACCATGGACGAGCACAAGCGCCGTCTGGTCGAGCAGAAGCGTCGCGAGTACGAGGAACAGCACCGGCAGAAGGATGCCTTCGCCCAGGACGAGGCAGTGCCCGGGGGGCAGCAGTGCCCGGAATGCTACCGGCCCAAACTGGTACTGATGGACGGCTGCATGACCTGCCTGGAGTGCGGTTACTCCAAGTGCGGCTGACCGGCTGCCTGCAACCCGACGTCGGTTGATACCCACATGCTCAGCGTTCCTGACTTCACGTCGGCCAAGGTGCTCGTCGTCGGCGATGCCATGCTCGACGACTATTGGTTCGGCCCGACCTCGCGGATATCCCCCGAAGCGCCGGTCCCGGTGGTCCGGGTCACGGGGGCCGAGTCGCGTGCCGGTGGCGCGGCCAACGTGGCCGTCAACCTCGCGGCGCTGGGTGCGCGGGCGACGCTGGCCGGGATCATCGGTGATGACGCCAATGGCAATGCGCTCGAGGTGCTGCTGGCCGGGGCGGGTGTCGACACCTGCCTGGCCCGTGCCGCGGCAAGGCCGACGATCACCAAGCTGCGCGTGCTGAGCCGTAACCAGCAGCTGATCCGCCTTGACCGCGAAGACCACTTCACCACCAGCGATTGCGCCGCCCTCGAAGATGCCGTGCGCGCCCGACTGCCGGGCAGCGCCGTGTGCGTTTTCTCGGACTATGCCAAGGGCACGCTCGGCGATGTCGCGCGCCTCATCCGCCTGTGCCGCGAGGTCGGCGTGCGGACCCTCGTCGACCCCAAGGGCAGTGACTTCACCCGCTACCGGGGGGCAGGCGTACTGACCCCCAACCTCGGCGAGTTCGAGGCCGTCACCGGCCCGGCCGCCGATGATGCCGACCTGGTACGCCGCGGCGTCGCGCTGTGCGCCGACCTCGACCTCGAGGCGCTCGTCGTGACGCTCGGCGAGCGCGGCATGATGGTCGTGCCGGCGGGCGACGAACCGGCCTTTCTTCCCGCACGCGCCCGTCAGGTCTTCGACGTCACCGGCGCGGGGGATACGGTCATCGCCACGCTGGCCGCCGCCCTGGGGGCCGGCGCCGCCCTGAACGACGCCGTGGCGCTGGCCAACCTCGCCGCCGGCCTCGTTGTCGGCAAGATCGGTGTGGCCACCGTCACCCCGTCCGAACTGCGCCTGGCGCTCCATGAACACGGCCAGGGCGGGCGGGGCCTGCTGGTGCGTGCGGAGGCTGCCGCGGTGGCGGCCGAGGCCCGCCGGCGGGGCGAACGCGTGGTCATGACCAACGGCTGCTTCGACATCCTCCACGCCGGGCACGTGGCCTACCTCGAGGAAGCCAAGTTGCGGGGTGACCGGCTGCTCGTCGCCGTCAACGATGATGATTCCGTGCGCCGCCTCAAGGGTGACGGCCGGCCCGTCAATCCGCTCGCCGATCGCATGGCCGTGCTCGCCGGACTCGCCGCCGTCGACTGGGTCGTGCCTTTTTCCGAGGATACCCCCGAGGCGCTCGTCACCGAGGTCCTGCCCGACGTGCTGGTCAAGGGCGGTGATTATCGTGCCGAGGACATCGCCGGTGGCCGGGCGGTGCTCGCCCATGGTGGCACGGTCGAGGTCCTGTCATTCCATGCGGGGCGCTCCACCACGGCCATGATCGACGCGATCCGCCGCCCGCCGCGTTGATGAAGCGTTTCGGTCTCGCGCACGGCCTGCGCGCCGCCTACATGGCGCTGACATGGCTGGTGGCGCCGCTGTTGCTCATCCATCTGTACTGGCGCGGGCGCCGCGTCCCCGGCTACCGCCAGCGCATCGGCGAGCGCTTCGGCCTTGGCCTGCCGCAGCCTGCCGGTCGCCCGGTATGGCTGCATGCGGTTTCCGTCGGCGAGGTCCAGGCCGCCGTGCCGCTGGTCCGCGCCCTGCTGGAGCGCTACCCCGACGTACCGCTGGTGGTGACGACGATGACGCCGACGGGCTCGGCACGCGTGCGTGCCGTATTCGGCGATGCCGTCACGCATGTCTACGTGCCCTATGACCTGCCGTCCGCCGTCCGGCGCTTCTTCGATCGCATCCGCCCGCGACTGGCCATCATCATGGAGACCGAAATCTGGCCCGGCCTCTATCACGAGTGCGGGCGGCGCAACGTGCCGCTGGTGCTGGCCAGCGCGCGCATCTCGGCGCGCTCGCTGCGCCGCTACCGCCGGCTGGTGCCGCTGTTTCGCGACACGCTGGCCAATGGCATCGTCATCGCCGCCCAGAGTGAAGCGGATGCCGGGCGCTTCATCTCCCTGGGGGCCAGCCCGGCGCGGACCCACGTGACCGGCAACCTGAAGTTCGACTTCGATCTGCCCGAGGATGTGGCCCGGCAGGGCGAACGGCTGCGGCAGCACCATGCGGCCGGCCGGCCAGTGTGGATCGCCGCCAGCACCCATGATGGCGAGGAGGCGATGGTGCTGGCCGCGCACCGCCGGGTGCTCGAGGCCATACCGGATGCGCTGCTGCTGCTCGTCCCGCGCCACCCGGAACGCTTCGCGGCGGTCGCCGCACTGATCGATGCAGCACCCTTTGGCTTCGTCACGCGGAGCAGCGGGCTGCGTGCCGACGCCGGCGTCGAAGTCTTCCTCGGTGACACCATGGGCGAACTGCTGGTGTTCTATGCCGCGGCGGATGTCGCCTTCGTCGGTGGCAGTCTCGTTGCCGTGGGTGGCCACAACATGCTGGAACCCGTGGCGCTCGGCGTACCGGTGGTGGCCGGTCCCTGCAACGACAATGCGGCGGATATCGCCGGCCTGCTCATCGAATGCGGGGCGGTGGAGATCGTCGAAGGGGCCGAGGGGCTGGCTGCCGCCGTCAGGCGCCTGCTTGGCGACGAGGCGACGAGGCGCACGCGTTCCCGGCTGGGTCTCGACACGCTGACCGTCGGCCGGGGCGCGCTGGACCGCCTGCTGGCCCTGATCGGGCCGATGATCGACTAGCAGACCACCGGAAACGCCGTTTGCCCGCTGCCTGCGACCGCACCGGCAGCCTTCAGCGGGCCGCCGGGGCACTGTCACCGCGTGCCGCCGTGTCAGCCGCCCTGCGGCCCTTCCGTCAGCAGCGCATCGATGGCCGCCAGGTCGTCGGTGGTCAGCGTGCCGGCGGCGAGTTTCAGCCGCAGGCTGTTGAGCAGATAGTCATAGCGGCTGCGCAGGTAGTTGGTTTCGGCGAGCAGCAGGGCGCGTCGTGCGTCGAGCACGTCGACCGTCGTGCGCGTGCCGACCTCGTAGCCGGCTTCGGTGGCCTTGAGCGCCGTGCGCGCCGATTCCATGCCCTGCCGGAGCGCCCTGACGCGGGAGATGTCCGAGATGACACCGAGATAGGTGTCGCGGGTCTGCCGCTCGGTTTCGCGCACCACGCTTTCGAGCCGTTCGCGCGAGGCACGGTGCAACTGGACGGCCTGGCGCGTGCGCGCCGTGGTGCTGCCGCCGCTGAACAGTGGCACCGAGATCTGCAGGGAAACCGAGTCGTTGTCGAGGTCGGTGGAGGTCGGGTTGCGATCGACGGTCGAGGTCAGCGTGTTGAAATTGCGTGAAAAGCCTTCGTTGTCGGTCTCCGAGTGGGTGGCCACCAGATCGATCGTCGGGTAGTGGCCGGTGCGGGCGATGCGCACGTCGTCGCGGGTGATGGCCACGCCGATCTGCGTGGCGATCAGCTGGCGGTTCTGCGTCATGGCGAGGTCGACCCACTGCTCGGCATCGGCCGGGTCGGGCGATATGAGCGGCATGTCGCTGCCCGGCCGGCGCAGTTCGGGCGGGAAATCGTCGATGATGGCGCGCAGCGACTCCTTGCGGTTGGCCAGTACCCGCGTGGCGAGGATCTCGGCCGCGACCGCCTGGTCGAAGGCCGCCTGCGCCTCCTGCACGTCGGTGATGGCGATCAGGCCGACCTCGAAGCGCTTTTGCGCCTGCTCGAGTTGCCGGCCGATCGCCTCTTTGGCGCCCTGTTCGGAGGCGAGCGCATCGGCCGCGGCGAGGACGTTGAAGTAGGCGTCGGCCACGCGCACGATGAGATCCTGCATCGCCGACTGGTAATTGACATCCGCCTGTGCGGCCTGCTTGCTGGCCTGGTCCAGGCGCACCCACTGGTCCCAGCGGAAGACGCTCTGGCGCAGCTCGATCGACCAGTTCTTTGCATCCGTATCGCGTGAATCGACAGTGCGCGTCACCTGGGCGTTGCCGAAGAACGTGCTGGTCTCGCCGTCGGCGGTGGTCCTCGCGAAGTTGGCGCGACCGCTGACCTGTGGCAGCAGGGCGCCGCGGGCCACCGGCTTGCCCGCGGCGGCGGCGGCCTGGTTGGCCTCTGCCTCGCGGATCTGCGGGTCGCTGATGAGGGCAAGTTCGAACACATCGACGAGCCCGGCGGCGGGGACGGCCACGGACAGCAGCAGCGCCGCGGCAGGCAGGAGTCTTGCTGACATTCTCATGGTGCGGTATGCCTTGTGCGGGTCGGGCCTGGAGCCGTGGGTCTAGAAGCGGAAGTGGTCGGGCCTGGTGGCGTTGATCAGGGGCGGCACCTGGGTGCTGAAGAGCATGCGACGCTCGAAATCGCCCTCGCTCCGGCGTGTGACCCGCCACGCCTGCATCAACGGCGCCTCGCCGATGATGACGAAGAGCCGCCCGCCGATGCCGAGCATCTGCTCGAAGCGCGCATCGTGGCGCGGCAGCGACCCGGTGATGGCGATGGCGTCGTAGGGCGCTGCGGGGCGATGGTCGAAGGCGTCCGCGACCGTGATCTCGACGTTGCCATGGCCCGCCGTCGACACGGCGTGCCGGGCGCGGCCGGCGAGGTCATCGATGATCTCGAGGCTGTGGACACGGCCGCCGAGGGTGGCGAGGCAGGCGGTGACGAAGCCGCTGCCGGTGCCGACCTCGAGCACGGTGTCCGCGGGGCCGGGCGCAAGCGCCTGCAACAAGTGCCCCTCGACCTGCGGGGTCATCATGACCTGACCGTGACCGAGCGGAATGGCGACATCGGCGAAGGCCAGCGCACGGAAGGCCGCCGGCACGAAATGCTCGCGGGGCACGTTGGCGAGGGTGTCGAGGACGACCGGGTCGAGCACGTCCCATGCCCGCACCTGCTGCCTGATCATCTGCGTGCGCGCGGTTTCGGTGCGGGTATCCATAGAAGGGGTCCAAGGGTAAGTAGTTTGCCGGGCGTGCACAAGCGGCCGCCGAAGCCATTATGGCTTAAACATTATGGTGAATCTTCAGGCTGCGGCACTTGGCCATGGGCTATCCTTCAGGCGACCGCTGGCCACGCCGGAATCCTGGAGGCCATCTGCCCGACGGGCAGGGCCCGCAACAATAAATCCGGACGGGCAGGCGGCAAGGGCCGGCGCCCCGTGCCATGACCCGTGCCCCGCGCCCGATGGTCAGGGTTGCGGGAACCCGGTGGCCCCTCCGGACCCCAGTCGCCCGCCATCAGATGATCGAGACCTGGCTGTTGCCGACCCTGCTGTTCGCCGGCCTCCTGCTGGTCGGGACCTTCGCCCTGTGGGCGCGGCGGCAGTGGCGGCGCTATGCCCGCAGCCTCGATGAACTGAACCGCGAGGTCGCCGAGGTGGCCGAGGCCGCCGAGTTCGGCAAGCGCGTCAGCCTCGCGGATGATCCGCCGGCAGCGGTCGGCGAACTGGGCGAGAGCATCAACCGGCTCTTCGATGCGCTGGGCGCACGCGACCGGCAGATGCGCCAGCGCGAGGCGCTGTTCCAGGACCTTGCCAACACCATGCCCGAGGTGGTCCTCGTGCACCGCGAGCGGGTCATCTTCGCCAACACGGCCGCCGCGGCCCTGCTCGGCGTCACGGCCGAGCAGCTCGCCGGCCGGCCCGTCACCGACCTCGTGCGGCCGGCCTACCGGGCCATGACGCGCAAGAACATCGCCGGCCGGCTGACCGGCGAGCCGGTGCCCGAGCGTTACGAGGTCCAGCTGATCTCCGCCGACGAAAGCGGCCTGTGGGCCGAGGTGGCCGCCACGGCGATCGATTACCGCGGCCAGAAGGCCGTGCTGTCGATCGCCCGCGACGTCAGCCACCGGAAGCGCATCGAGGCGAGCCTCGGGCGCGGCAAGCTGCAGGCCCGGATCACGCTCGAGTCGATCGGCGAGGGCGTGCTCACCACCGACATGGAAGGTGCCATCGATTACCTCAACGGCGCCGCCGAGGCGTTGATCGGAAGCGACCGCGAGCACCTCGCGGGGCGCCGCCTGGTCGATGTCGTCAAGCTGGTCGACGAGGCCGACCGCCGCGATCTCGGTGACCCGGTGGCGCGTTGCCTCGCGGAGCGCCGGCGCGTCGGCCTCGGGCGGCGTGCGCTGATGATCGGGGCCGACGGCACGCGCGAGTTGTCCATCGAGCTGACGGCGTCGCCGATCATCGGCGAGGGCGACATCATCGCCGGCGCAGTGGTCATCATGCACGACGTCACCGAGATGCGCGGGCTGACGCGGCGCATTTCCTACCAGGCGTCCCACGATGCCCTCACCGGGCTGGTCAACCGCGCCGAGTTCGAGCGTCGCCTCGACGAGGCGATGACCATGGCGCGCGACGAAGGGACGAGCCATATCGTCTGCTTCATGGACCTCGACCGCTTCAAGGCCGTCAACGACACCTGCGGCCACATTGCCGGCGACAACATGCTGCGCGAGATCGCCAGGCTCATCCGCGAGGAGGTCCGCGACTCGGACGTCGTCGGCCGGCTGGGCGGCGACGAATTCGCCGTGCTGCTGACGCGCTGTCCGCTCGACAAGGCGCGCCAGATTGCCGATGACGTCTGCAATGCCGTCGCCAGGTACCGCTTCACCTGGCAGGACCGCGTCTTCTCCGTCGGCATCAGCATCGGGCTGGTCGAGGTCGGGCGCGACAGTGGCACGCAGAAGGAGGTCCTCGAGGCCGCCGACTCCGCATGTTACGTCGCCAAGCAGCAGGGTCGCGGCCGGGTCCACGTCTACTCGGTGCGTGATGAGGTTTCGGCGCGCCAGCGCGGCGACATCCACTGGCTGCAGCAGTTGCAGGCCGCGTTGCGCGACAACCGCTTCGAGATCCATACCCAGCCGATCATCTCGAGCAGCGGGCATGTCCGCCAGGGACCGGCCTTCGAGGTCCTCGTGCGCATGTACGATGACGAACACCGCCTCGTGCAGCCACGCCAGTTCATCCCCGCCGCCGAACGCTACCAGCTGATGCCGGCCATCGACCGCTGGGTGATCCAGGCGACGCTGGCCGCCCTCGGGCAGAACGCCATCCGCCTGCCCGACGAGCGCAGTTGCATGATCAACCTGTCGGCCCAGTCGCTGGCCGAGGACGGATTCCTCGAGTTCGTGGTCGAATGCCTCGACCACAGCCAGGTGGCCGCGAATCGCATCTGTTTCGAGATCGGTGAACGGCCCATCATGGAGCGCGTCGACCAGGCCAAGCGCTTCATCGCGGTGTTGCGCGGCATGGGCTGCCAGTTCGGCCTCGATGATTTCGGCAGCGGCCCGGGGTCATTCATGGTGCTGCGCGATCTCGCCATCGATTACCTCAAGATCGACGGCCCCTTCACGCGCAACCTCAAGCCCGGCACGCTCAACCACCAGCTCGTCGCCGCCGTGCTGGGCATGGCGCGCATCCTCGGGTTCAAGGTCATCGCCGAGCAGGTCGAGACGCAGGCGGATTTCGAGACCCTGCGCGACCTCGGCGTCGACTTCATGCAGGGCTCGTTCGTCGAACGCCCGCAGGCGCTCGGCGACGCCGGCCACGCCATCGCCCAGCGCTGAGCGGCGCCGGCGCGCGCGGCGGGGTTCGACGCGTGCGGTGGGAGGCGGTGTCGGGGCCGTTGGTGGGGCCGTTGGCGGGGAAGGGGGGGTGGCCGACCTTGCAAACCGTTGCCGGATCGAACAAGAATTGCCCCGTCGCAGCAGGGCCGTGCTCGCGAGGGGGGCGATGATGGCAGGCCACGTCATGGTGGATCCGCTGGAGAGACGCCCGCTCGGCGTGGATGCCCATGTGGCGTGTGCGACCTGCTCCCCGATTTAGTACGGATTCGAGTTGGAGTCCGCGGTTAAAGATACTGCTTCCGCTGTTCGCTGGCGATACGCTGCGACGAACTCCGCCGGAGTGATGTCGCCGAGCGAGCTGTGGGTGCGCTCCGTGTTGTACTCCTGCCGCCAGGCTTCCAGAGAGTCCATGTTCTCAACGCTTATAGCTATCACTACGACTGGCATCGGTTTCACTTGGTCCTGCAAGCTCAAACACCCATCAGCGCTCTGCGCCTGGGCGGAGGATATGGTATGGCGCGTCAGAATGTTCTGAAGTGGTGTTGCACGACCCTGTCAGGACACTTGGTTTTGGTTGCGCTACCAGTATGGATAGCGATGAGCGCGATTTTTTTGATTGCAAACTATGTTGACGGGACCTTAACGGTTGCGTGGGCGTTCTACATATTGTGGGTGAGCTTTTGGGGCGGAATCATTGTCGCCGTGCTAATCTGGTTCACATTGACGGCGCCTCTGATAAGGGCGACTAATCAAAAACAGAAACACCGGGATACGGGGGGCTGAATTTTGTCGCCAATCTGCCTGAACACCCTGACCTACGACAAGCTATCGCGGCCGTCACGCAGGAGCTCTTTTACGATGGTCTGAACCGGCTGGACTACTCGACGCGCAATACGGTGACCAACTTCAATATCAACTACAGCCTCAATGGCAATGTGACCTATCGTTCTGACTACTATCAGGGCGGCAGCTTCAGCTATTCGACCAGGCCGCATGCGGTGACCTCGACCTGCTCCCCGATTTAGTACGGATTCGAGTTGGAGTCCGCGGTTAAAGATACTGCTTCCGCTGTTCGCTGGCGATACGCTGCGACGAACTCCGCCGGAGTGATGTCGCCGAGCGAGCTGTGGGTGCGCTCCGTGTTGTACTCCTGCCGCCAGGCTTCGATGATGGTCCGGGCATGCTCCAGGCTGGTGAACCAGTGCTCGTTCAGGCACTCGTCGCGGAACTTGCCGTTCCAGCTCTCGATGTACGCGTTCTCGTTCGGCTTGCCCGGCCGGATGAAGTCGAGCCGCACATGATTCCGGTATGCCCATTCATCGAGCACCTTGCCGTCGAACTCCGGCCCATGGTCCACGGTGATCGACTCGGGCAGGCCGCGATCAATGGCCAGCCGGTCCAGTACCGCTGCCACTCGGGTGCCCGGCAGCGAGGTATTAACCTCGATCACCAGGCACTCCCGGCTGAAGTCATCGACGATGGCGAGACAACGGAACCGTCGGCCATCGGCGAGTCCATCAGCAATGAAGTCCATCGACCAACTGACGTTCGGTGCCGTGGGTTTAGGCAACGGCCGGCGTTCGACCGGGCCGATGCGTTTGCGCTTGCGCCGTCGCACCGCGAGCCCCGCCTCACGATATAGCCGGTAGACGCGCTTCTTGTTCACCGACCAGCCCTCCTGGGTTGCTACTGGTTCCGTTGACACCGGGTTTAGAGCGATGATGCTAAACGAGGTGATGTATGGGACGACGAGTATTCAACCGGGATTTCAAGCTGGAGGCCGTCAAGCTGGTCACGGAGCGTGGCATGACGGCTGCCCAGGTGGCGCGGGATTTGGACATCCAGGGCAATGTGGTCAGCCGCTGGGTGCGGGAAGCCCGAGCAGACAAGCGGCAGGCGTTTCCCGGTCGTGGGCAGATGAAGGCTGATGATGCCGAAGTGGCCCGGCTGAAGCGTGAACTGGCCAGGACCAAGGCCGAGCGGGATATTCTAAAAAAAACCATCGGGTACTTCGCCAAGGAGCCGACGTGAAGTTCGCGGTGATTGCCCGGCATCGGGGTACCTGGCCGCTGTCATGGCTGTGTGCCACGCTGCACGTAACGCGTGGTGGCTTCCATGCCTGGCTGAAGCGGCCGGAGAGTACCCGGTCGCAAGTCGATACGCAGTTGATGGCAGCGATTCGCAGCAGCTTTGCCGAGAGTGACCGGACCTATGGTGCTCGCCGGGTACGGCGGGATCTGCACGCCTGGGGCCATCCGTGCGGCATCCACCGGGTACATCGCTTGATGCGGCGGGCTGAGCTCGTGGCTCGGCCACGGCGCCGACGCTTGCCGAGCGACACCGGGCCACGCCCCGAACAGGCCATTGCACCGAACCTGCTGGACCGACAGTTCGATGCCGCCAGGCCGAACGCCAAGTGGGCAGCCGACTTCACGTACCTGTGGACCGGTGAAGGCTGGCTATACGTGGCCGTGGTGCTCGACCTGTTCTCACGCCGCGTGGTCGGTTGGTCAATGAACCCACAGATGACCGCGCAGCTGGTCACTGATGCCATGCTGATGGCGATCTGGCGACGTGGTCCGACCAGTGCGTTGTTGCATCATTCGGATCAAGGCAGCCAATACACCAGCGAACAGTTCCAGTACTTGCTCGCTGAACACGGTGTGACCTGCAGCATGAGTCGCAGTGGCGACTGTTGGGATAACGCCGCTATGGAAAGCTTTTTCTCGACACTCACGATTGAACGCACCAACCGGACTCACTACCAGACCCGGAATCAGGCCAAAGCGGATGTGTTCGATTACATCGAGCGGTTTTACAATCCCCGGCGTCGGCACTCGACGTTGGGATACCTGAGTCCGATCGACTATGAGAACTCGATGGCCTCAGGCTGAGGGTGGTGTCATCAAAACCGGTAGCAACCCATCCCGCCGCAGCCGCGTATAGACCCGCCGATAGCCGTAACGGCGCTTCAGCGCTGCGATCGCGGCGATCCGCTCCCGAAGCCCGGCACAGCTCGGCCGTCGGCTCCGATAGCCATACAGCGATCTGGAGATCCCGATCAGCCCGCAAGCCCGCGTCACGCCGAACCGGCGTTCCGTGATCAGCGCGGCCACCGCCTGGCGCTGTGCTTGCGGGCCTACCATTTTCGGCCCAGCAGATCCTTCAGGGCTGCCTTGTCGAGCTCAGCTTCCGCCAGAAGGCGCTTCAGCCGACTGTTCTCCTGCTCGAGATCCTTCAGCCGCCGGGCTTCCGACACCGTCATCCCGCCGTACTTCGCTTTCCAGTTGTACAGCGTCTGGTCAGAGATCCCGTACTTCCGACAGAGGTCTTTCGGTTTCGACCCGGCCTCCGCTTCCTTCAACACCGCAATGATCTGTTCCGTCGTCGCTCGTTTGCCTCGCATGGTCCGCTCCTCAGATGGGCGGACTCTACCTCGAAGTCGTACTATTTACGGGGAGCAGGTCGATTGCTCACCGAATCACCGGACCTTCCAGAAGTGGAGATTGATCAGAGTGAATCTACCCCTGAATCCGAAAGTAATCCCGTATGGAACATTTTTGCGACGGGGTTAGATTTTTGGGAAAATGACAACTCAGAAATATTCTCTCGGGAAGCATTAGGGGACGCAGATCGCCTTTTGTATTCATCTTTCTTCCGGCCCGACGAATGGCTAAGAAATGCGAAGTCGTTGGATCCATTCCTCGGCAATGCTGCTGAGAGTAAAATTCCAAACAACATCCGCATCCGGGTAAAGGAGTTGTATCGGAGTTTTATTCTAGGAAACTACTTGGCAGCAATTGCTTTGGCGAGAGCGATCCTAGAGTATTCTCTTATAGATAAATCATCAAAAACAGGAGTCAATCCTCTTTCAACGGATCCGCGCTATCCCAATCGTACTCGTCGCCTTCGCTCGCTAGTAAACGATGTTTCTGCGCGCATACCCCAATTGCAAAAAGATATGGAAACGATCGTCGATGCAGGCAATCGAACGCTACATCAGAGAAAGGATGACAAGATAGTTTTCCTGCCTATTGTGTTGCACGAATTGGCATTTGATTCAATCAAAGCCGTTCGGGGCGTCGTTGAGCATTTGTATCTTCATTGACCCTGCCTCGCCCCCCGGCGCCCTCCGGTTCACTCCACCCCGAGCATCCGCAGGTACTGCTTCACGACCACGGCATGGTTGTGCGCCGGATCGCGGGCGCCGAAGACGAGCGTCACGGTGCCGCGCTTCGCACGGCTGACCAGCGGCAGCAGTCGATCGCGGTGGTCCTTCAATTCCGAAAGGTACCGTCGACGAAATTCCCCCCAGCGCACCGGGTCGTGGTCAAACCACTGCCGCAGCGTGGTTGACGGTGCGATGTCCTTCAGCCACTCATCGACATCGGCCTGGCCTTTGGTCACGCCCCGAGGCCAGAGCCGGTCCACCAGCACGCGGTGGCCGTCCCGCGGGTGCGGCGCATCGTAAACACGCTTGAGCTCGACAGGCATGCGCGCTCCTCCGGGGTCCATCGCCCTGGCCGGCGCCAGGGCCACCGCTGCGGATGGCATGGATGATGACACCGATCGCGCTTGCGCACAGCTGCGCGATGCCCTCCCAACCCGGAGCCGTAAACAAAAAACCCCGCGCGAGGCGGGGTTTTTCGTGATCCGGGCGACCGCGATCAGAGCAGCGGCACCATCAGCAACGCGACGATGTTGATGATCTTGATCAGCGGGTTGATCGCCGGGCCGGCGGTGTCCTTGTAGGGGTCGCCGACGGTGTCGCCGGTGACCGCGGCCTTGTGCGACTCGGAGCCCTTGCCACCGAAGTTGCCTTCTTCGATGTACTTCTTGGCGTTGTCCCACGCACCGCCGCCGGTGCACATGGAGATCGCGACGAACAGGCCGGTGACGATGGTGCCGATGAGCAGTCCGCCGAGGGCGCGGACGCCGGCGCCGTCGCCCATCAGCGCGTTGAGGCCGAGGGCGAGGACGATCGGCACGAGGATCGGCAGCAGGGACGGCACGATCATCTCGCGGATGGCGGCCTTGGTCAGCAGGTCGACGGCGCGGGAGTAGTCCGGCTTGGCCGTGCCTTCCATGATGCCCTTGATCTCGCGGAACTGGCGACGCACTTCGTTGACCACCGCGCCGGCAGCGCGGCCGACGGCTTCCATGGCCATGGCGCCGAACAGATAGGGGACCATGCCGCCGATGAACAGGCCGATGATCACCGCCGGGTCGGACAGCGAGAAGTCCTCGAGCTTGCCGACCGCCTCGAGGTTGTGCGTGTAGTCGGCGAACAGCACCAGGGCGGCGAGGCCGGCAGAGCCGATGGCGTAGCCCTTGGTGACCGCCTTGGTGGTGTTGCCCACGGCATCCAGCGCGTCGGTGATGGTGCGCACGTTGCCCGGCAGCCCGGCCATCTCGGCGATGCCGCCACCGTTGTCAGTGATCGGGCCGTAGGCGTCGAGGGCGACGACCATGCCGGTCATCGACAGCATCGAGGTCGCGGCGATGGCGATGCCGTACAGGCCGGCCAGTTCGTGCGACGCCCAGATGGCGGCACACACCGCCAGCACGGGCAATGCCGTCGACTTCATCGACACGCCGAGGCCGGCGATGATGTTGGTGGCGTGGCCCGTCTGCGAGGCGCTGGCGACGTGGCGCACCGGCGAGTATTCGGTGGCGGTGTAGTACTCGGTGATCCAGATCATGAGGCCGGTCAGCACCAGGCCGACGACCGCGCAGAGGAACAGGCTCATGGCCTGCTCGCCCATCATCATCTGGCTGACCGGGAAGAAGCCGGCCAGCGCGATCACGCCCGACACCGCCAGGCCGCGGTACAGGGCGTTCATGATCTTGCCGCCGTCGCTGGCCTTGACGAAGAACGTGCCGACGATCGAGGCGATGATCGACACCGCACCGAGGACCATCGGATAGCCGACGTAGGCGAGGTTCATCGCGCCATCGGCCGTCTTGAACAGCAGCCCGCCGAGCAGCATGGTGGCGACCAGCGTCACGGCGTAGGTTTCAAACAGGTCGGCGGCCATGCCGGCGCAGTCGCCGACGTTGTCGCCGACGTTGTCGG
>CAYQIV010000031.1:0-23097 GCA_964417725.1 uncultured Chromatiaceae bacterium
CAGACTCTCTTGGACTTCTGCGGAAGTCCGCAGAATGATGCAGTGGAGCGGGTGATGGGAATCGAACCCACGTTAGCAGCTTGGGAAGCTGCAGTTCTACCATTGAACTACACCCGCGCGGCCCCGATTCTATGCGTGCGGCCCGACCCGCAGCAACCGCCGCCCGCGCGCGATGCCCGTATCGCCACCCGGCACCAGCGGGTAGGCTGAGCACCCATGAACCCTGCACCACAGGCCGGCGACCCCACGACACCCGACCCCACCGGCCGGAGGCCCGTGCGCAGCTTCGTGCGCCGCGCCGGCCGCATGACCCACGCCCAGGCGCGGGCCATGGCCACCCTCTGGCCACGCTGGGGCATCGAGGCGTCCACCGCCCCGCTCGATCTGGCGGCGGTGTTCGGGCGCACCGCCCCGGTGACGCTCGAGATCGGCTTCGGCAACGGCGCCGCCCTGCTCGACATGGCGGCATCCCGTCCCGCGGAAAACTTCCTCGGCGTCGAGGTCCACGAACCCGGCGTGGGCCACTGCCTGCTCGGCATCGACCGGGCCGGTCTCGACAACGTGCGCCTGCTCTGTCAGGACGCACTGGAAGTGCTCGAGTGGCGCCTCGGCGCGGGCACCCTGCACCGCGTCAACCTGTATTTCCCGGACCCTTGGCCGAAAAAGCGCCACCACAAGCGGCGCATCGTCCAGCCGGCCTTCCTCGCCCTGCTGGCGAGCCGGCTGGCGCCCGGCGGCCTGTTCCATGTGGCCACCGACTGGGCACCCTATGCCGGGCATGTCCGCGCGGTGATGGCCGCCCACCCTGCCTTCGTGCCCTGTGCGGTTCCGGCCGCGCGCGGCCGTACGCGGTTCGAGGCACGCGGCGAGCGCCTCGGCCACGGCATCGAGGACCTGTGCTGGATGCGCACCGATACCCACGGCATGGCAAATCGGTTATAAAACCCGAGCGGACGGTCCCACGGCCAAAGCCCCTGGAGCAGACCAGGCAATGAACATTTCTCTGCCGGAAGTCGGAAGCTGGTTTCGCGTCCCCGATGGCACGACCTTCGAGGTCGTCGCCGCCGATGCCGACGACCAGACCATCGAGGTCCAGCACTTCGACGGCACCATCGAGGAGTTCGACTTCGATGCCTGGCAGGAACTCCTGCTCGAACCCATCGACCCGCCGGAGGACTGGTCCGGGTCGCTCGACGTCGACGAAGAAGACCTGCCCGAAGACGAAGAGCCCCGGCAGCAGTGGGACAACCCGATGGACTTCGTCGACGACTACGAGGACGAGTAACCGCCATCGGCGCCTTCTTCCAGCGCCACGACCTGCCGGCGCAGGCCGACGAGCAGCACCAGCCCCGGCAGCGCCGCGGCGAAGGTGACGAAGAAAAACACCACCCAGCCCGTCGCATCGACGACGAACGCGGCCACCGGACCGAGAAAGTTGCGTGCCACGGCAGCCAGCGCCGACAGCAGCGCGTACTGGAACGCGCTGTAGCGCGGATCGCAAAGCGCCATCAGGAAGGCGACGAAGGCCGCTGCCCCCATGCCGCCGGCGAAATTGTCGAAGCCGATCGCCAGCGCCATCAGCGCGATGTTCTTGCCGGCGGCGGCCAGCGCCGCATAGAGCAGGTTGGTCAGCGCCTGCAGCACACCGAACAACAGCAGCGCCCGGTACAGCCCGAGGCGCACCAGCAACAGTCCGCCGGCCAGCGTACCGAGCAGCGTCATGGTGATGATCAGGGTCTTGGATATCGCGCCGACCTCGAAGGCGCTGAAGCCGACCCCTTTGATGAGGAACACGGTGACGAGCTTGAGGGCGAAGGCGTCTCCGAACTTGTAGAGCACGATGAGCAGCAGTAACGACACTGCAGCCGGCCGTGCCAGCATCTCGTGGAGCGGCCCGGTCACCGCCTCCTGCAGGGTACGCGGCGGCACGACGCGCCGTTCGGGTTCCGGCGCGAGCCACGAGCACAGCACCGTCGCTGCCATGATCGCCGCCATCAGCAGGTAGGTGTTCCGCCAGCCGATGAAATCGGAAAGGATCAGCGCCAGCGCGCCGGTGATCCACGTCGCCACGCGGTAGCCGACCTGGGTGGCCGTGGCCCCGACACCGCGTTCCTCGGGGCGCAACGTGTCGGCACGGTAGGCATCGATGACGATGTCCTGGGTGGCAGAGGCAAAGGCGATCAGCAGGCCGAGGGAGGCCACCATCCACACGCCTTCCGCCGGCGCCTGCAGGCCGAGACCGGCGATCGCCCCGGCCAGCACCAGCTGCAGCAGCACCATCCAGCCGCGGCGCCGACCGAGCACCGGCAGGGCATAGCGGTCGAGGAGCGGTGCCCACAGGAACTTGAAGGTATAGGGCACGCTGAGCAACGTCAGCCAGCCGATGGTCTTGAGGTCGACGTCGAGGCTGGCGAGCCATGCCTGCAACGTGCTGTCGGGCAGGTTGAAGGGCAACCCCGACGCGAAGCCGAGGGTCAACGCCGCGGCAACGCGCGGGTTGACCAGCACCTGGCGCAGGTCACGCGTGGCCATCGCCATCCACCCCGATGCGGTAGTCGATGGTCAGCGGCGCATGGTCGGAGAACCAGCGGGCCTTGTAGATGGCGGCACGCTGCACTCCGGCGCGCAGGCCGGGGGAGATCACCTGGTAGTCGATGCGCCAGCCGACGTTGTTGTCGCGTGCCCGGCCGCGGTTCGACCACCACGTGTACTGGTCGGGATGCGGATTGACGGCACGGAAGGCGTCGACCCAGCCCTGGCCATCGAAAACCCCATCGAGCCAGGCGCGCTCCTCGGGCAGAAAGCCGGAATTGCGCTGGTTGGCGCGCCAGTTGCGCAGGTCGATGGGGCGGTGGGCGATGTTCCAGTCGCCGCACAGGATGTACGGGTGGGCAGCGCGGCGCAAGGCATCGAGGTGGACAGAAAAGTGGTCGAGGAAACGGTACTTCGCCGCCTGGCGGTGCTCACCCGCGGAACCCGACGGGAAGTACACCGAGGCGACGGCGAGCCGGCCGAAGCGCAGCGCCAGGTAGCGGCCCTCGGCATCGAACTCGGCCACGCCGAGGCCGTGGTGCACTTCATCGGGGGCATGGCGTGAGAGGATCATCACGCCGCTGTAGCCGGGTTTCTCGGCCGGCATGGCAAAACGGTGGAAGACCCGCGGAAAGCGGATCGCCTCGATGTCCTCCAGCCCCGCGCGCACTTCCTGCAGGCAGACGATGTCAGCGCGCTGCACGCGCAACCACTCGAGCAGCCCCTTGCGCACGGCGGAGCGGATGCCGTTGACGTTGAACGTGATGATGCGCAAAAGAAATCCCGGGCGACGGCAGCGAGGCCAAGAGGCGCGGTGTACGATACTCCAGCGCCATGCCGGCGAGGTAGCCCCCGATCGACCTGCCATGCTCGACTACCGCAAGACATTCATCGAACTCGCGCTCGACGTCGGTGCCCTGCAGTTCGGCCGCTTCACGCTCAAGTCCGGGCGCGTCAGCCCGTATTTCTTCAACTCGGGGCTGTTCCGCACCGGGCGGGCCGCCGCCGGGCTCGGGCGCGCCTACGCGGCGGCGCTGCACGCCTCGGGCCTCGGCTTCGACATGCTCTTCGGCCCCGCCTACAAGGGCATCCCGCTGGTCGCGCTGACGGCGGCCGCGCTCGCCGACCACCACGATATCGACGTGCCCTTCAGCTTCAACCGCAAGGAAGCCAAGGACCACGGCGAGGGCGGCAGCGTCGTCGGCGCACCGCTCGCCGGGCGCGTGGTGATCGTCGACGACGTCATCACCGCGGGTACGGCGATCCGCGAGACGGTGGCCCTGCTGCGCGCGGCGGGCGCCGTGCCGGTCGGCGTGCTCATCGCTCTCGACCGCCAGGAGAAAGGTCAGGGCGAGCAATCGGCGGTGCAGGAAGTCGAGGAGATGCTGGCCCTGCCGGTGACCAGCCTGATCCGCCTCCAGGACCTCATCGAGCACCTCGAATCGGACGCGCGCCACCACGCGTTTCTGCCGCAGGTGCGGGCATACCGGCAGCACCATGGCGTGGCCACGCTCCCCACCGGGGGATGAGAGCCGCGTCACTGTCAACACGACGGCCATGGCGCGATAATCGGCCCGGGTTGCCCCTTGCGAGAAGGGGACGGGGATGGAGCGATGGACTGGCGGCGGCTGACCACAGCAGGACTCATCGCAGCGCTCGTGCTGGCGCTGGCGCTGCCCGCGATTGCGCCGGCGTCGGCCGCCGAACGAAAAGCCGCCAGCCGCAGCCCCGCCAAGGGGCCGTCGCTGCGCGTCTACCGCTGGGTCGATGAAAACGGCGTCACGCACTACGGTGACCAGGTGCCGCCCGAATATGCGGCCACCGACCGCGTGATCCTCAACAGCAGCGGCATCGAGGTCGGCAGCGAGGACCGCGGGCCACGGACCGCCGAGGAAGTCGCCGCAGCGCAAGCCGCTGCCGCGCGCGCACACGCCGAGGAGCAGGCCCTGCGCCGCGACCAGGTCCTGCTCAGCACCTATCTTTCCGTCGAGGAGATCGAGGCCCTGCGCGACCGGCGCATGGAGCTCATCGATGGCCAGGTGCACATCACCGAGAACTACCTCACCAGCCTGCGCGACAAGCTCGCCGAACTGCAGGACGAAGCGGCCGCCTACCGACCCTACAACCCCGACCCGCAGGCCGCGCCGATCGACGAAAGCCTGGCGGAGGAGTTGTCCGATACCCTGGAGTCGATCGCCCTCTACGAGCGCACCCTGGCCGATACGCGCACCCGCCAGACCCAGCTGCGCGCCCAGTTCGAAACCGACATCCTGCGTTTCACGGAGCTGGTCTCCAACCGCTGAACACTGCCCGCGGCGATTCAGCCGTGGCCGGTGTGGCCGAAGCCGCCTGCACCGCGCTGGCTGGCATCGAAGTCGGCAACGATATCGAAATCCACCTGCACGACCGGCACCAGCACGAGCTGCGCCAGGCGCAGACCCGGCTCGATGACGAAAGGCGTATCGCCCCGGTTCCAGCACGAGACCATGACCTGCCCCTGGTAGTCCGAATCGATGAGGCCAACCAGGTTGCCGAGCACGATGCCGTGTTTATGGCCGAGTCCGGAGCGCGGCAGGATCACCGCGGCGAGTCCGGGGTCGGCGATGTGCAGCGCCATGCCGGTCGGCACCAGCACGGTCTGTCCGGGGTCGACGCGCAGGTCGGCATCGACACAGGCGCGCAAGTCGACGCCGGCGGAACCGCGGGTCGCGTGGTCCGGCAGGGGGAAGTCCCGCCCCAGGCGCGGGTCGAGGATCTTCAATTCGATGCGCCGGCGGCCGGCGGCCGGCACCGTCATGCATGCGTCTCCGGCTGGCGCAACGGCACGACATCGGCGCTGCGGGCCGCGCGATAACGGGCGGCGATGACGACGACCAGGTGACGGGCCAGTTCGGCCTTGGACATACGACTGAACGCCTCGCTGCCCTCCGCCCAGATGGCCAGCGCGCTGTTGTCTTCCTCGTCGAACCCGAGCCGGGTGCCGACGAGGTTGGCGATGATCATGTCGAGCCGCTTGCGCTCGAGTTTCTCCCGGGCATGCTCGACGAGGTGCTGCGTCTCGGCGGCAAAACCGCAGGTGAAGGGCCCATCCGGCAGTCGCGCAATGGTCGCCAGCAGGTCCGGCGACTTGATGAGCGCCAGCTGCAGGCTGTCGCTGCGCTTCTTGATCTTGTGGTCGGCGACGGCCACCGGGCGGTAGTCGGAAATGGCGGCGGCACCGATGTAGATGTCGCAGTCGGCGATGCGCGCCATGGCCGCCGCATGCATTTCTTCAGCCGTCTCGACATCGATGCGCTCGATCCCCGGCGGCGAGGGCAGGTTGACGGGCCCGGCAACGAGCGTCACGCGGGCGCCGGCCGCAGCAGCTGCCCGCGCCACGGCGAAGCCCATTTTCCCCGAGCTGCGGTTGCTGATGAAGCGCACCGGGTCGATGAGTTCGCGGGTCGGCCCGGCGGTGACGAGGACACGCACGCCGGCGAGCAGGCCGTCGACCGCCGCAGGCGCCTCTGCGCGCAGCGCGGTGACGATATCGCCGGGCTCGGCCATGCGCCCCGGCCCGCTGTCGCCGCAGGCCTGGCTGCCGCGGGCCGGACCGATGAAGCGCACCCCGCGGTCTTCGAGGGTGCGGCGGTTGGACTGGGTGGCAGGGTGTTGCCACATCGCCTGGTTCATCGCCGGCACGAGCACGAGCGGCGCGCGGGTGGCGAGGCACAGCGTGCTGAGCAGGTTGCCAGCGGCACCACCGGACAATTGCGCCATGAGGTGCGCGGTGGCCGGCGCGATGAGCACCAGATCGGCCCAGCGCGCCAGCTCGATGTGCCCCATGGCGGACTCCGCCGCCGCATCCCAAAGGTCGGCACGCACCGGTTGGGCCGAGACCGCCTGGAAGACGGCGGGCGACACCAGACGGGTGGCGCTGGCCGTCATGGCCACGCGCACCTGCGCCCCGGCATCGCGCAGGCGACGGACGAGGTCGGGGCTTTTGTAGGCGGCGATGCCGCCCGTCACGCCAAGCAGGACCTTGATGCCGGATAGCGTTGCCACGTCAGGGAAATCGCGCGGGGGCACACGGCGGCTAGGTTACCGCAAAGCCGCCGGGCTTCGTGCTTTCTCCGTCACAAGGGCAGTTTCACGGCTACACCGGCCTGCCGGCCACCCTCACAATCGCGGCATGAGCAGGGCACCCATCAGCCAGTGGCCGGCGGCCGAGCGGCCGCGCGAGCGTCTCGTTCACCGCGGGCCCACCCACCTGTCGGACGCCGAGATCCTCGCCGTCATGCTCGGCCGGGGCGTCAGCGGCACATCGGCCATCGACGTCGGCCGCGGCCTGCTGGGCCGCTTCGGCGGCATCCGCGGCATCCTCAATGCCCGCCCCGCCGACCTCATCCGCCAGCGCGGCGTCGGGCCGGGCAAGGCGGCGCTGCTGCTCGCCATCCGCGAGTGCTGTTGCCGCTACATGGCGGAAAAGCTCCCCGCCGGGCAGCCCATCACCTCGCCGGCTGACAGCCAGGATTTCCTCATCGCCCGGCTCCGCGACCGCCGCCACGAGGTCTTCTGCGCCCTTTTCCTCGACAACCGCCACCGGGTGCTGGCCTTCGAGGAGCTGTTTCGCGGCACCATCGACAACACCACCGTGCACCCGCGCGAGGTCGTCCGCCAGGCCCTCGACCACAACGCCGCCGCAGTGATCATCGCCCACAACCATCCGTCCGGCGTTGCCGAGCCCAGCGAGGCCGACCGCCTCATCACGCGCCGCATCCGCGACGCTCTCGAACTGCTCGACATCCGCCTGCTCGACCACTTCATCGTCGGCGACGGTGGCTGCATCTCGCTGGCCAGCCGCGGGCTGGTCTGAGCCCCCGCCACCCACCGCCGATCCGGCCCGGCGCCCCGGCCCGGCCGGACCGTGCCCTTGCCAATGGCCCGGCCCGGCTGGTATAAAGTGCGCCCGCCGCGCCACGCGGCGGCCCGACAAGTTCCTGACTTTCTTCAGTTAACCGAGGTTTCTCATGTCCCGGGTATGCCAGGTCACGGGCGCGCGCCCCCTCTACGGGAACACCGTCTCGCACGCCAACAACAAGCGGCGCCGGCGCTTCGTGCCGAACCTGCATACGCACCGCTTCTGGCTGGAGGGCGAAAAGCGCTTCATCACCCTGCGCGTGTCGAACCGCGGTCTGCGCACCATCGACAAGTACGGCATCGAGAAAGTCCTCGCTGACATCCGCGCACGCGGCGAGTCCATCTAGCCCCCGGCGGAGCACAGCCATGGCCAAGTCCATCCGCGAAAAGATCAAGCTGGTATCGACCGCCGATACCGGTCACTACTACACCACCACCAAGAACAAGCGCACGCACCCCGACAAGATGGAAGTGCGCAAGTTCGACCCCGTGGTGCGCAAGCACGTCGCCTACAAAGAAGCCAAGATCAAGTAGGCCCGGGGCCCGCCATCCGGCGGGTGCTGCCACCGGCACACCCCGCGGCGACAGGAAACGGGACACCGTGCCCGAGTTGCCCGAAGTCGAGATCACGCGCCGCGGCATCGCCCCGTGGCTGACCGGGCGGCGGCTCGTCGATGTCCGCGTCCGCCAGCCGCGATTGCGCTATCCGGTTCCCGCCACCCTTCCCGACCGCCTGCGCAATGCGCGCATCGAGGCCGTCACCCGCCGCGGCAAGTTCCTGCTGGTGCATGTGGCGGGCGGTGCGCTGCTGTTGCACCTCGGCATGAGTGGTCGACTGGCCGTGCTGCGCGGCTGCCCACCGCCCGGGCCGCACGATCACCTCGACTTCGTCGTCGACAACGGACGCACGGTCCGCTTCCACGATCCGCGGCGCTTCGGCATGGCGCTGTGGGCGGACGGCGACCCGCCGCATCACCCGCTGCTCGCCACGCTCGGCCCGGAGCCGCTCGGCCGGGCATTCAGCGGTGCCGGATTGTGGCAGCGCGCGCGAGGCCGGCGGGTCGCCATCAAGCCTTTCATCATGGACGCGCGGACGGTCGTCGGCGTCGGCAACATCTACGCCAGCGAAGCGCTGCACCGTGCCGGCATCCACCCGCAACGCGCCGCGGGGCGCGTATCGGCTGCGCGCATGGAGACGCTCGCTGCAGCGATTCGTACCGTACTCCGCGAAGCCATCCGCGCCGGCGGCACCACGCTGCGCGATTTCCGTCATGGCGACGGCCAGCCGGGCTATTTCACCCAACAGTTGCGCGTCTACGGCAAGGCCGGGGCGCCCTGCCCGGGGTGTGGCACGGCGCTGCGCCATCTCGTGCTGGGCCAGCGCGCGAGCTATTTCTGCCCGCGCTGCCAGCGCTGAGCGGCACGCGGCCGGCACGCCGTCAGTAGACCACGACCTCGCCGTCGCCGCGGGGGTCGGACGCCGCCTCGACACGATCGCTGGCGTAGTCCCAGGTGACGACCTGCATGTTGCCCCATGGCCGCGGGCTCGGCTCGAGGCGGTGGCCGCGTGCACGCAGTGCCGCTGCCGACGCCTCGTCGAACGCCCCGGGTTCGTGACTGACAAGGTCGGGGTAGTACTGGTGGTGGTAGCGCGGCAGGCTGACCATCCCGCGTGCATCGGCCCCGTCGATCCACGCCAGCGCCGCGAGCAACACCATGCTGATGATGCGGCTGCCGCCCGGCGTGCCGACGATGGCCACACCACGCTCGCCCTCGAGGAAGGTCGGCGACATGCTCGACAGCATGCGCTTGCCCGGCGCGATGGCATTGGCCTCGGCACCGAGCAGTTGGTAGCCGTTGGGCTGACCCGGCTGCACGGCGAAGTCGTCCATCTCGTTGTTGAGGATCACGCCCGTACCCGGCGGGATGAAGGCCGCGCCGAACCAGGTGTTGATGCTCTGCGTTGCCGCGACCCGGTTGCCTTCGCCATCCAGCAGCGAATAGTGGGTGGTCTGCGGCCCATCGCCGCCGCCCGGCCAGACACCGGACAGCGACTCGCTGGGCGTGGCACGGTCGAGGCGGATGCCGGTGCGCTGACCGGCGGCGTACAGCGGACTCGTCAGCAAGGCGGCGGGCACGCGGGAGAAATCGGGATCGCCGAGATACAGGGCGCGGTCGCGGTAGCCGCGCCGCAGGGCTTCGATGACGAGGTGGCTGCGCGTTGCGCCATCGAGCGCGGCGAGGTCGAAGCCGGCGAGGATGTTGAAGGCGTTGGTCAGCAGCAGGCCACCGGAAGACGGTGGTGGCGCCGAGACAAGTGTCACGCCGCGATAGCTGCTGCGCACGGGCACGCGTTCGACGACGCGGTAGCCGGCAAGGTCCCCGGCCTGCCAGATGCCGCCGCCGGCCCGCACCCCGGCGACGAGGTCGGCGGCCGTGCGGCCACGGTAGAAGCCATCGAAGCCGCTCGCCGCAAGCCGACCCAGCGTCGCCGCGAGGTCTTTCTGCACCAGCCGCCGGCCCTCGGCGAGCGGCGTCCCGCCGGGAAGGAAAACCGCGCTGAACCCCGGCGACCGTTGGCCGGCGTCGGCACGAAAGCGCAGGCCGCGCGCCACCCCTGGACCGGTGACGAAACCTTCGCTGGCATGGCGGATGGCCGGTGCCAGGCTCACCGCCAGCGGCAGCCGCCCGTAGCGCGCGGCGAGATGGACGAGGGCCGCCGGCTGACCGGGAATGCCGGCGGCCAGCGCACCATCGAGCGTCGCCCGCGGCCTGGGCGTGCCGCGCTCGTCGAGGTACATGTCCGGCTGCGCCGCGCCCGGGGCCCGCTCACGCCCGTCGACGAACACGTAGCGTTTTTCGTCGGCGAGATAGAGCAACCAGAAGCCGCCACCGCCAAGGCCTGAGGCATAGGGTTCGACGACGCCGAGGGTGGCACTGACCGCCACCGCCGCATCGAAGGCGTTGCCGCCCTGGGCGAGGATTGCCTCACCGGCGCCGGTCGCGAGCGGGTGTGCGGTGGCGATGGCCGCCTGTGGTGGCCGGTGTTCGGCTGCCCCTACCGGCCCCAGCCAGGCGACAACACACAGCCACGACAGGACGGGCAGCACCCGGATCATCGCGGCAAGCCTCCGGCGTGGTCCAGCGCACGAGGACGGCGGCATTCGCGTCGGCGACAGGGAATGGCTCGGCATGAAACCCTCCGGACGGCCTCAGGAAGGATCGGTCGCGCGCCGGCGGCGGATCGCTTCCGCCACGCAGGGCGGCACCAGCCCGCCGAGGTTGCCACCGAGCAGGCCGATCTCGCGAACGAAGGTCGACGAAACGAAGGTGTACTTTTCCGATGGGGTCAGGAACACCGTTTCCACGCCCTCCTCGAGGTGGCGGTTCATGCTCGCGAGCTGGAACTCGTACTCGAAATCCGAGACGGCGCGCAGGCCGCGAACGATGACGCCAAGGCCATGGGTCCGCGCGTAGTCGATGGTCAGGCCGGTGTAGCCGTCGACGCGGATGCCGTCGATCCCGGCACAGGCCTCACGCGCCAGCGCGATGCGCTCTTCGAGCGTGAACAGCGGGGTCTTGTGCGGACTGGCGGCGACACCGATGACGACGCAGCCGAACAGCGGCACGGCGCGACGCGCCAGATCAACGTGCCCGTTGGTGATCGGGTCGAAGGTCCCCGGGTACAGCGCACCGACGGCCATGATCAGGACTCCCCTGTGGTGATGGCCACGCGTCGCAGGAGCGCGCAGCGGACCCCGCCGGCGACCGTCTCGCGGTGGCGGTGCCAGCCGGCGGGCAGGTCGGGCAGCGGGCTGCCGCGGCCGGTCTCGAGGTAGACCCACGCGGGGTCGGCGAGCCAGCCGGCGTCAAGGAGTGTACACAAATGGCCCAGGTCGATCGTGCCGTAGGGTGGATCGGCGAAGACCACGCCGAAGGGCACCGGCGGCGTGTGCTGCAGCCAGCGCAGCGCCTCGGTGCGCCACACCCGGCCAGCGCCGCCGAAGACCGACAGCGCGGACTCGATCGCTGCGGCGGCACGGGGCTCGCGCTCGACGAACCAGCATTCGGTGGCGCCGCGCGACAGCGCCTCAAGGCCGAGGACGCCGCTGCCGGCACAGAGGTCCAGGCAGCGCGCCCCGGGCAGCACCGCCGCCAGCCAGTTGAACAGTGTCTCGCGCACGCGGTCGGGGGTCGGCCGCACGGCGTCGCCGGGTGGCACGGCCACGCGCCGGCCACGCCAGCGGCCGGCGATGATCCGCACACTGCCTGGTCTGCCCATCTGCCTGCCTGTCGCGCGCCACCGGGAAGCGCAGCGTACCAACCTGCTAACATGCCCGCATGCCTGACGACACCAGCACCGGGAGCACGCCCCGGCGGGGCTTTTTCGCCCGCCTCAAGGACCGCATCAACGGCGGCCGGGGGCTGGGCCTGCGCCTCGACTGGCTGACCGGCGGCACGCTCGACGAGGCCATGGCCGAAGAACTCGAGATGGAACTCCTCGCCGCCGACGTCGGCATCGACGCCGCCGCCGACATCATCCGCCGGCTGCGCGCGGCAGCGGCCGGCCGGCGGATCTCGTCGGTGGAAGATGCACGGGCGCTGCTGTGCACGGCCATCGGCGAGATCCTCGCACCGCACGCCCGGCCGCTCGTCATCCCGCCGGCCCCGCGCCCTTTCCTCGTGCTGATGGTCGGCGTCAACGGCTCGGGCAAGACCACGACGATCGGCAAGCTGGCGCGCCGCTACCAGGCGCAGGGCCTGAAGGTGATGCTCGCCGCCGGCGACACCTACCGTGCGGCAGCCATCGAGCAACTGCAGGTCTGGGGCGAGCGCAACAACGTGCCGGTGATCGCCCAGCAGCCCGGCGCCGACCCGGCGGCGGTGGTCTACGACGCCTTCGAGGCGGCGCGGGCACGCGGCTGCGACGTGCTGCTGGCGGATACCGCCGGACGCCTGCAGAACAAGGCCCACCTGATGCAGGAACTGCAGAAGGTGGTGCGCGTCGCGCAGCGCCTCGACCCCGCCGCACCGCACGAAAAGATGATCGTCCTCGACGCCAGCCTCGGCCAGAATGCGCTGGCCCAGGCCGAGGTCTTCCACGAGGCGATCGGTCTCACCGGCATCACCATGACCAAGCTCGATGCGGGCGGTCGGGGTGGCGTGCTGCTGGCGCTGGCCGAGCGGCTCGATATCCCGTTCCGCTTCATCGGCATCGGCGAGCAGGCCGCCGACATGGATGTCTTCGATGCCGATGAGTTCGCCACAGCCCTGACCCGCGCAGGGAGCCCCGCACCCCCTTGATCCGCTTCGATCACGTCACCCGGCGCTACGGCACACACGATGCCCTCGACGGGGTGTCCTTCGAGGTTGCGGAAGGCGAACTGGTATTCCTCACCGGGCGCTCGGGTGCCGGCAAGAGCACGCTGCTCCGGCTGCTGGCACTGATCGAGAAGCCGACCCGCGGCCAGGTACTGGTCGACAACCACAACATCGCGCGACTCGACCGACGGCGCATCGCACCCTACCGGCGCCAGATCGGCATGGTCTTCCAGGACAACCGGCTGCTCAACGACCGCAACGCCTTCGAGAACGTCGCGCTGCCGCTGGTCATCGCCGGCGTGTCGGCGCGCGAAACCGGCAAGCGCGTGCGCGCCGCACTCGACCAGGTCGGTCTGCTCGACCGCGAACGGCTCACGCCCCTTGCACTGTCAGCCGGCGAACAGCAGCGCCTCGGCATCGCCCGCGCCATCGTCACGCGGCCGCGCCTGCTGATCGCCGACGAGCCCACCGGCAACCTCGACCCCGATCTGTCACTCGAGATCATGACCATGTTCCGCCGCTTCAACCAGGCCGGCGTGACGATGCTCATCGCCACCCACGACGTCGGCTTGCTCGGGCGCATCGGTGGCAGCCGCATCACGCTTGCCGACGGTCGCGTGGTCGACCACCGGCGGGAGGCCAGGGCTTGAGCCCCGGCAACTGGGCAGCGCGACATGCGCAGAACGCGCTGGGGAGCCTGGGCGCCCTGCTGCGCAACCCGCTGGCCACCGCACTGACCGTCTTCGCCATCGGCATCGCCCTCGCGCTGCCGGCCGGCCTCTACGCGCTGGTCGACGGCAGCCGCGGCCTGGCGCCCGAACTCGATGCCGTGCGCGATTTCTCGGTCTACACCACGCCCGGCCTCGGGGCGGACACCGCAACCCGCCTGCAGCGCGAGATCCAGGCCCAGCCGGGCGTTGCCGCCGTCCGTCTCATCGATGCCGAGCAGGCGCTCGCCGAACTGCGCGATGACCAGGCCCTGGCCGGCCTGGTCGCGGCGCTGGACGACAACCCGCTGCCCCACACCCTGGTCGTGCGTCCCGGCCCCGATCTCGATGCCACCGCCATCGACCGGCTCGCGGCAACGGTCCGCGGCTTCGCCGATGTCGATCAGGTGCGCCTCGACGGCGAATGGCTGCGGCGACTCCAGGCCATCGTCGGCCTCCTGGCGCGCGTGGCCTGGCTGGTCGGCGGACTGCTGGTCGGCGCCGTCATCATCATCATCGGCAACACCATCCGCCTCGACATCCACAACCGCGCGGCAGAAATCGAGGTGGCCAAGCTCCTCGGCGCCTCGGACGCCTTCGTCCGCCGGCCATTCCTCTGGCTGGGCGCCTGGTATGGCCTGTTCGGCGCGCTGTTCGCCCTGCTGGTGCTGCTGCTCGGCCAATGGAGCCTCGCCGGTCCGGTGGCCCGCCTCGCCGGGCTTTACGGCAGCACGTTTGTCCTCCATGGCCCGGACCCCTCGCTTGCCGCGGGGGTCGTGGGCGGCGGCCTCGTGGTCGGCTGGAGCGGGGCCTGGCTGGCCGTCGCCCGCCACCTGCGGGCCGTCGAGCCGAACTGATAACTTGATGTTTTAAATGGATTTACGTCGGGACTGGAACCCTCGACAGGGGTTAGCACTCTATTGTTGAGAGTGCTAGAATCGCGTCCCGGAGGTGTTCCACAGATGACCCAGGCTTTGATCACCCTGCCCCATGAACTCGTGCTGGCCGGTCCCGTCGGCAGCCTCGAGGCGTACATCGGTGCCGTCCGTCAGGTGCCGATGCTGAGCCATGCCGAGGAAATGGCGCTGGCCCGCCGCTTCCGTGACGACAACGACCTCGACGCCGCCCGGCAACTGGTCGTCTCGCAACTGCGTTTCGTCGTCCACATCGCACGGTCCTATCTCGGTTACGGCCTGCCCCTCGGCGACCTCATCCAGGAAGGCAACATCGGCCTGATGAAAGCCGTCAAGCGTTTCGATCCGGATGTCGGCGTGCGCCTGGTGTCCTTCGCCGTGCACTGGATCCGCGCCGAGATCCACGAGTACGTGCTGCGCAACTGGCGCGTCGTCAAGGTGGCAACGACAAAGGCCCAGCGCAAGCTGTTCTTCAACCTGCGCAAGGCACGGCAGCAGCTCGGCTGGCTGAGCCGCGAGGAGCGCGCTGCGGTGGCCGCCGACCTCGGCGTCAGCGAGCGTGATGTCAGCGAGATGGAGCAGCGACTGGGCAGCCATGACGTGACCTTCGACGTGCCGGCCGACGGCGACGGCGAAACCACCACGGCACCGGCGCTGTACCTGACCGCCGCCGATGGCGACCCGGCCGCTGCCATCGAGGACGACGACTGGCAGGACCAGGCCAGTGAACGCCTGCACACCGCACTGGCCTCGCTCGACGAACGCGCCCGCGAAATCCTCGCCGCGCGCTGGCTCGGCGAAACCAGGACCACGCTGCAGGCGCTGGCCGATCGCTACGGCGTATCGGCCGAACGCATCCGCCAGATCGAGCAGCAGGCCATCCGCACGCTGCGCGCGTCGGTCGTGACCTGAAGGCTTCGCGGCCTATTGTGTCAGCGGCGCCAGCGTGATCTCGACGCGCCGGTTTCGCTGGCGGCCCTCCGCCGTGGCGTTGTCGGCAACCGGCCGCGTCTCGCCGTAGCCCTGCACGATCAGGCGCTGCTCACCGACGCCCTGGCCGACGAGGTAGGCGCCGACGCTGGCCGCGCGGCGCTGTGAAAGCAGCATGTTCTTGTCGTCCGGCCCGACGCTGTCGGCGTGCCCGGCGACATCCACGACCGTCTTGTCAAACTCCCTGAGGACCGTGCTCACCGAGTTCAGTACCGGGTAGAACGAGGCATTGATGTCGGCACTGGCGGTAGCGAAGGTGATGTTGCCCGGCATGTTGAGGATGATCTCGTCGCCGCTGCGCGTGACGCCCACGCCGGTGTTCTGCAGTTGCTGGCGCAGCCTGGCCTCCTGGCGGTCCATGTAGTTGCCAACCGCACCGCCGGCCAGCCCGCCGACTCCGGCGCCGATCAGCGCCCGCTTCTTGCGCTCGCGCGAGTTGTCGCCGGAAATGAGGCCGATCACCGCGCCGGCCGCGGCACCGGCTGCGGCACCCTGGGTGGTCTTGCTGACCTTTTGTTCGCCGGTATAGGGATCGACCGTCTGGCAGCCGGCCACGGCGGCCAGGACAAATGCGAGAAGCACGGAGGTGGCGCGCAGGTTGATGGGGGACATGATTCACTCCATGAGGAAAA
This sequence comes from uncultured Chromatiaceae bacterium, assembly GCA_964417725.1. Classification (GTDB taxonomy): domain Bacteria; phylum Pseudomonadota; class Gammaproteobacteria; order Steroidobacterales; genus SHZI01. The sequence continues at coordinate 15,997 of CAYQIV010000031.1, forward strand.
CTGCCGGAAGCCTTGCCCGGACGCGCTGAACGACGTATTAACCCGGTCGACTGTATGAAGCAAAGGGTTCCACCGATGGGCGCCGACCGCAAGCCTGAAGATTTCACCCCGCCCGTCGATGGTGCTGCACCTGCGCAGACCGCCACCAATTCATGGCAGACCCTGTCGACACAGACCTGCTTCGACAACCCATGGTTCACGGTCACCACCCACGAGACCATCGCACCGGACGGCAGTCGGCCCACCTACGGCAAGATCAGCTTCAAGAACCGGGCAGTGGCGATCATTGCCCTGGACGATGAGGACCACACCTGGCTGGTCGGCCAGTGGCGCTATCCGCTCGGCCTCTACTCCTGGGAACTGCCGATGGGTGGCGCGCCGCGCGACGAGGCCTTGCTGGCCTCGGCCCAGCGGGAGCTGCGTGAGGAAACCGGGCTCGGCGCCCGGCACTGGTCGCAGCTGATCAAACTCCACACCTCCAACTCGGTCACCGACGAAGAAGGCTACGTGTTCGTCGCCAGGACGTTGAGCCACGGCACACCGCAGTTCGACACCACCGAGCAGCTCGACATCCGCCGCCTGCCCTTCGACGAGGCGCTGGCGATGGCCCTCGACGGACGCATTACCGACGCGATCAGCGTGGCAGGGCTGCTGGCCTTCGCGGCACACCGCGTGCGCAGCCGGCCGGGCAGCGTAGAATGAGCGCTGGCAGGCCGTGGCGCAGGACATCCCGATGAAGAAAAAGCCGCCGGTGATCGGCGTCGTGATGGGCTCGGACTCCGACTGGCCGACGCTGCGCGTCGCCGCGGATATCCTCGATGAATTCGCCATCACCCACGAGGCCCGGGTCATCTCTGCACACCGCACGCCGGAGTTGATGTTCGAATACGCCGCCAGTGCCCGGCAGCGCGGGCTGCGGGCGATCATCGCCGGTGCCGGCGGGGCGGCGCACCTGCCCGGCATGCTGGCCGCGCGGACCCCCTTGCCGGTGCTCGGTGTGCCGGTGCAGTCGAAGGCCCTGTCGGGCCTCGACTCGCTGCTGTCGATCGTACAGATGCCGCGGGGCGTGCCCGTCGCCACCTTCGCCATCGGCGAGGCGGGCGCAGCCAATGCGGCACTCTTTGCCGTCGCCCTGCTGGCAACCCACGATGCCGCGCTGGCTCGCAAGCTCGACGCCTACCGCGAGCGGCAGACACGCACCGTATTGTCCAAGAAGCTGCGCCGCTGAGCATGGCGACGGTCCTGCCCCCGGCCACCCTCGGGCTCCTCGGTGGCGGACAGCTCGGCCGCTACTTCGTCCGCGCGGCCCATGAGCTCGGTTACCGCGTGATGGTGCTCGATCCCGACGCCGACAGCCCCGCCGGACGCATCGCCGATACCCACCTGTGCGCCGGCTATTCGGATGAAGTGGCGTTGGCCCAGCTCGCCGGACACTGCGCCGCCGTGACCACCGAGTTCGAGAACGTGCCGGCAGCCAGCCTCGACGAACTCGCGCGCCACATCACGGTGCGGCCAGGCGCGGCGGCTGTGGCTGTCTGTCAGGACCGGCGCGAGGAGAAGCGCTTCCTCGAACGCCACGGCCTGCCGGTCGGCCCCTGGGCGGCCATCGACTCCGCGGCCGCGCTGGCCGGCACCGATGCCGGGCTCTACCCCGGTCTGATCAAGTCGGCGCGGTTCGGCTACGACGGCAAAGGTCAGGTGGCGGTGGCCAGCGCGGCCGAGGCCGCCACCGCCTTCGCACAGCTCGGCGGACAACCCTGCGTGCTCGAGGCCCGGCTGGTGCTGGAGCGGGAACTGTCGGTGGTGCTGGCCCGCGATGCCGAGGGCGCGGTGCGCTGCCACCCCGTGGCCGAGAACCGCCACCGCAACGGCATCCTCGATATTTCGGTCGCGCCGGCACCCATCGGCGAGGCGCTGGCGGCAAGGGCCCGCGAAATGGCCGCGACGATCGCGGCCGGGCTCGGCCATGTCGGCACGCTGGCCGTCGAGTTCTTTGTCAGCGGCGGGCGCCTGTGGGTCAACGAGATCGCGCCGCGCCCGCACAACAGCGGCCACTACACCCTCGACACCTGCATCACGAGCCAGTACGAGCAGCAGGTGCGGGCGCTGTGCGGGCTGCCGCTGGGCGACCCGTCGGCAAGCGGCCCTGCGGTGATGGTCAACCTGCTCGGCGACCTCTGGCAGCAGGGTGAGCCCGACTGGGGCGCGCTGCTGGCGGAACCGGGGCTGAAGCTGCATCTCTATGGCAAGCGCACGGCACGCCCGGGACGCAAGATGGGCCACTTCACGGTCACCGGCGGACCGGCCGCAGCGCTGTGGCGCGCCGCCCTCGCCGCGCGCACCCGGCTGGGTATCGATTTCCCCCACGGAGCACCGACATGAACACACCGACAGCCACGATCATCGCCACCCTGGCCACCGCAAGCCTGGCGCTGGCCAGCGGTGCGGCGACAGCGGACGAGGCCACACTGCGCGTCGTCGCCAGCGGCATCAAGGGCAGCACGGGCAACCTCGTCGTCTGGGTCTACGACGACCCGGAGCGCTGGCTCAGCGACGAGGTCTTCCGGCGCGCGATGCGCCCCGTGGAGGCCGTGCCGGCCAACGGGGAACTCGCCATCGAACTGAGCCTGCCGCCGGGCGACTACGCCTTGTCGGTGTTCCATGACGTCGACGGCGACGAGAAGCTCAAGCGCAACTTCATCGGCATCCCCAAGGAGCCGTCGGGCCTGTCGAACAACGCCGTGCCGCGTTTCGGACCGCCGAAATACGAGGACTCGCGCTTCACCGTCGGCAGCGAGGCGGTCGAGCAGCGCATCCAGCTCAACTAGGGGTCCCACCCCCGGGCCGGCCCGGCCCCTGCGCCGCGCGGCTGCCGGCGCGAAACATCGCCGCTCACCGCAGGCATGGCCGCCCCGCCTCTGCGCTTCACCGCCTGCGGCCGGGTCCGCCCGCCGACCCGTGTGGCAGGGCGCCCCGCGTGCACCTCGCGGCGGGTCGATTCGGGGCCCTTCCTGCAAGTGTTTTGGATTTGTATTGCGAAAATCAACTGCAATTTGTATAGTCGGCGCGACCTCAAGAGTGTTTGTCGACGATGGAACTGCGACAACTTGAACGTTTCCTGGCCGTCGTCGAGCACGGCAGCCTGGCCGCAGCGGCGCGCAGCCTGGGGTTGACCCAACAGGCACTCAGCGCCAGCCTGGCCAACCTCGAAAAAGACCTCGGCGTGCGCCTCTTCGACCGCTCGCCCGGCGGCATCACCCGGCCGACCGGGTGCGGGCTAGCGCTGGTGCGCCACGCACGCGCCCAGATCGCCGGCGCCGAGCGCGCACTCGACGAACTGCGAAGCATCAGCGGGGGTCGCGTCGGCACGGTCACCATCGGCGTCGGCGAGGCCTTTGCCGGCGACATCATCGCCACCGCCATCGGCCGTATCGGCAAGGCCCTGCCGGACCTGCGCATCAACCTGTTCGAGGGCTACTCCGAGGAACTGCTGCGCCGCCTGTATGACGGCGAATGCGACTTCATCGCCGCCGGCGCCAGCGCCTTCCAGCTCGCCGCGGGCTACACGCGCGAGGTCATCTATACCGCCAACGACATCGTCGTCTGCCGGCCGGCCCATCCGCTGGCCCGTGAGCGCAGGCTGGACCTCGCCAACCTCGTCGACCAATCGTGGCTCGTGCCGTATTCGCGCCCGGCGGACCTCGATGTGATCACCGAGGCCTTCGTCAGCGAGAACCTGCCGCCCCCGCTGCGCGTCATCGGCTCCGACGCCTATCGTGTGGGCATGCAGCTGCTGACCAACAACGACCTGCTGATGATGTGCTCGCCGGCACTGATCGCGCCCGAACTCTCGCAACTGAATGGCGGGCTGGTGGCTTTGCCGATCGACCGGCCGACGGTGCGCCGGCATGCCTGTCTGATCTTCCCGCGGGAACGGCCGATGACGCCGGCGGCCTCGGCGGTGCTCGACGAGGTGCGCGAATCCGCACGCAGCCCGTCGACGGTGACCTCTCTGGCCGGGCGGCGCGCCGGCCGGGGGCGCTGATCAGGGCAGCCGGGTGCTGCCCATCAGGTAGCGGTCACACTCGCGGGCCGCGCCTCGGCCCTCGTTGATCGCCCACACGATCAGGCTCTGGCCCCGGCGGCAATCGCCGGCCGCGAACACACCCTCGACGCTGGTCGCATAGCGGCCATATTCCGCGGCAACGTTGCCACGCCCGTCGCGGGCCACGGCGAGGTCGTCGAGCAGGCCCTGCTCCGGGCCGAGGAAGCCCATCGCCAGCAGCACGAGGTCGGCCGGCAGGCGCTTTTCCGTGCCCGGCTGTTCCTGCGGCACGAGTTGCCCCTGCGCGTTGCGCGACCAGGCAACCTCGACCGTCTCCACGCCGGCCAGGGTGCCGTCGCCTCCGGCGATGAACGCCTTGACGGTGGTGTGATAGGCGCGCGGATCGGCACCGAAGCGCGCCGCAGCCTCTTCCTGTCCGTAGTCGAGGCGATAGACCTTCGGCCACTCTGGCCACGGGTTGTCGGCCGCGCGCTCGTCCGGCGGCATCGGCAGGATCTCGAGCTGGGTCACGCTGCCACAGCCCTGGCGCATGGCCGTGGCCACACAATCGGTGCCGGTATCGCCCCCACCGATGACGACGACGTGCCGGTCACGCGCGTAGATCGTGGCACTGTCGGGCCCCTCGCCGAGCAGGGCCTTGGTGCTGGCGGTGAGGTAATCCATGGCGAAATGCACGCCCGCCAGGTTGCGGCCGGGCACGTCGAGGTCACGCGGCCGCGTCGCACCGGTGCAGATCACCGTGGCGTCGAAGTCCTTGAGGAGCAGCTCGGCCTCGACGTTATCGCCGACATGGGCGTTGCACAGGAAGCGAACCCCTTCCTGCTGCATGAGCTCGATGCGGCGCGCGACCACCGCCGCCTTGTCGAGCTTCGGGTTGGGGATGCCGTACATCAGCAGACCGCCCGGGCGGTCGTCGCGCTCGAGCACGGTGACTTCGTGGCCGGCCGCATTGAGTTGCGCGGCGGCGGCGAGCCCCGCCGGGCCCGAGCCGATCACCGCCACCTTCTTGCCGGTGCGCGCGGCCGGCGGACGGGCGATCACCCAGCCCTCCTCGAAGCCGCGTTCGATGATCGACACTTCCATGTTCTTGATGGTCACCGGCGGACTGCTGATGCCGAGCACGCAGGACCCCTCGCAGGGCGCCGGACAGACGCGGCCGGTGAACTCGGGGAAGTTGTTGGTCAGGAGCAGGCGGTCGAGCGCTTCCTTCCACAGGCCGCGATAGACGAGGTCGTTCCACTCCGGGATCAGGTTGTTGACCGGGCAGCCGGTGGTCGCCCCGCCAAGCATGCGGCCGGTCTGGCAGAACGGTACGCCGCAGTCCATGCAGCGCGCACCCTGCTGACGCAGCTGACGCTCCTCCATGTGGAGATGGAATTCCTTCCAGTCACGGACGCGCTCGGCCGGCGTGCGGTCGACCGGTATCTCGCGCAGGTATTCGATGAATCCGCTTGGCTTGCCCATGGCGCGTCAGTTCCCCCCCACCCGCGACAGGTCGCGCGCATTCTCGTCGAAGGCGACCATGACCGCCTCTTCACCCGACAACCCCTGCTCGTGGGCCCGCTCGATACAGGCGAGCATGCGCCGGTAATCACGCGGGATGACGCGCAGGAAACGCGCCTGCGCGGCGGGCCAGTCGGCGAGGATCGCCCTGGCCCGCGCACTGCCGGTGTGGCCGGCGTGGCGCGTGACCAGTTCGTGCAGCTCGGCGAGCTCGCGCGGGTCGGTGAGCGGCTCGACGTCGGCCATCTGCGTGTTGACGCAATTTGCCGACTCACCAAGCTCGTCATAGATCCAGGCGATACCGCCCGACATGCCGGCAGCAAAATTGCGCCCGATCGCACCGAGGATGACGACCCGGCCGCCGGTCATGTATTCACAACCGTGGTCGCCCACCGACTCGACCACCGCACGCACGCCGCTGTTGCGCACGCAGAAGCGCTCGCCAGCCATGCCGCAGATGAAAGCCTCGCCGCTCGTCGCACCGTACAGCGCCACGTTGCCGACGATGATGTTCTGGTCGGGCCTGAAGGTGGCGTTGGCCGGCGGATGGATGATGAGACGACCGCCGGAAAGCCCCTTGCCAACATAGTCGTTGGCATCGCCCTCGAGGCGGAAGGTCATGCCGCGCGGCATGAAGGCGCCGAAACTCTGCCCGGCCGAGCCGCGGAAGTGGATGCGGACGGTGTCATCGGGCAGCCCGGCGGCGCCGTGGCGGCGCGTGATCTCGCTGCCGGTGATGGTGCCGACCACGCGGTTGACGTTGCGGATGGGCAACTCGGCCTCGACCGGCTCGCCCCGCTCGATGGCCGGCCGGCACAGATCGAGCAGCGTCGTCACGTCGAGCGACCTGTCGAGGCCGTGGTCCTGCGGCTCCTGGCAGTAGCGGCCGACCTCCGGCCCGACGTCGGGCTGGTAGAGGATGTTGCTGAAATCGAAGCCACGCGCCTTCCAGTGGTCGATGGCCTGGCGCGGCTCGAGGCGGTCGACGCGCCCGATCATCTCGTCGACGGTGCGGAAACCGAGTTGCGCCATCAGCTCGCGCACGTCCTCGGCGATGAAACGCATGTAGTTGACGACGTGCTCGGGCTTGCCGGTAAAGCGCTCGCGCAGGCGCGGGTCCTGCGTGGCGATGCCGACCGGACAGGTGTTGAGGTGGCAGACCCGCATCATCAGGCAGCCGATGGCCACCAGCGGCGCCGTCGAGAAACCGAACTCCTCGGCACCGAGCAGCGTGGCGATGACGACGTCACGGCCGGTCTTGAGCTGGCCGTCGGTCTCGACGGCGATGCGGCTGCGCAGGTTGTTGAGCACCAGCGTCTGGTGGGTCTCGGCGAGGCCGAGTTCCCACGGCAGCCCGGCGTGGTGGACGGAGGTCTGCGGCGAGGCACCGGTACCACCGTCATAGCCGCTGATCAGCACGACGTCGGCGTGGGCCTTGGAAACGCCCGCGGCGACGGTGCCGACCCCGACCTCGGCGACCAGCTTGACCGAGATGCGCGCCTCGCGGTTGGCATTCTTGAGGTCGTGGATCA
>CAYQIV010000032.1:0-20991 GCA_964417725.1 uncultured Chromatiaceae bacterium
GCCGCCACCGCCTGGGCCCTGCGCGCCAGCGTCTGGGGCAACCGCGCGGGCTCGCTCGCCAAGGGCTCGCCCACCACGCTCGCCGGCTACACGATGGACACCGTGCGCATCGACAGCCCGCGCGACCTGCAGTGGCAGTTCGACCTCATCGCCACGCGCGGCGAGCCCGACGCACAGCTCAGCGCCTTCGCCGGCATCCAGCGCGGCAAGGTGAGCTACTCGCGCCTCACCGGCACCGCCACCGCCGGCACCTGCCCCTACGCAGTGGCCTTCGGCGCGCAGACCACCGTGCTCACGCAAACCGCCGACTGCGCCGGCAGCGGCGGCACCATCGCCGCCGGCACCCAGGTCACCGTGGACAACGCCGCGCTCGGCCTCTACCCGCGCGACGCGCTCGCCTACACCGCCACCGTGCTGCGCGCAGGCGTGAACGGCCACCGGCGCTGGGGCGCCTGGCACCTGCGCGGCGGACTCGCCTACGAACACCACGACCGCCGCAGCGCACTCGAAGACGCCGCGCGCAGCCTTTCGGGCACTTATCAGGCCGGAAACCTCACCGCCGCGCTCGAACTCGGCTACCGCTTCACCCCCACGCTCACCGGCTTCGTGCGCGGCACCGCCTGGCAGCACCAGCTGATGGGCGAGGTGCCGTTCCTCTACAACGCAGTCACCGCAAGGCGCTCCGACAGGCGCTACGGCATCGTGTCGTTCGGGGTGTCGGCGGCGTTTTGAGGCTGCGGCGCGCGCCGCCTGCGCCAAGCGCCCCCCGCACCCGTCGTGCCCGGCAGGCGCCGCCTGTGTTCGCAACCAAATGTTGCGTTTTGTCTCGTGAAGCGCGTTCTACGAGAGAAAACGCAACATTTTGTAGCGGTTGATCGGGTCGCCGTCGTGGGGGGCGCGGTTGATCGGGTCGCCGTCGTGGGGGGCGCGGTTGATCGGGTCGCCGTCGTGGGGGGCGCGGCCGAGGCGCCGTGCAAGGGCGCCGCCGACCGACCCGCCGCCGCAGCGCCGAGCTCATCAGCAAAAGCTTTTCGATGAACGACCAAAAACAGCCCAAGATCTGACAATATCTCGATTCCGCTGAACCCTTCTCGGGAATCGGAGACGGACTGTGCCCAAGGTGGGTTACGCATCGCTGGTCGAGACTCTCGGTCTTCGCGTGTCGCCGCCCGCCCGCCCGGCTTTTGTCGATACCTCGGTGAACCGTCGGGTCGATACGCCGGACCGCACCCTGTTTCCCACCGGGGTTGCCCTCGTCGACACGCCCCTGGGGCATCTCGAGTTCGCGCTGCGCCACGAGGGCATCGACCTGCCGATCATTGCCAGCGCCCTCCCGGCGATTGGTGGCGGCCCGTTTTCCGGTTTCAGGCCACTGCCCCGGTAGCGCGCAACACGCGCGGAAGCGCAAACGCCCCCTTGGGCACCGGGCTCGACCTGGTAGCAGTTTTCGAGAACCAAAGCGCCGGGTCGTTGCGTGTGCGCGTAGTGTGCCAGGCGCGCCCGCTACTTCCTGCGCCGCTTCGGCAACGCTTCCGGTGACCAGACGGGAATTGCACGCCGCATGAACTCGTCGAACATCGGCACGGTGAACGCGGTGTCGCCGTGTGCGGGGCTCCAGATCATCCCTTTGCGGATCAGTGCGCTTCGTAACGGACCGACGTTTTCCACCGAGCTCCGAAGCGCTTCGGCAATTGCGCCGGAACGATGCGGACCAGGCCCAAGCTCGGCCATCGAGCGTAAGTAGTCCTGCTCGCGCGGCGTCAATCGATCGAATCGCACCCTGAAAAAACTCTTGTCGAGCGCATCGGTAGCCGAGGCGCTGGCTGCGTCTACGTCGGCAACCGAAATGGCCGATCTGTCGGCGATGTTCCAGGAGTGTTTACCCCACTCCTGCAGGAAGTACGGATAGCCATGAGTGACGGCGACAATTCGATCGAGTGCTTCGTCTTCGATGTCGGCGCCTTCACCGAGCACTGGCTCGCGAACGGCCCGGCGGGCGGCTTCGTTGGTGAGCGCCCCAACCTCTGGATAGTCGAAGAGACGCTCCGCATACGATTTCGCCTCGCCGGCCAAGGCGGCCACTTGCGGCAGGCCGGCCCCGAACATGATGAGCGGTAGGCCTCTCTGACTCGTTCTGTGAAGTGCGGCGATGAGTGCTCGCAGGTCCTCCTCCGACAGATGCTGCACCTCATCGACAAGCAGCGCGACGCACGAGCCAGCGGCTTTGGCTGCCTGTCCGACCGCGAGAAGAAGTTCGGGGAGGTCGACTTCCAGGTTTCCGCTGTCCGCGCTCGGCGGCTCAGTCAGTTCGATGGAAACCTCTCCGATCGACACACGGAATGCAGCAGCGAAACCGCGCAACGCACCGATCGCGCGCGACGTTACGTGCTTTGCCTTATCGATCCGACTCAGTTTCAGCAGTACGCCTTTCAGCGCGGGTGCGAGGAATTCGGCCAGACGTTGACCTTCCGGCGCCACGAAGCCCAAGGAGCATCTGGCTTTTTTCCGGCCGCCCCCGCTTCACCCTGTGCAGCGCGATGGTGGCGTTCTCGATGATGCTTTCCCTGCCGGCGAGTTCCGGGGGCGGAGCGCCAGCACCAGGAGCGAATGGGTTGCGGAGAGGGTCCATGACCATCAACTTGGTAGAGCTAATGAAATCTTACCAATCTATGGAAGACATCTGGCGTCTCCATGCCGTTTCGCCTCTTTCCAGGGCATTCGCACTCCCGGCGGCCGATCTTCTGCGGCGCCCCACACCTGTCAATAACGGCGCTGATGGTGGATGCGGAGCTCCTTCCCGGCATCATGGCGTCAGGTCTTGCAATTCGGCATGACCCGCGCGCAGCGCGTTCATCTTCTTCCTGTTCGTGCCGTCACCGATTGACGAGTATGGCATCGCAAGACCAGGCGCCCCCCACCGTCCACCCCCTCGCCCCCCACAAGCTCCCCGCCGCCGCCGTCCTGCTCGCCGAAGCCATGCGCGACAACCCGCTGCACCTGCGCGTCTTCGGCGTCGACCCGGCTCGCCGCGAGCAACGGCTGCAGCGTTTCTTCGGCTCGCTCATGCGCTTCGTCCACGCCAACGGCGCCGTCTACGCCGCCACCGTCGACGGCAAAACAGTAGGTGTGTTCGGCATGATCGAGCCCGGACGCTGCCGGCCGGCCTGGCCCGAGCGCCTGCGCCTGGCCGCCGCGTTCGCCGCGCGCCAGCCGCCGGCCTGCGCCTGGCGCATCGGCCGATGGCTCGCCGCCTGGAAGCGCAACGACCCGCCGCAGCCGCACTGGCACCTCGGCCCGCTCGCCGTGCGGCCCGACTGGCGCCGGCGCGGCATCGGGCGCCGCCTGATGCTGCACGGTTGCCAGCGCCTGGACGCGCTCGGCGCCACCGGCTGCCTCGAAACCGACCTGCCGATCAACGTGGCGTTCTACGAAACGCTCGGCTTCACCGTGCACCGGCACGACACGGTGCTCGACGTGCCGAACTGGTTCATGAGCCGCCCGCCGCAACCGCCCGGCCCGCCGCCCACCCGCTCCAGGTGAGGGCGCACGGCGCCGCAGGTGAGGGCGCACGGCCCCGCAGGTGAGGGCGCACGGCCCCGCAGGTGAGGGCTCACCGCGCCCGCAACCATATGTTGCGTCTCCGCTCGTGAAACGCATTCCACGCACGAAAACGCAACATTTGGTTGCGCTGACGGACGGGTCTGCGGGCTGCGGTTCGGTTGCGCTGACGGACGGGTCTGCGGGCTGCGGTTCGGTTGCGCTGACGGACGGGTCTGCGGGCTGCGGCGCGGCCTGCCGCCACGGCTACGCCAGCCCGTGCGGCGCCTGCAGCGTGGCGCCTGCGCTACCAGCCGCACCTGCGCCTGCCCCCACCCCCGCAGCATTTCCGCAACACCCCCCATCACCCAGTTCACCCCCTGAACACACCCTGCTACCATCAGTTCAATGCCTGAACACCCCAGCCCCCACCCGCAAGCCGCACCCCCGGGCGCTGCCCAGGGGGGCTGGCACGTGGTCTACACCAAGCCGCGCCAGGAGCGGCTGGCCGAGCAGAACCTCGTCCGCCAGCGCTACGAAACCTGGCTGCCCACCATCGGCAAGTGGACGCGCCGCGCCGCGGGCTGGGCCTGCGAGGCGCAGCCGATGTTCCCGCGCTACCTCTTCCTGCGCACCACCGACGCCCAGCAAAGCCTCGCCCCGGTGCGCAGCACGCTCGGCGCCATAGGGCTGGTACGCTTCGGCGAGCGTGCCCCGGTGCTGGCCGAGGAGATCGTCGACGCGCTGCGCCGCCTGGCCGCGCAAACCCGCGAGCCCGAGCACCCGCTGCGCCCCGGCGCGCGCGTGCGCGTGGTGGCCGGCCCCTTCGCCGGGCTGCAGGCGCTGGTCACGGCCAGCGCCGCCCGCCGCGTGGAGATCTTCCTGACCCTGCTGGGTCGCGACGCGCGCATCAGCGTGCAGCCGGAGCAACTCGAGCCGCTTCCGGGCTGACCGCCGGCGACGGCCCACCACCCCCGCAACAAAACGTTGCGTTTCCGCTCGTAAAACGCATTCCACGCGCAATAACGCAACATTTGGTTGCGCCGGCAACTGCGCCTGCCCGCCCCCCAACCCCCAACCCCCAACCCCCAACCCCCAACCCCATGCCCGGCATCCCCACCCCAGCCACCGCGCGCATCGCCGTCATCGGCCTCGGCTACGTCGGCCTGCCCCTCGCCGTCGAGTTCGGCAGGAAGTTCGACACGCTCGGCTTCGACATCCGCCCCGCGCGCATCGAAGAACTCCGCGCCGGCCGCGACACCACCCTCGAAGTCGCCCCCGAAGAACTCGCCGCCGCCACGCACCTGCGCTGCACCGCCGACCGCGAAGCGCTGCGCGATCGCAACGTCTACATCGTCACCGTGCCCACCCCGATCGACGCCGCCAAGCGGCCCGACCTCGCGCCGCTCATCGCCGCGAGCGAAACCGTGGGCAGCGTGCTGGCCCCCGGCGACGTGGTGATCTACGAGTCCACCGTCTACCCGGGCTGCACCGAAGAGGCCTGCGTGCCGATCCTCGAGCGCGCGAGCGGCCTGCAGTTCAACCGCGACTTCTTCTGCGGCTACAGCCCCGAGCGCATCAACCCGGGCGACCGCGAGCACCGCGTCTCCACGATCCGCAAGGTGACCTCCGGCTCCACGCCCGAGACGGCGGACTTCGTCGATGCGCTCTACGCGAGCATCGTCGCCGCCGGCACGCACCGGGCGAGCAGCATCCGCGTGGCCGAGGCGGCCAAGGTGATCGAGAACACCCAGCGCGACGTGAACATCGCGCTGGTGAACGAGCTGGCGATTCTCTTCAACCGGCTGGGCATCGACACGCTCGAGGTGCTCGAGGCGGCCGGCACCAAGTGGAACTTCCTGCCGTTTCGTCCCGGCCTGGTGGGCGGGCACTGCATCGGTGTCGACCCCTACTACCTCACCCACAAGGCGCAGGAGGTGGGTCATCACCCCGAGGTGATTCTCGCCGGTCGGCGCATCAACGACGCCATGGGCCGCTACGTGGCCGGGCAGGTGGTGCGCCACATGGCCGAAAAGGCGATCAGCCCGGTGGGCGCGCGCGTGCTGGTGCTCGGGCTGGCCTTCAAGGAGAACTGCCCCGACGTGCGCAACACCCGGGTGATCGACATCGTGGCCGAGCTGCGCCACTACCGCGCGCAGATCGACATATACGACCCCTGGGTCGACCCCGACGAGACCGAGCACGAATACGGCCTGCGCCCGATCGACGAGCCGCAGCCCGGCGCCTACGACGCGATCGTGCTGGCAGTAGGCCACCGGCAGTTCACCGACATCGGCGCCGCGGGCATCCGCCGCTGGGGCCGGCCGCTGCACCTGCTCTTCGACGTGAAATCGGTGCTGCCGCGCGACGCGGTGGACGCGAGGTTGTGATGATGAAAGTGCTGGTTACCGGCACAGCCGGTTTCATCGGTTCGGCCGTGGCGCTGAAGCTGCTCGAACGCGGCGACCAGGTGGTGGGCATCGACAACCTGAACGACTACTACGACGTCAACCTGAAGAAGGCGCGGCTCGCACGCTTTCAGGACCACCCGAACTACACCCACATCACTGCCGACCTCGCCGACCGCGCCGCTGTCGAGCGCGCCTTCGCCGAACACAAGCCGCAACGCGCGATCAACCTCGCCGCCCAGGCCGGCGTGCGCTACGCCGCCGAGAACCCGCACGTGTACGTGAGCACCAACGTGACGGGCTTTCTGCACGTGCTGGAAGGCTGCCGCCACCACGGCGTGGAGCACCTGGTGTTCGCTTCCACGAGTTCGGTCTACGGCGCGAACACGAACATGCCGTTCTCGGAGCACCAGCACACCGAGCACCCGCTCACGCTGTACGCGGCCAGCAAGAAGGCCAACGAACAGATGGCGCACGCCTATGCGCACCTCTTCGGGCTGCCGTGCACCGGGCTGCGCTTCTTCACGGTGTACGGCCCCTGGGGCCGGCCCGACATGGCGCTGTTTCTCTTCACGAAGGCGATCCTGGCCGGCGAGCCGATCAGGGTGTTCAACCACGGACGGCACAAGCGCAGCTTCACCTACATCGACGACATCGTCGAAGGGGTGGTGCGCACGCTCGACCGCGTGCCGGCCAGAAACGGCGCCTGGAACAGCCGCGCCCCCGACCCGGCCACCAGCGGCGCGGGCCCCTACCGGCTCTACAACATCGGCAGCCGCGAAACGGTGGAGCTGCTGCGCTACATCGAGGTGCTCGAGCAGTGCCTGGGCCGCAAGGCCCAAATGCAGATGCTGCCGCTGCAACCGGGAGACGTGCCCGACACCGAGGCCGCCTGCGACGACCTGGCGCAAGACGTCGGCTACGAGCCCAGAGTGAGCGTGGAGCAGGGCGTGGCCGAGTTCGTGCGCTGGTACCTGCGCTACCACCAGCCCGGCGGGCCCGGAGCCTGACCACGCCGGTGCTCCCGCCCGGCGCCCGAGGTGCTGCCCGACCTGGTCGAAGCGTTCCGGAGCACCGGCAGTAGCTGGCAGACGCGCATCAACGACGCTTTGCGAGACTGGCTCGAGCGTCGACCTCGACCCAGGGCGCGACGCGTCGATACGGAGGGCGCCGCAGGGCATTCCGACCCGCCCGTCGACCACCCCCGCAACCAAACGTTGCGTTTCCGCTCGTGGAACGCCTTCCACGCACGAAAACGCAACATTCGGTTGCAGGGCAGCCTCGACCCCTCGCGCCAGCATGCTCCATCACCCCCCAAGGCGCGCGCCCGGGTGCACCAGTGACAACATTTCGATGAATCGCCCCAAACAGCCGAATACCTGACAATATTTCGATTGCGCTGAATTCTTTTCGAGAATCGGAGACGCCCCGTGCCCAAGGTGGGTTACGCATCGCTCGTCGAGACGCTGCGTCTTCGCGTGTCGCCACCTGCCCGGCCGGCCTTTGTCGATACGTCGGTGAACCGCCGGGTAGATACGGCGGATCGCATCCTGTTTCCCACCGGCGTTGCCCTTGCGGACACGCCCCTGGGGCATCTGGAGTTTGCGCTGCGGCACGAGGGCATCGACCTGGCCATCATTGCCAGCGCCCTCCCGGCGATTGGCGCCGCCCCGATCGTCGAGCGGCTGCGCCAGAGCCCCAATGGAGAATACATCCGGCGGGCGGCGTTTCTCTGGGAGTGGCTGGGCGGGTCTGCGCTCGATGCGGGGGTCAGCGTCGCAGGGTCTTACGTCGATCTGTTCGATGCCGGGGAATACGTCGTTGCCGATCATTCGCTGCGCGCACCGGCCTGGCGGGTCAACAACAATGCCCTGGGCACGGCATTCTTCTGCCCCACGGTCCGTCGGTCGGTGTGTCCGGCGCCTGGCTGGCTCGACAGCATGATGGCGCGCGCCGGCGAACTCACCGAAAGCTCCCGGCACTCGGGGCTTTACGATCGCGCCATCCAGTATCTGTACCTCTCCGAAACCCGGAGCAGCTTCGCCATCGAGCACGAGGCTCCCAGCGCCAGCAAGGAAGAACGCTTCGTCCAGATCCTGCGCCGCTCGGGTGATGTCTCCGTCATCTCGGAAGACTCGTTGGTGGCCATCCAGAATGCCGTAGTCCGCGACGATTTTTCCAGGGAGGCGAGCTATCGGACGCGTCAGAACTGGCTCGAAGACCGACTCGGCCGGATAGCCTTCCTGCCGCATCCGGTGCACGGGCTGCGCGAGACGATGGCCGGCTGGGAGGCCTTCGTCAACGACCGCGAGCGCGGCGTCGATCCACTGGTCAAGGCGGCCTGCGGCGCGTTCGGCTTCGTCCATCTGCACCCGTTCATGGACGGAAACGGGCGTTTGCACCGCTTCATGATTCACCACCTGCTGGCGCAAAGCGGCCTGATACCCGGAGGAATGGTCATTCCGGTTTCGGCTGTCATCATGAAGCACATACCGGAGTACCGGGACGTGCTCGATGCGTTTTCCGCTCCGGTCACGCGCCTCTGGAACTATCGCCGGACCGACGAAGAGCCCGTCATCATCGAAGCGCCCGGCGCAGCGTCGTACCGCTTCTTCGACGCGAGCCGCGAAGTGGCGTTTCTGGGCCGGATGATCGCCGAAGCCGTGGAGCAGGAAATCCCACGCGAGCTGGCCTGGCTCACCGGCTACGACCGGGCTCTGGAACGGATCGAAGCCGCTTTCGACCTGCCCGCACGGGACATCGGCAAGCTGATCCGCATGATCGTGGGCAACAACGGCCAGCTCGCCAAGGGAAAGCGCAAGCAGTTCGCGTACCTGCCGGACGACGTGCTCGAGGGCATCGAGGCGATGGTTCGGGAATCGTTCGGAGAGTAGGGAAGCACGCCTGCCGGCAGCAGGCGGCCCGCCGGCAGCAGGCATGCCGGGCACAGACCCGCAACCCCGACCCGCAACCGTTTGTTGCGTCTCCGCTCGTAAAACGCATTCCACGCACGAAAACGCATCATTCGGTTGCGGGGCTATCAGCGGTACCGACCGATGGTGACCTGCACAGAAATGCGGGCTGGACACGACACCAAGCCCAAACCATAATGACCATATCAATCAACACGACCATACGTACCACATGATCACTGAAGTCAACGCCGTGAACTTCCGGCAGAACCTGGGCGAAATGTTGAACCAGGTGCAGTACCGCAACGACAGCATCGTCATCAACAAGGACGGCAAGCCGGTCGCGGCCCTGGTCGATGCCGAGCTGTTCGCCCGTATCCGCCGCATGCGCGACCGCTTCGATGCGCTCAGCGGCCGGATTGCCGATGCGTATGCCGATGTGCCGCCCGAGGAAGGCCTGGCCGAAATCGACGCGGCGGTGGCGGCGGAGCGAAAGCAGCGCTGATGCCGCGACTGCGCGTCGTGCTCGATACCAACGTGCTGGTGTCGGGCCTGGCCTATCCGGGCAGCGTGCCGGGGTGCATCGTCACCGCATGGCGTCAGGGCAGCCTGGACGTGGTGCTGTCGCGCTACATCCTGGACGAGATGATCAGAGTGCTGCCGCGTCTGCCCAGAATCCGGATGACGCCGGCGGAAATCCGCGACCTGGCCGACAGCTTCATGTTCCTGGCCGATGTCGTCGAGCCGGAAGGCGAGCAGGACGCGAATCTGCGCGACCCGGCCGATCAGCCGGTGTTGCTCACGCTGTCGGCTGCGAAGGCCGATTACCTGATTACCGGCGACAGGGACTTGCTGGCGTTGGCGAAGCAGTACCCCATCGTTACGCCCACAGAATTCTGGGTGCGGCACGGAGGTTGATCAGAAATCCACCGCCCCCGCAACAAAACGTTGCGTTTCCGCCCGTAGAACGCTTTCCACGCACGAAAACGCATCATTTGGTTGCAGGGCAGCCTCGACACCCCGCGCCAGCAGATCTACCGCGGGACATCGAGGCCCGACGGCTGGACGCTGTACCACGCCCGGTCCGAGCCGCTCGAAGGACTGGTGGGGCGCACGCCCGCCCGTGATGGTTCGGCCACGGCCGGCCGGGGTACGGGCCCGCGCCATCGCAGACCAGCAGCGACGAAGAAGAGGCGAGTTGTCGCGGACCAGGAGAGTCGTGACAGGGGTTCGTCCAGTCAGACGGCCGCCAGGTTGCGTGACTTGCGCGGCCGGCCGCCCAGTCGACCGTTGTTGCGGGCCGCCGCAGCCTTGGCCTCGCTCGTCTTGCGCCCGCCGGCGCTGCCCAGTTCTGCGGCTCTCCAGCGCCTGGAGCCGAGCAGGCCCTGGAGCAGCGCGGGCAGATAGAGGTCTGCATCGAGCCGCGGAAAGTGGACGCCCAAACCGGACGGGCTGATCTCGATCTCGCCGAGTTGTCGCGGTGTGGCCTGTTGCAGTTCCTGCGCCGCCTCCGGGTGGAAAGCGATCTCCAGACCGCTGGAAAGCGCGATCACGATCCGGTTCCGCCTGCGATCGTATCGAGCCGTCTTCGCCACCGGCCCCGCACGAAGCCGGCTCGCCGCGCGGCGAGCAGCAAGATCGAAATCTTCGTCAAGCATGACTGTAGGCATTCTAATAGAAACCCAAGCAGTTTGGGTAAAACGAACGCCGGTAATAAAGATCTGCGCGAGCGTCCTGGAATCAGTTCCGCACTCTATGGCGCCAACGTGGCGCATGCACTCGACCTGATGGCCTGCTCGCGCCCGACGAAAGGCCTGCTCCCGCCCAACGACGAAAAGATCAAGGAGAAGAGTGGGGCGCACTGCCGCGTCACGTCGTAACCACACTGCGGTAGCGTTTCCGGCCGCGTCATGTGATCAGCCTGCGCAGAGCCAACCGTCACGAATGGAATCGTTATGCCGCGCAAACCGGATCCTGAACGGATCGACGCCGACGCCCCGGAGGCCACGGCCGACTGGTTCGAGCGCGCCCGCATTCGAGCGCGCCCGCAGTGACGCCCCAGTAGTTCCTTGCTACAATTGCAGACTACTACCCCGACGGCTTCGGCTGTCGGGCGCGGGGCCTCTTCGGAGGCCCCTGCTTTTTTGCGCAGTACTAACAATTAGGTCCGCGGTACGCCGTGGAAATGGCTCGATCCGGTAGCGCTGTTCGAGAAGGTGCTCGGACCGCAAAACGAGTTGGTGAAAGTCAAGTACTTCACCGCGCGCGTGCAACCTTCGCCTCGCGATCCGGAGGTGAACGTCCGCCAGGACGCCTACCTTCGCGCCTTGCAGGCACACTGTCCTCTGGTGGAGTTGTATTACGGACAGTTTCTGCGCCACCGGGTATCGATGGAGCACGCCAATCCGCCGCCGGCGAGTGTCGAGGTCTGGAGGAACGAAGAAAAGGGCTCCGACGTAAATCTCGCGCTGCACCTTCTAAACGATTCGTGGCTCAGCGCCTACGACTGCGCGGTAGTCGTCTCCAACGACTCGGATCTGGCCGAGTCGCTGCGACTCGTCAGGGCGCAAAATCACAAGCTCGTCGGGCTCGTGACCCCGGGCGCGCCGAAGCGCAAGACTTCACGCCAGCTTCGCCAGCATGCGAATTTCTTGAAACCCATCCGCACCTGGATGCTGGAAGCGAGTCAGCTGCCCGAGGTTATTCCCGGGACGAGTATTCACAAGCCGGGCGGTTGGTGAGGCCCAGTTGATGCCAGATGTTCAAGCGTGCGCGCCTGGCGGCCGGGGTGCCGCCGGACCCACTCCTCGAGCGGCGCCGAGCGCGCCCGCATCGTGCCGACACCCGCGAGAATGCCGTCGGCGCTGATCGAGCGCGCGCGTTGCCGCTTCGAGTCGCAGGGTGCCACGCCGCCGCATTAACCGGCCGCACCCGCAACGCCAGGCATCAGCGGCCATGCCCGCTGCAACCAAACGTTGCGTTTCCGCGCGTGGAACGCATTCCACGCGTGAAAACGCAACATTCGGTTGCCGGCCAACCGCACGCGTGCCGTCACCGCTGCCGCGCGATGCGGGCCAGCCGCCCGCCTGCCGCCTGCCGGCGACAGTCGGCACATCCGCAACACCCAACCACCAAACCAGTTCACCCGCTGAACACATGCTGCTAGCATCGGTTCAATGCCTGAACGCGCCGACTCCGACCCCAACCCCCAGACCGCCGGCCCAGCGCCCGGCCAACCGGGCTGGCACGTCGTCTACACCAAGCCCCGCCAGGCACGCCTGGCCGAGCAGAACCTGCTGCGCCAGCGCGACGAAACCTGGCTCTCCACGATCGGCAAGTGGACGCGCCGCGCCCCGCTGCGTGCCACGCTCGGAGCCGAGCACCCGCTGCGCCCCGGCGCGCGCGTGCGCGTGGTGGCCGGACCCTTCGCCGGGCTGCAGGCGCTGGTGACCGCAAGCGCCGCGCGCCGGGTGGAGATTTTCCTGAGCCTGCTGGGCCCCGACGCGCGCGTGAGCGTGCGCCGGGAGCAGCCCGAGCCGCTTCCGGCCTGATTCGCCCGAGCGCGCGAAGCCGCCGGCTTCGCCGCACGAACCAGGCCCGGAGGCCACCGCCGCGTGCGGCCTCGAACGAGGCGCGCACTGCGGTAGCCATTCAAGATGAACGAACGACCCAGCCCCGAACCCGCGCAGGAGGAGACGCTCTTCCACGTGCTGCGCACGCTCGAAGCCAACCCGCGCACCAGCCAGCGCGAACTGGCCGACTCGATGGGCATGAGCCTGGGCAAGGCGAACTACTGCCTGAAAGCGCTGTTGGACAAGGGCCTGATCAAGATGCAGAACTTCCGCAACAGCCGCAACAAGCTGGCCTACGCCTACCTGCTCACCCCGGCCGGCGTGGCGGCGAAGACGAGCCTCACGGCGCGGTTCCTGAAGCGGAAGATGGCCGAGTACGAGGCGTTGAGGGTGGAGATCGAGGAGTTGAGGCGGGAGGTGGGGGAGTGAGGCCCGCAGCAAGACTGCTGCGTTACGTCTGGAACCATCCGCTGAACGCCCGAAGCAGTCGCGTGGCCGCGCTCGGGCGCGTGTTCCGATGGCAACTCGCCTCGCGCCTGCTCCCGGGCCCGATCGCGCTGCCGTTCGTGGATGACACCTGGTTGTTCGCGACCCGCGGGATGACCGGCGCGACCGGCAACTGGTATTGCGGCTTGCATGAAGTGGCCGAGATGGCGTTCGTGCTGCACCTGCTGCGGCCCGACGAACACTTCGTCGACGTGGGCGCGAACGTCGGCAGCTATACGATCCTGGCCGGGGGGGGCGAAAGCTCACGTGACGGCGGTCGAGCCCATTGCGGCAAGCTTCACGAACCTTCGGCGCAACGTGAGCCTCAACGCGCTCGACGATCGCGTGGAGTGCCATCGGGTAGGTCTGTCCGATGCGCCCGGAACGCTTCGTTTCACCTCGGGGCTCGACACCGTGAACCACGTGCTCTCCGAGGGGGAAGACGCGCCGTTTGTCGAAGTGCCGGTGATCCGCCTGGACGACCTGATCGCCGCGGCGCCGGCGCCGCTCCTGATCAAGATCGACGTGGAAGGTCACGAACTCGCGGTGCTCCGGGGTGCCCAGCAGACCCTGGACAACCCGGCCCTGCTCGCGGTGATCATGGAGACCAACGGCAGCGGCGCGCGCTACGGTGTGTTGGACGACGAATTGCGGGCGGAGATGCACCGTCACGGCTTCTTGCCCTGCGGATACGACCCGTTCGCGCGCACCCTGACCGATGCACGCGACTCGCGCGGCAACACCGTCTTCGTGCGCGATAGGGCAGCGGTCGAGGCGCGCGCGAAAGGCGCGCCGAGATTCGGGTTGGTGAACGGGGCGATCTGACCCGGTGGCCAGATAGCGAGGTACACGATGAGAACGTTCGACAGATTGGCAGCGCCTGCCAGAGTTCACTGAATCGCGATTTCACTTAGCACGCCCCCATAAGCAAAGTGCGCGCCCCGGTCACCAACCTCGTCTGTCGGCCCTTCGTCCGCAATGTCGCCACCGTGGCAACGGGAGCTGCGGCCTCACAGGTCATCACGATGGCCTTCGCACCGATCGTGACGCGACTCTACGGGCCCGAAGCCTATGGCCTGCAGGGGATATTCATGACGGTTGTCGGACTCCTCACAACCGTTGCGGCGCTTGGCTACCCCACGGCGCTCGTGCTTCCTCGTTCAGACGCCGATGCGCGAGGCATTGCCCGGCTTTCGCTCTATCTCGGGCTGATCGTCACGGCAGCAGTGATCCTGCTGTTGGCCTCATTTGGCAAGGAGTTCCTCGCACTGCTTAACGCCGAAGCAATCTCCCCGTTCCTGTATCTGATTCCCGCCGCAATGATGATCTCTGTCCTTGCAGCCGTGCTTGGCCAGTGGCTGATCAGAAAGAAGGCCTTTCGAATCATCGCTTCCTATGGCGTGGCAACGGCCTTGCTGTTAGGTGCCATCAAGACTATGGCAGGGTTGATAAATCCCTCGGCACTCGCGTTGATCGCCGCCAATGTCTTTGGGGGCTTGGTAGGCGCGGCGTTGACCTTTCTCGGCTGGCGACACGCATCGAGGTCCGCTGAACCAGAAGCAGACGAGAAGCATGTCCGAAGGACCCTGTGGCAACTTGCGAAGCAGCACGGCGATTTCCCGACGCTAAGAACACCACAGAACTTGATTAATGCCTTCTCGCATAGTTTGCCAGTACTACTGCTCGCCAATTTCTTCGGAGCGGCCAGTGCCGGTCAATACGGCATCGCTGTTGCAGTGCTTGGGTTGCCGACCAGTGTGATCGGCGGATCTGTCACGGCTGTGTTTTACCCGCGAATCAACGAAGCCATCCGCCGTGGCGAAAACGCGCGCGCGCTAATCGTCAAGGCAACGATGGGCATGGCCGCAACGGGTGCGCTACCGTTTGTGGTGATACTTGTGGCCGGCCCGATCTTGTTCGCGTTTGTTTTCGGCAAGGAATGGTACACGGCAGGCGTCTACGCGCAGCTGCTTGCCTTGTGGTTGTTCTTCCAATACATCAACAGACCAGCCGTATCGGCGATCCCCGTGTTGCGTCTCCAGGGAAGATTCCTGATTTATGAGCTGTTCAGCACGGGTACGAAGCTGCTGGCTCTGTGGCTCGGATTCGTGCATTTCAAAAGCGAGTTCGCCGCTATCGCACTCTTTTCCCTGTTTGGCGTCCTGGCTTATGCTTGGTTGATCCTTTGGGTGATTCATCGTAGTGGCGACTTGCCGATTTCTGACGATCCGAAAGCAGCTTGTCCATGACAACAAAGCAAGTCGAGAAATCTCACTACGACTTCACCCGCTACATGAGCAGGGCGCGATGGCAAAGCCTGTGGCATCAACTCGATGAAGTCCTACAGCTTCACCCGGCTCGCGTACTGGAGCTTGGCCCCGGGGGGGGGGTCTTCAAGTCGATGGCGCGGCTCGCCGGCTTGAGTGTTGAGACACTGGATATCGATCCCGAGTTGAAGCCGGATCACATCGGCTCAGCAACAGCCATCCCCCTGCCGGATCATTCCTATGACGTCGTGTGTGCCTTCCAGATGCTGGAGCATCTGCCGTATGAGCAGAGTCTCCTGGCGTTTGGGGAGATGGTTCGGGTCAGCCGGCGCCACATCGTAATCAGCCTTCCGGATGCCAAAGCCGTGTGGCGGTATACAGCTCATATCCCGAAGCTCGGTGTGTTCGACTGGCTTGTGCCGAGACCTTTCGCCCGGACAAAATCTCACGCCTTCGATGGTGAGCATTACTGGGAGATCAACAAGAAAGGTTATGGCCTGGACAAGGTCTCTCGTGATCTGTCGGAGCGCGCATCGATGCTAAAGACCTATCGAGTGATAGGGAATCCGTATCATCGATTCCTTATATTCAAAAAGCGATAGCGAAGCGTCAATCCATTCTTTCGTTCAAGTCTGAGGGCTTTAGTTGGAACAAAGTACCAAAGTGGCAAGTGTGGTTATTCCGACCTACAACCGGGCCGCGAGAATCGAGAGAACACTGGTTTCTGCGTTGAACCAAGAATATGAAAATGTTGAGATCATAGTTGTCGATGATGGTTCCACTGACGATACTGAAGCGGTCGTTCGCAATATTGCTGCGGACAACACATCGACCGCAGGAAAGCGCCTCCGCTACATCCGTCAACAAAATAGTGGGGCGTGTGTTGCGAGGAACCGCGGCATGATGCATGCGCGTGGCCACTACTTGATGTTTCTCGATTCCGACGATCTCATAAAACCAGGGTTAATACGTGCGCAAGTGGCAGCAATCGAACGAGATGATAGTGAGTGCGCGATTTGTGATTTTGAGGTGGTAGACGAAAGCGGGAGCCTGATCGCCATACGGCAAAATAATCTACACCCACACGAGTTCGTGCGAAGCTACACAAGTACATCAGTCTCTACAGTATTGATGAGACGAGATACCGTCCCGCCAGGTCTCCAGTGGAATCCCCGTCTCTATCGCGCCCAAGACGTGGACTTCATATTCAAGTACCTAAGCACCGTGAGATTGTGGTCGTACGTAGACTACCCGTTCTTCCAGTACGTCCATCATCAAGACGACAGGGTGTCCGACAGCTACCGTCTGGGGATGCAGTATCGTGAGATGCGGCGATCATACGCGAGCTTCTTGCAGTCAAATTCAGCCTTCATCACCGGCGATGCGGACGAACTGAGACGGGCCTATTTCGGGGCGCTGCGAAGAAGGCACGCAAGAGATGTCGGCGCTACAGTAGTTCCTCGACCGATTCGAACGATAATTAAGAAATTTCTGGGGCGACAGGCGGTGCGCCGTGGCATCAATTAACTGATGTTAAGCGCTATTCCGGAATTCATAAGTCGATATTGCATGAGCTATCTGGTGAATAGGCTGCCGCGTACGAATTAGCTTTCGCGGTGCTCGATGCGATGAAGAGGCCTCTCCTAGGGTTATTTGAAGTGTTTCGATGATGTTAACGATTGCAGTTGATCAGGAAACACCCGCAAGTTCCGTTGAGGTGAGGGCGAAGGGTATTATCGCGCGAACCATCTTGTTCGTGACTTGCTTTATCGTCCTACCATCGTATGTGATCCATTACTACATCGGAGTGCAAATCAATGAACTATTCGCCGTTCTTGGCGGCGTATGTGTACTTATCGCACTCCGAGCAGGTCGATGGAGAACAGAGCGAAGCATAATTTACGCCCTAAGTGGACTCTGGCTACTTGGTGTACTCGGTTCACTGGCATCCGGTGCTTGGAGCCAGCTTCTGATGGTCACTGGGCTTGCAGTCAATGTCTTGATAGCGGCCTTCGGGTGGCGCCTTTTAGTTGATGCGACATCGCTGAAAACCCTCTTGCGGTTTGCAACTGCCTTGCTAGTGGGTGCGGTCATCGCAGTTGCATACGCTGCGAGCGGTGGACCAGCTCTTTCGTCGATCGATCTCGTCGGTCGGGAAAGCTATTTCTATCTTTCGACGTTCACTAATTCGGTCTGGGGGAATTTGATCCGACCGGCGGGATTATTTGATGAACCCGGCGCGCTGGCGATGTATCTGACAATTGCTGTCGCCCTGAATGAGGCGTTTAGGAGAAATAGAAGGTGGTCGGCGATCGTGCTGTTTGGCGGATTGATTTCGGGCTCGCTCGCCATGCTCTTCATCGCAGTTTCGTATCTTCTATTTTCGGGTGCGCGGAGAGCGCTTTATTTCGTGCTAGTGGCAGTTGTGGTTACCATCGGCGCAATGACGTACGACGAGAATATTGCGTCTTTTGTAGATCGATTTTTTCTGAAACGAGTCGAGTTAGTCGATGGGCGCTTATCCGGCGACAACCGTAGCCATCAGGTCGAGTCTTTCTTTGATGTAGTGGACGTCGACATTACATTGCGTGGTGCGAAGGTCTCTGGGTATGAGCACTTCACCGGTATTGATCAAAGTTCGCATCCCTTTTCTATCTATTTTGGATACGGAATCTTTGTCTGGATTCCGTACGCTGCCATAATACTATGGCTCTTGTTCGGTAGTCTTTTTTTTGCTCCTCATCTACGATTTTCTTGTTTCGCGCTATTTCTGACATTACTGCAGCGACCGTATATTTATAGCATGTATTGGGGGCTAATGATCGCGGTGTTGCTTGTCACGATCTATCGACTTCAGCGCAGGACGAGCCAGAGTGTTGACGGAGCTTTGGAAGACGTTTCGTCTACTGGCTTGACCGAGGCCGATCTTGGCTTCGTGAAGAAGAATATATGAGCGCAAGTCGGAGACATTCAAGGATTTACTATTGTGGAATGGCCAATACTATGGGCTATTCCAGACGGATGGGTGTCCCGCTACTCGTCGCCGCCGCCTCCCACAAGATGACCGCTCTCGTGCGAGCCATGCGCACCACAGGCGCGAACGTATGGCTGGTTTCAATTCCTGTGCTTGGACAGACATCGTCCAGGCGGTTTGCTGCAGGGGTGGTGCTTCGTGACGATGACGGTACCAGCGTATTTCTCCCCTCTTTCGCCAATCGGTGGCTACGCAAGCTTTTTGCGCCGCTGACTTTTGGATGGTTCTGTGCCAGATATGTTCGACGAGAGGATAGGGTGGTCCTCTACAACCACGCGCTCGAGTATCTTCCTGGATTGCTTGTACTCAGGATGAAGGGTGTTCGGACGTTTCTGGATATCGAGGACGCTCCGCGCGATGACGAGGTGGGCCCTATTGCGCTAGCTCTGCGCGGGACGTTTCGGCTGAGTTTTTGGCTAACGGAAAGCCGCAAGATCACGGCTTCTCGGGAACTAGCTGCGCGTCTGTCGATCTCGGACTCCTGCGTTGTGTACAGCGCCACGACCGGGGAGTGGGCTGAGCGTACCAATACACGTGAAGCTTTGTGGTCGCGAATCGAAGGAGGTGCTCCACTCCGCGTGCACTTTGGGGGATCCCTGTGTCGAGATACGGGGCTATCTGTCTTCTGCGATGCCGCGAAGCTTCTGGCCGCAACTCTTCGTTCAGACACGACTAGGATTTGTTTTCATGTTACTGGTAGCGGCGGAGAAGCAGAGCTGACTGCATTGCAGAAGGATTTGCAAACATCGCGGGTACAACTCCTCTGGCGACGAAACCTCCCCAAGGAAGTCTTTTTGTCAGATTTTCTCGAGTGTCATGCCGCACTCTCCCTGAGGATCCCGGGATCTCTAATGAGCGAGACCACCTTCCCGTCGAAGGTGGTGGAGATTACGGAGAATGGCCTGCTGCTTATCGCAACTCGCGCGAGTGATGTGCCATTGCTTTTCGATGAAACCAACTCTGTTCTTCTTGACCGACCTATTGCATCCGAACTCGCCGAGCGAATTAAGGGGGTCCTGGACGACGTCGAAGGGATGCGTCTTCGGGCGGTACGCGGACAGCAACGGGCCTTCGAGATCTTTGACGAGCGCGCGGTCGGCGAACGCTTGGTCAAGTTTCTGGACGTCGCGCCGACCGAGAGGCGTCGCGGTACCGCGCATAGCGTGAATGCGTGAGATCTGGTTCTGGCAACGGATCATTAGCCCTCATATGGCAGGCTTGGCGGCAGCGCTTGCGCGTCAGGGTGTCAAGGTAGTGTATGTCAGCGAGCAGGTGATGTCGGAAGACCGTGCGTTGCAGGGATGGGAAGCCCCCGACCTGCCTGGTGTGCGGACGGAAGTAGCCTCGACTGTGGCAGGGATATCCGAACTCGTAGCAGCGGCTCCATCGGATTCCATCCATATCTGCCAGGGTCTCCGAGCAAACAGCCTGATCGGTGTTGTGCAGCGGCGCCTTGCGACGCGAAGCCTACGTCAGTGGGCAATCTTGGAAACGTTGGACGACAGCGGGTGGCGTGGGGCAGTAAGGCGGCTGGAGTACCGTCGCCTCTTCGCGAAATGGCGGACGCTGCTTGCCGGTGTGCTCGCCATCGGATACCGGACCCCAGGGTGGATTGCAGAACGGGGCGTGCCGCCAGGGCAAGTCTTCGAGTTTGCGTACTTTCTTCCACCGTGGTCTGTACGGATCCGGCATGTGCCACGCGCGGCCGTGCCTTTTCGCTTTGTCTTCGTTGGGCAACTTGTTGAGCGAAAGCGCCTTGATCTTTTGTTATCCGCCTTGGCCGAGTTGCGGCGGACGGATGTTGAGCTGATGGTGGTTGGCCTCGGGCCGTTGCAAGACAGCCTCCGAGTTGCGGCCGAACGCCTCCTGCCGGGTCGTGTCCACTGGGTTGGGCGTCTGCCGATGCACGACGTTCCACAGGTGATGGCGGACTCCGATTGCTTGGTGCTGCCGAGCCGCCATGACGGATGGGGCGCAGTAGTGTCAGAGGCGTTGATGGTAGGCACTCCTGCAATCTGTAGCGATCGCTGCGGTTCCGCCTGGGTGGTGAAGGTGAGCGGGCATGGAGAGGTGTTTCGCAGCGGGAACGTAATGGAATTGCGGGATGCACTTGGACGCGCGGTGCAGAGAGGGCGCTTGGGAATAACGCAACGGACTTCGCTCGTCAATTGGGCGAAATGCCTGGGAGCCGACGCCGGGGCTACATACCTCCGGGCAATCCTTGATCATGCGGATGGGCGCGGGGACAGACCCCGAGCCCCTTGGGATCATCACGCAATTGGCGCGTAGGCGCGCCCGCTTGCAAATAACAGGCGCCTCACGATCAGGCATGGCATTTCTGCTAAGGCGCCGATGAAGGATGTTCACATCCTCCACGTGATTTCCAGTCTCAGGCTCAGTGCCGGAGGAACGTCACGGGTTGTTTGTGATCTGACTGATGCTCTCGGCGAGATCAGAGGAGTCACGGTCAGCCTCCTGACTCAAGCGTTGGCCGGAGACCATTTGCTGCCAGCAAGTTCTACCAAGGTGAATCGTCTTGTCGCGCGATCGACATCCGCGACAATGCTCAGGGCGGGACTTCCCATTTTGAGCGTGATGCGAAAGCAGATCGGTGCCAGCCTGCCCGATGTCATACACACCCACGGCCTGTGGGAACCCGTCGGACATTGGGTGGCCAAGTGGGCGCAGAGACATCGCGTACCGCTCGTGTTACAGCCCCACGGCATGCTGGAGCCCTGGGCACTCGGCCACAAGGCGTGGAAGAAGCGCCTCGGC
>CAYQIV010000033.1:0-19505 GCA_964417725.1 uncultured Chromatiaceae bacterium
ATGATGGTGTCGCCCTTCTCGCGGACGACGCGGACGCGGTCGACGTACTGGGTGATGACCTTGATGGTGGCCTCGGCCTGACGCTGGCGGACGGCGGCAGCCTGCAGGGTTTGTTGCTGGACGGCGGCGTCCCACCGGGCTTGAACGTGGCCCGCGCCCTTGATCCAGCCGAAGCCAATCAGCGCAACAGCCAGAGCGGCGATGGCCAGCCAGCGGTAAGGCCACGGAATCAGGTTCATGGCACTTCCCCAAGGCACTGTCGGTACTCGGCCTGCCGCCGCGTGGCCAGTCCGCCGCACAGTCTCGCGTTTGCAGGCAGCGCGCAGTCTTTGCCCTGAAAGAAGCGCCAGCGCAGGAGCTCGGTACAGGCTCCCTCGTAGTCCTCGGCGTTGAGTTTCCTGACCAGCGTGGACTGGCAGAACGCGCGGCTCCCGACGTTGTAAGAAAAGCTCACCAACGCGTCGTACTCGTGCTGGGCCAGGGGCACGGTCACGCATTGCTTGAGCGCCCCCTCGAATTGCTGCACGTCGGTAAGTGCCCGAGCCAGCGCCTTTGGCGGCGTGGTGGTGTCGCCCAGCTTCACCCCGGTGGTGGTGCCGAAACCAATGGTCGGTACATCGCCCTTGACGGGAATCACTGCACGGTCGGTGTAGCCCTCGTGCAGCACGATGCCAACCAGGGCGGCAGCGGACAGCGTCAGTCCGGCCACCGTCCGGCGTTGCGGCGGCCGGATCATCGGTGCATCTCCGGCTGCGCGACCAAGCGGGCGATGGCCGCGCCGATGCTGGCGCTGAAGGCCAACAGCACGAACACGCCACGCGGCAGCACGTCCCCGAACAGTGGCACCACCACTTCCGCCGCCGTGAAGATGGCGGCGACGATAGACAGGCGGACGCTCCAGGCGCGGCGCGCGATCTTTCGCCAGTCGTCGAGCAGGGAGAGTTTGAGGGTGGTGGTCATGGCGCGCCTCCCATCAGCTTGAACTTGATGGCGGCACCGACCAGCAGCGCGGCCAGGATGCCGGTGGTGATGACCTTGACGGTGGTCTGCCACGCCGTGCGACGGGCATCGCGCCAGGCTTCCAGCAGGTCGCGCAGCTCACGGATGTCCTTCGCGGCGTGGCCGTTTTCGAGGCCGAGATGGGACAGCACACGCTCGGCACCGCGTTCAGCGGCGCGGTCGAGCAGATCGTCGAAGTCCTCGCGGCGCAGCAAAAGCATGTTCTCCACGATCGCTGCGGGCGCGTGTTGCTCGGGTTCGGTCATTTGTGTTCTCCAGAAATGCAAAACCCGCCTCGTGGGCGGGTTTAGTTGGTTGCGAAGGGATGAAAATCAGATGGCGATGCCAGCGCTCCAGCCGGTGGACTTGTAAGCCGAGAGCTTGGCCTCGTCCTCGATGTAGCAAAGCCAGCCCACCTTGGGCGGATGGAACTCCCACGTGCCATCGATGCGCACGGCGATCTGGTTGGTCTTGCCTGCCCACACGCCGGTGGCAGCGGTGGGGACGATGTAGCGGTCGCCATTGGCGGGGCTGGTCGGTGGCGTGGTCAGGTCGCGGTCTTTCACGGACAGGCCGACCACTACGCCGAGGCGTTTGAGGTTGGCGTCCATGCCGGTGTCCCAGCCGCTCTCGCCGAGCGTCCAGCCGTAGTTGAGTCCAAGGTTCGGATCGGTTGATGACATGGTTTATCTCCAGAGATTCGATGCTTGGCCGATGGTCTGACGTATGCGTCGGACAGCGCCGGGGTCGCCGGTGCGATGGCTTTGCTGCGGGTGCTGTCGCCAATGACGCCCAACGATGGGCAGGTACAGCACGCCGCCACGCTTGGCCACGAGCAGGGTCAGCAGCCAGTCGGCGAAGTTGTTGAGGTCGGTGGTTTCCGCAAGCGCGACTTCCACGGCAGACCGGCGCATCACGATCAAGCCATGCACATGGCTGGCGCTGTTGGCGTGCTGCCAGCGGCTGTAGGCCAGACGCCGCACCGCGATGTCGCGGCCGTTTTCGTCGGTCAACGCTTCGTCGGTGTACGCCATCACGGCCTGCGGGCAGGCATTCAGCGCATCGGCCAGTTGCGTGAAGGCACTGGCTTCGTACAGATCGTCGGGATCGACGAAGGACACCAGCGGCAAATTGCCCTGCGCGTAACCGGCAGCACGCGCTTCGCCGATGCGGCCCGGGATGCCCGGCAGCACGTGCAACTGGATCGGTGCGCCTTCGAGACTGGCGATGCAGGTCTCGCGCCATTCGGCAGGTTCGTTCAAGGTGAGCAGATGAACATCGATGCGCGGCTCCATCAAACACCTCCCCAATACTGACCCCAGCGCAGGCCGTATCCCGCACGATCCATGACCCGCACCTGCGGCTGCCAGCTGCTCAAACCATCGCGCTCGGCACTGATCTCCACCGTGATGCGGTCACCCAGCGCACCGGCATCCAGCGCGGCCACTGCTGCCGTCCACAGGTAAGTGGTGCCGAGCAGCCCCGTCTCAGTACGAACCAGCACGTTGCTGCGATTGCGGATGCGCAGCGTGTAGGTCACGCCCAGCTCCGGCCCGATGTCGCCCTCGTCTTGCTGCACGAGGTAGGCGGTCTGCTGCGTGCGGTCGCGATGGGCCCACGCGACGGTGAGGTCACCTCCCACCACGACAGGCTCGGTCTGGCCATTGAGGCGGATACGACCGGGTGGATACGGCAAAGCCTGCCGACCGGCCAGCACCATCGGCTGCCCATTGGCAGCCAACACAGGATCGCCCTGATCGGTCGACGTGCGTGGAATCGCGCCCACGAAGACCGATTCGCCCGGGGCCCGCTCCGCACCTTCGGATGCCAACCATTCGCCGACACCGATCAACCGAGTCCCCGAGGTATGTGCTTGGGGTGTGGTGTCGAGCACGCCGCGCGCAAGATCGATGGTCGCGTCGGCGGCATCGAAGGCCAGGACGGCAACGGCCTCGGCAATCGCCCCACTCGCATCCACGAGATAGGCGTAGTCGCCCACGGACAGCCTTGCCGGCTGACTGATGGCGGTCACTGGCACACCGACGGCAACAGCCTCACTGGCAGGCAGTGCCACATCGATCGTGAGAAGTGGCGCGTAGTCCTCGCTGGCCACGCTGGCGATTTCACTGGCCGAGGCACCGGTGGCGAGCTGCCAATTGAGCTGGCCCGCACCACCCACTGCGGCCAATGCGCCAAGCGCAGCATCGGTGTCGGTCAGGTAGTCCAGTTCGGCTCGTGACAAGGTGCGCGCCAGTTCCCAGTACGGAATTTCCACCGCCAGCACCAACGCAGGCGGCAGCGGCTCCAGGGTTGGCTCGTCGATGATCGGTGGTGGCGGTGCCAGCACCGCGTTATCCAGCCCGAACACATCCTCCATCGCCTCGATGCGCCACTCGGCCGCGCCCAAGGTGCCGGTGTCGATGCCGGTGACGCGCACGACCATCTGGTCTAGCCCTAAGCGTGGCCAGTTCAGCAGGAACACGTCGCCCGGCAGCGGCGCACGCTCCAGCGTGTCGCGCGCTACCGTCAGACTCATCCGGGCCAGGGGCGAACCCAAGGCGCGCAGGTCACGCAAGGCCAGCCGCGCGGCCAGCGGCCCGTAGTTCACACCCGGGTAGTCGCGGCGCTGATTGATCACGCCGCCTTGCAACTGGATGGCGGCCAGGTTCTCGACCGTGACGGTGGCATCACCGCCGGTTTGCCAGTCGGTGTAGACCACGGTCAGTTCGTTGGGCAGCTCGCCCCACTGGGCACGCTCGAAGCGTTCCAGCCGCACGATTTCGTCAGGCCCCAACTGCGGCAGGCTGTCGATCCAATAGTCGTCGCGCAGCAGCTTGAGCTCAAACGTGCCTTGCTCCGGGTCGGTGTAGAGGATGCCGCCGATGTGGTCAATGACCTGACTGATGAAGCTCTCGATGGGCTGCTGCCGTGTCCAGATCAGATTCAGGCCGAAGCCCTCGCTCGACAGGGCCCAGGCTGCGTTCCAGAAACTCCAGCCGATGGTGCTCTGCGGATAGCCCATGCCCCAATGCGGATCGGTGAGGCACTGCACCAGAATGTGCGCCGGGTTCATGCCGACGCTGATCTCCCGTCCTTCGATCTCATCCCAGGTGCGGACCTCGGCATTCCAGGGCATCCAGGGATCGCCCGTCCAACCCGCCGTGAAGCGCCTCACGCGCACCGCCCAAGGCTTGAGGTAGGGATTGTTGGCCGCGAACAGGATCTTGCGCGCCACCAGGGACAGCACGCCCCGAAATGCCGGAATGGAACTGCCGAGGCGGCTCATCAGGTAGTCGTTGCGTCCTTGCCCGGCATGACCGGACAGCACATCGATGGTGCCGACCACGCCGCCTTCACGCTCGTCGCCGCCAAACAGCGTGGGCTTGTTGATCGAGAGGCTGGTCAGCCCGTGCCCGCTGGACAGCGGCACACGTTCAGCATTCCCCCATGCGGTACGGTCGCCCATCTGGATTTCCTGCACGGCATCGACGGGCCCCTGGCACAGGGCCAGATGCAGCCCCATCCGATAGCGATAACCGACGGTTTGCTTCTTTTTGCGGCCACCCATCAGTCGCGCTCCATCCGTTGTTGCGCACGGGCGTACTGCACCACCCGCAACGCCATGGCATCGCCCGTGGCCAGTAATGCTTCTGCGGTTAGCCCCTCACGCAGAAAGGATCGGAAGTCCAGACCGTGACGCGCAAACCAGGCGCGAGAGCCGTTGACGCACAGTCCGGCAGCGCGAACATGGTCAATCGTGATGCGAAGCGTGTGATCCGTTGCGTTCATTTCTTGCCTCCCTTCTTGCGGATCGGCTCGGCCGCCAGGTCGCCGTACCAGACGACGTTGGCGCCGCGCAGCAGCACGGAGCCGAACACGACGGGAATCGGTCGGCCTTCTTCTGCGGTGGGCGCATCGACGTCGGACAAGGAAGCTGGCTTGGGCTCGGGCGGTTTCGGCGCGAGCGCGACCGAAACCAGCGCCGCCACCACGATGACGACGAGGTACCACATGAGATGTCTCCAAATGGATCAGAACACGCCAGTCGAGAACGGGTTCTTGATCGGGATGGCGGGAAAGCCGCCGTAGTTGTCGAGGTTGTTGAAGCGGGATTGGCAGGTCGCTGTGCTGTGATCGCAACCGACGGTGAGTGACACCAGGACACCGGGCTCAATGGCAGCGGGATAGAGCAGTTCGACGCTGCTCCACCCCTCCGAGACGATCATGTGGCGCGCACCTTCCGGCGTTTGCAACCAGCCACCGGCCAGACCGCCACTGACGCTGCCGGGAATCCCGCCTTCAAATTCGACGTTGCGGCCATAGACCTGCGTCACGATGGCGCTGCCGGAGATCGGCGACGCGCCACAGGCCGCCGAATACAGCACGTGGGAACACTTGCGGCTGTAGAGCCGCCGCAAGCCGATGCGCTTGAGACTGACTTGCGCGGACTCGCAGCGAACGCGAGCCACATCATCGGCGACTTCGACGCCCAGCACCCGGCCCATCCAGCGCGTGCCGGAGATCCACCAGTAGTCGCCCCAACTATCGCGCCGTCCGATGCGCAGGGTGATCGAGGTGGTGTCACCGGTCAGCGAGTTGGCGAGCAGATGGCGCACCAGATCGCAGTTCGGCGGCAGTTTCAGATCCAGCGCCGATTTGGCGGCTTCGGCACCCAGCGCCAGTTCGTTGCGCTCCAGGGCCAGGCTCTTGTAGAGGTTGCCATCCAACTCGACGTCGAATTCGTGCGGCGTCAGGTAGAACTGCGCGCTGTTGCTGGCGAAGGCATACAGCTCCACCTCCTGCAAAGGATTCTGGCTCATGGTCAGGCGGGCTCGTAGGTAATGCGGTCGTTACCGCGTGGTTCGGGCAACTGACGTGCGGTCAGGGTGATCTCCAGCAGCGTCGGGCTGTGCCAGTACAGATCGATGGCATCGTGGTCAAGGCGGCAGCGCACGAGGCGAATGACGCGGCTGCCCGTGGGCACCCAGTCGTCGAGGCCCGAGCGCAGCACCAGCACACCGCCCTGATCCAGATGGCAGGTCGCCGTCAGGGCGTACTGCCGATAGCCGTCTGGATGCACGATCAAGCAGGCGGCGGGGCGATGCCAGAATGCCGAGAGGTCTTGGCCATCGACGCGCAGGAAACCGTCATCGGGATCAGCTTCGACGCTCACCCACAGGATCGGGGCCAAGCCATCGGGCAGCCAGAAGGCTTCCAGGCGGCCTTGGGTTTGCCACAACCGCGCCCGCCAGATCTCGATTTCATCGAGTGAGCTGGCCAGATAGCGCCGCTGCAAAGTCGTCGTCGCCCACGGATCGTCCCTGCGCACCCACGGATCTGCAGGCGAGAAGTCTTGGCGGGTGATCGTGGCCTGCACGGCGGCCGTCGGATCGTCACGCCAGTTGCCATCGGGCCAGACCGGAATCTCGTCGAGCCACGCGTCGTCGAGTGCATCCATGTCCGGCGTTTGCGCGGGCGTGACAGTCGTGGTGACGCTGCCGCCGACCATCCCCGGCACCCACTGGGTCAAGTCCGCCGGATCGACAGCGCGTCCCCACACCAAGGGCATCACGCTGCTACCGGCTCCGGCAGCACGCGCCAAGGGTTCGGCCAGCCACAGCAGATCGGTTTCCACGTCGCTGAGTTGGGCGACTTGCCAGCCCTCGGGCGCAATGATCAGCACCCAGCGTTCGTCGCTGTCCCAGCCCTGCACGCCGTCATAGGTCAGACGCAGCGCGGCAGCCGGTGGGCCAAAGCGCCGCCAGTCAGCCTCCGACACCCCGAGAGTCAGCGCGCCCTCCTCAGCGTTCTCAGTGAGATGAACGGCGTACTGTGGCAGGGGCCACCACGCGGCCTGGCCCAGATGATCGGCCAGCCAGTCGGCCACCAGGGCATCGGTCTGTCGGGCGTTGCCCACCTTGTAGGTGAGCCAGCGCCGAGGTACACGTCGGCGTGCCTGACGGGATTCGTTGCCACTGGCCAGCCGTGTGACGCTGGTCTGCCACTCCAGCCGTTCCACAAGGGGCTCCATCCAATCATGACGGAAGGCAAACACGCCGCGCTGCGCATCCGGCCAAGGCTGGTCGCCAAAGGCATCCATACCGGTGGCGACGATGGCGCTCGAAGCCGTATCACGGCGCAACACTTCGACCAGAAATGTCGGCGCATCGATGGGTGGCCAGGGGCCCGCCAAGGATTCCGTGAACAAACTGGCCGCCAGATTGGGCGGCAGCGGAGCGACAGCTGTTTCCGGCGTGAAGCTGGCTGCGCTCGCCCCGAAGCTGGCGCGCGAGAGCACTTCACTCTGGAAGGCGGGCAGTTCGCTTCCCGGCGTTGGTTTGCTGGAAACCTCCGCGAGGTCTTGAACGACGACGCGATCGGTCATGCCGACTCCACGCCGAACTCAGCGGCATTGAAGGCGGCCTCCGTCCACTGCACGTTGCCGTTCGGGTTGCGCTCGAAGAGTGCCGTGTGCCAGGCCAGTTGTTCTTGCAGGATGACGTCAGTGCTGACGGCGCTCTGTGCACCGCTGACCACGAGGCCTTTGACCTTGCCCAGACCGGCGTCGGTCTTGCGCGCCAGCATCGTGAGCTGGACGCCATGGATGGCGGGCGTGGCCATCACCGGCAGCGGCTCAATATCGAAGGACTGGCGCAGCCCTGCAGTGGCCGCGCGAATGGCCGTGGCCTCGTCGTCATCGCTGACCGCCTCCCAGGCCGACGCTGCGGCTTCGACCGTCCATTGGTTCAGTGCGCCGTTCGCCTGGGCTTTGAGCGCATCCACCCGCACATCACCCAGAAACGTGTTGTTGATCGTGCCCGATGTGTCGGCGATGTAGAAATCATCCACATCGACGGTCAACGGACTCGACTCTCCCGGAACCGCGCCGACAAACACCGTGAGCAGTTGCCCCCCGCCCTGGATGGTGTTCTGTGCGGTCATCTGGATGGCCAGAATGCCGTTGATGCGCACCGAAAGCAC
The DNA here is from genome assembly GCA_964417725.1 of uncultured Chromatiaceae bacterium. Taxonomy (GTDB): domain Bacteria; phylum Pseudomonadota; class Gammaproteobacteria; order Steroidobacterales; genus SHZI01. The sequence continues at coordinate 7,981 of CAYQIV010000033.1, forward strand.
ACCGTTGCTGGTGCCCTGCGTCACCTGCAACTCGACGTAGTGCCAGCCACGGGCGGGCGCGCTGGCGATGGACGTGGAAATCAACTGATCCCAGCCCGACTGGCGGCGATAAAGCTTGAGCCTTCCGTCCTCGCCGATCTTCACGAGATGGCTGATTTGTGACGTGCTGTCGCGCACGCCAAGCAGCAGCGGCTCGATGTAGGTGTTCTCAAACGGCGCCACGCGAATGGCCGCCCCGACGATCAGGCTGGTCTTGGTGGCGTCGAGGTTCTTGACGTAGCCACCCCCAGAGCCTTCCGGCAAACGCAGGGCATAGGACGACGGGCGACGGCCCTGGATGCGGGTGGCCTGCGGGGACAGATACGCCGCCTTGCCACGCGCGAGCCACGGATCGCCAAAGCTGTCCACGGCCTGCGGGTCGTAGTGATCGAAACCGTCGATGAACAGAAGTGCCATGGGATTTACCCTTGCAGCGCCGCACGGATGGCCCGTGCATTGCGCCCGATGATGTTGACGATGACTTTCTCTCCGGCAGGCGACTGCAGGTGGTCGTGGGTGACGCCCGGATCGACCGCGTTGACGATGCGCACCGCCTGATTCATCTGCGGCTGCGCGGGCGGCACTTTCACATCCGGCACCAGCCCGCCCGCGGCGAAGGCCAGTTCGCCCCCCTTGAAACGTGGGCCTGCCGACAAACCGTTGATGGAATCGAGGAAGGCCACCCCGACTTGGCGCACGGCGGCCGCCCGCACCACGTACTCACCTGCGGACAGACGCGCCGGGATCGAATCCGACGTGGCGCTACCCGGCCCTGAAACCAGACCGCCCGCCGCAAATTTCTTCACGTTGCCGAGCAGCGCCATCACGGCGGCCACCATGGCCACCATGGCGGCAATGGCCAGTCCAGGCCCAACGATGGGGATCGAAGCCTGAGAGGCGGCTGCCCCGGCACCGGCCTTGGCGGCATCCATTGACACCACGGCAGTGGTTTCAGCGCTCTTTTGGGCGACCTTGGCGGCGCTGGCTGCTGCATCGACGGTTTGCTCCTGCTGGATAAAACCGAGCTTGAGCGCCAGCATCCGCGCCTGCATAGCGATCCACTGCTGGAAGGGCTGGATCACGATCTGCTGCAGGAAGGCATCGGCCACCTGCTGGAAGATGCTGGCCAACGCGCTGCGCCAGGTCTGCGCGCCGGTGATCATCCCGTTGAGCGCACCACCAAAGCTCTCGCCGATGCGATTCCACAGCGGGGCCATTTCATCGACGGTGAGCTTGGTGCGATCCAGCTCATTGCGCCACGCCTGCACGCGAATCACCGCATCCGGCCCGATGGCCTGCGCAGCTTGCTGCATGGTCGGCAACAGGCGCTCCATCTCAGTCGCCGACTGCAGTTGCAGCGCCACGATCTGCCGCCGCGCCTGGGCTTCGGTGAGCAGCCCGGCCTGCTGCTGGGTCTGAATGGCCTCCTGCGCATTGCGCAGACGCTCGGTGACCTGCCGCCATTGGGCTTCGAGCGCCGCCAGATTGGCCTGTGCAGCCTTCACATTGATGAGCCGATCAACGAGCGACACGCCGTCAGCATCACTCTCTGCCGCCAGTCGCGCCCGCAGATCGCGGTAGCTGCGCGCTATGGCCGCCTGCCGGTCGGCATCGGTGGCTGTGCCGGTGATCTGCGCCAGTTCCTCACGCGCCTGCGCCAAGGCGTCGGCCAGCTCGCGCTCGGCTTGCGCTGCTTTACGGGCATTGGCCTGCTCGATGTCCGTGCGCCGGTTATTGAGCGTGATGAGGTCGGCTTCCGCCTTGGCCACTTCGGCCTTGGCACGCAGGCGTTCGTTCTCGGATGTGCTGCTGCGAACCATCGCCTGGCTGCGAGCGAGTTCCTGCTGCCTGCGCGCGATCTCGGCATCGATCTCGCGCTGCTCGATGGCGGTTTTCTGCGTGTAGTAGTCGCGCACCGAGATCAGACGATCCTCGAGTGCCGCATCCAGCGCGGCTTGCTGTCGGGTCAGGCCGTCTTTGAGCAGGGCGAACTCGGCGTCCAGCTGCGCTTTTATCAGCGTGGTCTGCGCGCCGGTCGTGTCCTGCGCTGGCTTGACGGCTTTGGTCTTGGTCAGGCGTTGCAGCAGTTCCGGATCGGCCTGGATCTTGGGTGCCTTGACCTCGATGGGCTTGGGGTCGAACAGGCTGTCACGGAAGGACGCCAGTTCATCCAGCCGTTTGACCAGATTGCCTTTGAGGTCGGCAATAATGGCCTTGGCCCCATCGGTGTTGCCCTTGAGCGCCTCGACCGCCGCCGCCACACCGGCACCAATGGCCTCGCCCAAGGCGACGAAGGCCTTGCCAACGGTGGCGGCACCCAGTGCAAGGGTCTTGAGCACCAGCACCACGCCATCGAGAATCACCCGCAGCGTGCCGCCTTCCTTGGCCGACTCGACCATGCCACCGGCCATATCGTTCAGCGCGGGCAGCAGAGACGCGATGATCTGGTTGCCGATGCTCTGGGTGGCCAGCTTCAGCTTGTCGAGCGCGTCGTTGAAATTGCCCGCCTGTGCGGCGGTGTCAGCGGACAACTGCAACCCGAGTTCAGCCGCCTCCTGCTTCAGCGCACCAATGCCCTCCCGCCCTTGGTTCAGGAAGGGGATCATCTCCGCACCGGCTTTGCCGAAGATATCGACAGCCAAAGCCGCTTTCTCAGCGCCATCGGGCATGGCCTGGAAGCGGTCGGCCAGATCCAGCAATACCTGTTCGCTGTCGCGTAGGGTGCCGTCCTGGTTCTGGACAGCCACACCCAGCGCTTCGAAGTTCTGTGCCGACGCCTCCGAGCCGGTCGCGGCCTCCAGCATGCCGGTGGCCAGCTTCTTGAGCCCGGCTTCGAACTTCTCGGTGGACACCGCCGACAACTCGGCAGCAGGCACCAGCAGCGACAGCGATTCGACGGCAATGCCGGTACGCTGCGCCATCTCGTCCAGCGCATCCGCCGAATCGATGCTGGACTTGATCATGGCCCCGATGCCCGCCAGCGAAACGCCCACCCCGAGGTTGGCCAGCACGCCGTTGACGCTCTTGGCGGTATCGGTCAGGCCACCCAGGCCCCGCTTGATCGAGTCGAAAGCGGTCTTGGTCTGGTCGACGGCACTGATCAGGATTTGGGCACGATTGCTTGCCATCAGACTTTGTCCAGTTCTTGTTGAATCGCCCGAGCCAGTGCAGGCAAGGCGCGCTGCACGCCGCCCGCCAGGTTCAGTCGGCGCTTGAGATCGACGCGCTTGACTAGCACGGCAATCGGTATCTCCTGGCCACGCTTGATCTGCTTGGCCCCGGTACGACCACGCTCGGCACGCTTGAAGCGGGTCAGCTGGCGGCTGTTCTCCGAGATGTTCTCGGCCATCAGCAGCACGCGACCGTTTTTCTCGATGAAGAAGGCATTGCCCGAGCGCATCAGGCCGTCGATGACCGCCTTGAAGCGCTTGGGACCGATGCGACAGGGCAGCAGCGGAATCAGCAGATTGCCGCTCACGCTGCCGCCTTGTTCGTGCAGGCCCAGCCAGGGGATCTTGCTGCCCACCCACAAGGCAGGCAGCTCGTTGGCTTTCTTGTCGAATACCTTGATGCCCATCGAGGAGACGAAGCTCGCGCGTTTGACGTCGAAGGCGCTGCGCATCTCGGCGCGGGCGGAGTCCCGCACCTCGCGGCCGCCTGTTTTCATGCCCCGGGTGACGGCGGTGTGGACGGCGCGGCGGCGTTCGCTGCTCCACGCAGCCAACTGGCGCGGGTCGAGCAAGCCGGCGGTGGTCAGCGACAAACGCATGGTTTCAGTCCTTCAGCAGATCGCGTTGCAGTTGTTCGATGGATCGTTTTTCGCCTTGGGCGGCAACGGCGACCACGCCCAAGAGTTGCGCCAGACGCTGGCGTTCCAGTTGGCCTTCGAGATCCAGAAAGGCCACGGCCTGCGCCAGCGTGTAGCCCAGCACTGCGTGCAGGCCGTGACCGGCGCGGATCAGGCGGGTGACGGCGCTGTCCCAAGGTTGCGGATCAGCGGGGCCAGCTTGTCCGCCGAACGCTGGATGCCCGGCACCACCCGGCCCACGAAAAAATCCGCGTTCACCTCGAACACGGCAGCGGCCAGCTGCACCGCATCGTCCAGCGGCAGATCGTTGATCCACGCCCGCTCGCGCCGCGTGGTCAGCGTCAGCAGTTCCAGCAGAGCTTCGCCGTGCTGGCCAAACAGCGCCAGCCAGTCCGGTTCCGCGTTCAAGGCATCGGCCAGCGGACGCACGATGGCCAGCAGACGCGGCAGCTCACCCAGACGCACCGGGGTGAGTTCCAGCGTGCCGCTGGCCAGATTCACCACCACGGGCGTGGGCGGAAAGGTATTGAAGTCGCTCATGGCTTCCACCCTCACAGCAGCACCAGACGGCCGAACTGACCGAGATCACCACCGACTGGCTTGGTCAGATCCGCCAGTACCTGGCCCGACAACTCGAACTTCAAGAGTTCGTCCGTGATGATCGAGAGTTCCTTGGCCGGGTTGATGGCCACGCGGTAGAGGTCGATCACCACCTCGCGGTTGCCGTCGGCGGTGTTGAGCCCCTCGAAGCGAATCCAGCGCTCGGGCAAGGGCTGGGTGAACATCGCCGTGCTCTGCGCCGCGCCATAGGCGTAGTCGACGGTGAACGGCTCGGTGTACGGGCCGCCCGACGTGACATCGAGCACCACCAGTGAACCGTGCTTGGCATTGACGCTGTACTGGCTGGCCGGGAGCGTCTTGGGCGTGATGTCCGAGTCCTGGATCTGCACGGCGGACACGTTCTGGTGTGCGAGCGGATAGAGGTGGCCCGCGGTGACCGGGTTGGGCAGCAGTTCGCCAGTCACCGTGCCGGGGGTGATCGTGGTCGAGTGGCCATAGAGCGCGAGCGCCAGGTTGGCCGGGATGAGTTCCTCCAGCGTGCAGGCGAACTCGCCTTTCTTGGTCTTGATGAGCTGCAGGTCGGTCAGGCGCTGACCCGACTGCGCTTCCTGGTGCTCGATGGTGTCTACCGACAGCGACACCTTCAGTTCGGGCACGTTGCCAACAAAGGTCAGCCCAGCAGGGTTGCCGAGTGCATCGCGTGCGCCGATGTAGACGCGGCCTTGTCCGGAAAAGTAAGCCATGTTCAGTCTCCTTGGGTGGCTGCAGTTGTGGAAACACCGGACGTGGCATCACGGCGGGTGGATTTGGAATCAGTGGTGGGTGCGGCGGACGCAGTAGCGGGCTTGGCCACGCCCTGCGCGATCAGCCAGCGGCCACTGGCATCGGGCAGATCAAGGCGAATGCCCACCGCGAGGCGTTTGCCTGCGTGGGTATGGGGTTTCAGTAGTTCGATGTGCATGGGTTCATCCTGTTTGGGTGAGATCAATGGCGTGGGTGCGGTAGCGGATCTCGTAGCGTGCGGGCAGCGCGACGGCTCCGGCGTCGGCGTCGTCGAACTCCCATTCGCAGTCGATCTCGCGCACGGCGATGGTCAGACCGCCCAGATTCGGGTCGACGAGCATTGCCGCGTGGGCCGCGACCAGCGCCTGGTCGGCGACGTCGAAGGCATCCGCACCGCGTGCCACCACGGCAAGGCGGACGATCAGCAGCCGGTCGACCAGGTGGTTGGCGTGGGCGGTGATGCTGTCGCCATCAACGAACAACAGCAGCGCGGGACTGGCCTCTCGGGTGACCGGCACGGCAGGCATGCGCAGCACCGGTGTTGGGGCAATCGCAGATGCCAGGCGCGTGACGATCTCCCGCAAGACGCGCTCGCGGACGGAGTTCATGGGGAGTTCCTCAGAGTTGGGAGAGCGAGGCGCGACGCTCGGTGCCGTCGCCGATGGCGCGCACGTCGCGCACCTGATAGGTATTGCCTGCCACCTCGACCGTGTCCCCGGCTGCCAGCGTCAGCCACCCCGCCGGGTAGTCGATCTGGTAGTCCCGCGATAGCGCAAAACCATCCAGCACGGTTTCGTCCGGGGCACGAAAGGCACAGTGGACTGTGGTGCCAGCTACCGTGACGGCGGTCAGCAGTCCTGCACTGCGGGCTGCCTCGTACAACGTCGCGACATCCATCAGGCAGCAACGAGCTTGATCAGCACACCCGGTCGGTGGCACATCGGCAGCGGGTTGCTCTGCGTGTGTAGATCAGTGCCCCGGTCGAATTTGCGCGGCTCCTGCTTGGCATACAGCGGCTGGCCGATGGTGTTCACGGTCTCGTTGAAGTCTGCTGGCGCGAAGTAGGTCGCGAAGGTATCCACCGTGCCGACCGGGAAGGCATGGGCTTCTCCTGCGGCAATGAAGCGGCGCGATCCCAGCGTGCCGTCGGCTTGCACAAAGGACGCCTGGCCACGGTATTCCTCGAAGGTGATGCCGCTGTAGCTGAAGCCCGAGCGCATGTCGTTGATCAGCACCGCGCCCTGCTGCCAGTTCTGGTAGGCGGTCTTGACCTCCTTGTGGGTGGTCAGCGCCCGGAAAAACTCGGTCGAGCACAGCACATGCACGCCGGTCGAGAACTCGCCGGTGAGTCCATCTTCCATGAGGCTCAGCAACTCCAGGCAGGCAGTCTTGATTTGCCCGTTGTCGGCCGCCGTCGAAAACTCAAACGACACCGATTGCGCAGTGATGTCGAACTCGTCGAACAGATCGACGAGCTCACTGCCGTCGGCGTCGAGGATCTTGCCCTTGAGCGCGCCCATGCGCAGATGCTCCAGGGTGATCGCGTGCTTGTTGCGCATGGTCTCCAGATGACGGGCCATGACACCGCCGATGGCTTCCATTTCGGTTTCGGAACCGAAGGCGCGCAGTCCTTGCACTTCCTCGGGCAGCACCACGTCGTCGTGGGGGATGTGCGGGATCACGAAGGAGCGCAGGTTGCGCTTGCCACGTTCACCCACCGTGCCGGGCGAACCGGGCGCCCGGGTGGGCAGCAGGTTCAGACGACCGGCGTACTCCTCGACGATGATCTGCCGGGTGCGCACCGGCTTGGCCGGGAACAGGTTGAGTTGCTCCAGCCGCCCATAGCGGTTGGGCAGGAGGTTGATGGCGGCCGTCAGGCTGGCCATCGAGAAGCCGGGGTTTTCAAAAGGGTTCTGCATTTGGGATCTCCAGAAATGACGAAACCCGCCAGCGGCGGGTTTTGAGGGGAGTGAAACGGAGCGTTGGAACTGGGTCAGGCGCTGTCGCGCACCAGCACCCCAAGGGCGGTGAGTTGGGCGACGGCAGTTGCCTTCTGCGCAACCGTGAGCCCGGTCGGCCAGACCAATGCGCCGCGCGCGACGATGGCGTGGCGGGCGATCAGGATCGCATCCTCACGGTCGATCAGCGTCGCATCGACGTCATTGCCGAGCACGCCAACGGCGGTTTCCGTGCCGTCCGAGGCGCTCGGGTCGAGGGCCTTGAGCTTGGCGGTAGCCGTTTCGCGGCCCATCACGGTGCCCAGCGACAGGTTCTGCGCGGCCGCGACGGTATCTTGGTCACGCGAGTAGAGATTCGGCGCTTCGTACTTCAACAGGTCGCCGAGATTTTTGGGTTGAGAGACAGTGGGCATGGCTTACTCCTTGGCGGTGAGTTTCTTGACGGCAGCGACCACCGGACTGTTTTCCGGGTGCTGGCTGGTTCCTGCCTCGGCGGTGATGCGCGAAGCAATTTCGGGCTGGTCGGCACGGGCATCGAGCAAGGCACGGCGCACCTGCGCTTCGGAGAAGCCCGAGGCGAGGAACTCCGCCGTGCGTTGCGACTGGCCCGCGATCAGGCACATCTCTGCAATGGCCTGTGCTTGGCCGCGCCCGCTGGCAAAGGACTGCGCCAGAGCCACATGGGCAGCAGGCGTCGGTTGCGGATCGCCGTCGGGCTGTGACTGATCGCCCTGCGGGGCTGTGTCGGTCGGATCAAGTCCGTTGTCTTCGTGCTCGTCTTGGGGTTCGGTCATGGTGTTCTCCAGGGTGAAAGGTTTACTTCGGGGCAGGTTTGAGATGGCTTGCGTGGACAGGCTTCGCGGCGAGGCGCGGGCCACGCCGGGTTGCGCCAGCCGCTGCTTGGCCACCAACGCTTCGGTGAACTCGGTCATCACCGCATCAAACGGCATCACGGCGTCGGCGAGGCCCGCTGCCACCGCTTGCTCGCCATAAAACAGCCCCGCCTCGGTGGCGCGCACGGCATCCGGGTCGAGGCCGCGCATCTGGCCGACCTGCCTCACGAAGATGTCGTAGAGCCGATCCACCTCGGTCTGCAACGCGGTGGTGGCCTGGAGGGTGAGTGGCTCGTGCGGGGAGAAATCGTTCTTGTGGCTACCCGCGAAGACTGCGGTGTAGTTCAGGCCGTCTTTAGCGTCCTTCACCGACTGGTCGACGTGCAGCGCGATCACGCCAATCGACCCGACGCCAGCGGTCTGCGACAGCGTCAGGCGCTGGCAGGCAGCCGCGATGGCAAAAGCCGCCGAGTACGCGGCATCGTTGGCGTGCGCCCAGATCGGCTTGATGGTGCTGGCGGCGCGGATGCGCTCGGCCAACTCGAACACACCCGAGGCCTCGCCGCCGGGCGAGTCCAGATCGAGCAGAATGCCCGCCACCTGCGGGTCGGCCAGCGCGGTGTCCAGTCGGGCTTCGATCTCGCCGTAGGACATCAGGCCAGAGGCGGCTTCGATACCCATCGAACGTCTGACCAGCGTACCAACCACCGGGATGACGGCAATACCAGCCTGAGCCGATGTGGCGCTTTGGCGCGGCATGGGCAGCGGCATTGCCATGTCCAGATCGGGCAAGCCGATGCGGGAACCCAACACGGAGAGGATCACGTCGAGTTTGGGACGCGCAATGAGGAGCGGCGTCCCGTAGAGGCGGGACGCCAGATGAACGAGTTGCATGTCAGTTGTCCTGTTGGTCTTGCGGCACGGTCACCGTGGCGGCCGCAGTCATGGGAACGCCCAATGTCGATGGTTGGGGCGCTTTGTCGTGGCGCGGGTCGGAGTCGAAGACCAGACCGAGCGCATCGGCACGCTGGTTGTCGGCGGCGATCTCGCGGTCGATGTCCTCTGCGTCGTAGCCGAAGGCCGAGATGGCTTCCGAGCGAGACAGCAGTCCGGCGCGAATGGCGGTCAGCATCGCGTCGAATTCCTTCTTGGGATCGACCCATTGCCAGCCTTGTGGAATCCATTTGGCGGCGAAGTAATCGCGCTTCCTCTCGGCGAATTTCGGCAACACCAGAACGCCTTCCAGCGCGGCCTGTTCCATCCACGCCCGCCAGATCGGGCGGCACAGCTGGTGGACGATCACGCCGTGCTGGATGGCCTCACAGCGGCGGCGAAACTCCAGCAGCCCGGCCCGGATCGACGAGTAGTTCACTTGCGTCAGATCGCCGGTCAGCATCTCGTAGGTGATGCCCATCGCCGCTGCCACCGCCCGGAACTGCATGCGCAGGAATTCGGCGTAGCTCGCGCCAACGTCGGCAGGCTGACTGAACTTCACGTCCTCGCCGGGCTCCAGGATCTGCATCGTGCCCGGCTCCAGCCCGGCCAATGCCGCGCCGCTGGCATCCGGCAAGCCTTCACCCATCAGGTTGTCCTCGGGGGACAGGCGCGTGATGAAGCCCGCGAACATCGCGGCGGTTTTCTTGCGCACGAGCTCGGCGTCGTCGTACTGGTCGAGTTCGTTGAGCTTGACCAGTGCACGCGCCAGCCACGGTTCGCCCCGGATCTGTCCAGGCCGCAAGGGACGAAACAGGTGAATGATTTCGCTGGCTGGGACACGCACTGTGTCGAGACCGCCCACCACGCCACCGGTGCCCGACATCGGGGCCAGTGCGCCATCACCCGGGTGCGAGCGATACAGGTGGTAAGCCACCCGCCGTCCGAGCTTGTCGAACTCGACGCCCGCACGGATCACGTTTCCCGAAGCCAACTCCTGATTCAGCGTGGCTGGCAGGTGTTCGGGTTCGAGCAACTGCAGTTGCAGGCCCACCGGCAGGCCATCCTCCGGGCGGCGATAGCGCAGCCGAACCAGACATTCCCCGCCTTCGAGCATGGCGCGACAGGCCAAGGCCTGCAGTCCGTAGAAATCGGTCAGTCCCGCGGCATCGGCCTCCTCGCACCAGTCCCACCACAGGCTGTGGATCGCTTCGCGCAGGGACTGATCGGCCAGCATGCTCTGCGGCTTGATGCCGGTGCCGATGGCGTTCGAGACAAAGGCCTCGACGCCTGCCGCTGCCCAGGCATTGCGGCGTACCAGATCGCGGCTCTTGGCGCGCAATTCGTTCTGGGTAAATGCCAGCGCTGCGACTGCACCGGGATTGCCGACCTGCCACGCCAACGCGCGACGGCCACCACCGATGCCGTCATAGAACGGCGTGCCGCCGAGCAGGCTCATGCCGACGCCTTTTCGTACCCGATCACGCATACGGTCAAACCATTGCATGTTCAGAACCCTTTGCCGGTGGTGACCCGGATCTGCCGGGGCGCACCGGGCCACAGGCCGGTGTCCACGGCCTGCTCGAAGAGGTCGCGCTTGACCGCTGCGATCGCGGCCTGGAGTTCATCGACGCTGCGGTATTCGACGGTCTTGTCGCCAAAAGTCACGCGCTTCTCGCCTTTGACCAGCGCAGCTTCCAGCGCGTCGAGGTGTGCTTGTGTGTAGGCCATCAGCGGAACACCGTGAGGTTGATTTCAGAGGAGTCAGAAAACGACGCCGATGTCGTCGAGCAACTGATGTCGACGTACTGAGCGGTCTTCTGGTCGGTGCTGGATCGCACGATGGCAATGCGCTGCGTGCCGCTGTTGGTGCTGCTGCGGGCAAGCGCCGTCCAGCAATAGTTGGCGTCGGGCATGGCAACGGCGAAGGTCACGCGGTAGCGACCCGCCGCCGTCCGGGTCACGCTGGCCACGTTGTGCGATGCACGCACGACGACCTGCGTGCCGACATAGCCGAAGCACACCCACGCCCGGGCCAGACCGGGGTGGGTTGCGTCGATCTTGGTCTTGACCTCGAGCCCAACACGACTTGCCAGCGCACTGATGCGCGATGCGAGGCTCATCAGACCAGCGCACCCACAAAGACCGCGACGAAGTCAGTGTCGGTGTTGCCAACATCGCTGGCGGCGACCGCGCCGATGTTGCTGCGCGCCTGCGCCTGCTCCGGGGCGGTCAGCGTCTGCGCGGCATCGAAACGCACGCGGTTGTTCACCGCCGTCAGCAGCGCGTCCAGGCCACTGGTGCCGTTTTGCAGCAACTGCTGGATTTCCACCAGCGTGTCGTAGGCGGCGTCCGCTCCACCGAGGATTTCCGCCTTGAGCGCGTCGAGCAGCGTGACGATCTTGCTGGACGAATAGGTACTGGTAGTGGCGACCTGCGCATCGTCGATCACCGCCGAGGAAACGACGGCCGCCTTCAATTCGTTGATGGCGGCGACCAAGCTGGATTTATCGGTGGTGGTGAGGTTGGCCAGATTGCCTGCCTTGGCGCGGACGTCGTTGAATTCCTGCGCGACGCGGATGACCAGGCTTTCGATACGGGTAGCAAGAC
>CAYQIV010000034.1:0-17361 GCA_964417725.1 uncultured Chromatiaceae bacterium
TCCTGCCGGGCTGGCTTCACAGGCCCGCGGAAGCCGACAGGCCCCGCGGCGTTTGATGGCATCGGGGGTGTTTGGGCGTGTGTCCGGTGGTGGCGGGTCGTGCGGGCTGTTGTTGCCGGAGGGTTGCTTGGGTGGTTGGGCCGCGAGGCGTTGCGGTTTTGCCGGTGTGGGGTGATTCACGGGCGGTTAAAGGCCGGTGCGGATACTTGCGGGGCCCTGATGGCGTGTGCCGGGCGGGCGGCCTGTGAATTCGTGGTCTCTTGCGTTGCGGCCTTTACGCAGCCGCTGGACAATGCTGCCCATGGTCAGCCGACGCCGTTTCGTCCTTTTCTTCATCGCCGCCGCGACGCTGTCCGGCGCGCGGCCGGTGTGCGCCGATGAGGGGCGCGGCCGGCCGGCGCGGGATGACCGGCCGCGGCGCGAGGCGGCCGATCCGGGCCGGCCGGAGGGCCCGCGCCGCGTCGGCGAGGGGGCGGCATCGATGATGGGCGAGGATGCGGCGGCGGCGCTGGTTCGGCGGCGCAGCGGCGGCCGGGTGTTGCGCACCGTGCGGGGCACCGATGGCGGCCGGGTCATTTACCGCGTGCGTGTCCTGCACGGTGACGGCCGGGTGCGCGATTATCAGGTCGATGCCGAAACGGGCGAGATATGGTGACGGCCGGGGAGGCCCCATGCGTCTTTTGATCGTCGAGGATGACGTGGCGCTGCGCACCTCGCTGGCCGCCAGCCTGCGCGATGCCGGCTATACCCTCGATGAAGCGGGCAATGCCGCCGAAGCCGATCACTACGCAGACCAGTACGCCGTGCAGCTCGCCATCGTCGACCTCGGCCTGCCCGACCGTTCGGGCATCGATCTGGTGCGTCGCTGGCGCGACGCGGACCGGCGCTTCCCCGTGTTGGTCCTCACGGCGCGTGGGCATTGGCAGGACAAGGTTGCGGGCCTCAATGCCGGGGCCGACGATTACGTGGTCAAGCCCTGCCAGATCGACGAGCTCAAGGCGCGCATCGCGGCGCTGCTGCGGCGTGCCGGCGGGCAGGCGCAGCCGGTGCTGCGCGTCGGTGACCTCGAACTCGACACCGGTGCGCGCGAGGCCCGCATCGATGGTCAGCGTGTGGTGTTGACGGCCTTCGAGTACCGCATCCTGGAGATGCTCGTCATGCGGGCCGGACGCATCGTCAGCAAGGCCGCATTGACCGACCAGCTCTACGACCAGGATTTCGAGCGCGACAGCAACGTCATCGAGGTGCTGCTCACGCGCCTGCGCAACAAGCTCGACCCGCAGCGCACCCGTGGCCTCATCGAAACGGTACGCGGCCAGGGCTATCGCATCGTGGTGCCGCCGGCCCCGCGGGCCGGGTGATGGCCGTGACATGACGTCCCGGGAGGGATCGCTGGGCCGGCGCCTGCTGCTGATCACGGCGCTGCTGCTGCTGATGGCGTTCGGCGTGACCATCGCCGTCCTCGACTACATCTTCCGGCAAAGCGCCGAGCGCGCCATCGCCGACCAGCTCGAAACCCAGGTGTATGCGCTGATCGGTGCCGCAGAGCCCGATGCGCGCGGCGACCTCGGCGTGCCGCTGCGCCTGCTCGAGCCGCGCCTGCGCAACCCGGGTTCGGGGCTCTACGCCGAGATCCTCGATGGCAGCGGGTTGCCGTTGTGGCGTTCGCCCTCGGCGGTGGGTTTTGATCTGGCCGCCGGCACGACACTCGGCGCCGGCGAGCGCGTGCACCGCCGGCATGTCACGGCGGATGGCGATGCACTGCTGATCGTCGGTTTCGGCATACGGTGGCAGCTTGATGGCGACAACCCGCCGGCCTTCCAGGTGTATGTGGCCAGCGACATCGCGCCGTACCGTGCGCAGCTCGCCCAGTTCCGCCGCCAGCTGTTCGGCTGGTTCGGCGGCGTGATGTGCCTGTTGCTCGTCGCGCTGTGGCTGGCCCTGCGTCGCAGCCTGGCGCCGCTGCGGCGCATGGCGGCCGAGATCGACGCGATCGAGCGCGGTGCGCGGGATGCGCTCGGTGGCGGTTACCCTCGCGAGCTCGCCGGTGTCGGCCGCGGCCTCAACGCCCTGCTGCACAACGAGCGCCAGCGCATGGCGCGTTACCGGACGACGATGGACGACCTCGCCCACAGCCTCAAGACCCCGGTGGCCGTGATGCGTGCGGAACTCGATGGCGGCCAGCCACCGGACCGGCAGGTGCTCGCCGCGCAGCTGTCGCGCATGCAGAACGTCGTCGACTACCAGTTGCGGCGGGCAGTGGCGAGCGGTCCGCGCAGCCTGGCGGCCGTGCCGGTGGCGATCGCGCCGCTGGTCGAGGACATCGCCGCCAGCCTGCGCAAGCTCCACGCCGGCAAGGCCGTCGACTGGCACTTCGAGGGCACGCCGGGGCTGTGTTATCCGGCCGAGCAGGGCGACCTCTACGAGATCGTCGGCAACCTGCTCGACAACGCCTGGAAGTGGTCCCGCTCGGTGATCGCGGTCAGCGCAGCGCCGCTGTCGGCGGCGGGCGGCATGCGCTTGGTCGTCGACGATGACGGCCCCGGAATTCCGCCCGACGAGGCGCGCGCCGTGCTCGGCCGCGGCGTGCGCGCCGGCCAGCGCGGCGACGTGCCGGGCCAGGGCATCGGCCTGGCGGTGGTCGGCGAGATCGTCGACCTCTATGGCGGGCAGTTGTCGGTGGGTGCGTCGCCGGCGGGCGGTGCGCGGCTTACGGTCGATTTGCCGCCGCGTCCGGCGGCGCAGCTGCCGGACCAGGGGCTGCGCCGCGCCGACCGCGCCAGATGATCGTTGCGCAGAAGCCGAAGTACGACGTCAGCATGATCCAGAATTCGTTGACGCCATGGCCGTCGACGAAGTGGCGGGCGAGCTGCTCGAAGCCGATGAAGGCGAAGGTGTAGGCCAGCCCGCCGGCCAGCGCCAGCAGCCGCCAGGGGAGGCCGCGCCCGTGCGGGCGGATGCCGACCTGCCACCAGACGACGAAGAAGAGCAGGGTGTAGAGGTTGATCATCACCAGCCACGCGGGTGCGTACTGGAAGTAGTGGTTGACCCAGAAGGCCCCGGCACCGACGAAATTGAGCAGCACGTAGCGCCACTCGGCGAGCGGCGCGCGCAGCACGCGTTCCCACATCAGCACCAGGAAGAGGTAGGTCGTCCAGGTGCCGAACAGCAGTTCATAGAACTGGACCTTGCCGCCCCATGCCGGGTCGATGGTGATCATGTGCTGGTGTCTCCGTGTTGAGGGCCCGAGGGTGTCACGGGCGGTCTGTCGGCGGCCCGCCGGTCGTGATCGGCGCGTGGCGCGGGGCCAGCATAGGGAAGCATGACGGGATCTGCCATCGGTGCCCGGCGGCGTGTGGCGGCGGGCCCTGTGGTGCCTTTGCCGGAGCCGGCCGGGCCGTCAATGTCAAGCCCTGAATGGGTCGGTTGTGGCGACATCCGATGCGTGATGACGCGTAGCAGCATGAAATATTTTATATCTTTTAAAACAGATGGTTACGTGTGTAATTTTTTACATAATCAAAAATTCCCGGGTTCCGGGAAGCGGCCGGGGTGCAGGGCCGGGCCAGTTGTATATACTCCCCGTCGAGGCTGAGTTCGGGCGGGTTTCCCCGCCGATGGTCCGGTCGCCCAGAGGGCCGGATGAGCGCCGCGAGATTCGAGGTTTCAGGGGTTGGTGCGGTGCTGCATGCAGCGCCGGCGCCGACCCACCCATCCAGCCCGGCGGTTCGAGTCGCAGTCCGGCCATAGGTCCCGTGTCGGGGTACTCTGCGGTTGGATTTTCTCGGGTCGCCGGGCTGATTCTTTTTCTGCTTCTCTCCCGCCGCGATTGTCCCGCGTGTGTGGCGCGCCTTGCCCGGCAGCGGGCGGGTCGGCACCCCTCACCGGCACCGTTCAGGTGCACAGCCGGCGACGGCGGGCCTCGAGCATCTCGATTTTCTGGCGATACAGCCGCCCTTGTCGCGCGGTATAGCCCATGCGCATTCGCTGGCGCAGGGCCTGCAGGCGTTCCCTGGTTTCGGCGCAGCGTGTCGCGCGATCGGTGGCGGCGAGGGCCTGCAGCGGGAGCAGGGCGGCGGCGGTGATCGCCATGAGCAGGTGTCGTCGGGTGTTCATGGGGTGTTTTCCGTCGATGGGGGCGACCGAGAGTGGCCGCGCGCGGGACGGGATGCCAGCCGTGAATGTTTCCGGTCTGGTGACTTTCTGAAACGGCGTGGTGGTGGGCCGCGAGGGCTGTCGGCTTCCGCCGGCCTGTGAGGCCAGCTCCGGCAGGACACCGGGTGCCGCAAACATCCGATGCCATCAAACGCCGCGGGGCCTGTCGGCTTCCGCGGGCCTGTGGAGCCAGCCCGGCAGGACAGCCGGGCGCCGCGAAACCGGAGCGAGCGAAGGGCAGGAGCCCGCAGCGGGCGTCCCGCGAAAGCCGACAGGCCCCGCGGCCCACCACCGAAGCGGGCGTCCCGCCGAAGCCGACAGGCCTCGCGGCCCACCACCGAAGCGGGCGTCCCGCCGAAGCCGACAGGCCTCGCGGCCTGCGGCGTCGTCGGGGGGCGGGGCGCCGGTGTTGCGCTATCTGGGCCAGCGGTTGGCGGTTTCCTGCATCTGCCATGTGCCCATGCGCATCTCCAGCCGGCGATTGAATTCTTTTTCACCGAGCAGTTTTTGCGGCAGGGCGTTCATGGGGTCGGTGCGGTAGCCCAGCTCGCGTACGGTGTAGTCGTAGGCCTGGAGGGCGGCGCGTTCTTCCATGGGCACCGTTTCCGCCTCGTCGAGCCAGCGCAGCCAGCGGTCGACGAAGCGTTCGATGTATTTCTCGCAGGTGGTGATGTTGTCGTCGTCCAGCTCGGCATGCTGACTGGTGGCGATCGGCGACATCAGCGCACGGAGGTAAGCGCTGTGGCTGACGAAGCGCGTCCACTTCGGGTCGCTGCGGAAGCGCAGGAAGTCCTCGTTGGCGGGTTCGTAGTATTTCATCAGGTAGTCGTGGTGGGTGCGCAGGTCGAGGCGCGGTGTGTACTCGGCATAAAAGTAGAGCCGCGGGATGGTGCCGAAGATGATGGCGAGGTGCGGCACGCGGGTCTGTTGGCTGAGCATCGCGGTGGCGTTCATGTCGAGGATGCTGGCCTTGCGGTTGCCGATCCACGAGTGCACCAGCCAGTCGACGTCCTCGCCGGTGTAGGCCTTGAAGCAGCCCTCGAGCTGGCCGTCGGCGACGTTGAAGTAGTCCTCGCCCTCGGTCTGCCGGTGGCGGCTGACGGAAAAGCGGGCCTGGACGCGCTGGACGGTGCGCTCGTGGATCTTCCAGCAGCGTTCCCAGGCGCGGGAAACGTCGACGTTGGGGTTCTCGGTGAGGAACTCCATGATGGTTTTGGTCTCGGTGCCTCTGGTCATTATCATTCCCGTGTGGGTCATGGACGGCATTGAAAACAGGCGCCCAGTCTAGTGACGCGCAACGCCCGTTTACGTTCCGCTGGTGGGGCTTGTCCGCTGCGCGGATTTCTCCAGACAGCAGACCCCGGGAGGGCCCCGTGAGCACCGAACCGACAACCGGCATCGAGGAGCGCGTCCGCGTCCTCGGCATCGACCGCATCCGGCGGCACATCTTTTTGTGCTGTGACCAGAGCAAGCCGAACTGCTGCACGCGCGAGGCCGGCCTGGCGTCGTGGAACTTCCTCAAACGGCGCCTCGTTGAACTCGGGCTCAACCATGATGGCGGCATCTTCCGCACCAAGGCCAACTGCCTGCAGGTGTGTCGCGACGGCCCGATCGCACTGGTCTACCCCGATGGCGTCTGGTACCGGAACTGCACGCCCGAGGTGCTGGAGCAGATCATCCAGCAGCACCTCATCGGCGGCACGCCGGTCGCCGCGCATGTCATCGCCACCCGCCCGCTGCCGGGAGGCGCTGGAGAAAAGACAAAGCCACCGGGTTGAAAAATCCGGTGGCCTCGCCCCGCAGGGGGGCGTTTTCAGTGCATTACCTGCGAGCGGGCTTCTTTTTTACCCCCGGCTGGCTGGCCGCGGCGGGCTTTGCTTCGGTGCCGGAGTCGGCGCGCTCGCCTTTGATGGAGTCGTACTTGACGTATCCAGCGGCGGGCTTTGTTTCCGTGCCGGCCGCGGCGCGCTCGCCCTTGATGGAGTCGAACTTGACGTATCCGGCGGCAGATTTTGCTTTGTTGCCGGAGTCGGCGCGCTCACCCTTGATGGAGTCGAACTTGATGTATCCGGCGGCAGGTTTCGGGTCGGCGGACTGAAGCGTGCCTGCGGCCGGGTCCGCCTGCGGCGCATCGGCGCTGAGCACCGCGGTCGGCGCAATGCCCATGGTCATGCCCAGCGCCGTGGCGGCCATGGCCAGACGCAGCGTCTGATCCTGCCGGTCAGCGTGCGGGAGCGTGGGTTTCTTCTCGTCGCTCATGGTGCCTGTCCCTCGAGTGAGTGAAGCCAGTGATCGACCGCGGCGATGTGCAGTGCCATCGCCGCATCGATGCTTTCGGGCAACGGTAGTCCGTGCTCGCGACAATAGTGCGCCACTACGGCATCCACATCCAGCCATTCCATGAAGTCCGGCAGGCCGTTCGCCGCGTGCCGTGCGGTCATGGCACCGCAGGTGGCGGCGGCCAGCCCGGGGCGTGCCGGCAGCGCCTTCTGCAAGGCGTCGAGCAAGCGGTAGAACAGTGCCTGATAGCGGTCCCCGGCGGCCATGTAGGGCAGCGCACCCTGGCGGTCGAGGTATTCCCGGAGCACACCGGCGGCGCCGTATATCCCCTCGCTCTGCGGGTGCGGCCGGACCCTGCGGTAGCTTTCCCGGCCCTCGGCATCGACCCAACGGCCGAGCGGGTAGACCCGGCAGGCGAGCGGTCGGTCGGCGTGGACGCTGCAGCGGCCGGCCTCGAGGAAGATGCAACTGCCGTCGGCGTTCACCCGCAGCCACGGGCCATCGTCCTCGATGTACTGGCGGGCCAGTTCCGTGGTCGAGAGACGGCGGTTGCGTGCGAGGCGCAGGATTTCATAGGGGCCGACCTGGATGCGTTTGTGGTGACAGCAGCGTCCGCAGGCCTTGCACTGGTAGGAAAAGGCGCTGTCGGCGCCGAGGATGGCCGCGTCATCGGCGGGCAGGGGTGAAAACGTCGTGCTCATTGGCCGCGGCACCGGGGCCGGCACGGGCCCCTCGGGGTGCGCCCTGCGGTGGGGGGCGGGTTGCCGGTGGACGGCACCGGTGGGTGAAGTCGCCTGAAAAGCGGGCGGGCCTGCTCGGCCATGGTGGGGTCCTCCCGCGCCCATCGTGGTCCGGGCGCAGGACAGGGTTATAGCAGGTGGTGGCAGGGTTTGCCGTCCGCGGGCGCCGCGGTCCGGCCACACGCCGGCCATGCGGACATCGCTTCCTGATCCCTGCACCCGCCCGACACCGGTCCGGCTTGCGTGGGGGGTGACCATAAAAAAACGCCCACCGTGAGGTGGGCGTCAGGGGGTGCCTGTCAGGAACCGAGGGGGGCGGTCCTGAAGGCGGGGGTCGGGCCGGGGCGTTTGGAGGGGGGTGCACCCGGCCGTTTGACAAACCTCAGCCAGCGATGAAACTGGCGATGGTCGCGAGGGGGACCGACAGTGCGACGACAGCCAGCATGACCTCACCGACGAGTTCGATCTCAACAAAACGGAATCTGCGCGACATGGGTAACTTCCTTCTTCCTTGCTCTCACCTTTCGTTGGGCACAATGTAGTCGCGACCGGTTGCACTTTCATGTCACGTGGGTAACACCGTGTAACAATGTGTAACGCCGGAAAAGCCTTGCGGGCCGGGGCGCTACAATCAAACGTGAAACCGATCACACAATGCCCGGCGCGGCGCAGCACGATGCCCCCGCCGGCCCCTGCGGACCGTGATGCATGACGCACATTTTGCTCATCGACGACGACGAAAAGCTCGGTGAGCTGCTCAAGGCCTATTTCAAGCGTTTCGACATGGAGCTCGACGTCGCCACCCGGCCATCCGTCGGCCTCGACAAGCTCCAGCGCACCCGCCCGGACCTCGTCATCCTCGATGTGATGCTGCCCGAGCAGGATGGTTTCGAGGTCTGCCGGGCGATCCGCCGCACCAGCACCCTGCCGATCGTCATGCTGACGGCGCGCGGCGAGGTCACCGACCGCATCGTCGGCCTCGAAATCGGCGCCGACGATTACCTGCCCAAACCCTTCGAGCCCCGCGAACTGGTGGCGCGCATCCAGAACGTCCTGCGGCGCAGCCGCGACCGCGAGGAAACGCCGTCGGCGCTGCTCCGCTTCGGCGGCCTCGAGATCAACACCGAGAAACGCACGGTGCAGCTCGACGGCCAGCGCCTCGACCTGACGACCATGGAGTACCAGTTGCTGGTGCTCTTCGCCAGCCACCCGGGCCGCAACTTCAACCGCGACGAAATCCTCAACGAGCTGCGCGGCATCGATGCCCAGCTCTTCTCCCGCTCCGTCGACATCCTCGTCAGTCGCCTGCGCCAGAAGCTCCACGACACCAGCCGCCAGCCGCGCTTCATCAAGACGGTGTGGGGCACGGGCTACGCCTTCATCGGAGAAGAAACATCATCAGCCTGACGGTCCCATCGCCCACACGGCAGCCGACCGTGTGCGGCACGGCGCCGCGCTGCCACCGCGCGCGTGCGCCTGGCCACCGGCGACGGGCCGCCTGATGCTGCGCTTCATCACCCGTTCGCTGTCGGCGCGGCTGCTCGGCATCTTCCTCCTCACCGCCGGCGTCTATTTCGGCGTCAGCCGCTTCGTCTACTACCTGGTCCTCGACCAGGACTACCTGCGCGAGGTCATCGGCGCGCACATCTCGCTGCACGCCGACTACGTCTTCGAGGACATCGGCATCCCGCCCGACATCGGCCGGGCGCGGGCCATCACCGAGCGCATCCCGGTCGATATCCGCATCCAGGGGCCGGGCATCGACTGGTCGTCGGATGCCGCTTTCCCGCGCCTCGACGCCATCCCCTTCGGCCCGATCCCCATCGGCTTCCTCGGCCTCGGCGAAAAAGGCCAGCAGGACCTCGAGTCGTGGGCGCGCAACCTCGCCGCGGTGCGCTTCGGCCAGTACCAGCGCCACGCCTTCGTCGAGCTGGTGCGCGACGACTACCGCATCGTCATCGCCGCGCCGAAGATCGCCGAGACCCCGCGCCCCGACATCCGCGCGGCGGCGATCTGGCTGGTGACGCTGGTCGTGCTCGTCGGCTGCTACATGGCGGTGCGCTGGCTGGTGCGCCCGATCAAGTGGATCCAGACCGGCGCGGCGCGCATCGGCCAGGGCGACCTCGACTACCGCATCCGCACGGTGCGCAAGGACGACCTCGGCCAGCTCGCCGCCGACATCAACCGCATGGCCGCCGACGTCAAGGACATGCTCGAGGCCAAGCGCCAGCTGCTGCTCGCCATCAGCCACGAGCTGCGCTCGCCGCTGACGCGCGCCAAGGTCGCGCTCGAGTTCCTCGACGACGACGAGGTCAAGCGCAACCTGCTCGACGACGTGCGCGAGATGGAAAACCTGATCGGCGACCTGCTCGAGAGCGAGCGCATGAACACCGGCCACACCACGTTGCAGCGCACGCGGGTCGACATCAGCACGATGCTCGAGTCGCTGCTCGCCGGGGACTTCGACGAGCGCCGCGAGCGCCTGCGGCTGCGCATGCCGCCGCCGCCGGTGGTCCGCTGTGTCGACGAGGTGCGCCTGCGCCTGGTGGCACGCAACCTGATCGAGAACGCGCTGCGCTACACGCCCGAAAGCGCGCCGCCCATCGACATCGAGCTCGATGTCATCCCCGATGCCATCGTCATCCGCGTCAGCGACGAGGGGCCGGGCATCGCCGAGGAACACCTGACGCGCCTCACCGAGCCGTTCTACCGCGCCGACCGCGCCCGCTCGCGCGACACCGGCGGCTTCGGCCTCGGCCTGTACCTGTGCCGGCGCATCACCGAGGCCCACCGCGGCACGCTGGTCATCGACAGCAAGCCGGGGCAGGGCACGCGCGTCACCGTCACCATCCCGGATTTCACCCCCGCCACGGGCGAAGCATGATGCCGCGCGGCCGGCGGATCGGTTAGCATGTCGGGGTGTCCCGCATGCCGGGTACCAGACCGGCAGGAGTGTCACCATGGAATACGACATCAGCGGCTTTGAAGAGGCGGCCGACCAGGTCATCAAGCTGGGCAACCGCCTGATGGAAGAGTATGAAGACGTCGACGCGTGGGAGCTTGCCGAGGGCATGCTCGCCGGCGCCATCCACTTCTGGCTCTACTCGCGCCAGCCCTGCGAAGACCCCCTGTGCGAGCACTGCGCCGAGGTCGGCACCGCCGAGCTGCGCATCCGCCGCCTCATCGAGCAGACGCGGCGCCATGCCCAGGACAGCAACTACTACGAGACGCCCCACGACACGAACGTCGGCACCGCCTGAATGCCGGCGGCAACGGTTTGCGCGTATGTCTGGCGGCCGCGCCTTCATGCTATATTCCGCGGCCGTTTTTCCCTGAAGTTGTCATACGGGTGGACCATGCCGAAGATTTTTGTCACTGACCGGGCCGGCAAGCAGCTGACGCTGGAGGCGCGCAGCGGCGAGACATTGATGGAGCCATTGCGCGAGATCGACGATGGCATCGAGGCACTGTGCGGCGGCATGTGTTCGTGCTCGACCTGCCACATCTACATCGAGAAGGACTGGGCCGGCAAGGTCGATGCCGCGCACAGCGACGAACTCGAGCTGCTCGAGAGCACCGAGAACTACCACCAGGGCGAGTCGCGGCTGGCCTGTCAGGTCAAGGTCACGGACGCCATCGAGGGCATGCGCCTGACGGTGGCGCCGGAAGGCTGAGGCATCGGTCGGTCACGGCGGTACGCACCATGAAGCTCTATCACGTCAGCAAGTCGCGTTCGGTCCGGGTGCTGTGGCTGCTCGATGAACTCGGGCTCGCCTTCGACATCGAGCAGATGCCCTTCGACCCGAACGCGATGAAGACCGCCGACTACCTCGAGATCAACCCGTTCGGCAAGGTGCCGGTGCTGGTCGACGGGCCGCTGACGATGTCGGAGAGTGTGGCCATCATCCAGTACCTCCTCAACCGCTACGGCAACGGCCGCTTCGAGCCGCGGCACGACGCACCGAACTACGGCCGTTTCCTGCAGTGGCTGCACTTCGGCGAGGCGACGCTGATGGGCCCGGTCGCCGATCTGGCCCTGCACCAACGCTTCCTGCCGGAAGAACAGCGCATCCCCGCCGTTGCCGACAAGGCGCGCAGCGTGCTCGATCACTTCATGCGCGTGCTCGATCGGGAAATCGTCCGCCAGGGGGGCTACCTCGCCGGCAGCGAGTTCACTGCAGCGGACATCGTCGTCGGCTACGCCTTCTCCGCCCTCGAAACCTTCCGCCTGCTGCCGGCGGAGATGCCCGCGGCGCTGCGCGAATGGTTCGAAAAGCTCAAGGCGCGCCCGGCCTTCATCAGGGCCATCAGCACCTGATCATGCGGTGCCCATCGACCCGGAACACCTGAGCACCCTGCGCGTCCGTGGCGAGCGCCTCGCCTGGGACGCACGCACCACCATCCTCCACGCCCTGGCCACGGGTTTCGCCCGTGACCCGATCGCGCCCGCCGAGCTGCCCTTCGTCACCGATCACCCGGGCCTGCGCACCGTGCCGACGATGGCGGCGCTGCTGCTGCCGCTGGCGTGGCTCGACGACTGCGGCTGGGAGGCCGCGCGCGTGGTGCCCGAGCACACACGCCTTGCCCTCGACCGGCCGCTGCCCGAGGCCGCCGTGCTGCTCGTCGACAGCGAGGTCGGCGAGGTCAGCGACCGGGGCGCGGAGGGCGGCGCGGCGATCACCGTCGTCAGCCGTGCGCGGCGCGAGGCCGACAGCCAGCCGGTCTTTACCCTGTGGCGCACGCTGCTGGCGCGCGGCGACGGCGGCTTCGGCGGGCCACGCCGCGCCGTGCCCGCCCTGCACCCCATCCCGGACCGGCCGCACGACCTCGAGCACCTCGCCGCCACGCGCACCGACCAGGCCCTGCTCTGCGGCCTGCTCGGCCGGCCGCTGCCGTTGCCGCTGCTGCCTCCCGCCGGCCTGCTCGGCATCGCCTGCCACGCCGTGCTGCGGGTGATCTGCGAGTACGACCACACCCTCATCCAGCGCTTCGCCGCCCGCCATGCCGGCGAGGCGCGCGCCGGCGAGGCCCTGCGCTGCCAACTCTGGCAGGATGCCAACATCGTCTCGTTCCGGCTGGCGGCGGCGGACAGCGGCCGGGTGGTCCTCGACCACGGCCATTGCGAGCTGAAAACCTGACGGCTGCGGCAAAAAAGCCGCCGTTGCCCTGTTGCGGCGTGCCGCCAGCCAGTAGAATGTGCGCCCTCACGACAGTGGGGCCGTAGCTCAGCTGGGAGAGCGCCGCGTTCGCAATGCGGAGGTCGGGAGTTCGATCCTCCCCGGCTCCACCAATACCCAAAATCCCAACCCTTATCGGTTGGGATTTTTTTTGTCCGAAACGCCAGTGTTGGCGCGGGTTCGGGCCGCGCTGCGTCGGACGCCACCACCCCGGACAACCCCGTTCCGGGCGAGTTTCCGTTCTCAGTTCCCGCCCATTCTCTGTTTCTGCGAAGGACGCCGCAGCACCCGCCCCAGCAATGACGCAGGTTTCCTGCTCCTTGTTCGTCACGGAAACCGCCCTCACGCTGGCGACCCACAGGGTGACGGACTTGACAGCTACACAGCTGGCAGTGAATCTGCGGTCACCGGACGCACATCCCAGACGACGGCGATCTCAGGGCGATAGACCGCCGTGCCCCCGCGCACGATGAATTTGTCGAGATGTTCTGCCAAGACCTTGTCGTACTTCTCGATGTAGGTGATGGATCGGTTAACCGCTATCCGGAAAGCATCACGCACGTTCTTGCGCTTGTCCCCCAGCTTTCGTGGCTTTCCACCCTTGCCAACTGCACCAGTGATGGCAGCGGCGATCTGTGACAGCTCGTCCAGTATTTCCTCGATGCGCTCGTGGTCACCTTCGTCCTCGGCCTCAGTTTTCTCTGTCAGCAATTCCTGGTACCGCCCTCGCCACTGATTCACGGCAGTGCGATCAGCCACGACCCCAGCGTCACTCAGCGGCACCCCGACCGTGACCTGGAACCCTTCCTCAATCTCTTCTGATTCCAGACCTGCGTTGATTGGTGACAACGTTGAGTTCAGCGTGCAGCCACAGATGATCTCTGGCACCGATGTTTCACGTCCCGGGTGAGCCAACAGTAGGTTGATGTACTCGGCGCCTTTGCCAACCTCAGGAAGCAGAATCGCATTACGACCGAGGAATCGAGCCTCCCATCCGCCGCCACGCTTGCGGAAAAAATTGTCTGGCTGCTTCTCTGTGGCCGATGCGACCGGCACTGAAATCGTTGAATTGGATTCATAGACCGTCCGAAGCAGGCAGTCACCATCCAGCGAGCGCTCCCGAATCTGTGTGAAATGTCGCCTTCCGAGCTCATCAACTGCTCCTGTTACTTCTGTGGCGTGTCGCTTATAGAGGTCAAAAACCTTGTGCGCCGCCTGTGCTGTGTTGCCATTGAGGTACCGGAATACTCGGCTCACCTCGGCATAGCTGCTGATGAACTGTGCGACGTCAGTCAGAGATTTCACCTGATTGGCCCGTTCCAGATAGGCCGCTGCCAGAATCTTGTCGTCGCCTTTGTCCCTGCGCTGCGTGAACACGTCGACTTTGTAGTGCTCGACCGGATCATACGGGTCAGCCTTGGCCGCAACGATGGCAAAACGACGATCAATGCACTGCGAGCAGCCACCGCAATGGGTGTGCTGGTTCGTCATCTCCCAAGTGTGGGTGCAGGTCATTGAGTGCTGAATCAAATCCGAACACCCCGCCTTCATGATCGCCTCAACTACATCAGCCTTCGTTTTCCAAATGAACGGATTTTCGATGGTGAAGGGCTCACCGGCCACCAGCGTGATGAGATCCTGAAAACCACGCATCACCTTTGGGTGCGTCGTCCGGGTGGCGCGACCTCCAGCAACTTGAGCACACACTGGCAGATTGAGACTGATGACGCCGTTTTCATAGAAGCGCACGCTTTTGAGACCAAGCATCCGCGCAATCGTCGCGCCAATGGAAACGAACAAGAATGAGCGGCTTCGCTGGGTGTACTCTTTGTTGAGTCCTTTGGTTTTATGGACGCGGACGCTGATATGACAGGGCTTGTTGTCACCTGCCTTAGCAGCAATCAGGTTTTCCAGATGGCGGTGACGGTTGTTGAGTTTAGGCGTCGATTTATGGGTGACGAGCACGACCCGCCGCTTTTGCATCAGCACTTCTTCAAGCGCACCGGCCAGAGAATCGAGGCCACCCGAGAACATTACGACTTGCTCTGGCATCCCATAAAACTGCTGCGCATCATTGAATGCAAGATATTCTTGAATCGGCTGATTCTGCTCCAGTGCGACAAAATCGAAGTGGTAGTTATCGTCAGACAGGAATCCGAGCGTCGAGCGCAACGTCTCAAGCACTTCCCGGCTTCCCCAAAACTCAACATTTCGCACCGGGATCACAAAGTGCAGGTTGCGCCGCCATGCACCCCCGAAATTATCAACATCATCCGCACCACGCTTTATTGCCTGATCGGCGCTGTAAACGTAGGTGGCAATTTCCAGCAGATCGTGAAATTGACTCGGTATGTTTCCCTGCATCTTGATATGAATATCTTCGATGCGCAGCGTGATATTGCCTTTACCCTCCGTGCCAGAAAGGCGCAGGCGTAGGTCATTGCTGGGATCTGCACTGATACCTGCAGCAGAAGCATTTCCGCAAATAATGTATCGCTTATCTTGCATCGGTGCTCGCTCCCGCTTTCAGTTCGTCCTTCATCTTTTTCAGCGCGTAGCCTGCGAATCCGTTCGAAGATTTTCTGGAGATGTCGCCGCCTTCCTCAAAGCGATGCTTGGAAAACCATTCCGATGAGAACTTCTCAACGATCAACGAGGCCTCCCGCGCGTGGGTCTGCAATGCGGTATCAAATTGGGCCTTTTGATTCATCGTCGCAAAGCGCATTCCTTCTCCGAGATGCGTATTGAGGTTCTTGCTCAGAAAATACTGGAGGCTTTCGTTTGCCAGCTTGGCGTAGAGGGTTCTTGAGAGATGCCCGAATTCCCGTTCCTGTCCCAGTGTCGACAGCGCAGCTCGGAGCGTGTCAGGATCGGTCGGGAAAAGGCTGTGCAACTTAGGTGACAAAACGTCCGTGACAGCCCCAACGAGCGCGCGCGTCGAAAGTTCTGCGAGATCGGATCGCTTGCCAGATGCATCCGTAGCGCGATCCAAAGCCTCGACGATGGCAGATGTCACATCAGGCAGGGTGGCGTCACGTGGCAAAACGATACCAACAGATTCCAAGTGCTGATGGATGTCCGGCTTCTTGGCGGCAATCGCAAGCTGGGTCATCAACCAGACGGCTTCGGTGTATCCGACGTCATCCATGACGGAGGTGAATGCATCTTCCGCTGCCGTGATGGTGGCATTGGCGATCTGAGGCACATTGGCACCGGCGACGATCAGCCCGACGACCTCATTCCATGCCTTCGTTCGTGGCAGTACCCCAAGCCGAACATGCCCCATCCAGGATTCCCCTTGTAGAAGTCAGAGCATTGCCGTCATTCGTTGCGTTTGATGACCACGATGCTCCTGGCCTTTCTTTCTTCTTTCCTCAAATACCCCTTGCGTACCAACTGCGCGATCTGTTCGTGAGCGCTGGCGTGACTGATGCCCAGCGCCTCGGCCAGCTCCTTGACGGTGGGCGGCAGGCCCGTGCTGTCGAGGATGTGGCAGATCGTGTTTAGCGTTCTTGCCTGTGGCTCCGTAATGCCCTCGGTCTTTCGCTTGCTCATGGCATGGCTCCTCACCGATTTGCACAATATATGACCTGATGAATATCAGGTCAATGAGGCGACCCGATACAAACCGTTCTCTGCCGTTTACCGTCTGGATGTGTGTCGCCAATCCCACGGCGGGGTCGGTTCGGGGTCATGCCACAACCCCGCATGACGGGCACGCGCCTCCTGCTCGGCAAACTCATAGGCTCCGGCATCTTCGGCGGATTGCTCGCGGGCGTACTGTCGATACCACCACGCCATCCCCATCGTGAGTTGGGCCAGCCCGGCATCCAGGGTCTTGGGGCAGCTGCGTGCGGCGCAGGACGGATCAGCCACCATCACCTTGCCGATGAGCCGTCCGTAGCGGTCGCGCTTGCCCGCCACCACCTCGACATCCTTGCCGAATACCAAACTGGACATCGAAGCCTTGGAGCGCTGGCCAAAGGGCTGCGCTTTTTCAGGAGCGTCGATTCCGCCGATGCGGATTTTGTGCTGCGTCTTGTCGGCATCCAGCACGGTGATTGTGTCGCCATCGGCCACGCCGACCACCCGGCCCGTGATGATTTCGGCGCTTGCGTTGCTTGCAATACAGATGGCCAGCAGTGCCATCAAAAATCGGTTCGTAATTTCGCTCTCCCTCGCTGATGCACGCCCAAACGGGATACCCCGACCACGGCTCAGGCATATTCTTCGTGACGGTCTGATTAATTTACTGGATACCGAAATGACCGTCGAACAAACACTCCCTGATTTGCTGTCGCCACGACAGCGCGCGCGGGAAGCAGCAGAAATCATTGCCGCCGCCATTGCTCGCCTGCATTCCACCCGCCCGCGCGACAGCGATATTCCACTTGGCTTCCCGGCACCCGAGCGCGTTCATACAAACCCCTCTACAGAAGGAGTTTGCAAATGAATGCAGCACAAACCAGCCCATCGCTGGCGGCGCAAATCATCAACCTGCCAAAACTGGCAATGCCTGATCTCTGGGCCATCTGGGACAAGTATTTCCCGCAGCGCCCGCCCCACAACAACCGCGCCTACGTGGAAGGCCGCGTCGCGTACAAGATTCAGGAAGAAGCGCTGGGCACCAAATTGCAGGTGCAGACGCAAATGGCCCGGATCGGCGAAGCCCAATCCAACATCAAGACCCAGCGCGGCGTCGAGGTGCAGGTGGTGCCCGGCACGGTGCTGGTGCGCGAGTTCGACAACCGCGAGCACCGTGTCACCGCACTGGCCGACGGCGGCTTCGAATACGAAGGCCGTCGCTTCAAGAGCCTATCCGGAGTGGCTCGTCACATCACTGGCAGCCAGTGGTCGGGGCCGTTGTTTTTCGGGATCACCAAGAACAAGCCGAAGCGAGGTGCGAAATGAATGCCGTTGTGACCAAAAAACGCTGCGCCGTCTACACCCGCGTTTCCACGGACGAGCGCCTCGACCAGTCTTTCAACTCCCTCGACGCCCAGCGCGAG
>CAYQIV010000035.1:0-16257 GCA_964417725.1 uncultured Chromatiaceae bacterium
CGGTGAACACCACCCAGGGCATGGCGCGGTTGTCATAGGTCGATTCGTCACCGTTAAGGGCATTGCGCGCGGCGACCTTGGCGCCGTGGGCGGCCATGTAGACGAAGGCGTCGCGGTTGGTCACATCGCCGGCGGCGTACACCCCCGGCCGAGACGTTCGCATGTGATCATCGACGATGACGGCGCCGCGCCCATCGAGCGCGACGCCTGATCCGGCAAGACCGAGACCGTCCGTGTTCGGCTTGCGGCCGGTCGCGACGAGCACCTGCTCGGCAGCGAGTCGTTCGATGCTGCCACCGATGTCGATGGTCAAAGCCACACCTTCCGAGGTCCGCTGAATCCCGCGATAACTAAGCCCGACCCACACCGTGATCCCCTCGTCGCGGAGATAGCCGGTCAGCGCCGCCGATACCTCCGGTTCGCTCTCCGGCAGCAAGCGGCTACGCGTCACCAGGGTGACCTTCGAGCCGAGCCGCGCGAACAGTTGGGCCAGCTCGCAGCCGATATAGCCACCGCCAATGACCAGTAGGGACCCAGGAAGCTCGTGGAGTTCCAGCGCACTGGTGCTCGTCAGGATAGGAAGATTGGCGATTCCGGGGATGTCCGGCAGCGCGGGCGCGGCACCGGTGGCAATAACGACCTTGCCGGCGCGAAGCGGTGCGCCGCCGACCATCAGCATGCCGTCAGCGAATCGGGCCTGTCCTTCGATATAGTCGATGGTCTCGTGGCCGGGCAGCAGGTCGGCGTACTTCTTGCGGCGCAGCGTGGCGACGAGTTCGTCCTTCGCGTCCATCAGTGCAGACCAGCCTGTCAGCGTCGCGTTACCCACGAGACCCGGGAAGCGCGCAACGGATTGTGCAGCGTGCACGGCTTCGGCGGCGCGGATCAGCGTCTTCGACGGGACACAGCCGATGTTCACACAAGTACCGCCGATGGTGCCGTGGCCGACGAGCGCGATCCGCGCGCCTTCGTTGGCAGCGGTGATCGCGGCCGAAAAGCCCGCCGAGCCGGCACCGATCACGGCTAGGTCGTAGGCGCGGGGCTCCGAGGCGCCGCCAGGCACGCCACAACAATCGTTCAAGTGGGGCTACTCCTTCGCCGATCGGGGATGGGGCTCAACTGCCGGTGGTGGCAGCCGGGTATCCTGCATTGGTCGAGGCGGCAGCGATGGCTGCCCTGTCCGTCACTGCGGGATCGAACACCACCGTGGCGGTCTTGTGCTCGAAATCGACGCTCACTGACTTCACGCCAGAGACACTTTCCATGGCCTTGCGTACGGTCACCGGGCACAACGCACAGGTCATGTTCTCGATGGCGAAGGTCGCAGATTGCGATTCGGTGGTGGCGCCGGCCGATTGTGCCTGAGCGGACGAGCTAGCAACTGCGGCCCACAGACCAACTGCCCCGAAAGTGAACAGCAATGCAATGAACAACTTCTTCATGACTGGATCTCCTTCGTCCGAATTTGAAACGGTGATGTCAGTAAAACAGCGGCGCCCACCAGTCGATGCTCGCGGCAAACACGACCAGCAGGGCCGCCACCCACAACGCCGTCTTGGTGACGATGGCGCTCTCTGGCCTCGCGCAGTACGAGCCGTCCTCGCAGGCCGGCTTCGGTTTGAAATAGACCTGACGAAAACCGAGACCGATGAACACCAGCGAGACTCCGAGAAACGCGGGCTTGTAGGGCTCGAGCGCCGTCAGGTTGCCGATCCACGCGCCGGAGACGCCCAATGTCAGCAGCAGGAGCGGCGCAATGCAGCACGACGACGCAAGTACCGCACCGATGACGCCACCGGCGGCAAACCAGGTCTGTCTGGGTGGTGTGCCAGTGCGTGTCGGGGCGGTCATTTCGACATCTCTGATACCCATTGCGACGATTCCTCGATTCCCATGGCAACAGAGCGTAGACTCTGTAGGAGCTACAGGGTCAAGAGGTCTTGCACATGGTGGCAAAGAGAACGCCGGCGCCCCTCAAGCGCGCTGAACTCGCGAATCGCTCGGGCTGCAACATCGAGACGATCCGCTACTACGAAAAGATTGGGGTGCTGCCGGATCCGCCGCGCTCGGTGTCGGGCTATCGTCTGTACGACGAGAAACACCTGGTGCGTCTGCGCTTCATCCTCCGCGCGCGGGAACTCGGCTTTCCCATCGAGGAGATCCGTGGTCTGCTCGACCTGGTCGATGGCGGCACCCAGACCTGCGCAGAAGTCAAAGCGCGCACCGAGAGGCACCTCGAGGATGTGCGCGCCAGAATTGCGGACCTCAAACGAGTCGAGCGCGTCCTGGCGCAAACCGCGAAGCAGTGCTCAGGAGATGAGGTGCCTGATTGCCCGATCCTCGAGGCGCTGGCCTCGTGATCGCGTCGGTAGCCATTTATCTGGGTGCCGCGGTCGCCGAGATCGCGGGTTGCTTTGCGTTCTGGGCCTGGCTGCGCCTCGACCGATCTCCGGCCTGGCTTGTCCCCGGCATGATCAGCTTGGCGGTGTTCGCGTTCCTGCTGACGCGAATCGACAGCGACTTCGCGGGCCGGGCCTACGCCGCTTACGGCGGAGTCTACATCGCCTCGTCACTGGCGTGGCTGTGGCTGGTCGAGGACCAGGCACCCGATCGATGGGATATCATCGGCGCAGTAATCTGCCTGACCGGAGCCGCCGTGATTCTGTGGGGGCCGAGGCCCGCGTAAGACAATTGTCATTCGGCTCAAATGGGCAGCAACTGGCGGCAAGAGTGTGCGAATTCGTCTGGGGGTATTTTTGGGGGCATTTCTGGTTTTTAGAAGCGCAACGTATTGATTTCTAAGGCGATGTGATTGTCCCCGCCTCCACCAGTTTTTATTCTTTAAATCAACTAGTTATAGAGATAAAGGCCGCTCGTGATGCGGCCTTTTTCTTCTCCAATGTCCGCCAGTGTGATTTCCGTATAGGAAACTTGACCGTCGCGCGGTCGGGCTACCCTGGTCGTTATCTTGCCCACCAAATCCCGTCTCGCTCAAGCCGCCAGGCACGCTCCCTAGGTTTGCTTTCATGCGTTAAAGTCGCCATATACGCGACAATTGAGCGTTTTTCTGAACTATGTGCTAGTCTTCGCCCACAGTTTGCACTAGCGCTCATACGTCGCCTGACGGTTGTCATATGGGATCCAAAATAAACCAGTTGCTGCAGCAGTGGCCACCCGGCAACGTCGCCACGCTGCGTTGGCTCAATACCCTCGGCGTCGACCGCCGGCTTGCGGACAAGTACGTCCAGTCCGGCTGGCTGGAACGACTGGGTCACGGCGCCTTTAAGCGGGCCGGCGCGAGCGTCGACTGGTTCGGTGCGGTCCACGCGCTGCAAACGCAGCTCGCACTCGCCGTCCATCCCGGCGGCATCACCGCCATCGAGCTGCGCGGCTACACACACTACTTGTCGTTCAGTGCACGGGCGGTCGTCCTGTTCGGAAATCCCGGCACGAAATTGCCCGCCTGGTTCGAGGCTCATACCTGGTCCAGACGGGTGATGCTGGTGACGACCGGTGTCTTCGCGGGCACCGAAAAGACCACGTCGACAGTTCCGGTCGACGAGGTCGAGCTCGAGGTCGCGACACTCGAGCGCGCAGCACTCGAGATGATGTACCTCGTGCCGAAACGGCAGTCCTTTGAGGAGGCCTACCAGGTGATGGAATCGCTCACTTCTCTGCGTCCAAAGGCCGTTCAACAGCTGCTTGAGTGCTGCACCTCGGTGAAAACCAAGCGGGTTTTCATGCATGCTGCCGAGCGAGCGAATCATTCGTGGTTGAAACACCTCGATCTGTCGAAAGTCGATTTCGGGTCAGGCCGTCGGACCATCCACGCTGGAGGACGCCTCGACAAGAAATACGACCTGGTCGTCGCCGACCCTGCACAGAGTTAAGACCACCAATGGCGGCGCGCGATAGTTACAGAGCCCAGGTCGAACTCCTGATTCGCTGCTTACCGGCCGTCGCCAGCGCGTCCGATTTCGCACTCAAGGGCGGTACTGCCATCAACCTGTTCTTGCGGGACATGCCTAGGCTCTCGGTCGACATCGACCTTACCTATCTCCCGCTGTCCGATCGCGAGACGGCGCTCGACGATATCCGCGCCCAGCTCGCCGCGATCGCCGAGGGACTCAAACGGGCAGTACCAGGCGCAAACGTCCAACTCGTGGAAGGCGATGCGCCCAAGCTGCTCGTGGACAAGTCTGGAGCGCGTATCAAGGTGGAGCCGAGCGTCGTCATCCGCGGAAGCCTGGTACCGACGGTCTGGAGCGAACTGTGTATGGCCGCACAGGAAGCCTACGAGCTTTTCGTCGAGATCCAGCGCCTCGACTTACCGGATCTATATGCCGGCAAGCTCTGCGCGGCGCTGGACCGACAGCACCCGCGCGACCTCTTCGACGTCATGCATCTTCAAGCATCGGATCCGATCCCGGATTCCATACGCCAGGCGTTCGTCGCTTACCTCGCTGGTCACCGGCGACCGATCGCAGAGCTTCTGCAACCGAACCGCAAACCGATCGAGGATCTGTTCGTCAACCACTTCGCCGGCATGACCGAGGAACTGGTCGAACTGGCGGAGCTTGAGGCAGCCCGGGAGCAGCTGTTCGAGTGGGCCGCAAGCGCCCTCACTGACAGCGAGCGCCGGTTTCTGCTGTCGATCAAGCAAGGCGAACCGGACTGGACGTTGTTGCCGTTCGAAGGGCTGGACCGGTGGCCAGCCATTCAGTGGAAGCTGCGTAACGTTCGGCAGATGGGATCACGGAGTCATATGAAGGCGCTTGATCGGTTGAGGGGCGTGTTGGGGCTCTGATATTCAAGCGCGCATCGGCCACATGACCCGTTGTTCCCTGGTGCATAGTCAATGATACGAATCCTCGGACTTCAGCTGCTGTCGATCGAGGATTCGTATCGCATGCCCTTGTCGGTGGAGACCACGAGAATCTCCGCACATCAGCAACGATTGACATGGCCCAGGATCATAGTTAGGATTCCTACCTATGAAGTTCGACCAGATCACAGAGCCCCTCGATCGCCGGTTGGCCGACGGACTGACCCGGCTGGCCGCCGTCGCGCGACAACTCGATTGGCAGGCGGCTGAGAGCGCTGGCCTTTCACCTACCCAGGCGGACATCCTGCGCTTCGTCGCCAATCGCCCGGAGGGCGCACGGCTCACGGCCGCCGCTGCCCACGCCGGTGTTCGCAAAGCCACAGCCAGCGATGCCGTGGCGGCACTTGAGAGAAAGGCGCTGGTAAACAAATATGCCGACGCCTCGGACGGACGCGCCATTGCCCTGAAGGCGACGGCCAAAGGCAATCGCGTCGCGCAAGCGTGGCCAAGCAGCTTCGCACCGATCGTCGCTGGCCTGTCCGAGACCGAGCAGGAATCGCTGCTTGGCCTGGTGGTCAAGATGATCCGGCAGTTACAGCAGCGGCAGTTGATTGCCCCGCAGCGCACGTGCGTGACCTGCCGGCATTTCCGGGAGAACGTCGCGCCAGGTACGAGCACGCCGCATTACTGCGCGTTCGTCGGTGCACCCATGGCCGAGCGACACATGCGCGTCGACTGCGCGGAGCACGAATCCGCCGCCTGACGGCGGTTTAACCACCCCGTTCTGATGCGACCGGGGTTTCATTGGATCTTTATAGTTAGGAGTCCTTACATGAAAACCAACGCCATCTTCTACCACGCCGGCTGCCCCGTCTGTGTCGCCGCCGAGCAGCAGCTCGCCGACGCCATCGATCCGGCGCGTTTCGATGTCGAGGTCGTGCATCTGGGCGAGGCCAAGACACGCATCAACGAGGCCGAAGCGGTCGGCGTCCAATCGGTCCCCGCGCTGGTCATTGCCGGACAGCCGTTCCACATCAACTTCGGCGCTGCGATCGCCGATCTCAAATAGGAGAGCAAGACGTGAAAGCAAAGATCCTGACCTTGCTTGGTATCACCGCGGCCACCGTGGCGTTGGCTGCGGAACCCGAGGTGCCCTACCCGGCGGGCTATCGCGACTGGCACCATGTCAAGAGCATGGTGATTGAAGAAGGCCATCCGCTCTATGGTGCCTTTGGTGGCATTCACCACCTCTATGCGAACGACAAGGCACTCGAGGGCTACCGAAGCAACACCTTCCCAGATGGAGCCGTGATCATCTTCGATCTGCTCGAAGCCGTGCGCGACGGCAATGCCATCACGGAGGGTGCCCGGAAAGTCGTCGGTGTCATGCACAAAGACGCCAGGAAGTTTGCCGCAACCGGTGGCTGGGGATTCGAGGGCTTTGGTGGCGGTGATCCGTTGAACCGAGTAGTGGGCGCTAACGCGGCCTCTGCCTGCTTCGCCTGCCACCAGCCCCAGAAGGAGCAGGACTATACGTTCAGCCGGCTGCGTGATTGAGGGAACCGCCGTGGATCAGCCCGTATTGGTGCCACCCTGGTGCATCTCGGAATGGCTGAACACGACCACGCCCCTGGATCTGGAGGCGCAGCGCGGCCGCATCGTGGTCGCCTGCGCCTTCCAGATGCTTTGCCCGGGCTGTGTCAGTCACGCCATACCACAGCTCAAGACAGTACATGAGCTATTCGCACCCCTCGGCGCGGTGGTGGTAGGCCTGCATACGGTTTTCGAGCATCATGACGCCATGACGACGACCGCGTTGCGGGCATTCCTCCATGAGTATCGAGTCCGATGTCCCGTGGGCGTCGACGCCCCGGCGGAGGACGGCGCGCCGATTCCACAGACCATGGCAGCGTACCGGATGCAGGGTACGCCGACGTTTCTCCTGATTGACCGCTCAGGGTGCCTGCGCCGACAGATATTCGGCCATATTCCCGATCTGCAGTTGGGTGCCGAGATTATGCAACTACTGCTCGAACCGCCAGATGACCAGCAAGATTAGAAAATGACCATCGGACTCGCCAAACACCCTTTCCTCAGCTATGCGTTTCGCCCGATGTTTCTCGGGCTCGGCCTCTTTGCGGTGATGACTCTGGCCTTGTGGCTCCTGACGCTAGCCGGTGCCGCGCCCGCTTCAGACACGCGAGGGCCCCTTTGGCACGGTCACGAAATGCTATTCGGCTTTGCTCTCGCCGCGGTTGCCGGGTTCCTGTTGACAGCCGTGGCAACCTGGACTGGTCGCCCGCCCATACAAGGTGTGCCACTGGTGTGTCTGGTTACTGCCTGGCTGATCGGGCGTATTGTTATGGCAAGTGGCCTTACTGCATCCGTGTGGACGGCTGGCATCGCCATGGCCTTCCCGATGCTGTTGACCGTGTTCGTGGCGCGGGAGATTCTGCTCGGCGGCAGCCAGCGCAATTACCCGATCGCCCTGATCGTCGCAGTGCTCGCGTTACTGGATGCTCTCTATCATTTCGGTGCACTCGGGATCATCCCGAATGCCGAGCGCTTCGCCCTCTTGGCCACGCTCTACCTGTTCGTAGTCTTGATAAGCATCATTGCCGGCCGAATCATTCCGAGCTTCACGGGAAACTGGCTGCGCAGCCGGGGCGCGACACGGCTACCTGCGAGCATGCCTTGGGTGGAGCGCGTGGTCCTGCCAGCAACGGGACTGACCGGCGTGTTGGCCCTGGCGCTGCCGGACCACAGGTTGACCGGGCTCGCTGCGGCTGGATCCGCAGTTCTTCATACACTCAGACTGTACCGATGGCGCGGACTCTCGACAGTGAGCGAGCCGCTAGTCTTCATCCTGCACGTCGGCTACGCCTGGCTTCCCGCAGGGTTTACCTTACTCTCTGCGTCAATCCTGGGTGGCACCATTCCGGCGACTTCTGCGACACATGCGTTCGGTGTCGGCGCAATCGGCGTGATGATTCTCGCGGTGACGACGCGTGTCGCGCTCGGGCATACCGGCCGGCCCCTGCGGGCGTCCCTGGTCATCGTGATCGCTTACATCGTCCTCAATGTTGCCGCCGTCGTAAGGGTTGCAGCGCCGGCCACTGGAGGCGATTACCTCGCTGTATTAGAGGTCGGTGGCTTGTCGTGGATCGTTGCTTGGTTGTTGTTTTTGCTGATATACGTACCGATACTTGTTCGACCGCGTGTCGATTCTTGAACGGGACAGAAGATGCCAGATGACCGCACACAAGACGTACGTCCATACGCTTCGTCACCCTGCTACGCACATGAGTTTCAATCGGGTGACCAGAGTGATGAAGCCGAACAGGAAGTAGTGCAGGGAGCGAGGGCAGACACGCGGGTGGATTCCGACTCTACACCGCACGCAACGCGCCAACGGCTTAGCAACTCCTCGTAGGTCACTTCCATTACGTGGGAGCAGTAATCCGGTGGCTGCTCGCTGAAGTGGATCACAGGTACTTCTTGAACGTGCTCGCCGTGCTCGCCGTGACCGCCACGCTCAGCGCAAACAGCGTCGCGAAGAGGAAGCACGGCGGTCCGCCAAGGCCCTGAAGGACAGCAAAGAGGACCTCCTCCAGGTCATCGATGCCTGGGCGGAGGCGAAGCGACTCGATGCGTTCTTCGCCGACGCCGAACGCAGCGCGCAGGATTTACCTGATGAGCAACGGGAGCGCACAATAGAGCGGCTTCGACGGGCGCGCGCCCTGACCGGCAGCACGGATGCGCTGGAGCGATTCGACGCGTGGCGAGCGCCTGAAGAGCGTTAAAATCTGCCTGAATCTGCTCAAAAGGCCAGGCGAAGTCATCTGGGGGTATCTATGGGGGCATTTCTGGCGTTTAGCAGCGCACCATATTGATTCATAAGGCAATGTGATTGCCGCCGCCTCCACCAACATCAAGGGTCTGGATAGTCTCCAGGCCCTTTTTCTTTGCGTGAATCCCCGCGTGGCGCGGGGTGCCGGGCGATTGCCCTGCGGGTGCCATCTCGCCCGAATGCGCCGAAACGGCCCATTTCCCGGCCAGCCCATTCTCTTTTCTCTGTTTGCCCTGCGGGTAGTCGCGAGGCCACGTCCTGTATTTACGCGGGTTTGGCGCGGCCTTTCTGTGGTCAACCATGCCCGCCGATTGACCGACAAACCCCCTACGCATCGAACCCGTCGACCACCCGCCGCTGCTCGATCCAGTCAAGCGGCAGCGGGTTCCGCTGGAACCACAGCAGGCTCATGCAGCGCGGCTGCGTGCCCGCCAGGATGGCCTGGATGATGGCAGGCTCCAGTAGGGTCAAGCGCAGCAGTTCATTCACCGTCGAGTGATGCAGGCCCTCGCGTTGGGCGATGTCGGTGCCGCTGGCGACCACGCCCTCGTCGAGCAGCTGCTGCCAATAGAAGGCCCGCGCCAACGCTACCAGCAGCGGGTTGTCGTGCTGGCTGCGGCTGGCGGGACGGGTGCTCTCCTCGTCCGGGCGGATCACCACCTTGCGCACGCCGCGCTTGCGGATCTTGAGCGGGATGAATGTGGACAGTTTCACCGCATCGCCGTCGATGCGGCTCTGGATCGTCACCTCGCCTGTCTGCCGAATCCGCGTCATACCGTCATCTCCACTTCCGCCAGTTCCGCGCCGATGCTGCCGGGGCGCAGTTCGTCGATGAGTTCCACCCAGCCGGCGTCGCGCCAGAGGATCTCCAGCCCGTCGTCGTCGATCAGTACGCGCTCGATCAGCAGTTGTGCCAGACGCCGCTGTTCGGCCGGAAACAGCGAGGGCCAGACGACGGCAAGCTGGCGCATCGGCATCACCACCCGCGCTTCGTCGAGATCGATGGCGCTCTCGCGTACCCGGTCCCACACCGCCTGCACGCTCTCCGGCGCCCGCAGCACCTGGCAGATCTGCTCGACCACCAGTACCTCGATGGGCTCGGCGGGCAGGCTACCGAAGCCGGAAGAGCCGGCACCGTAGTGCCGGTCCTTGGCCGGCGTGTAGTAGCGGTAGCAGCGGCCTTTCCTGACTGTGTGAGTCGGTATCAGTCGTTCGCCGCCGGTGGTGAAGATCAATCCGCGCAGCAGCGGCAACCCGCGACCGTCCGTGGCGACCGACGCGCGCCGTTCCTCGGCGGTCTGGGCCAGCACGTCATGGGCGGCCTGCCACTGCTCCCTCGTTAGAATCGGTGGATGCTGGCCGGGGTAGTAGCGCCCCTTGTGGACGATTTCGCCGAGGTACATGCGGTTGTGCAACAGCTTGTAGATCGACTGCTTGCAGAAGGTGCGACCCGTCTTGGTGCGGATGCCTTCGGCCGCGTAGGCGCGCACCATGTGGGTGGTCGAGCGGTCGCGGGCGAAGTCCG
The DNA here is from genome assembly GCA_964417725.1 of uncultured Chromatiaceae bacterium. Lineage (GTDB taxonomy): Bacteria > Pseudomonadota > Gammaproteobacteria > Steroidobacterales > SHZI01. Next base: position 10,201 of record CAYQIV010000035.1, read on the forward strand.
CAAAGATGCGGCGCACCACCGCCGCCTCGGCCTCGTTGACGATGAGCAAGCGGTTTCGCACGTCGTAACCCAGCGGCAGCGGCCCGCCCATCCACATGCCCTTGGCCTTGCTGGCGGCGATCTTGTCGCGGATGCGCTCGCCGGTGACCTCGCGCTCGAACTGGGCAAAGGACAGCAGCACGTTCAGCATCAAGCGACCCATCGAGGTGGCCGAGTTGATCTGCTGGGTAACCGCGCTGAAGCTCACACCGCAGCGGTCGAACACTTCCACCATGCGCGCGAAGTCGGCCAGCGAGCGGCTGAGCCGGTCGATCTTGTAGACCACCACGATGTCGATGCGGCCGGCTTCGATGTCGGTCAGCAGGCGCTTGAGCGCGGGCCGCTCCATATTGCCGCCGGAGAAGCCGCCATCATCGTAATCATCCGCCACCGCGATCCAGCCCTCGTGGGTCTGGCTCTTGATGAAAGCGTGGCCGGCCTCCTTCTGCGCATCGATGGAGTTGAAGGACTGGTCGAGGCGTTCATCGCTGGAGACGCGGCAGTAGACCGCGCAGCGTTTGGGTGAGGCGAGGATGGCGGCGCTCATCGCTTGCCTCCCTTGCCCGGCTTGAGCCCGAAAAACTTCGGCCCCGACCACTGCGTACCGGTGATGTGGCGCGCCGCCGCCGACAGGCTCTTGAAGCGCTGGCCGTTCAGTTCGTAGAGGCCGTCGGCCGTGACGGTGACGCGGTACTCGCGCTCGTCCCATTCGCGCACGAGAACCGTGCCGGGCATCAGGTGGCACTCCGTGCCGCGTCCGGCGGGCTTGATCTTCGAGAACTGTGCGCCGCGCTCCACCAGATAGCGGCGCACGCCCGCCGGCAGCGGCCCGTAGGCCTGCTCCTGCAGCCGGTAGGCCAGGCGCGATTCCACGTAGTGGCGGTTGGTGTGGACGGGGCGGCGCGGGAAGTGCGCATCCCACAGTGCCCAGAGCTCTTTCATGGTCAGGCCGGGCAGCGCCGCCACCTGCGCGCTGATGCTGTCGTTCATTGCGGTATCGGTCATCGTTCAGGCTCCTGTAGTCGAGACATGTCGATGAACGCGCTGTGGCGGGCAGAAGCCAAGGTGAAACCCCTCTCAGCCGGCCGAAAGATCGGCATCCAGTGCGGCACTAGCCGCCTCCAGGGCCTCCAACGGGATCTCGATCTCGTACCGACCCTGTTCCCGCGAAAATCCCGCCCGCTGCCGGGCCACCGCCGCCCTGGCAATCACGCCGATGAAGGCAGGCAACTGCTCCTGCAATTCGATCTCGGCTACGATGGCCTGCGCGCCTTGATAGCTGTCGCGCGCCAGGCGGATCTGCTCCGGCAAGGCGTCGTGCTCGGCCTGCAGCGTCTGGATGCGCCGTGCGACTTCATCGCGGGTGTGGTGGGTGGCAGTCAGTTCCGCGTGCAATGAGGCCAGCGCCGCCGGGAGCGCAGTGAGTTCACCGGCATTGATCATGCGATTGGCGGCGGACTGGGTGTCGCTGGCGACCTGCTGCTCCACGGCCTCGATGCGGGCATCGAGCTGCGTCTGCAGGGTCTTGGCCTTGTTGATCTCCTGGGCCAGCGCCGTGCGCCGATCCGTCAGCGCCGCCATCTCGACTCGCGCTTCCTCCAACTGAGCGGGTGCCTGGACCTTGCGCTTCAGCCGGGCATGATCTTCACGCAGCGGCACCAGTTCCTGCTGAAGTTGCCGGGCGACGGCTTCGAGCTGGTTCTTCTCGCGGAACAGACGCTGCTCAGTGACCGACCAGTGTGTGGAATTCGAGCGCCGTTCAAGTTCGTGATAGGCACGGCGTTTGGCATCGGCTTCTTGCTGCGCGGTGCTGGCAGCGGTCTCGGCCTCTTGCAGTTGCTGGGTCAGCGCATCGAGTTCGCTGCGCAGGGTGTCGAGGTAACTGGTGGATGCCTGACGGCGTGAGGGGTTCGATTTCATGGGCGGGCTCCTGGGGTTGGCATCGCCACGACACCACGTCGCGGCGACCGTTTCGCACTAACGAAATGGTCGCGGATGGAGACCGGTTTGGTCGATCAGGGCGCAGCGGGCGAACGCGGCGCACCGAGGATGAATGCGAGCTGATGCGTGCTCGCGCGTGCCAAGAAATGAAATTGCATTGAAGCTCGAAGCGCTTCGAACGCGTGCGAACCGCTGCGAGTTTCAGTGCCTCGTGCCTCATTGCCGCACCGGCGAACACCGCGAAGAATCCCGTTCATCCGGTGTCACCGAGCCCCACTGAGGGCCGCCGAGGGCACCATCACCCGAACCGGAGCCGTCACATGAAACCCTTGCCACCCACTGAACTGCTCAGCCCGCGCCAGCTCGCCGCGCGCTGGGGTTTGTCGGAAAAAACCCTCGAACGCTGGCGGATGCGCGGCACCGGTCCTGCGTTTCTCAAACTCGGCAGCCGCGTGCTCTACAGCCTGGCCGAGATCGAAGCGCACGAACGCCAACGCACCCGCCGCTGCACCGCTGGCGATCGGCCTCGCGAGGTGTGGGCATGATGAACCGCCAGCAGCGCCGGGAGCGCGAACGCATGACCCGGCAACTGCGCGCCCACGTCGCCCGGCATGGCATCGAGACCGTGCTCGACAAGATGTTCGGCCCCGGCAGCTGGCGCTATGACGCTGACGAGGAACTCTGGATCGTGCCGGACACGCATCACGCCGGACCGGGGCGTTCCTACTACTGCGTGCGCGCCAACGGCGACTGGTTCAAGGCGCAGCTCGACGGGGAGCACACGCAATGAGCACCGCCGCCATAGAGGCGGTCACCTTTCCGCCGCATCCCTTCTTCGACTTCAACGACGCGCCCGACCGGATCGAGCGGTGCCACAACAAGGACGAGCTGCGCAACCGCCTGCTCGCTCAGCTCGAAGCCGTGCTGATGTACCTGTTTCCCCGCGGCAAGCGCCAGGGCACCCGTTTCGTCGTCGGCAATGTGCAGGGCGACGCCGGTGACAGCCTGGTGATCGAACTCGAAGGCCCCAAGCGCGGCGTGTGGATCGACTTCGCCACCGGCGAATCCGGCGACGTGCTGGCGCTGTGGGCGGCGGTGCGGGGGTTCGCGGTACCGCGCGACTTTGGGGAACTGCTGGATGACGTGGGCGACTGGCTGGTAGTGCCAACCTCGCTCATCCCGGCACCGGCCAAGTCGTCCGCCGCCCATGACACGCTCGGCCCGCACACCGCCAAGTGGGACTACCGCAGCGCCGATGGCGAGCTGCTCGCCTGCGTGTACCGCTACGACACACCGGTGGGCAAGCAATACCGGCCCTGGGACATCGCCACCCGCCAGACGCGGATGCCCGACCCGCGCCCGCTCTACCACCTGCCTACGGTGGCAAAGGCCGATACCGTCGTGCTGGTCGAGGGCGAGAAATGCGCCGATGCGTTGATGCACATCGGCATCGTCGCGACGACCGCCATGGGCGGGGCCGCGACTGCCCTCGCCAAGACCGACTGGTCGCCGCTTGCCGGCAAGACCGTCATCGTGTGGCCGGACAACGATGAGGCGGGTGCCAAGTACGCCAACGCGGTGATCCCGAAATTGCAGGAGATCGGCGCACGGGTTCGGCGCATCAGCATTCCGGAGAACAAGCCGCAGAAGTGGGATGCCGCCGATGCCGTGGCCGAGGGCGCAGATGTTCATTCTCTGCTGGCCAACGCGATCCCGGTCGCCAAGGGTCAGTCTCGCCAACCGTTCGAGATCGCACAATGGCGCGCCCGCGAACGCTTCACCGGTGAACCACAACCCCGGCGCTGGCTGATCGAAGGCGTGTTCCCGCTCGCCCAGGCCGCGCTGGTGGCGGCCGGTGGCGGTGTCGGTAAATCCTTCCTGCTGCTGGCGCTGGCCCGCGAGGTCGCGGCCTTCGATGGCATCTGGCCCAACGCACCGACGTTGTTCGGCGGTGCGCTCGCCGGCCACGGCGTGGCGATCTACGTCACCGCCGAGGATGACGCCATCGAGGTCCACAACCGGCTGAATGCGCTGGGCCCGATTCCGGAGCGGCTCTACGTACTGCCACTGCCCGATGCCGGCGGCGCCGTGCCGCTGTTCGCGCCCGATCCGGCGACACGAGGCCCCTCGACTACCCCGGCGTGGTTGGCGCTGGAGCAGCAACTGACCTCCCTGGCCGGTCTGCGACTGATCATCCTCGATCCGCTGCAGCCGCTGTGCGCACTGGATCTGAACGTGCCGGAGAACGCCCAGTTCGTCTGCTCGCGGCTGGCTGCGCTGGCCGCCGCTACCTCCGCCTCGGTGATCGTCTCGCACCACTTCGCCAAGCGCGAGGCTTCGACACCCGAGCAGGCCCGCGAAGCGATCCGAGGCACCGGCGGCCTGGTCGATGGCGTGCGCTCGGTGTACGCGCTCTGGAACCCGAAGGAAGATCAGGCCAAGGCGATCTGCAAGGCGCTGGGTGAACCCTTCGAGCGCGGTCGGGTGGTGATGGGCGGTGTGGTCAAGGCCAACGGCCGCGCCAACCTGCGAGTGACCACCTTCCTGCGCGACAGCCGAGGCCTGCTGGTGGATCGCAGCGATGCCCTGATTCGCGCCCGCCAGACCGACGTCGATCTGCTACCCGCCCTCAAGGCTGCCATCGCTCGGGCCGCCGCCGAAGGCAAGCCCTACACCAAAACCGGCGGCAACGGCGTCTACGAGCGCCGGCACGAACTGCCCGAAGCCTTCCACACCATCGGCAAGCACCGGCTGGCCGAATGGGTGGGCACGCTGCTCGACCGGGAAGAGCTGGTCATGGCCATGGTCGATGGCTCGAAGCTGGTGAAGTGGCTGGACGTGCCCGACGGCCCCATGGCCAGCGGCGAGGCGGCCTTCGTCACTGGGCACCTGAAGCGTGCGAGCCCGGGCCAGCAGGATCAGGCATGAGCATTCCCGGGGCCGACCTCCGTTCCCGGTTTCCCGCTTCCCGACCGGGAACGCAAAGCCGGGCGGGAACGCCAAACTCAAGCCTGGCGCGGGTTTCCAGCGTTCCCGGCCAAAACCGTTCCCGGATGGGGGTGGGAACGCGCAAACCCAGAAACGACGCCACTTTCCCGGTTCCCGGCGATTCCTCTCTAAAGAGAGAGGGTGAGCATCGGGAATGCTCACCCCCCTCGATGCCAATGGCTGGCCGGGCACGGGAACGATGCCCCGACCGTGCGACTTGGGTCCTTCCTGGCCGCATTCGTATACGGGGGGCGCGGGCGCGCTACCCCTCCACCGTCAGGGTGCAAACCGAGGTTTGCAGGGTTTGCGGTTTGCACCTCGAAATCCGACAGTAACGGTGACGGATAATATGCTTGCGTGATAGCATCTCGGCACCACAACGGGGAACCCAAGCATGCGCACAGTGATTGGCATCCGTCCGGCCAGATCTGGCCGTCGGGCAGTCGATGACGCCACCGGCCCCAAGCCCACCGTCTGGTTCGATTCCTGGCGGCAGTTGGCCGGTCTGCTGTCGGACGAAAACCGCGCGCTGCTGCGCCTGATGCAGGAGAAGCAACCGCGCACCGTGCTGGAGCTGGCCGAGTGGTCAGGCCGAGCGGCCAGCAACCTGTCGCGCACCCTGCGTCATTTGGAGCGACACGGTCTGGTCAAGATGCACCGTAGCCCGGACACCCGTGCCGTGCGCCCGGAAGCGCTGGCAACCGAGTTTCTGATCGTGCTGGATTGATCTGAGAGGACTAGAGATGAAGTTCGAGGTGTATTGCGACGAAGCCAATCCGGATGTACTGACATCCGCGAATCCGCGTGCGCGACACCTCATGATCGGCAGCCTCTGGCTACCCGAGGAATTGCGCAACGAAATCAAATCACGCGTCGGCGCACTGCGGGAACGTCACCAAGCCTGGGGCGAGATCAAGTGGAGCAAGGTGTCACCCAACCGCCGCGATTTTTACGTCGAACTGATCGATTTGTTTTTCGCCTATGGCGACAATCTGCGTTTCCGCTGTATTGCCGTTGATCGAACCCAGCTCAATCTTGCTCTGCACGACAACGATGGCGAGCTGGGCTTCTACAAGTTCTATTACCAGC
>CAYQIV010000036.1:0-15699 GCA_964417725.1 uncultured Chromatiaceae bacterium
CGTGCAGTTCCACGGTGAGTTCGGCCCGGGCGGCGGCTTCCAGGCCGGGGCGCTGCTGGCTGCGGCGATCATCCTTTATGCGCTCCTCGAGGGCGAAACGCAGGCGCTGGCGGCGATTCCGCGCCCGGTGCTGACCGGCCTGATGGCGGGCGGCGCACTGCTCTATGGCGGTGTGGGGCTGGCCGGCATCGTCCTCGGCGGCAATTTCCTCGACTATTCCGTGCTGGCCGATGACCCCGTGTTCGGCCAGCAGCTCGGCCTGCTGCTCATCGAGACCGGCGTCGGCATCACCGTTACCGGCGTGTTGCTGTCCATCTTCCACGCCTACGCGGCGCGCGAGATCTGCTGATGAAATTCTTCGGCCTCTACCACTACTGGGTGTTCGCCGTGGTCATGATGACCGGCTTCTACGCCGTCACCGCCAAGCCGAACCTCGTCAAGAAGCTGCTCGGGCTGTCGATCTTCCAGTCGGCCGTGTTCCTGCTCTACATCACCATGGACAAGGTTGAGGGCGGCACCGCGCCGATCCTGCGTGCTGCCGATGCCGGGGTGGTGTACTCGAACCCGTTGCCGCAGGTGTTGATCCTCACCGCCATCGTCGTCGGCATCGCCACCATGGCGCTCGGCCTCGGCATCATCGTCCGTATCCGCGAGGAATACGGCTCGATCGAGGAACACGAGCTGCAGGAGCTGGACCGCCAGTGACATCAGCCGTCGACCATCTGCCGGCGCTGCAGGCCGTGGTGCCGATGCTCGCCGCACCGCTGGTGGTGCTGCTGCGCGTGGGCGGGCTGGCGTGGGCGGCGACGACGGCGACCAGCGTACTGTGCTTTTTCATCGCCGTGACGCTCACCGGCGCGGTGCTCGGCGGTGGCCCGGTGACCTACGCGATGGGCAGCTGGCCGGCACCCTACGGCATCGCGCTGGAGGTCGACGCGCTGAGTGCGCTGCTGCTGCTGGTGCTGACCGGCGCATCCAGCCTGACGCTCATCGGCGGGCGCGCCAGCCTCGATGCCGACATCGAACCGTCGCGCCAGTCGCTTTTCTATGCGGCGTGGTTGCTGGTGCTGGCCGGACTGGCCGGCATCCTCGTCGCGGCCGACGCCTTCAACATCTTCGTCTTCATGGAGATCTCGTCGCTGGCCAGCTACGTGATCATCGCCGGCGGCCCCGACCGCCGCGTGCTGCCGGCCGTGTTCAAGTACCTGATGATGGGTACCATCGGCGCAACCTTCTATCTCATCGGCATCGGCCTCATCTACATGATGACCGGCACGCTGAACCTTGCCGACATGGCGCTGCGCGTCGCCGGCGTTGCCGACCTGCGCCCGGTGCTGGTGGCGAGCAGCTTCATCGCCATCGGCCTGGCCCTCAAGGCGGCGGTGTTCCCGCTGCATGTCTGGCTGCCCAACACCTACACATGGGCACCGCACATGGTCACGGCGTTCCTCGCCGCCTGCGCGACCAAGATCGCGCTCTACGTGCTGTTGCGCCTCGACTTCGTCGTTTTTCTGCCCAACCTTGCCGGCCACGACGTGCAGTTCGCCACGCTGATGATGCCGCTGGCGCTGCTCGCCATCCTCATCGCCTCGGCCGTCGCCATCCGCGAAGCGCACCTCAAGCGCCTGCTGGCGTGGTCGTCGCTGGCGCAGATCGGCTACATCCTGCTCGGTGCAAGCTTCGTCAGCGGCGCCGGGCTGCAGGCCGCCGTGCTGCACATGTACAACCATGCGCTGGCCAAGGGCGCGCTGTTCCTCGCCGTGGCCGGCTTCGGCATGCGGCTGGCGACGCTCGAGGTCGAGGCGTTGCGCGGCATCGGCCGGCGCATGCCGTGGACGATGGCCGGCTTCGCCGTCGCCGCGCTGAGCCTCGTCGGCGTGCCCGGTACCGCCGGCTTCATCAGCAAGTGGTACCTGATCCTCGCCGCGCTCGATGAAGGTACGCTCGGCATCGGCGTCGTCGCGGTGATTCTCGTCAGTTCGCTGATGGCCGCGGTCTACCTCTGGCGGGTGCTCGAGGTGGCGTATTTCCCCGGCGGCGATGCCGAGCAGGCGATGGCGCCCGCCGTTGCGGAGGCGCCGCCGATGCTGCTCGGCGCGACACTGCTCGCCGCGGCGCTCAACGTCTGGTTCGGCTTCGACCCGTCGCTGCCGCTGCGGCTGTCGGCGCTTGCTGCGGCCGCGCTCGGGCTGCCGCTGCCATGACCGGCGACAGCGGCCTGCTGCTGATCATCCTGCTGCCGCTGGCCGGTGCGCTGGCCATCGCCGTGGCCGGGCGCATCGCCGACAACCTGCGCGAGGCGGTGACGCTGGGTTGCGCGGGGTTGCTCGCGGCGCTGGTCTGGCAACGACTGCCGGCGGTGCTCGACGGGGCGCGGCCGGCACTGAGGTTCGGCGAGCTGCTGCCCGGGGTCGAACTGGTGCTGGCGCTCGAGCCACTCGGCATGCTCTTTGCGGGGCTCGCCTCGGCGTTGTGGATCGTCAATTCGGTCTATTCGATCGGCTACATGCGTGGCAACGCCGAGCATCACCAGACGCGCTTCTATGCCTTCTTCGCCATCGCCATCGGTGGAGCGATGGGCGTGGCGCTGGCTGGCAACCTGGTCACGTTGTTCCTCTGCTACGAGGTGCTGACGCTGTCGACGTGGCCGCTGGTCGCGCACAAGGGCGACGGCGTGACACTGCGCTCGGCGCGGGTCTACCTCGGCGTGCTGCTGGCGACCTCGATCGGTCTGCTGCTGCCGGCGATCCTCTGGACGTGGCGCCTTGCCGGCACGCTGGACTTCGTCCCCGGCGGGTTCCTCGACGGGCGCATCGCCGGGCCGGCGGCCGGCGCGCTGCTCGGACTGTACCTCTTCGGCATCGGCAAGGCGGCGCTGATGCCGGTGCACCGCTGGCTGCCGGCGGCGATGGTCGCGCCGACGCCGGTCAGCGCCCTGCTGCATGCCGTGGCGGTGGTCAAGGCCGGCGTGTTCACCGTGCTCAAGGTGCTGGTCTACGTTTTCGGTTTCGATTTCCTGCGCGCCACCCCGGCCACCGACTGGGTGGTTTACGTGGCCGCCTTCAGCGTCATCGCGGCGAGCGTCATCGCGCTGCGCCAGACCGGCATCAAGCGCTTGCTGGCCTATTCGACGGTGGCGCAGCTCGGCTACGTGGTCATGGCCGGGGCGCTGCTCGTGCCGGCGGCGGGACTCGGCGCTGCCATCCACATGGCGGCGCATGCCTGCGGCAAGATCACGCTGTTTTTCGCCGCGGGCGCCTTCTACACGGCGGCGAAGAAGACCCTGCTCACGCAGCTCGACGGCGTCGGCCGGCGCATGCCGTGGACGGCGGCGGCCTTCACCCTCGGCGCGCTGAGCATGGTCGGCGTGCCGCCGACGGCGGGGTTCATCTCGAAGTGGTACATCCTCGGCGGGGCACTGGCGGCGGGCAGCGCCGTGGCGGTGCTGACGATCCTCGCCAGCGCGTTGCTCAACGCCGCCTATTTCCTGCCGATCGTCTACCGCCTGTGGTTTGCCGCCCCTGCGGAGGACGGCCCGACCCATGGCGAAGCGCCCTGGCCGATGGTGCTGGCCATGGTCGTCACGGCACTGCTCACGCTGGGCTTTGCCGTGTTCGCCGCGCCGCTCGTCGCACTGCTCACGCCGGTGATGGGGGCCTACAAATGATCGCCAGCCTGCCACCGGCCCTCGTGCTCTTCGCGGCGGCGCTGTTCGTGCCGCTGCTGCGCGGCCGGCTGCGCCATGTGTTCGCGGTGCTGGCGCCGCTCGCCGCGCTGGCGCTCGTCTGGCAGGTGCCCGATGGCGTGTCCGCGGGCGTCAGGTTCCTCGGTTACACCCTGCAGCCCGTCGAGGGCAGCGGCCTGCGCCGCGCCTGGGCGACGCTCTTTCTGCTCACGTTGCTGCCGGCGCTGGTACAGGTCGGTGGCGCGGCGCGCGGTCGCGAGCTGGCACTGGGGCTCGGCCTCGGCGGTGCGGTGCTGATGGCGGGCTTTGCCGGCGATTTCATCACGCTCTACCTGGCCTTCGAGGTGATGGCGCTGTGTACGGTCGGGCTGGTGTGGTGCGGCCGGGCGCCGGAAGCGGGGGAGGCCGGGCTGCGCACGGCGGTATTGCTGCTGATCGCGGGCTTCGTGCTCAAGCTTGGCATCGAAGGCATCACCCATGGTGGGCCGATCACCGTCCATGCGCTGGCGCTCGACACGCCGCCAGCGTGGCTGGTGCTGGCCGGTTTGCTCGCCACGCTGGCTGCGGTGCCGGTCTCGGCGTGGCTGGCCGACGCCTGGCCGGCGGCGAGTCCCGCAGGCACGGTGCTGCTCTCGGCAACGGGCCGCGCGGCGTTGCCGGTGGTCGCACTGCTCTTCGCCGGGGAAGACGCGCTGCTTTTTGCCGGCGCGTGGATGATCGTCCACGGCATCGTCTACGGCGCGGTCGAGGACGACATGCGCAAGCTGCTGAGCCGCGCGCTGGTCGGCCAGCTCGGCGTGATGCTCGTTGCCATCGGTCTCGGCAGCGAAGCCGCGCTGCTACCCTACGCGTGGGGGCAGCTGGCGGGCCTGACACTGCTCTTCATGGTCGCGGCCAGCATCATCCGCCGCACCGGCTGTCACCGGTTGGCCGAACTCGGCGGGCTGGCCCGGCAGATGCCGTTCACCGCGCTGGCCGCGGTCATCGGTGCGCTGGCCGTGGCGGCCCTGCCGCTGACCGCTGGCCACGCCGGCCTGCAGTTGATCCTCGGCGCCAGTGCGGCGGTGCCGTGGGTGCAGGGCCTGCTCTTCGCTGCCGGTGCCGGGCTGATGTGGCATGCGGGGTTCCGCTTTGCCTGGCAGGTGTTCTTCGCCCGGGGTGGGGCCGTCGCGATGCGGCCCGCACAGGCCGGCGAGTCGGCGGGCCTCGCCATGGCGATGGCGCTGTGCCTCGTGCCGGGTGTGTGGCCGGCGTTTCATGCGTGGCTGGCGCCCTCGGTGGGGGTGCCCGTGCTGTCGTGGGGTGCGGCCGGCGTCCAGATCGCCGTGGCGCTGATCGGCGTGGCGGGGTATTTCGCCACGCGCCGCATCCCCGGCGCGCGACAGGGCCTGGCGCATGAACTCGACTGGCTGTGGCGGGTGGCGTTGTGGCGGCTGTTCGCCGCGCTCGGCGGCATGCTGGAGGCCGCCGGCCGCCAGATGTCGCGGGGGCAGGCGGCGCTGGGTGCGCGGCTCGGCGAGCGCCTCGGGCGCCACCTGGGCGTCAAGGGGGTGCTGTCGCGGGCCTGGCCGATCGGCACCACGGCGTTGTGGATCGCCGTGCTGCTGACGGGTTACGTGATCGCCTATTTCCTGCGTGCCTGACGCGGGCGGCAGGCGGCCCGCGGCGTTCGTGCCGCGTCGAACCGGTCAGGTCAGGCGGTGCGCCGGCGGCGGAGGAAAGCGATGAGGCCCAGGGCGCTGCCGAAGAGGGGCAGCGCGGCCGGTACCGGCACGACCGCGGTGTTGCTCAGCGAGAACATGCCGTTGAGGAAGTCGCGGTCGTTGTTGCCGAAGTAGGGGTGCGGCCAGTCCTCGAAGGCGACGAAGACCTCGCCGGCATGGACGGCGTCGTCGACATAGCTGTGCACGTAGCCGTCGGCGTTCCGCTCGGCGGGACCGGTGTACCACTGGTAGAGCCAGGTGTAGGGCGCTTCTTCGGGCGGCAGCGGCGTGCCGCCTTCCCAGGCACTGAACTGGCGGCTGTCCATGCGGAAGACCAGCTCCGTGCCGGCGCTGAACCAGCCGAGGTCGATGGTCGTGCCGACCGGTGTGCCGCAATCGGACGGGTAGCAGTAATTCTCGGTGAACAGCAGGCCGAGGCTGTTGCCCGGGCTGTCGAGATAGAGGTGGTTGAGGAACAGGGACTCGCCGCCGCGGTAGGTGGCGATGACGTGGCCGTCGCTGGCGACCTCGATCTTGCCGCCGTAGACGGGTGCCGCCTGGAGCGTCGGCGCAAAAAGCAGGGTGGCCAGCAGGCCGGCGGAAATCGCGGGTCGCAGTGAGGTATGGCGCATGGTCATGACGTCCCTGTCGATGGTGAATGCTTGCCGGTCGCTCGGTGCCGGTCTGTACATTTTCTTCGTGCCGCCACGGGCGGCGGATTCGTGTGGACAGGGTATAGGCCGGATGCGTGGCTGGCAATGGGCACGCGCGGGTCAATGCCCTTTGGAAACCGCGTGTTATTACATAACACAGGAACGTCGATCACGGTTCGGGACGCAGCGGCAAGGTGTCGACCACCAGGCCCTCGGCGAGGACCGCCTGGCCCGACGGGATGCTGGCCCAGCAGTTGGCTTCGAGCAGTGGTGCGATACGGAATGATTCCTGTCCCGGCAGGAGGCGCACGGTGAGCTGTCCGTCCTCGCGTGCCTGGCGGCGCGCCTTGGCGAAGAAGTGCAGTCGCGCCGGCGTGTTCGTCGTGCTCTCGTTGCGCGCCGGCGTGGCGCGTTCGCCGGGCAGCCCCTGCATCAGGCGCAGCGCCGGGACGACGAAAAAGCGCAGCGCCACGGCCACCGACACCGGGTTGCCGGGCAGGCCGAAGCACAGCGGGCCGCCAGGCAACTGTGCGGCGAGCAGCGGTTTGGCCGGGCGGATCGCCACCTTGTGGAACCAGACGCGCGCACCAAGTGCGGCGAGCGCGGCGGGCACGTGGTCCAGCCGGCCGGCCGACACGCCACCGGTGGTCAGCAGCACGTCGACGTGCGCGGCCATGTCGGCGAGTCGGTGCGTCAGCAGGTCCACCTCATCTTCCACCGAGGCCAGCATCACTGGCGGCAGGCCCAGAGCGGCACAGGACGCCCGCAGGTAGGGGCCGTTGGAATCGCGGATCAGGCCGCTGCGCAGCGGGTCGCCGCCGCTGCGCAGTTCGCTGCCGGTGGTGAGCACGCCGATGCGTGGCGGGGGGCGCACGGCGAGCGTTTCGATGCCGGTGGCAGCCAGCGCCATGATGGCCTCGGGGTCCAGTGCGCGCCCGGCGCCCACGACCGGTTGGCCGATGGCGAAGTCCTCGCCGGCGCGGCGCACGTGGCGCCCGGCGGTCGTCGCTGCGACGACGCGGACCACGCCCGGGCGAGGGACCGACACGTCCTCCACCGGCACCACCGCATCGCAGTCGGGCGGCAGCGCAGCACCGGTCATGATCTCCCAGGCGGTGCCGGGTGGCGTCGATGCCGGTGGCAGGTCACCGGCGGCGACGCTGCCGGCGATCGCCAGTTCAGCGGGATGGGTCGCGCTGGCGCCGGCGATGTCGGCGCTGCGCAGCGCGTAGCCGTCCATCGCCGTGTTGTCGAAGCCCGGCACGCGCACCGGGCTCAATACCGTTTCGGCGGCGACGCAGCTGGCCAGCGCGGCGAGCGGACGGCGTTCGACGGCCAGCGGGCGGGTCTCGCCGGCGAGGATGGCGCTCGCCTCGGCGTAGGAGATCAGGGCCATCGGCGTCGACCGGTCAGGCGGCGGGCGGCGGGGTGCCGGGTGTGGCCGCAGGCCGTGCGTCGTCGTCCGGCCAGAGGGTCTGCAGCACCTCGGCCACGGCGCGTGCCAGGCGCATGGCCGGCGGCGCGGCGTCGCCGGTCGGCAGCTCGTCGAGCAGGTGGCGCAGCGCCATCGCCAGCTCGACATTGCCGTCCATGTGCAGCTCGCGGCGGAAGAAGGCCGAGTCGGCATCCTCGCTGCGCGCCGCCAGGGTGATGAAGCTGCGTGCGCTGGCGCGGATCGCGGCGTCGTGGGCGCTGCGCCGTGTGAGCACGATGATGCGCCCGTCGCGCACGCTGAACGGCCAGCGGTAGCCGAGGTCTTCGACGATCAGCGCGAGGCAGCGGCCATCGAGGAAGTCGAGCCGCCCTTCGGCCAGCGCCTCGCCGAAGACGCGGTTGAGCGCGGTTTCGAGAACACGCGCCTGCAAGCCGTAGGGCACGTGGCGCAGCGGCGTGCGCGCCAGTTGCAGGGGCAGGCGGGCGACGCGGCGCGCCACCGCCACCGGATCGGGGAGAAGGCCGCTATACTGCTCGGGCATGGTTCCGGACGCTCCTGGCCACGGGCCCGGGTGCCGGCCGTGACGCCGGCTTGCCGGATCCGCGCACGGGCCTTCCCGGCCCGCGGTTGACGATGAATTCAGAGGTGGAGTGTACATGGAGCTGGTCTGTCCTGCCGGCAACCTGAACGCGTTGATGGCGGCCGTGGACAACGGCGCCGACGCGGTCTATACCGGCTTTCGCAACGCCACCAACGCGCGGCATTTCCCCGGGCTCAACTTCACCGATGCCGACCTCGGCAAGGGCATCGCCTACGCCCGCCGTCACGGCCGCAAGGTCTTCATCGCGCTCAACACCTACCCGCGCCCGGGCGGCTGGTCGGACTGGCAGCAGGCGGTCGACCGCGCCGGCGAACTCGGCGTCGATGCACTGATTGCCGCCGATGTCGGCGTGCTCGACTACGCGGCATCGCATCATCCATCGCTGGCCTTGCACCTGTCGGTGCAGAGTTCGGCGACCAATCCGGGTGCGCTGGCCTTCTACCACCGCGAGTTCAACATCCGCCGCGCCGTGTTGCCGCGCGTGCTGTCGCTCAACCAGGTCGCGCAAGTGGTGCAGGAATCGCCGGTGCCGATCGAGGTCTTCGGTTTCGGCAGCCTGTGCGTGATGGTCGAGGGCCGCTGCCTGCTGTCGAGCTATGTCACCGGCCGCTCGCCGAACAACTTCGGTGCCTGTTCGCCGGCCTCCCACGTCACCTGGCAGGAGACCAGCGCGGGCCTCGAGTCGCGCCTCAACGGCGTGCTCACCGACCGCTTCGCGGCCGATGAGCAGGCCGGTTACCCGACGCTGTGCAAGGGGCGCTTCAGCGTCGGTGGCGAGCCGTACTACGCGCTCGAGGCACCGACCAGCCTCAACACGCTCGACTTGCTGCCCGACCTCGCCCGCGTCGGTGTCAGCGCGATCAAGATCGAGGGCCGCCAGCGCAGTGCCGCCTATGTCGGGCGCGTCACCGCCGTGATGCGCGCGGCCATCGATGCAGCCTGTCGCGAGGGTGCCGGCTTTCGTCCGCGCGAAGAGTGGCAGGCCTCGCTGCGCGAGGTCTCCGAAGGCGAGCAGACGACGCTGGGCGCCTATTCGCGCCAGTGGCAGTGAAGGGCGTCGCCATGCAGGACACCGCGCCCCGCGCCGCGCCGCGCCTGTCGCTCGGCCCCGTGCTCTACCACTGGCCGCGGGCGCAGCTCACGGCCTTCTACGCGGCGGTCGCCGACTGGCCTGTCGACATCGTCTACCTGGGCGAGACCGTCTGCGCCAAGCGCCGTGAGTTTCGTGGGGCCGACTGGCAGGCCACCGCCGAGGCGCTGGCCTCGGCCGGCAAGGACGTGGTGATGTCGACGCCTTCGCTCATCGAGGCAGCCTCGGAACTCGGTGCGTTGCGCCGGCTGTGCCGCAACGGCCGCTTCATGGTCGAGGCCAACGACTACGCTGCCGTCGAGGCGCTGAGCGGGGCCGGCCTGCCCTTCGTCGGTGGGCACAGCCTCAACCTCTACAACGAACGCGCCTGCCAGCGTCTGATGGGCCTCGGCATGCGGCGCTGGATGCCGCCGCTGGAGATGGATGCCGAATCCGTGGTGGCCATCGCCGCCGCATGCCCTGGCCTCGAGGTCGAGGTTTTCGCCTGGGGGCGCATGCCGCTGGCGATCTCGGCACGGTGCTTCAGTGCGCGCCACGCGGGCCTGGCCAAGGACCAGTGCCAGTTCGTCTGCGGCCGCGACGCCGACGGCGCGCTGCTCACCACGCGCGATGACGCGGCGCTCTTCGCCCTCAATGGCGTGCAGGTCCAGTCGGCGATGACGCAGAACCTCGCCGGCCGTCTGCCGGATCTTTCGGCGGCCGGTGCCGGCGTGCTGCGCATCAGCCCGCAGGGCGAGCACACGGCGCGCATCGTCGCGCTGTACGCGGCGCTGTGCGCCGGCAGCGAGGCGGCGCCCATCGTGACCGAACTGGCCACGCTGGCCCCGAGCGGGGTCTGCGACGGCTACTGGCAGGGTGAGGCCGGCATGGCCCGGCTCGACGAGGCCGTGGCCGGATGGGAGGCGTGAAGCGCCTCGGCCGCATGTTCGACGGCACCGCACCGCCGCTGCCGGCACCGCGCTGGCAGGACCTGCGCCAGTTTCTCGACGTGCTGCGCGCCGACGGCGACCTGCTCCACGTCGACACACCCGTCGACCCGCATCTCGAGGCCACCGCACTGGCCCGCCGCGCGCTCGTCGAGGATGGCCCGGCGCTGCTCTGTACGCATCCGCTGGGCCATGACCGCCATCCGCTGCTCTGCAACCTCTTCGGCAGTGTGCGCCGCGTGCGCGCGGCGCTCGGCGTCGACGACACTGCCGGCGTGCGCCGCATCGGTGCGATGCTGGCCTTCCTTCAGGCCCCGCAGATGCCGCAGGGCGCGCGGGCGATGTGGCGCAGCGCGCCGCAGTTCGGCCGGCTGGCCCACCTGTCGCCGAAGGTGTCCGCTGCGGCGGCGTCCGGGCACGAGGTCTGGGAGGGCGACGACATCGACCTCGCGCGTCTGCCCATCCAGACGTTCTGGCCCGAGGATGCCGGACCGCTGATCACCTGGGGCATGGTCGTGACGCGGGGTGCCCATGGCGGGCGGCTCAACCTCGGCATCTACCGCCAGCAGCTCGTCGGCCCGCAGCGGTTGATCATGCGCTGGCTGCCGCAGCGGGGCGGGGCGCGGGATCATGCCGACTGGGTTCGCGTGCACGGCGCCGCACCGTTTCCGGTGGCGGTGGTGATCGGCGCCGATCCCTCGACGATCCTCGCCGCGGTGGCGCCCGTGCCCGACACGCTGTCCGAGTACCAGTTCGCCGGGCTGCTGCGCGGGGCCCGCACGCGCCTCGAACGCTGCGTGCGCCATGACCTGCTCGTGCCGGCCAGCGCCGAGATCGTGCTCGAGGGCCATATCCAGCCCGGCGACACCGCGGGGGAGGGCCCGTTCTGCGATCACACCGGATACTACGACGACCACCAGCCGTTCCCCGTGCTGACGGTTGAGCGGGTGCGGCTGCGCGACGGGGCGCCGTACCTGAGCTGTTACTCGGGCATGCCACCACACGATGAGGCGGCCGTCACCGCCACCGTGCTCGGCGAACTCTTCGTGCCGCTGCTGCAGAGCCGGGTGCCGGACATCCACGATTTCCACCTGCCGCCGGCCGCCTGTTCATACCGCGTCGCCGTGGTCTCGATCCACAAGCGCTACGCCGGCCACGCGCGCCAGATGATGATGGCCGTGTGGTCGGCGGTCACGCAGTTCACCTACATCAAGTACATCATCGTGGTCGACGACGACATCGACGTTCGCGATGCCGACCAGGTGCTGTGGGCGATCAGCACGCGCGCCGACCCGGTGCGCGATACCTTGCTGGTGCCCGGCACACCGATCGACTACCTCGACTTCGCCAGCCCCGAGCCCGGTGTCGGCGGCAAGCTCGGCCTCGATGCGACGAACAAGTGGCCCGGCGAGACACGGCGGACGTGGGGGCGCGTGGCGACCCTGCCCGACGAGGTCACCGGGCGGATGGACGCGTTGTGGGCGGCGCTGCAGGCGAGCCGCAGACCGTCGCCCGCCGACTGACCGCACGGGGTGCTGGTGCGGGCCGGTTCCGCTGTCAATCGTGGAAGGTCTCGCTGCGGCTGCGCATAAATGCCACTGGCACGCATTTGCATCTCCCGCCAGAATCGCCGCCTGGATAGATCCGGGCCGCGCGCCCGCCCCCTGCCCCGTCCCCGCCGGAGAGTCCCCGCATGTCGCCCGCCCGCCGAGCCCACCGCCGTGCCGTCGTCCTGCTGTTGCTGCTGCCGTGGCCCGCCCTGGCCGCGGTGCCCTCGCCCGAGATCCTCGTCACCGCGCGCAAGTACGAAGAGCGCCTGCAGTCGGTGCCGGTGGCGGTCAGCGTCCTGGATGCCGGGGCGATGCAGGCGCTCGACGTGACGCGCCTGGAAGACATCGCGCGGCTGACACCGGGCTTTTCCTTCGACACCTCTGTCGGTCGCCAGCCGGCCTCGTACCGCCCGGTGATCCGCGGCCTGACGACCGTGCGCAACGGCATCGCCAATGCGTCCTCGGCGGCGACCTTCATCGACGGCGTCTATGTCGGCGGCTCGACGCAATCCACCGAGCTCTACAACCTCGAGCGCATCGAGGTGCTGCGCGGACCGCAGACGGCACTCTATGGCCGCAACACCTATGCCGGCGCCATCAACTACGTGACCCGCGCGCCGTCGGCGACCTTCGAGGGCGAGGCCATCCTCACCGGCGGCGGCCACGAGACGCGCGAGGCCGGCGGCTGGGTGTCGGGCCCGCTCGGTGACCCGCGCCTGCGCGGCTTTCTTGCCGCCGGCCACCGCGAGTACGGCGGCGAGTACGTCAACCGCCGCGACGGCACGACGGTCGGCAGCGAGGAGACCCGCGACGTCACGGCCAAGCTGTGGTGGCAGCCGAACGAGCAGTGGTCGCTGATGTTGCGCGGCGGGCTGCAGTTTACCGACGACGGCCACTACCCGACGGCGCTCCAGCCGGGTTCGTGGAACAACTGCTGCTTCCGTACCGAGGAGGCGCCCCGCGCCCGCGGTTATTTCAAGGGCCGGGCGCGCACGCCGGATGACGTCCTGCTCTACACCGACCTGCTCGAGGCAGCCGGCGGTGCCGGGGCGGAACTCGAACGCAGCCTGGTGTCGCTCGACGTTCGCTGGGCGGTCCTGCCCGGCCAGCAATTGCGCAGCATCACCGGCTGGATCGATGACCGCCTCGATCGCGGCATCGACCTGTCCTATGCCGCCTATGACCCGGTGCCGGTCCAGCGCGGCAGCTTCCTGCGCCGCGACCGCATCGAGCAGGCCGACCTGTCGCAGGAGCTGCAGTGGTCGGGCGGCGTGGGCGGGCGGCTGCGCTGGCTGGTCGGCGCCTATGCCTATGACGGGCGTTACGAGTTCCGCCGTGCCGAGCGCGTCTACGAGGAGGCGGGGGCGCTGGTCGTCGCGCCGAACTTCGGCCCGCTGACCCGCGATGAGGTCGACAACCGGGCGCTGTTCGGCGGCGTCGAGGCGGACCTCGGCGCGCGCTGGACGGCGGGCATCGAGCTGCGCTGGTCGCGCGACGAGATCCGCGTCGAGAACCGGGCCAACGACGGCAGCGGTGTGCTGCTGGAACACTTCGAGCGCGACTTCGATTCGCTCTCGCCGCGCCTCACCGCGGCCTTCCGGGTCGACGAAGACATGACGTGGTACGGCAACGTCGCGCGCGGCACCCGGCCCGGCGATTTCAACGCCCGGGTCCCGGACGAAAGCCTGCGCGCGGTCGACGAGGAAGAGGTCTGGAGCTATGAAATCGGCGTGCGCGGCTTTGCCCGCGGGGCCGGGCTGCGCTATGCGCTGGCCGCCTTCTACAACGACGTGCGCGACCAGCAGCTGACCTCGCTGGTCGAGCTCGACGACGACACCACGGCCTCGATCGTCCTCAACGTCGGGCGCACGGCGATCTACGGCATCGAGGCCGAGTGGACGCTGGCGCTTTCCGACAGCGTGACGCTGGACGGCAACTATGCGTGGACGCATGCCGAGTACCGCCGCCACCTGAGCCCCGAGGAGGCCGACCTGCGCGGCAGCGATGGCAGCATCGAAGACCTGGCGGCGCTCGGCGACGTGTCCGGCAACCGCCTGCCGCGCGTCGCTGACCACATGGCGGCGCTGGCGCTGCGCCACGAGCGCGCCGTGTCGGCCGGGCTCGACGGCTTCCTCGCCGCCGACTGGAGCTTCGAATCTTCGCGCTACGCCCAGGAGCACAACCTGATCGAGACCGGCAACCGGCATCTCGTCGGCCTGCGCGCCGGTCTCGACGGCGGGCGCTGGGACCTGACGCTGTGGGCGCGCAACCTGCTCGACGATGACACGCCGGTCGACATCCTGCGCTACTTCGATGCCCGCGGTACGCCGCTGACGAACTACCCGCAGGTCGGCCCGCGGCCCAGCCGCAGTGCGCGCGGCTTTGCCATCGGCCTGCCGCGCGGGCGCCAGTTCGGTGCCACGTTGCGCATGCGCTTCTGAACGAAGCAGGGCTGAAAGTGCGTACCGCGTTGCGGAAAGTCCTGATGTGCATCTGCGGTAAGTGCTGATGGCATGACGGGGCCGTTACGGCGATCATTCAGCCACGATCCGGTCGACCCTTGAATGCTGGTCTGCTGCGATTTCCAGATTGAGAGACCCATCCGTGAGGAGCAAAGCGATGTCGCGAACTGAATGGTTCGGAAGAATCCGTCCGGCCATGGCTACCGCCGTGGGGGGCGCCATGCTGGCGCTGCTGCCGCTGGGCAGTGCGCTGGCCACCGATGCGTTGGCGGAACACCGCGCCGAAATGCTGGCCGCTGCCAGCGGCAAGGCCAATCCCGCCAAGGCCACTGCCAAGGGGCGCGAACTCTATCTCGCCAACTGCGCGGCCTGTCACCAGCCGGAGGGCCAGGGCCTCAAGGGGGCCTTCCCGCCGCTCGCGCAGTCCGACTACCTGGCCAAGGACCCGACGGCGATCCTCGACATCATCCTCAACGGCATCCAGGGCAAGATCGTCGTCAACGGCGTCGAATACAACAACATCATGCCGGCGATGAGCTATCTCAGCGACGAGGAAGTCGTCGAGATCATCAACTACGTCATGAACAGCTGGGGCAACCCCGGCGGCGACGTCAAGCTGAAGAACGTCGCGGCGTTCCGCAAGGCTGCCGGCCGGGAAGCGAAGCAGGCCGGTGGCGAGCGCCATCCGGGCACGGGTGAGGCTGAACAGGCGTACCAGTCACAGCCCTCGCAGGTCACCGAAGCCCGGATCCGCGTCACCCCGGGCGCCCCGTCGTTGACCGAGGACGAGTTCGCGCGCTCCTCGCAGATCTTCTTCGAGCGCTGCGCCGGCTGCCATGGCGTGCTGCGCAAGGGTGCGACCGGCAAGCCGCTGACCCCCGACCTCACCCAGGCCAAGGGCACCGAGTACCTCAAGGCGCTGATCAAGTTCGGCTCGCCGGCCGGCATGCCCAACTGGGGCACCTCCGGCCAGATGACCGACGAAGAAGTCGACATGATGGCGCGCTTCCTCCAGCACGAGCCGCCGCAGCCGCCCGAGTGGGGCATGGTCGACATGAAGGGGTCGTGGAAGGTCATCGTGCCGCCCGAGCAGCGCCCGACCCGTCCGGAGAACAAGATCAACCTCGACAACATCTTCGCCGTCACCCTGCGTGACAGCGGCGAGATGGCGTTGATCGACGGCGACACCAAGGAGATCGTCAACATCCTCAAGACCGGCTATGCGGTGCACATCTCCCGCCTGTCGCACTCCGGTCGCTATGTCTACACCATCGGCCGCGACGGCAAGGTCGACCTGATCGACCTGTGGATGAAGAAGCCCGAGGTGGTGGCCACCATCCGCATCGGCCTCGAGGCGCGCTCCGTCGAGACGTCCAAGTACAAGGGCTACGAGGACAAGTACGCGATCGCCGGTGCCTACTGGCCCCCGCAGTACGTGATCATGGACGGCGCCACGCTCGAGCCGTTCAAGATCGTTTCGACCCGCGGCATGACCGTCGACACGCAGGAGTACCACCCGGAACCGCGCGTGGCGGCGATCGTCGCCTCGCACCAGCACCCGGAGTTCATCGTCAACGTCAAGGAGACGGGCAAG
>CAYQIV010000037.1:0-3244 GCA_964417725.1 uncultured Chromatiaceae bacterium
TCTCCGGCATCCAGGACGGTGCCGGCGAGCGCATCGTCGTCGACGGCCGCACCATCACCCTGGGTGCCAGCAGCAGCGGCACCACCGTCACCAACGCCATGGCCTACACGGTGACGATCGCCGGCGGCACGGCGACGGTCACCCTCGCCAAACCCGCCGGCGTGAGCGAAGCAGCCATGCAGGCGCTGGTCAACGGCATCACCTACCAGGACACCCTCCGCGACACGCCGACCGCGGGCGACCGCGTGTTCACCCTGACCCAGATCACCGACAACGGCGCCGGCAACAACGTCTCGGCACCCGGCATCGCGTCCACCGTCACGGTGACGCCGGCGAACGATGCGCCGGTGCTGGACCTGAACGGTGCGCTGGCGGGCCGCAACTATGCGACCTATTTCAATGCCGACACCGGCGCAGCGGTGCCGATCGCCGACCTCGACGCGGCCATCGCCGACGTCGACAGCGCCACCATCGCCAGCGCCACGATCACCCTCACCACCAACCGACAGGCAGACGATGCGCTCTCCGCCGGCGGCCTGCCGGCCGGCATCACGGCCAGCGCCTACGATCCGGCTACCGGCCGCATCACCCTGACCGGCACCGCCAGCCTCGCCGACTACCAGGCCGCGCTGCGCGCCATCAGCTTCGACACCAGCTCGACCGCCACCGGCACGCGCACGATCAGCGTCACCGTCAACGACGGCACCGCCAACAGCAACACGGCCAGCACCACCGTCGCCATCCTCGGCGCCGGCAACCGCCCCGTCCTCGACCTCGATGCCAACGACAGCAGCGGCGGCAATTCCACGTCCTACCGCGCCACCTACACGGAAGACGGCCCCGCCGTGGCGATCGCCGACACCGACGTCACGATCACCGACAACGACAGCGCCAACCTGACGCGCGCCACCGTCACCCTCACCAACGCCCAGGCCGGCGACACGCTCTCCTGGGATGCCGCCGCCCTCTCCGCCCTCGGCATCTCCGCCAGCCTCAACCCCGCCGGAAACGTCGTCACCCTCACCGGCAATGCACCCGTCGCCGACTACCAGACCGCCCTCCAGGCGGTGTACTTCGCCGCCGGCGGCGGCGACACGCCGAACACCACCGCCCGCAACATCAGCATCGCGGTGGCCGACGAGGTCGGCAACAGCAACACGGCGGCCACGACCGTCACCGTCGTCGCGGTCAACGATGCGCCGACGGCCTCGATCGTCCCGACCGACTACTCCGCCACCGAGCAGACCGTCCTGAACCTGGCCGGCACCGGCCTCTCCATCGGCGACATCGATTCCGGCACGGCCACGGTGCGCGCCATCCTCAGCGTCACCAGCGGCACGATCAGCGCCGCCGGCGCGGGGGTGACGGTGTCGGGCAACGGCACCGCCACCGTCACGCTCAACGGCACGCTGTCGGCCATCAACGACCTGCTGGCCGGCAACGGCGGCGCCACGCTCACGTACATCAACAACGCCAACAACCCCCCGGCGAGCGCGATGCTGACCCTGACGGCGAACGACCTGGGCAGGACGGGTACGGGCGGCGTTCTCACCGCCACCGACACGGCGACCATCGCCATCGCCCCCGAGAACGACGCCCCCGTCCTCACCCGGCCCGGCACGCTCAACTACACCGAGAACCAGACGGCGCGGGCCATCGACACCCTGCTCACCGTCGCAGACACCGACAACACGACCCTCTCCAGCGCGACGGTCCGCATCACCGGCAACTACCAGGCCGGCCAGGACATCCTCGGCTTCAACAACACCAATCCGTCCACCTACGGCAACATCGCCGCCAGCTTCGATGCGACGACCGGCACCCTGAGCCTGGCCTCTGCCGGCGGCACCGCCACGGTGGCGCAATGGCAAGCCGCCCTGCGCGCGGTGACTTACCGCAACGCCTCCGACAATCCGGATACCGCGCCGCGCACCGTCGCCTACCAGATCGACGACGGCCAGCCCCTCAACGGCGCCAGCAACACGCTGACGAGCACGATCAACGTCATTCCCGTCAACGATGCGCCGGTGCTGGACCTGAACGGTGCGCTGGCGGGCCGCAACTATGCGACCTATTTCAATGCCGACACCGGCGCAGCGGTGCCGATCGCCGACCTCGACGCGGCCATCGCCGACGTCGACAGCGCCACCATCGCCAGCGCCACGATCACCCTCACCACCAACCGACAGGCAGACGATGCGCTCTCCGCCGGCGGCCTGCCGGCCGGCATCACGGCCAGCGCCTACGATCCGGCTACCGGCCGCATCACCCTGACCGGCACCGCCAGCCTCGCCGACTACCAGGCCGCGCTGCGCGCCATCAGCTTCGACACCAGCTCGACCGCCACCGGCACGCGCACGATCAGCGTCACCGTCAACGACGGCACCGCCAACAGCAACACGGCCAGCACCACCGTCGCCATCCTCGGCGCCGGCAACCGCCCCGTCCTCGACCTCGATGCCAACGACAGCAGCGGCGGCAATTCCACGTCCTACCGCGCCACCTACACGGAAGACGGCCCCGCCGTGGCGATCGCCGACACCGACGTCACGATCACCGACAACGACAGCGCCAACCTGACGCGCGCCACCGTCACCCTCACCAACGCCCAGGCCGGCGACACGCTCTCCTGGGATGCCGCCGCCCTCTCCGCCCTCGGCATCTCCGCCAGCCTCAACCCCGCCGGAAACGTCGTCACCCTCACCGGCAATGCACCCGTCGCCGACTACCAGACCGCCCTCCAGGCGGTTTTCTACTCGACGACGAGCGATACGCCGAATACCGCCATTGTGCGCAACGTGTCCGTCGTGGTCCGCGACGAGGCCGGTAATAGCAACTCGTCGACTGCCTCCATTACCGTGATCGCCGTCAACGACGCACCGACAGCGAGCAACGTCACCGCCACCGGTCTAGAAGACGCCGCTTCCATCCCGGTTACCCTCGCGGCTTCGGACGCAGACGGCAGCATCGCCAGCTACACCGTCACCAGCCTGCCGGCAAACGGCGTGCTCTACAGTGATGCCGCGCTCACCACTCCGGTATCCGCGGGCGACATCGTCACCGGTGCCACCCTGTATTTCGTGCCGGCCGCCGACTGGAACGGCAACACCAGCTTCAACTACACCGCCACCGACGATGGCGGTGCCGCCTCCAGCCCGGCCACCGCCAGCGTCACCGTCACTCCTGTGGCCGACGCGACCACCGTCACCCTCTCCTCGGCCACCAGCGGCGCGGCCATCACCGA
>CAYQIV010000037.1:3344-12645 GCA_964417725.1 uncultured Chromatiaceae bacterium
GCGTGTCGACCACCGGCACGGTCAGCAACACCGTCGTCGACGACACCGACGCGACCACCGTCACCCTCTCCTCGGCCACCAGCGGCGCGGCCATCACCGAGGGCGGCTCGATCACCTACACCGCCAGCGTCGGCAGCCCCGTCGCCGGCTCCGACCTGGTCGTCACCCTCTCCAACGGCGCCACCATCACCATCCCGGTCGGCCAGAGCAGCGCCTCCACCGCGGTGGCCGTGCGCGCCGACGACCCCTATCTGAACGGCACCGACACGCTCAGCGTGTCGATCAGCTCGACCGCCGGCGGCAATTTCGAGAGCGTGTCGACCACCGGCACGGTCAGCAACACCGTCGTCGACGACACCGACGCGACACTAGTCTCGGTCGCCGGTCCCGCTTCCGTTGGAGAGGGTGGCATTGCTTCCTATACGATATCCCTGACCGTTCCGGCTGCAACCCCGGTGACCGTCAATTTGACCTACAGCGGGACTGCGGCGAACGGCGTCGACTTCAGCGGAACGGCCAGCGTGGTTGTCCCGGCAGGAAGCTCCTCGGTGCCGCTCGACATCTCAATTGCCGACGACCTCCTGATCGAGGGCGCCGAAAACTTCACTGTCGCGCTTGCCTCGGCAAGCGGCGGCAACTACGAGAATCTCGCCCTCGACGCATCCGCGCAGAACATCACGACCACCATCGTCGACAACGACATCGCCCCCGTCGCGAATGCCGTTTCGGCAAGCGAGAGCGAAGACCCCACGGCACCGGTTGCCATCACGCTGACCGGTTCCGATGCCGACGGCACGGTGGCCAGCTTCAGCCTTGCCGCGCTTCCCGCCAACGGCACCTTGTACCTGGATGCGGCACGCACGCTTGCGGTTGCCGCAGGAATGGACCTGGCGGCCAGCGGTAACGCCCTGACCCTGTACTTCCAGCCGGACGCCAACTGGAACGGTTCGACGGCGTTCAGCTACACCGCCAAGGACAACACCGGCCTGGTCTCCGGCAGCGCCACTGCAACGCTAAACATCGCTGCGGTAAACGACGCTCCATTCGGCATCGCCGACACCCATGCCGCCACCGAAGGCGCCACGGTGATATACGGCAGCATCCTCGCCAACGATACCGACATCGATTCCCCGCCGGCCTCGCTCCTGGCCGCACAGTTCGCAGCATCAGCGGGTGACCCCGCGGTCACCGTGAACGGCAGCAACAGCATCACTACCGCCCTGGGGGGGACGGTGACGATGCGCGCCGACGGCACTTTCACCTACACCGCGCCGGTGCGCGATCACAATGATGGCGACCCAGACGTCGACAGCTTCGTCTATCGTGCTTCGGACGGCACGGACGCGTCCGCCTGGACCACGGTGTCGATCAACCTCGTCGATACCGCGCCGATCGCGAACGACGACGTGAACAGCCTGAACGGCGGCGGCAGCATCAGCGGCAACGTGATGACCGGGGCCGGGGATTCCGCCGGCGGCGGCACCGACGTAATAGGCGCCGATGCGGTCACGGTGACAAATATCGCCGTGACGCAGGGCACCGTTATATCCAATACGCTGAGCGGCAGTGTCCGCACCGTCGTGACGAACAACGGCACGCTGGTCATCGATCAATCCGACGGCAGCTATACCTATACGAAGGCGCCGGACATAAGCGTTGCTGCCGGAAGCGACGTGACGACCTGGAATAATGTTTTCAGTGTGTATGGCTACGACAATGAAGGGGATGGCTTCGCCAATCCTTATGTGGGCGGTGTTGCGGCAAATGGTATTGATGTTAGCCGGCTGACTACCACGCAAGCGGGTTATGTGCGATATCGCAACCCTGGCGGCACAGCTGATGATGGGATTGGTGTAGAAGATGCGGACGGCAGCAGTACCTCCGGCGACAGAATCACTAATGGCGAACATTTGCTGATTGACTTGGGAGTGTCTTCGCAATCGGCGACTGCCCGATTGACTAGTATGTCCGGCGAGACGGTCACGTGGCGGGCATACGCAGCGGACGGAAGTTTTGTCGACACGGGCTCTGTCAGCGGCGGTGGCAGCGACATCGTCAATGCAACGATCTCAACCGCATCTGCCTTCGCGTATTTGGTATTTACCACTTCTGGCGGAGACACCTTCCGCATTGACGGCTTGACCGTTACGCCGACTATTGTCGTGCCGGACATCTTCACCTACACGCTGACGGATGCCGACGGCAGCACGTCAACCGCGACGCTGACCATCAACCCCGGCATGGCGCCCGTCATCGACCTGGACGGCTCCGCCGCCGGCAGCGGCTTTGCCACGACCTTCACGCAGGGCGGCCCGGCGGTGGCCGTCGCGGATATCGACGTCGGCATCACCGATGCCGACTCGCCCCAGATCACGGGCGCGACCGTTACGCTGACCAATGCCCTGGCTGGCGACGTGCTGGCGGCAGGCGCCATGCCCGCCGGCATCGCGGCCACCGTCGCGGGCAACGTGGTGACGCTCAGCGGTTCGGCAACCCTGGCGGATTACCAGGCTGCGATTCGCGCCGTGACGTTCAGCACCGGCAGCACCGATGCCACGCCGCGCAGCATCGACGTGGTGGTGACGGACGGCACCAATATCAGCAATACGGCGACGACCACCGTCGGAATATCCCTGCTGACAGCGCCGGAAATCGATCTCGACACCGACGACTCGGCCGCGCCGGGCACCGGCTACGCAGCGACATTTACCGAGTACGGTGCGCCCGTGGCAATCGCCGACGCCGACATCGGCATCGCAGACACCGATTCGACCACACTGGCCGGTGCCACCGTCACGCTCACCAATGCGCAGACGGGCGATGCCCTGAGCGTCGGCCTGCTCCCCGGCGGCATCACCTCAAGCATCGTCGGCAACGTCGTGACGTTGGCCGGCACCGCTTCGCTGGCGGATTACCAGACGGCGATCCGGGCCATCACCTTCGCCAATAACGCGGCCAACCCGGATACGACCCCCCGCGTGATCGAGGTCGAGGTGACGGATGGCACGGGCGGCAGCAATGTGGCAACGACCACGATCGCGGTGATACCCGCTGCCCCCCTGATTACTATGCCCGACTCCCTGTCCGGCTTGAACATCGGCAACGGGGCGGCGGCAATCACCAATGCCACCGGGATCACGCAGGCAAACCTCGAATCGGCCCTCGGCCTGCCGGGCGGTGCGCTGGACAATCGCTTCGACCCGCCGGCGGGCGGCGCGAGCGACCCGGGCTTCGTCGACGTCTTCAATGGCGATCTCAGGAACTACAGCCTCGACCTCGAGTCAGGCAGCCAGGTCTCTTTCGACTGGGCATTCTTCAACGGCGAGGATACGTCCAGCGAAATCAATGACGGCTACAACGATCTGGCGGTGCTGGTCGTTCGGGATCCCGCCGGCGGGGTGAGCTATCAGCTGTTGTCCGCCTCCGAGATGACCGGCCGCAACACCAACGGCGCGGCCGCGGATGCGACCGGCACCTTCACCTACACGCCGAGCGCAGCCGGGGAGCACCAATTCTCTTGGCTGATACTGAATGCGCGCGACAGCAACAAGATCTCCCAGCTCAGCATCGGCGCACCCAGGTTCCTGATCAACGGCGTCAATTACGGCACGCCGATCGATTTCCCGATCGATGTGGCGCCGCAAGGCTTCCCGACCGTCAGCCTGATCACCATTTCCGGCCTGCCGCTGGCTGGCGCCGGTTTCGGCTTCATCGGCTCCAACGGCGCCGCAGTCGGCACCGATCTGGGCGGCGGCAACTGGAGCTTTACGGAGGCCGAGCTGAGCGGCTTGCAATTGCTGACGCCGCCCGATTACGTCGGCACCCTCAACCTGACCGTCACCGCCACCGCGACACAGGGTGGCGTGGATGCCGTCACCGCCCAGAGCCTCACCGTCACGGTGGATGCCACGACGACCGCCGTCATGGGCACTCAGGCGGGACAGACTTTGAACGGCACCGCCGGCAACGACCTGATCGACGGCCTCGCCGGAAACGACATCCTCAATGGTGGCGACGGCAACGACATCCTGGCCGGTGGCGACGGCAACGATACGTTGAACGGCGGCGCCGGCAACGACGTGCTGAAGGGTGGTGCAGGCAACGATGCGCTGAATGGTGAAGCCGGCAACGACATGCTGATCGGCGGCGCCGGCAACGACGTGCTGACCGGCGGACTGGGTGCCGATGTGTTCAAGTGGTCACTGGCCGACCGCGGCGCGCCGGGCACGCCGGCCGTCGATACCCTCACCGACTTCGACTCGACGACCGCCAGCGACAGGCTCGACCTGCGCGACCTGCTGCAGGGCGAGGCCGCCAGCGGCGCCGGCGCCAACCTGGAGGATTACCTGCATTTCGAGTACAGCGGCGGCAACACCACGGTGCACGTCAGCAGCAGCGGCGGCTTTGCCGGCGGCTACGCACCGGGCGCCGAGGACCAGACCATCCTGCTGCAAGGTGTCGACCTGATCGGCGGTCTCAGCACCGACCAGCAGGTGATCCAGGACCTGCTCAACAAGGGCAAGCTGATCACCGACTGACCAAACGAAGTTTCAGTGCAGGCCAGTGCCCGCATGAGCGGGCGTCATGCCGAAACTGAAAAGTCAGTCTCCGCAACACGGCGCAGCCCGCCGCAGCGGTTGGCGCCCCGGCCCGGCTCGTCCGGGAACAACCTCAGGCGGCCGGCTCCCGGACCGCCGGGCCGGTGGCGCCATCGAATCCCACGCCGGCGAGCGCCTGCATTTCCGCGTCGCTCACCACGCCCTCGGCAATCACCTGGATGCCGATGCCGTGCACGATCGCGCACAGGCCCTTGAGGAAAGCCTGGTTGCCGGGATTCTTGTCGAGCTCGCGTACGAAGCTGGCGTCGACCTTGATGTAATCCAGGCCGAGGCCGTGCAGCATGCCGATCCGGCTGAACTGGCGGCCGAAATGCTCGATGCCGACCTTGCACCCGAGTGCCTTCAACTCTCCGCACAAGTCGCGGAACGCCTCGAAATGGCTGAGCGCGCCGTTTTCCGCCACCTCGAGCCACAAGCGCCGCGCCGGCTCGCCGTGCTGCCGCAGCTGACTTTGCAGTTTCGCGCGGAAGTCCTTGTCCTGCAGCGAACTGGCCGAGAGATTCACCGCAAGGCCTTTCAGAGTGGGCTTGTCGGCCAGTTCGGCCAGCCCCAAAGCGACCGCGGAGAGGTCGAGCCGGGAGGTCAGCCTGAGCCGCTCGGCGATCGGCAGGAAGCGGCCCGCCGGCAGCCACTCGCCGTGGTCGTCCAGCATCAGACGCAGGGGGCACTCGCGGTGGATCAGGCGCCCGCTGAAATCCGCCACGGGAAACGAAATCAGCTTGACCCAGCGCTCGTCGAGTGCATGCCCGATCAGCCGCGACCACTCCTCCGCACTGCGCGGCGCATCCTCAGCCGCACTTCCGGCTTCGCGGATGGCGTTGGCGCCCTCGGCTTCCGCCGCTGCAAGGGCCGCATCGACCTGCGACAGGGCCGCGCTCAACTCGATGCCACGCGGGAAGACCCCCAAGCCGATATGCGCCGCAGGCGCATCCGCCACAAAGGCCTCTGCCTCATACACCAGGGCCTGCAGCAGGCTTCCGGCCTGCTCTCGCACACCGCTCTGTCCTGCGATGAGCAGGGCGAAATCCGCCCCGTTCAACCGCGCTGCAAGGCAGTCGGGATGCTGCCCGCCCGCCTTGCCGAGGACGGCGGCGAAGCGGCGCAGCAGATCATCGGTCGCTTCGCGACCGAGGCGCCGGTTGATGCCGGCCAGGTCCGCCACGCGCACCAGGATCAGGCCGATGCCGCGCGAATCCTCCGCCTCCAGCGCATCGTGCAGGCGGGCGAGGAAATGGCTGCGGTTTGCCAGGCCGGTCAGCACGTCGCAGTTCGCCTCGCGGCGCACCGCATCGAGCCGGGCGGCCTCCTCGTCGAACATGGCCTTCAGGCGCACGACCGTCGCATTCATCGCCGTTGCCAGCTGGCGCAGCTCCGGCACGGCCGGCTCCTCGATGGTGACGAAACGCCGTTCGGTGATCGCCTTCGCCTGGCCGATCACCGCCGCCAGCGGCGCCCGCAGCCGGCGCAGGATCAACGTGCCCAGATAGCCGCCAATCAGCGTCGCGACGAACAGCGCGCCAGCCAGCTCCCACACGCTCTTCCACAGCGCCTCGTAGGCGAAGCGGCTGTGGCTCTCCAGCAGCACCGTGCCGAACTGCTTCCAGCCGCTGCTGATCTGTGCCTGGCCGGGCTTCGAGACGATCGGCAGGAGCCGGGCAAACCACGCCGGCGCACCGCTGTAGCCGGCAGCCGCCCTGCGCTCGACAATGGTCCTGCCGAGGGGATCGGTGACCCGGATCAATTCGTAATGGCCGCTGTCGAAGAGGGCGGCAACTGCCAGTTCCACTTCCACCGCGTCCGGCTCGCGCAGGCTGAGCGAGAGCGCCAGCGCCGCGGCGTTGTCCGTATTCTTCATCGCCAGCTGCTCGGACAGGTAGATGCGCGCGCTCAGCGAGGAAACCACCAGGCTGCCGGCCAGGGCCACCAGCATGCTTACGATGACGGCCAGCCAAAGTTGACGATACATCGACATAATCGTTCTCTCTTCGACAAGAACTTCGTTAAATAATGCTCAAAAGGCGAACCCTTCGGCCTTCGCCCGGTTCAGGAGATCCTGCCAGCGCGTCAGGCGCCCGACCCCCGTGGAACTTGGCATGCCGCTTGCAACCGGATTCGCCCAGATGCCCATGCTGTTGAAACTGAACACCGGCTGCAGGTCGGGGCGGCGCGACGCAGGGCGGATGTCCGTGATCAGATTGTCAAGCAGCAAGGGCTCCGCATCCGGCGTCTCGTACCAGGCAAGCACCATGTGGGCCTGCGTGACGTTGCTGGCCGGTCCGCCGATGCGGGCCTTCACATAGATCAGGCGCAACTGCTCGTTCGGTATGCCGGCGCTCAGCAGCGTGAAATATTTGGCGATGGTGTAATCCTCGCAATCGCCCTGCCCCTTCGCCAGGGTCTCGAGCGGCGTGGCCCAGTAGTCCGTCTGGCCCCAGATCTTGATGTCGTCCAGAAAGAGGAGCTTGCGGTTGAAGAATTCGTTGATGCGCTTGAGCTTGTCCCGCGCTTCCAGCGACTTGCTGTCGTCGATCAGTTGCCGCCAGTCGCGGAAAACGGTTTCCGCGCCGCCATACCGCTGCAAGGTCGCCAGCATCTTCTCGACATCGGCGATCGATGCCTGGAATAGCACGAACCCGGCCGCCAGCGCAGCAAGGCGGCGCATGGCGGCCAGCGGCCACAACAGCCTGTCCGCCCCGGTCTGGGATATCATTCGCAATTAAAGAAAAGAACTGCCAGCAATTAGCCGCCAATAATGCATCGCAAAATCATCATCCTGTGCCTGGCCCTGGGTCCCCTGCTGGCTCATGCGCAAACCACCACGCTGCAGAGCGCGGCCCAGAAGGCCGTCCTTTCCAACCCCGAAGTCCTGCAGCGCTGGCACGCCTACAAGGCCGCCCAGGGGGAGCGCGACGCCGCCTTCGGCGGCTACCTGCCCCGCCTCGACCTCTCCGCCAACAGGGGGCGCGACCACCGGGACGATCCGATCCTGAAGAAGGACTATACGCGCAACGCGACGACACTCACCCTGACGCAGATGCTATACGACGGGTTCGCCACGCGCAATGAAGTGAAACGCTTCGACCACGCCCTCGCCGTCCGCCTTTTCGAACTGCAGGACGCTTCGGAAACCGCCGCGCTGGAAGCGGCGCGCGCCTATATCGACGTGCTCCGCTATCGCAGGCTGGTCGCGTTGGCGGAGGAGAACTACGTCCGTCACCGCTCGGTCTTCGAGCAGATCCAGAAAAAGGTGCAGGCCGGCGTCGGGCGCCGCGTCGACCTCGAGCAGGCAGCCGGCCGGCTGGCCCTGGCCGAGGCCAATCTCCTGACCGAAACCTCGAACCTGCACGATGTCAGCGCCCGCTACATGCGCGTGGTCGGCGAGCAGGCCCCCAAGGAGATGGATTCCCTCGCCAACCTGACCAAGGGCATGCCGAAGGACATGACCGAGGCACTGGCCGCCGCGCAGCGCGGCCATCCTGCCCTGCTTGCCTCCATCGAAAACGTGCGCTCGGCCTATTCCGCCGCCCGGGTGCGCGACGCCGCCTACCAGCCCCGCCTCGACCTGCGGCTGAAGCGCGACCGGGGAGACAACCTCAACGGCTACATCGGCCAGCATGAATCCAGCACCGCAGAAGTCGTGCTGAGCTGGAACCTCTTCAACGGTTTCTCCGACGTCGGCCGCTCCCGCCAATATGCCGAACAGCACAACGTCGCCAAGGACTTGCGGGACAAGACCTGCCGCGACGTGCGGCAAAGCGTCGCCATCGCCTTCAACGACACGCGCAAGCTGACCGAGCAGCTCGGCTACCTCGACCAGCACCAGCTCTCGATCGAGAAGGCGCGCGATGCCTACCGCAAGCAGTTCGACATCGGCCAGCGCAGCCTGCTCGACCTGCTCGACAGCGAGAACGAACTCTTCCAGTCGCGCCGCGCCTACAGCAATGCCGAGCACGACCTGGCCATCGCCTACCTCCGCACCCACGCCGGCGTTGGCAAGCTGCTCGCGACGCTGGGCGTCTCGAAGGCCGGCGATCCGCCCCCGCCGGAGCCGGAAATGTGGGCAGCCGGAGAAGAGGCGCCGGAGAATTGCCCGCCGGACAACCCGCAGCTCTATGTCGCCGACAAGGAAACCCTGAACGCCCGCGCCCAGGAACTGCTCAAGGAGCTCGCGCCCGCTGCCGCCGCGAGCGAAGCGCCGGCGCCTCCGCAGTCCGAAACGACGCCCGAGCGCGCCGTCGCCGAAGCCCTCAAGGCCTGGACGACCGCCTGGTCGGACCGCAACGCGCAGGCCTATCTGGACGCCTACGCCCCGGCCTTCGCGCCCGCCGACGGCAGCACGCGCGAAGCGTGGGCCGCCAAGCGCAAGCGGGCGCTGGAACGCGCCAAGGAGATCTCGCTGGATATCCGCGACATCAAGCTCGCCGTCCGGGACGCCAGGCACGCCAGCACCGTCTTCAGGCAGGCCTACCGCTCCGAGCAGTTCAAGGACGTCGTCCTGAAGACCCTCGAGTGGGAACGGGTCGACGGGCGCTGGCTGATCGTCGGGGAAACCGCCGAGGCCGTGAAATAAGGGAATCGGGGCAACAAAAAAGCCGGCCCGAATGGCCGGCTTTTTTATCGAATGCGGGTGGCGGAGAGGGTGGGATTCGAACCCACGGTAGGCTTACACCTACGCCTGATTT
>CAYQIV010000038.1:0-12011 GCA_964417725.1 uncultured Chromatiaceae bacterium
CGATGTAGCGGCACAGCCGCTCGACCTTGTCGCGCTGGTGGGCGGCGGCGGCCACACCGGCATGTAATGAAAAGCCGGAGTGCTGCGCCAGCCGCTCATCCCCGGCAGGTGCCTCCAGCGCCGGGGCGACCGTCTGCAGCGTGAACGCCTTGCGTCCCTCGTTCGGCCCCACCGCGATGCGGTAGGTGATCGAGTGCCCAACCACTGCCGCCAGGCCATCTTCCTCTCCGGGTCCGGCACTGAGGTAACTGTTCTCGGCATCCCGCACCAGCAGCCCGCGCCGCTCCAGGTGCCGGGCGATGCGCGTGACGATCTGCCCCAGCAGCGCCTCGAGCTCGGCCAACGTCGGCGGGGGCAGCCGTCGAAAGCGCGGCCCGGCCGCGGTCAGCTCGTAGACGCCGTCGAGGACCAGGAGGTGGAAGTGGATGTTGAGGTTCAGCGCGCTGCCGAAGCGCTGGATCAGTGTCACGGCCCCGGTCCTGGCTCGTGCCTGAGTCAACCCGGCTTTCCTCACCAGGTGCGCCGCAATCGCCCGGTAGGCGATGCCGAGCACCGCGCCCATCGCCACCGGGTCGGTGGCGAAGAGGTAACGCAACGGAAACGGCACCGAGAGCACCCACTGGCGCACGGGCTCCCGCGGCAGCACCGCGTCGACCAGCAGCGCCGCGCTCTCCGTCATGCGCCGCGCCGCGCAGCTCGGGCAAAACCCACGGCGCTTGCAGCTGTAGGCGACCAGCCGCTCGGCATGGCACTGCGTGCAGCGCACCCGGATGAAGCCGTGTTCCAGCCGCCCGCACTTCAGGTACGCCGCGAACTCCTCGTGTACATAGGCGGGCAGCTGGCGGCCTCTGTCAGCGAGCGCCGCAACAAACGCCGGGTAGTGACGCTCGACCAGCTGATAAAGAAGCGTCGCCCCCGGGCAATGCCGTTCGTAGCGCGACGCATCGAGGCGGCGCTGGGCATGGGCGGCGGCCATGTCCCCAGCCTCGCCATCGGCAGGGCGCTGTGGCCAGCTGTCTTTATGTGCTCAGCGACGTGAAAGACGCAGGGTGGGCGAATCGGCCGCCATCCGGCCGATTCGCGGCATCTCGACCGGCGGTGCTGTGCCCTATTGCCGCCCCGGCGGGTTCGACCCGCGCAGCGCCTGGCGCAGCAATCCGAGCACGGCGCGATCCTTGTCGCGGCCCGCCTCCTCCTTGGTCCGTATCAGGGCGGCAAGCCCGAGGACATGGACTGTGACGCCACCGAGATCGACGGCCACTGCATCGGGAAGGAGATCCTCATAACCGCGCCCGCGGCCGATTGCGCCCAGAAGATCGACCGGGCCGCAGCGGGTGAGCAGAAGGTGATGGCCGGGGCCGGCAAGAGCACGCGCGTCCGGGCGCAGCAGCCGGCCCGCCGGATCGCGGTAGCGGGCTTCGAGCTCATCGAGCGCTGCCTGCAGCCGCGCGAGATTTCTGGCATGGCGCGCGTGGACAAGCATCGATGGCAGCAACGTCCAGCGGCTGACCAGTTTTTTTCCGGCCGACCGGTTCCGCTGCCGGTTGTCCGGCGGCGAGAAACTGGCGGATGTCGTCCAGCGAGAAACCGAGGCGCT
The DNA here is from genome assembly GCA_964417725.1 of uncultured Chromatiaceae bacterium. GTDB lineage: Bacteria > Pseudomonadota > Gammaproteobacteria > Steroidobacterales > SHZI01. The sequence goes on from CAYQIV010000038.1 coordinate 1,598, forward strand.
TGGCGCGGTTGATGAACAGCAGCGTGCGTTCCGCCTCCGGTCCGTACAGGCGGTAGCCGGCGGCGCTACGCAGTCCGGGGCGGAGCAGGCCCTCCTTCTCGTAGTAGCGCAACACCGAAGGTGCCACGCGCGCGCGTTTGGCCAGCGCGCCGATGGTCAGGTCGCGGCGCGGCGCCGGGGCAGCCGTCTTGCGGGTGCTCATGGCGTGGCCGGCATCACCCGCTGCACGAAGACCTTCATCGCCTCGGCAGTTTCAGCCGGTGCTTCCTCCTGCACATAGTGGCCTGAGGTCGGCACCAGCACGGCAGTGTTGTTCGGCATCAGCTCGCGCAGCTGCTCGAACTCGCCGGCCGGCTTGCCACGGTCCTGCGCGCCCCAGACGATCAGCGCCGGCACCTTGAGCTGCGGCAGCATCGGCACCTCGTCGGCCTCGTTGTACTGGCCCATCAGGCTGGTCATGCCGGCCAGGTAGCCCTCGCTCTGCGAGGTGAGGCTGAGGTTGCGCACCACCTCGTCGGTGACGATGGACGGATCGATGAAAGAACGGCGCAGGAAATTGGCGCGGAATTCCGGGTCGCCGAACAGCTTGGCCTGGATCCGCTGCATCGGGAAAAAGATGTAGCGTGCGATCGGCGGCACGCCGGTGGAGATGATGCCGGGATTCATCACCACCAGGCCGATCACATCCGGGTTGTCCAGCGCCACGCGGAAGGCGATGGCGCCGCCCAGCGAATGACCACCGACCACCACGTTCTTCAGGCCCAGCGCCCGGATGAAGTCCTTCATCATCTGCGCCTGGTTCGGGTTCTGGTAGTCGAAGTCCACCGGCTTGGCCGACAGGCCGTAGCCCGGCATGTCGACGGCAATCACGTAATAATGAGTGGCGAGCAGCGGGGCGACCAGCCGGAAACTCTGCAGCGAATTGCCGAAGCCGTGCAGCAGCACCGCCACCGGCTTGTCCGGTGCCGGTTCGCCCCAGCTGTGATAGCGCAGCTCCAGGCCGTTCACGTTCACGAACTGGTCGCCGGGATCAGCCAGTGTGCGCGCCGGCATCTCGGTGATGCCGGTGGGCCAGTAGGCATAGCCCACCATCGCCAGCCATCCGGCCAGCAGCAGGCCGGCGATTGCGTAAAAAATGCGTTTCAACCAGAGCATGTGTTCCCGCCTGTCAGTGTGCAGAGCAGTCTAGCGACCAGATCACCACGCGTCTCCCGGGCGCGAGGATGCCGGGCTGGCGCGTGTCGCGAGGATAGTGCGGCGGGGGGCAGACTGCGAGTGCCGGGTGGGGTGTGGCCCCCGCGCTTCAACGCAGGGGAGTGCGGGTACCGGTCAGCCCCTGCCCGCGATCGAGCGGGCTGATCACGCCCTTGGCGCCCTTGCCCATGACATGGGTGTAGATCATGGTCGTCTTCACGTCCGAGTGGCCGAGCAGCTCCTGCACGGTGCGGATGTCGTAACCGTCTTCCAGCAGGTGGGTGGCGAAGCAGTGTCGCAGGGTGTGGCAGCTCGCCGGTTGCTGGATGCCCGCCTTGCGCACGGCCTCTTTCACGGCACGCTGCAGGGACTGTTCATGCAGGTGATGACGGATCAGCCCGCGCCCATAGGGATCGCGGCAGAGGCTGCGCGCCGGGAATACATACTGCCAGCCCCAGCTCTGGCTGGCACCGGGATACTTCGCGCGCAGCGCCGTCGGCAGCGAGACACCCGGCGCGCCCCGGCGCCGCTCCTGATCAAACCAGCGGCGCAGTGCCGCCAGGTGCTCGCGCAATGGTCCGTCCAGCGAAGAGGGCAGCACCGTCACCCGGTCCTTGCCGCCCTTGCCGTCCCTGATTATCAGCTCCTGCCGCTCGACAAGGACATCCTTGACCCGCAGGCGCAGGCCCTCCAGCAGGCGCAAGCCACCGCCATAAAGCAGGCTCGCCACCAGCCAATGCGTACCCTGTAGCTGCGCCAGCAGCACCGCCACCTCCGCGCGGCTCAGGACTACCGGCAGCCGGCGCGGCCGGGTTGCCCGTGTCACGTTGTCCAGCCACGGCAGATCCTGATCGAGGACATGCCGATAAAGGAACAACAGCGCCTGCAGGGCCTGGCTCTGCGTCGATGCGCTCACCTTGCGCTCGACCGCCAGATAGGACAAGAATTGCTCCACTGCAGCAGAGCCTAGCTCGCGAGGGTGGCGCCGATCATGAAAAACCACGTAACGGCGGATCCACTGGAGATAAGACTGCTCCGTGCGATAAGCCATGTGCCGCGTGCGCATCTTCTCGCGCGCGACATCGGAGAGACTACGTCCCGTGGCCTTGCTGCCTATCTCCACCATCATTCCGGCCGCCTATCTTCCGGAGGCTCTCAATGAGAACAGCAAGTTGCCTCGATCTCGACCCGCATATCGGACGTGAACGATGGGTTTCATTCTTTTTTGTTTTAGCTGTCGACATATAGTTAGACGGCAATGGACGGCAACGTACTTATCGTCGCTGGCATCGCTGTCGCGGTCATTGTTGTCGCTTTTCGCCTGTTCGGCGGCGGGCGCCGGCCGAAGGAGCAGTCCTTTCGTTGTTCGCGCTGTTCAACCGCGTCCCCGCACACTGCCCGAACGATTGAAGCCTGGCGACGCGGCAAGACCAGGTTCTTCTGCAATTCTTGCCATGGCGAGTGGCTGCGGAATCAGCCACGCGATTCAAGCCTAGTTCGGAGCGGGCGCTCCGGCTGTCTTAGCTCGATTGTTCTAGTTGTAGCGATTCCCGCGGTGGCGGTTGTCACGCTGCTTTCGAGGTAGTGCCGTATGTGCCGTCTAACAAATCGTTCGAGCGGACGCGTGAAGGATAAAGTGCCAAGCTCAGACGCCGGCGTGCGCGCCGCTCAACTCAACCGTTGGGCCTTAAGGAGTCATCGGTGAAAATTTTCATTGGCGTCATTGTCGCGGCAGTTGTAATCGGCGGATTTGTGGGCGGTGAACTAATGGACCGCACGTTCTCCATTACCGGTGCCGTAGTAGGTGGCGTAGGGCTTGCTGCCATCCTGCTTGGCCTGGGCGCTTTCTTTGATGCTCAAGAGCGCAAGAAGCGCAAGGTTGAACTCACACCCGAAATTCGGGGTGTCTTTGACCGCATGCTCGGAAAGAACACCGCGCCTACACAGAGAGCCGTTTCTACTAAAGCAAATCCAAATCGGTCGGGGCAAGATTTTTCTGTGCCGCAGCTGACGCGCGAGCAGATGCTGCGCCTGACAAGGGATTATCTTGAGGTGAGATCAGATGAGGGAGCGTCCGGCCATCCTGCCGACTACGCGGCCTCCCTTGAGTATGTTTCGCCGGCCAGTGACTTCCCTGGAAAATGGCCGCAGGTCCCCCTTTGCGGTTGTTGCTCAGTGCCTTTCGCAATCGATGCCAGACGATCCGGACTGTGGGTGGCGCAAGGCCATTCGGGCAAGCAAAGCGGTACGGTGGTTCCCATCTGTGCCGTCTGCATTACCTATCTCAATCGTCATCAGGAAACGTCGAGCCAACGAGTACGTTTCCCTTTAACAACAGATTACGACGCCGTGGGCCAGGAGATATGCGGTAGATTTCCCCTGGACGATCTAACTAAATTGGCTCTGGTTCGAGTTGCACTCGTGCGGAAGCGCCTCGGCGAATCACGGAAATCATGAGCATCGCCTACGTGAGCCAATCTACTATTCGCGGAGTAAAGGCCCAACAATGGGCGCAAGCCGACGTACCCGCCTTCGGCGGGTACGCGGCTTAGCCCGAGCGTTGGGTGTCAAACCTGCACACGTATTGGGAGGGTCCGCAAAAATGATCAAGCTCTTAGTATCCGCGATAGTTCTTGCGTTGACATCGCAATTGTTGTTGGCCAAAGAATCCGACGCACAACCCAAAGCAAACACCGCCCGCCTTATGTGGTCTGCCTTCTCATGCGCGACATTCGCCGAGATGTCAGGCGACAAAAAAGAACAAGAGAGGTTGTTCGAGCTTGGCTACAAAGCAGGAAAGAGCTTTGTTGATGGTGTCAGAACAAAAACTATCTCTGAGGCCGAGATTAAGGAGGCTCCAGTTGGAGTCCTCTGGCACATGGGTGGACCAACTACAGATTTTGTAATCGGGCGTATTTTCGAGGCCGCAACGAATGACGCTTTTGACGAAGTTGTGAAGGAAGATAGCGCAGGCTTGCCCATCACCGACCCTTCAAAGTGGGCAAACGACGAACTCAAGACCATTCGGGCCAAGAACAAGTATCAAAGCTCGAATTGCACCCTTGTTCGTTGACATTCCGAACAGTGAGGTTAATCGCCATGACACCCAACCATGCCTTCCAGCCGACGTCCCTGCCGTCGCTTCGCGCCGTCAGTGCCGCGGCTGAAGGCGAGCGTTAGCCGTCATGGTTGATCTCAGTGCGAAATCTGCTGGCGAACTTTCTCGAGTCGTGTCGCAAATCAACATTGCGGTGGCAGCGCGTGGAGAGGGGCGTACGACTGAGCAGCGGGAGCGCTGGTCAATTTGCCGGTTTCTTGCTGCAATAGCCGCGTCCGATTGGCTTCGTTATCCGCTCGAGGTCCGCAAGCGGGAACGGCCTGATTACGTGCTCAACGAAGCTGCATTGTTCACAGGTGTAGAGATCACCGAGGCGGTTCCTCCAGATTGGGCTCGCGTAGATGTCAGGCGCAAGGAATTCGGCGAACAGGCATTTCTGTTGCACCGTTTTCATCCAGGTGAACCCAACAGATCCCAAGCTGAAATCGAGCGAATCGCCCGTGGCATCCTTCCGAGCGATGGATGGGCAGGAGATTCTCCGGAGCGTGAGTGGGCCGACGCGATATTCCACACGTTTAGGCGAAAAGTCGAAGTCGCTACGAAGCCCGGGTTTCAGCTCTTTGATAGGAATGTGGTTCTTATCTACGACAACTGGCCGCTTCCGGGCGTCGAGGTCTCGCAAGCCGCGGCATATCTAATGAAACAGGTCGGGGCGGCAAGTTTGTCACCCTTCGATGCATTCTTCGTAGAGTGCGGAAGGGAGGTCTGGTACTTCAGCGCAAATGGATACGGATCGCATCCAATCCCGGACCTCTGGGATGACGGCTAACCAATCGCTCCACCGGTCCGGTGCGGCGCCGTGGCGCGCGCTGCCGCCGCGCTTGAGAGCTTGCGCCGGCCGCGCGCGTCATACGCCAGCGTCGGCCGGTGAGCTCAATCGTTAGGGCTCACAGACAATGTCGTTGCAACTCTTCGCTTTCCCGGGCTACCCCAACGACGTTGGGGTTACAAAGGCGGACGTACCACCGACGGATTGCGCGTTCTTTCTCGACTTCTCTCGCCCTTTGGTTCGGTAATCCTCCCAATCAACTGGGTGTCTGAGAAGTAGAATTTTCTCTGTTGGAGGAGTTCTACATGAAGCGATCGAGGTTCACGGACAGCCAGATCCTGGCGGTCCTGAAGCAGGCTGAGGCGGGCACGACGGTGCCGGATCTGTGCCGCGAGCATGGCATCAGTACCGCCACGTTCTATAAGTGGCGGGCCAAGTATGGCGGCATGGACGCCTCCCTGATGAGCCGGATGAAGGACCTCGAGGAGGAGAACAGGCGCCTGAAGAAGCTCTATGTTGAGGCGCAGATCAAGGCCGACATTGTCGCGGAGGCCCTCGCAAAAAAACTCTAAGGCCATCTCGCCGACGCGAGGTGGCCAGGTGGGCTGTTGAAGAACGTGGCTTGAGCATCCGGCTGGCCTGCGAGGCCTTTGGGCTTAGCCGGAGCGGGTATCGATACGAACCCAAGCTCGACGCCGAGAACACAAAGATCGCCGACTGGCTGGTGCGTCTGACCGACAACCGGGTTCTACCCCATTTCCACGGACGGTTGAGTTAAGGCTGAAAACTCCCGGTCACGCCGGGCAACTCTACGCCGCATTCGCGGGTTGTGGAACCGCGCGAGGTAATCGAACAGGTCGGCACGGGCCTCGTCGCGTGTACGGTACTGGCGATGGTTCACCCGCTCGCGCTTGAGCACGCCGAAGAAACCCTCGCACGCCGCGTTGTCGGCGCAGTGGCCGACCGCACTCATGCTCGATACCAGTGCGTTGCCTCCCAGGAACTTCTGGTAGGTGCCGCTGATGAACTGGCCACCGCGATCCGAATGCAGGATCACTTCGTTGTCACCTTCCCGCTGCCACACCGCCATCTGCACGGCCCGCACGACCATGTGCCGGTCCTGGCGGTGATGCATCGACCAGCCCATCACCAGCTTGCTGTAGAGATCGATCACGACGCAGAGGAACAGCTTCCCCTCCCAGGTCAGGATCTCGGTGATGTCGGTGACCCACTTGGTCTCCGGCTCGTTGGCATCGAAGTTCCGCTCCAGCAGGTTCTCCACGCCGACAGGCCGAGATCCCGGCTTGCCGCCGAACCGGCGCTTCCTGCGCCGTGGCCAGCCCTGCAGGCCAGCGCTGGCCATCAGGCGCGCCACCCGGTTCAGGCTGACGCTCTCGCCTTCGTCGGTAAGGTCCTCGTGCATGCGTGGCGCGCCGATCACGCCCAGACTGTCCTCATGAATCTCCCGGATGCGCTCCAGCAGACGCGCGTTGGCGCACGCCCGCGGCCCCGGCGTACGACTCGCCCAGGCGTAGAAGCCACTCGTCGAGACTTCCAGACAGCGGCACATCATCCCAACGGGGTACTCGCTGCGGCAGTGTGCAATCACCGCGTACCGCTCGGTGACTGCTTCGCGAAGTACGCTGCCGCGTCTTTTAAAAAATCCCGTTCCCGGCTGACCTTCGACAGCTCGCGCTTCAGGCGCGCCATCTCCTCATCACGTGGCGTACCGCCACCGGGGAAGGCTTTGCCGCCTCCGGCACTCGCCTCGCGTACCCAACGGGTCAGCATGTTCGGGTTGACCCCGACCTCCAGGGCGATCTGACGGCAGCTCGACTGCGACCGCCGGACCAGTTCGATCAGCTCCCGCTTGTACTCAGGGCTGTAACGTTTGCGCTTCGACATGGACACTCCTTTGGCTCATTATGAGCCTTGCTGAAAGTGTCCGCAGAATCAGGGTAGAACCCGAAAAATCCCGCGTGGCCTAGGAGTTCCGACGACTCGATCATGCGCACATCACGTTGAGTTGCGGAACCTACTAAAGTTTGGAGCCCTTGGAAGAGGACAGGATCGTGGCGCGCCCATTCGGTTGGATGTTCCAAATAGGAGACGAATTTCCCATCGGTGCTCCCGTCGTCGGGTGTAAGCATCCACGCAACTAGCAGACGAAGCCCGCTGCAGCGGACAATCGCCCGCAACAAGCCGTACTTTCGATAGTCGTTGATGTCTCCGAAATACTGGTTCTTCATTGCGTCCCCGCACTCACTGCCCAACGTTTGAGCTCAGGGCGCGGCCCGTCAGGGCCGTCGACCCTGCAGCGAATTGTTAGAGATCAGCTGACTTAATCCGAAGACTCTCAGCATGGGGAAACCAATCTCCAACGAAGTAACTAGCTAGTGCCGGATCTCTTGATGCCAAAGGTAGCGACTCATTAGGGGTGGCCGTGGAAAGCGTAATGTCTTTCCCCTTCACCCCCTCAAAGAGCATGAAGTCAGCCTGCCCATTTATTACAAATACGAAGCCACTCGTTGACTGCACCAGCGTGGGGGAAAAGCACATCCGTATTTCTGGGGCCTGAGAAGTTGCATACCGAACCTGCTTGGAGAGCGCGAACTCAGACGGCCGGATACTCACAACTTCATCTAGCAGGCGCACGCTGCTAGACCAATGTGAAATTGGTGGGGCCTTCTGGAAGGAAAGAATAGCTTCCTTAAATGTTTCTCCACCTGTAGTGAGAACCTCACACGGCACACAAACGGACTCACTGCCACCGCCATACAGGTTTATCGGTGTAGCGCCAATGCTTTGAGCGGTCTTCAATATCTCAACAGATGGGAATAGTTCTTTTACGTTCCACTCTTCCAGAAGAGATAGCCGGCTCTCCGGCACAACAGCCATCATTTCCTCCCGGCTATCGAGATACCAGCGCGCCTCACAAACCGGACAACGATAAAGAAAGCCCGCCTTTAGGCTTCTCTCTCGACGCAGAAACTTCGGGTACTTATCTATTTCGTGACCTTTTCTTTCCAAGGCGGCCCGCCAATTGAAGCTGATCATGCGTTGGCCATCACAGCTCGGGCAGCCAGGCTTTGACTCGTGTTTCTCCAAAAAGCGAAACCTCTCTGCTTGCTTATGACAGCGCGCGCACAAGCCTTCGTGCTTCTGTGCCGTGGCTGAGAGGATCGCCGCGCTGCACACCCGGCATGGAATTTTCTTAGTAACGGCAGACATTGATTCTGATCTCTAACTATTAATTGGGGGATTCAATTGGGGTGAAGTTTCACCCCAAAATCGTCCGTTAATCTGGTGGAAAAAAATATAACTCCCTGACGATACTGGACGGGCGACGGATTGCTGTCGTTCAAGCGCCAGGCCGGCGCGGGGGAGTTTAGCGGCGTGGGTGGCAAGGGGGGGCTGCTGGCGGCGGCGCGGGAGCAGATCCGCACGCGGCACATGAGCTACCGGACGGAAAAGACGTACCTGCACTGGATGCATCGCTTCATCCTGTTCCACGAGCGGCGCCATCCCCGGGAGATGGGCGGGCCGGAGGTTGAGGCCTTTCTGACACACCTCGCGGTGGCCCGCAAGGTCTCGGCGTCCACCCAGAACCAGGCCCTGCAGGCCGTGCTGTTCCTGTACCGGCGGGTGCTGGGGATCGAGCTGCCCTGGCTGACCAACGTGACCCGGGCGCCCCGGTCCCGGCACCTGCCGGTGGTGCTGACCCGGGTCGAGGTGTCCCGGGTGCTGGCGGAACTGCAGGGCAACTACTGGCTGATAGCCGGCTTGCTTTACGGCAGCGGCCTGCGGCTGTCGGAGGCGCTGCGCCTGCGGGTGAAGGACCTGGCCTTGGACCGGGGCGAGATCCTGATCCGGGACGGGAAGGGCGGCAAGGACCGGGTCACGGTGGTTGCTGCCCAGCTTGTGCCCGTGTTGCGGGGTCATCTGGCCCGGTTGCGCGCCTGGTTCGAGAACGAGCGCCGGCTGGGCCGGCCCGGCGTGTCGCTGCCCGGTGCGCTGGCCCGGAAGTACCCGGAGGCGTCCCGCCAGTGGGGCTGGCAGTACCTTTTCCCGTCCGCCACCCTGTGCGCCGACCTGCTGGACGGCAAGCCCGTGCGCCACCACCTGCACGACAAGTCCGTGCAGCGCACCGTCCAGGCCGTGGTCCGGAAGGCCGGGCTGACGCAGCCGGCCAGCTGCCACACCTTCCGCCACTGCTTCGCCACCCACCTGCTCGAGGACGGCTACGACATCCGCACGGTGCAGGAGCTGCTCGGCCACAGCGACGTGAAGACCACGATGATCTACACCCACGTGATGGGGAAGGGGGCGAAGGGGGTGAAAAGTCCGCTGGACCGGGGTTAGGCGACGCCGATCTCGACCAGCGCTCCCCGCGAAGCTGGAGCCGGGACGGGTTCACCGTCCTTCAGCATCGCCTCGATGTGCATCTCGATGGCTTCGCGGATGAGTTGCAGCACTTCGTCCTGGGAGGCGCCGGCGGTCACGCAGCCGGGCAGGTCCGGAACGTAGGCGCCGAAGCCCTGGGGGCTCTGCTCGATGACGACGAGATACTGCGTCATGGGGATTCCTTCTTCAGACCGGCCTGCTTCAGGACGCTGTTCAGCACGCCCGGCGTGACGTCCGCGCCGGTGTGGCCGGACACGGTGACTGTACCGCGTTTGACAGGGTGCTGGTACTGGCGGTGGCTGCCGCGCCACCGGGCGAGACGCCAGCCATCGTCGTGAAGAATCCTGATGAGGTCCCGGACGCGCACTCGTCCAGTTTGGGCGGCGCGGGAAAACCGGCAACGTGGGAATCTGGTGACTCTATGGAGGAATCGGCAATTTCGTTACTGGCGTGATCGCACGGGGTGAAGAGTCCGCTGGATCGCGGTTAGTCCGGGCGATGCATCCCCATGGCCGTCAGCAGACCTTTCTCCACGGCCGACAGTTCGCCAGGCAGCAGGCGCGTCAGCGGGCCCTGAAGGAGCCGCTGCCGGTCTATGGCCCGTGGCTCTGCCGTGATGACCTGGGACAGCTCCTTCAGCTTCCCGCGGGGCGAGATGGTCACCGCGCCGTAGGTCGTTCAAAGCCCATGTCGCCGGCAGTGTAGCCGCCCGCCGCGAAGCCGGCGACCCGCGGTAGCAGCGGCTGGGCGCAGCGGCGGGCTGTTGCGCTGCCGGAAAAGGCGACGTGAGGGTCGGATTCTCGCACTGCACGAGGCAGCAGCCGCAGGCAGCCACCCCGCGCCCGGATTCCAGGCGCGTGGCAGCGCTTCAGTCGAGATCGAGCGCCCCCTGCCCCGGCGGCCCGCGGGCGCGGTGGGCCGTGGCGGCA
>CAYQIV010000039.1:0-11947 GCA_964417725.1 uncultured Chromatiaceae bacterium
CGGCCCACCGCCGCAGCGAACGTCCCACGAAAGTCGACAGCCCTCGCGGCCCACCGCCGCAGCGAACGTCCCACGAAAGTCGACAGCCCTCGCGGCCGACCACAGCACTGCACCCGGGCAACGACAAGCCTCATGGCGCCCGCAGGTCGCCCGTCTCGTCGACGCGAAGGTGCAGCCGCCGCTCCATCGCGGCGAGATCCGGCAACGCCGACGAGGCCGCTGCCGGCGAGGGCACCGGCTGCAGCACCCAGCCCTCCGGCGCCGCATACAGTGCCTGCATCCCGGCGCCCTGCATCACCACCGCCAGCGGCACCGCATCGAGGCGCTGCGCCGCCCGATAGTGCAGGCCATCCCCGGTGACGGCCAAACGGAACGCCCACGCACCGCCCGTCACCCACACCTCATCACGACGCGCGAAGATCACCCCGTCGACCCCCACCGGCAACTGCACCGCCTGCTCGGCGGTACGGCCCGTCGCCAGATCGTGCAAGTGAACCAGGCCCTCCGCAGTGCCGGTGACCAGAGCAAGGCCATCCGGGGAAAGCGCCATCCGGCAGACCGGCTGTGCCGTCTCGACAACCTTCTCCCGCGTCGGGCTGCGCCACGACCCGCGCATCACGCCGCCACCCTCACCCGCCACCAGCACCGCATCGCCGGCAGGGTCCGCCACCAGCACCGGCCGGGGCGTGGCAAGCGGCGTGCGGGCGCGCACCTCGCCACTGGCGACATCCGTCGCCAACAGCGAAAACGGCGTCGCCGACCAGAGCACATTGCCGCCGGCATCAAAGGCCAGCGACTGCACCGCGCCATCGCCGTGGCGGGCAAAGAAATCGCGCGGCTCACCGCCGGCCGCCTCCCAGAGCCGCACCGTGCCATCGGCGGCCCCACTCGCCACCCGCTCACCGGACGCATCGAAAGCCAGCGCCGTCACCCGCGCCGCGTGACCGATGAAGCCGGTCCCGGACATGGCGGGGCCCATCACCGGTGCCAACGGGGCGAGGCGCACATCACCGTCGGCGGTGCCGAAGGCCGCCCGCTGCGCCGTGCCGTCGACCACCGCGACCCACAGCGGCACGCGCACCGCATCACCCGGCGTTGCGGAAAACTGCCACAGGCGCAGCGCCCGCTGCCCGTCCCAGGTCACCGCGCGGCGGTGCATCGGTGCGGACGGGCCCATCGCCACCGACAGAATGCCCCGGGCACCCGCAGTCGCGCCTGCCGCCGCAAACGTCACGCCGTGGAACAGGGGCGGCGACAGACCCGTTGCATCCGGCAGCGACAACACCTCGAAGGTGCCATCGGCGCTGCCGGCCAGCAGCGCGCCGCCGTCGGCGGCAAAGGACACCGTCCAGCGCTCGCCGCGACGCTGCCAGCGCGGCTGGCGCGGCGACCCGACGTCCCACAACGTCAGCCAACCCGCCGCATCCGCCACCGCCAGCCAGCGGCCATCACCCGACAGCCACAGCGCCTGCGCCGCCGCCGGCGGCACGACTTCGGCGCGCAGCGTCCCGTCGGCGATATCCCAGACGCGTACCAGGGCCGGATCGGCGCCGCCAGCCGCCAGCACGCGGCCGCTGTCAGCGAGCGCCACCGCCATCCCCGTGACGCTGCCGGTGACCACACGGCCGACACGCCGCACGCCGTCGAGCCGCCAGACCCCGAGCCCCGTGCCCGCCTCGCCGACGGCCTCGGCAACGGCCATGTACTCGCCGTTGCCCGACATCCACACCGCGTCGTCGGCACCCGCCCACTGCAAGGCCACGCGCCCCACCCGTTCACCCGCGGGCACGGCATGGAACGTGATGTCGCGGTCACCGCGAATGCGCACCATGCGCCCGCCGCGGACAAAATCGGCGGCCCGGAAATCGGCCCCGCGCGGGATCTCGCCGACGACCCGCCCGCTGTCCGTCTCATAGACCCGGATGCTGCCGGCAACCGCCGGGTCGAACGGATGGACCAGCGCGTGCGCCCCGTCGGCTGCCAGCGCGCTGCGCACCGACGCGGCCGGCCGCGGGCCCGGTATGGGCAGCGGCCCGGACAACACCGCCTCGGGCCGGGCCACACGCCCGTCGAGGCGCAGTGTCCAAGCCTCGAGGGTGCCGGGGGCCTCGCCCGTCCGGTCGCTGAAACGCGCCACCCAGGTGCCGCTGGCCGGCTCCGCGAGCAGCGCGCGCAGGCGCGGCTGCGCCGTGCTGTCGAGGCGAAAGCCGCCGGGCCGCGGGCCGCTGGCCGCCCCGTCCAGCGACACCGTCACCGCAAGACCCGCCGGTGACACCAACGTCAGCTCGACATCGGCCGGCTGGCGGTGGTTGAGCACCAGCGTGACGTCGAGCCGCGACACCCGCGGCGCACCCTCGTGCACGGCGCGCTGCTGCAGGAAGCGCCGCTCCACGGCGACCATCGGCTGCGCGCCGAGGTCGCGGGAGCCCGCGTCATCGATCTGCCAGCGCTGCACGCGGTGGCGCTCGTCGAGTGCGGTCACGGCGCCGGTGAGCGGGTCCGCAACCACCGCCGCCAGCGGCTGCGCCGGCCGCAGGCTGCCGACGATGCGCGCATCCCCCCCGCGCCACCAGCCGGCGACCGGCTCCGGCGCCGTTCCGGGGACCAGCGCCGCAGCACGCAGCCCGTAGAGCAGCGCCCCGTCGCGGTCACCCCGCAGCAGCAGCGCCTGCGCGCGCCGCTGCCAGTACTCCGCCTCGAGCGCGGTGGTGCGCGCGGCGCCACCGGGGATCCGCTCGAGGCGTTCGTTGATATGGCGGATTTCGGGCAGGTGGCGCGCCGCACGGCTCTGACGCACGAGGAACTCGCGGAACCGGCTGTCGGCGGTGCCCCGATAGCCGGGGAAGGCGCGCAGCCGCTGGTGCGCCTCGGCCGCGGCGGCAAACGCCCCCGGCGGCCCGTCGAGGGCGCGCAGGTAAGGCCGCGGCAGGAACTCGGTGTACCACACCGGGACGCCAACCATGAACAGCAGCACGAGCACGCTGGCGACGATGCCCCGCCACTCGAAGGGCAGGTTGGCGTTGGCCCAGCCCGCCGTGAAGGCCCCGCGGTAGATCGCGTGGGTGACGGCCAGCAGGCCATCTTTACCGACGACAACGATGCCGGTGTCGAGCAGGTCGCGCTGCACCTCGGACACCGGGTCATGCCCGGTGGCGATGCCCTTGCGCAACCGCCCGTAGAGCGTCAGGCGGGCGCTGCGCCGCGCGCCGGGCGCGAGCAGCAGCGCCGCGATCCGCGACAGGTGCGGGTCCTCGCGGGTGGCGTTGGGGGCGAAGAACAGCGTCTCGACCAGCGGATCGACCACCGCCACACGGGCCCGTGAACCGGTGCGCCTGTGCAGCGCACGCAACAGCCGCTGGGTCAGGTAGGGCTGGCCGCCGGTCCAGCCCCAAACGCTGGCAGCCAGGTCATCGACCAGCGCCGGTTCGACGGGCAGACCCGCCGCGAGCCCCCTGGTCTCTTCCAGCGTGAAGGGCGGCAACGCGACCGGGGTGCCCACGTTGAAGGGTGATTCGGCCGCGCCCACCGGCAGGCGCTCCGGCGGCAATGCCGAGAGCAGGCAGAAGGTCAGGCGCTCGTACTCGCCATCGGTGGCCCGCGCATCGTGACAGGCACGGACGGCAGCGAGGATCTCGCCGAGGCGCGGCTCGCCGGCCAGTACCTCGATGCCGTCGAGGAAGACGACGATCGGCCCCTCGACCGCGGCGAGGACGATCTCGAGGAAAAATGCCCGCAGGCGCTGGGTGGCGGTCAGGCCGGCGTGGTCCTGCCACCATTGCTGGAAGCCGCCGCGGATGCGCAGGTCGCGCGCCAGTCGATAGGCGATGCTGTAATACCAGCGACCGATGTCGTCACCCGCCTCGCGCGCGCCGATCTGCTGCAGGTCGACCAGCGCGACATGCAGCCCGGCGGCGCGCAGGCGGGGCACCGCGGCGGCCACGAGGCTGGTCTTGCCACTGTCGGGCGGCGCCACGACATGGCAGAACTGGCCCGCCATCAGGTGGTGAACGAGGATATCTTCCGCCGCCCGTTGCACATGGCTCGGGTGACCGGGCTGGACCGGGCCGCCCGCGACGTAGTACCTGCGATCCTGGACCTTTGCACTCATCGGGTTGGCGGCGGGCCTCCCGCACGGGGCCGGACATTGTCGCGGAAGCCACGGCCACCCGCCAGCACGTGCTGGCCGCCCCACGTGCAGCGCCTTATCATGCCCGCCCTGACGTGGAACCGGCGGCGCAGACCATGGATATCAGCAACCCCCACAACCTCGGTGCGGCACCTGCCGAGGCCGGCCAGCGGCGCTGGGGCATCCGCGTCAGCCTGCCACCGGCCGACCCCCTGAGGCACATCATCGGCGCCGACTGGCAGCAGCTGCACTGGTTCGACAGCGCGACGGCGCGCGACGCCGCGCTCGCCGACATGGCCCGTCGCCATGAATACAGCCGCATCGGTGACCGGCCGCGACTGTGCTTCGACGCCATCGAACGCTGAACGCCTCACACGGTGCATCGCCGCCGGGGGCCGGTCATGGCGTCGCGGGACGCAGGTCGCACCATCGCCTGGCGTGGCTCATCGCGGTGCTCGCCTGGGGCGTCGCCCCGACCGCCCCCCATGCCGATGAAGTGATCGTCACCGCCAGCGGGTTGCCGGCACGCCCGCTCGACCAGGCCGGCAACACGGCACGCCTCGAGGCCGCGCGCATCGCAGCGCTCGACGCCGCCCACTTCCACACCCTGGGCACCGCGCTACCGGGCGTGTGGATCACGCGCGGCACCGGCCAGGAACACCTCACCGCGATCCGCTCGCCGGTGCTGACGGGGCCCGGCTCCTGCGGCAGCTTTCTCGTCCTCGAGAACGGTATCGCCACGCGGCCGGCGGGCTTTTGCAATGTCAACGAACTCTTCGAAGTGCCGAACGAACTGGCGCAGGCCGTCGAGGTGATCCGCGGACCGGGCAATGCCCTGTACGGCGCCAATGCCCTGCACGGCACGCTCAACGTGCTGCTGCCGCCGGCGGGTTCGCGGCCGGGGCTCACGCTGCGCGGCGCGGTGGGGCCTGATCACTACCAGCGCGCCATGCTGCGTCTCGACGGCGGCACCGACGAACGGGCCTTCAACGCCGGTCTCGTCGCCGATCACGACGGCGACTTCCGCGACGACGCCGGTTATCGCCAGCTCAAGGGCCATGTCGGCCATCGGCGCCGCGTCGGCGGCGGTGACCTCGACCTGTGGCTCAGCGGCAACGTCCTCGACCAGGACACGGCCGGCTTCATCGTGGGCGAGAACGCCTACCGCGACGCCGCGCGGCGCACGCAGAACACCAACCCCGGCGCCTATCGCGACGCCGACAGCCAGCGGCTCTCGCTGCGCTGGCGGTCGGCGGACGATGACCTTGCACAGTGGGAACTGGCCGGCGCGCTGCGCCGCTCGCGGATGGACTTCCTGCAGCATTTCCTGCCCGGACAGCCGGTCGAGGAAAACGGCCAGGACAGCGTGGCCCTGGTCATGCGCCGCTACCAGGCCCTCGGCGCCGGACACCTGACGGCCGGCATCGACCTCGACCTCGCCCGCGGCTTCCTGCGCGAGCGGCAGGCCGCGGCCGAGGTCGGCGGCGCGCTGCCGCGGCCGGGCGGGCTGCACTACGACTACGCCGTCGACCAGGCCCTCGGCGCCGGCTACATGCAGCTCGACGTGCCGCTCGACACCGCCTGGCGCCTCCAGGGCGGCGCACGCCTCGAACACCTGCGCTACGACTACGACAACCGCATGCGGGACGGCAACACGCGGGCCGATGGCACGCCGTGCCTGCCGAACGGCTGCTTCTACAACCGGCCCGCCGACCGCCGCGACCGCTTTACCACGCTGGCACCCAACCTCAGCCTGCACTACCGCCACGATGCGCACAGCGCTGCCTACCTCGGCGTGCGGCGCGGCTTCCGCCCGCCGCAGGCCACCGAGCTCTACCGGCTGCAGGCCGGCCAGTCGGCGGCCGACCTCGAAGAGGAAACCATCGACAGCCTCGAGGCCGGCTGGCAGTGGCGCGATGCGCAGCGACACGCCGCGCTCACCGGGTTTTTGATGCGCAAGCGCGACTACATCTTCCAGGACGCCGAACGCTTCAATGTCGGCGATGGCCGCAGCCGCCACGTCGGCTTCGAGGTCGACCTCGGCGGGCGCAGCGCCACCGGCTGGCATGCATCACTGGTGGCGAGCTGGGCACGTCACACCTACGCTTTCACCCGCGCCCTGCCCGGCGGCGAGTGGGTGCGCCGGGGCAACGACATCGACACCGCGCCCCGCACGCTGGGCAGCGTGGAGGTCGGCCGCGACACGGCGACATGGTCGCTGGCCGCAGCGTGGGTGCACCAGGGCCGCTATTACCTCGGTGTCGACGAAAGCACCCGTTACGGCGGCCACGACCTGTTCAACCTGCGCGGCGCCTGGCGGCCGGCGGCGGGCTGGTCGCTGACCCTGCGGCTCGATAACGTCCTCGACACTTTCTACGCCGACCGCGCCGACCATGCCTTCGGCAACTACCGCTACTTCCCCGGCCGCGATCGCCAGCTGTTCCTCGGCGTGGACTTCACCACGCAGCCACGCTGACCGGTGCCCGGGCGGCGCGGCGCCGGCACGGGCCACCGGCCTCCCCATGGGCCGGCGCCACCGCGACGGCTGGCGCCGGCGGCCACGCTGTAACAAATCCACGCCGGTGGCGTCCAATGGCCATGAACAGCACCCACCGCCCCGTTGTGACGCCCCCGCAACCCTTTCCCGTCGAAGGCGCTGGTCTTGGCCTGCGGCGCAGCTTCCTCGATGCGGCGCTGACCCTGAGCGAAGGGGCGGTGGACTTCTGGGAACTGGCCCCCGAGAACTGGATCGGTGTCGGCGGCGCATGGGGCCGCAAGCTGCGCCAACTCAGCGAGCGCGACGCCATCGTCTGCCACGGGCTGTCGCTGTCACTCGGTGGCCCGGCACCGCTCGACGAAACCTTCATCGATGCACTCGGGGTGTTCCTCGACAGGCACCGCATCCGCTATTACACGGAACACCTGTCCTGGTGCGCCGACGACGGTCATCTCTACGACCTGATGCCGATCCCCTTCACCGAAGCCGCCGTGCACCACGTCGCGGCGCGCATCCGCCACGTGCAGGCACGGCTCGGGCGGCGCATCGGCATCGAGAACGTGTCGTACTACGCGGCGCCGGGGGCGGAGATGAGCGAGATCGATTTCCTGCTCGCGGTGCTCGAGGAAGCCGACTGCGACCTGCACCTCGACATCAACAACATCTTCGTCAACGCCATCAACCACGGCTACGATGCCGACGCCTTCCTCGCCCGCATCCCGCCACAGCGCGTGCGCTACGGGCACATCGCCGGGCATTACATCGAGGCGGACGACCTGCGCATCGACACCCACGGCAGTGCGGTCTGTGACGAGGTCTGGGCACTGGCGGCCCGCACTTTCGCCCGCTGCGGGGCCTTTCCCGTGGCCCTCGAGCGCGACTTCAACATCCCGCCCCTCGAGACGCTGCTCGCCGAAGTGGCGCAGCTGCGCGCCCTGCAGCGCACATCACGACCGGAATCCCCGTGCGCGGTGCACGCCACAACGCCCCACGTCATCGCCGATCGACGGCAGGCGGTGCGCCAGTGAGCGGTGACTTCCTCACCCTGCAGCGCCAGTTCGCCGCCCATGTGCGCGACCCGCACGCACAACCGGCCCCTGGCGATGTCGACGCCCGGCGCATGGCGGTCTACCGCGAGTTGATCCACAACGGCCTCGGCCGCCATCTTGCCGAAGGCTTTCCGGTGATCCGCCGCCTGCACAGCGACGCGCAGTGGCATGACCTGGTGCGCGACTTTCTCATCCATCACCGCTGCACGACCCCGCTGTTCACCCGGCTCGGCCAGGAATTCGTCACCTTCCTCGCCACCTCGCGCGACGCCCCGGACGACCCGCCCTTCCTCGCCGAACTGGCCCACTACGAACAGCTCGAGGTCGACGTGGCTTTCGCCGAGGACGGCGAGGACGACGTGGACCTCACGACCGACGGCGACCCCATCGACGGCCACCCGGTGCTGGCGTCGACGGCACGCGTCGTCCGCTACCGGTTCCCGGTGCACCGCATCGGTCCCGGCCACCAGCCGACGACTGCCCCCGACGAGGCCACCCACCTCATCGTCTACCGCGACCCGCAGGCACACGTGCGCTTCATGGAGATCAACGCCCTGAGCCACGGCCTGCTCCAGTGCATCGCCGCGAAGCCCGAATGGACCGGCCGCGACGCGGCGCTGGCGGTGGCCGCGGCGATCGCTCATCCCGACCCCGACACGGTGGTCACCGCCGCCAGGCCACTGCTCGCCGGGCTGCGTGACCGCGGCATCCTCCGCGGCACGCGGGCCGGCCCCCGCTAGGCCGGCCGGGTCCGGCGGCATGCGGACCGCGCGACAGGCGGTGGCGGGCAGCCGTTGCCCCCGGCCTTGACGCCAGCCGGTGCGAAGCGACCCGACCGGCAGGGGTCGCCGTCCTACAGCCCCCGCGCCCATGCCGGGCGCAGCCGCGCCGCGGCCGGGTCGGCGATGGCCCGATGCACCTCGGCGAGCAGCCGCGCCTTGTCACGCCCGAGCGTGCCCTTCAGCACCAGCCAGTTGGAGGCGTGATCGGAACGAAAGACGGTGCGTTTGAGCTCGAGTGCGGCCAGAAAACGCGCCATCTCGCCAAACAGCGCCGTCTGGTCGAGCGGCGCCCACTCCGGGAAACCGGCCCGGAAGCGGGCATCCCCGGCCGGGAAGCTGACCACCAGCGTGGCCAGGTATTCGGGTTGCGTGGCGTTGACGAGGTCGGCCGAGCGGTCGGCATGCGCGGCCGAATACCGGGGGCCACCGAGGCCGTTGAGGATCATCACCGAGCGGCGGATGCCGGCCGCGGCGAGTTTGTCGAGCGCCTCCCGGGTCGAGGCGAAGGTCTCGCCCTTGCCGACGCGGTCGAGCACGGTGTCGTCGCCCGACTCGGCGCCCACGTAAACGAGATCGAGCCCCGCGGCATGCAGCGCGACAAGTTCGGCGACCGTCTTGCGCCGCAGGTTGCGCGGCAGGCAGTAACTGGAAACACGGCTGACGGCAGGCAGCTGTTCGCGGATCGCCGCCAGCACCGCGAGCAGCCGGTGCACGGGCAGCACCAGCGCGTCACCATCGGCGAGGAAGACCCGGCGAACCCGCCCGCCGAGGTGGCGGGCCGCCCAGCGGATCGCGCCCAGCACCTCGGCCTCGTCGCGGGCGCGGAACTTCTTCTGCGGGGCGGTGTACATCTCGCAGAACCGGCAGCCATTCCACGAACAGCCGTCGGTGACGGGCAGGATCAGCGAATCCGCCTCGCTCGGCGGACGGAAAACCGGTTCGACATAGCGGACGGGGACGACGGGTGGCTCGGTCATCGGCACAGCGTGCAACCAGGACGGGGCGACCATGGTACGCCGGTCGGCGCTGGCGAATCTCCTGCCCGCGGCGCCCCTCGCCGTACCCACGTGCGGGTTGGTCACATTGCCGCCTTTCGGGTACTTTGTCCGCCTGCCAGCTGGAGGGCGTCACCCCGTGGCCCATGCCGACACCAAAGCCCCCCATGACGACGAGGCCCTGCTCCTCGACGGCCTGCGTGCCGGCGACGCCACGGCCTTCCGCACCGCCGTCAAGCGCTACAGCGGGGCGATGCTGGCCACTGCCCGGGCCATCGCCGGACCGACCGCCGCCGAGGACATCGTCCAGGAGGCATGGATCACGGTGTTCCGGCAGATCGGCGGCTTCGAGGGCCGCGCCCGCTTCAGCACCTGGCTGCAGCGGATCGTCATCAACGGCGCGATCTCGGGCCTGCGCAAGAGCGGCCGCGAAGTCGATTGCGCCGACGCCGAAGACACCGCCACCGCGCACTGGTTCGCCGCCGACGGTCGCTGGGCATCGCCACCGCCCACCTGGCACACGGCCTCGCCGGATGCCCTGCTGACCGCCGACGAACTGCAGGCCTGCTTCGAGAAACACATGGCAGCCTTGCCCGACGGGCAGCGCGCCGTGCTCGTGCTGCGCGACATGCACGGCCAGGGCTTCGACGAGATCTGCGGCCCGCTCGGCCTGACACCAGCCAATGCCCGCGTACTGCTGCACCGGGCCCGCCTGCGACTGATGGCGATGGTCAACCACTTCGAGGAAACGGGCACATGCTGAGCTGCCGCGACGTCACCGAGCGGGCCAGCGCACAGGTCGACGGCGAGTCGACCCTGCCGGAGCGCCTCGCGCTCGGCCTCCACCTGATGATGTGCGCGCCCTGCCGGCGCTTCATGCGCCAATGGCGTTGCCTGGTGGCGGCCCTGGGCCGCCGCAGTGCATCGCCCACACCCGCTGTCGACGAGGCGTTCATCGCCCGGGTCCTCGCCCGGCTGCAATAGCCGGTTCGACGGTGTAACAACCGGCGGACTCCTGCGTCCAATGTCCGGACAGACGTGACCGGCACCGCAATCCCGCGGTACGGCACCACGGACACGGACCGCAGCACATGATCAGTTGCCGGGAAGTCAGCGAGAAGGCCAGCGCCGTGATCGACGGGCAGCTCCCGTCCCGGCAACGGCTGCCGATCATCCTGCATCTGCTCATGTGCCGGAACTGCCGCCGCTTCATGGTCCAGTTCCGCGTGCTCGTCGACGGCCTGCGCCGGCCGCCGAAACCCGTGACCGTGGCGCCGGCCTTCGTCGATCGTGCCGATCATGCCCTGTCCGGACTGCCATCCCCCATCCCACACGTCAGGAGTACAGACCATGAGTAAGACCTCTCTCACCGCATCCACCCTGTTCGGTTCCGCCCTCGCCCTCGGCATCGGCCTCGCCGGCGTCGCCCAGGCCGGCAACGGCGGCGACCTCTTCAGTGCCGTCGACCTCGACCGGGGCTACACCCTGGTGGCGGGCAACGAAGGCAAGTGTGGCGAAGGCAAATGCGGCGGCGATGACGCCGGCAAGGGCGGCGAAGGCGCCTGCGGCGCCGGCAAAGGCGGCGAAGGCAGCTGCGGCGCCGACGGCGACAAGGGTAGCGAGGGCAAGTGCGGCGAAGGCAAGTGCGGCAACGGCTGAGCGCCACCACACAGGACACGGTCCGGGGTATGGCAAGACGTGCCCCGGACCGTGAATGCCGGACCACGACACGGGGGTGAACCCGCATGCGACTCGTCACGACACGACAACTCTACCGGGATGCCGTCGAACGCATCCAGCCGCTGAACGGCATCGCCCCGCTGCTGCTGCGACTCTACCTCGCGCCGGTGATGATCCAGGCCGGCTGGAACAAACTCTCTGCCTTCGAATCAACCGTGCAATGGTTCGGCAACCCCGACTGGGGGCTGGGCCTGCCACTGCCGTGGCTGATGGTGGCCCTGGCGGCGGGCGCAGAGTTCTTCGGTGGCATCGCGCTGGTCTTCGGCCTGGCGACACGCGTCGTCGCCGCGGCCCTGGCGGTGACGATGCTCGTCGCGATGTTCACGGTGCATTGGGACAACGGCTGGCTGGCGGTGTCGGATGCATCCAGCTGGCTGGCAAACGAACGGGTCATGGAAGCGGCACCGCGCAAGGCCCGCGCGATCGAGTTGCTCAAGACGCACGGCAACTACGAGTGGCTGACGGCGCGCGGCTCGATCACGGTCCTCAACAACGGCATCGAATTCGCGGCCACGTATTTCGTGATGTTGCTCTCGCTGTTCTTCACCGGCGGCGGGCGTGGCGTCAGCCTCGACGACTGGATCGCGCGCCGGCTCGACCGGCAAACCTGACCACCGGGGCCTTCAGGTGAGGCCCGGGGCAGGCACGCCTCAGGGCCGCAAGGAACAGGCCGGGCCGGCCGCCAACCCCCCGATGCCGTCACACGCCGCGGGGCCTGCCGGCTTCCGCGGGCCTGTGAAGCCAGCCCGGCAGGACAG
>CAYQIV010000040.1:0-11738 GCA_964417725.1 uncultured Chromatiaceae bacterium
GCGTCGACAACCCGCTCTTCTACAAGGACAACAACCGCATGCTCTTCGGCGACGCGAAGAAGATGCTCGACGAAGTGCTCGGGGTATTGAAGGGGTAGCACGTTTGTCTTGAGGGCGCGGCGCCCGGCATCGCCACGAGTGCCGCTGCGGGCACGACGCACGCCGGCCCGCCCCGGTGATCGAAAAAATCGATCGGCAGTCGCGGCTTTTTTCGTTGGACGTCGCGCAGGGCGATCGCTAGCCTTGTCCAATCGACGTGCAGCACCACGGCACGAGGTGTCCGGGCCGGTATCGGCGGCCTTGCGGAGATCGGCCGGGTGCGGGTCGAGACCCCGGTTGTTCGCACCGGGCCGGGCGTTCCCGGGGGGGCATCCCGGGCGCAGGGTTCCGTTCACGCAGAGGAGAGAATCGTCATGAACAAGACACTCCCGTCCCTTTTCGTGGCAACGACGCTGGCCGTTTCCCCGGTCCTGTCCGTGCCCGCCGCGAGTGAAGCCACGACGAACCGTGACTGGTGGCCGCAGCAACTCGACCTCACGCCGTTGCGCCGGCATGCGGCCGAGTCGAACCCGATGGGCGATGGCTACGACTACGCTGCGGAGTTCGCCAAGCTCGATCTGCAGGCGGTGAAGAACGACATCAAGGCGGTGCTGACCACCTCGCAGGAGTGGTGGCCGGCCGATTACGGCCACTACGGGCCGTTCATGATCCGCATGGCCTGGCACAGCGCCGGCACCTATCGCATCTTCGATGGGCGCGGTGGTGCCGACGGTGGCCAGCAGCGTTTCGAGCCGCTCAACAGCTGGCCGGACAACGTCAGCCTCGACAAGGCACGGCGCCTGCTGTGGCCGGTCAAGCAAAAATACGGCCGCCGCATTTCCTGGGCCGACCTGATGGTGCTCGCCGGCAACGTGTCGCTGGAATCGATGGGTTTCAGTACCCTCGGTTTTGCCGGCGGCCGCCGCGACGACTGGGAGCCCGACCCTGTCGACTGGGGCATGGAGAAGAAGTGGCTCGAGGACCGGCGTTATTCGGGTGACCGCGAACTGGCCAGGCCGCTCGCTGCCGTGCAGATGGGCCTGATCTACGTCAATCCCGAAGGCCCGAACGGCAATCCCGATCCACTGGCCGCCGCGAAGGACATCCGCGAGACCTTCGCTCGCATGGCCATGAACGACGAGGAGACCGTCGCGCTCATCGCCGGAGGCCACACCTTCGGCAAGGCCCATGGTGCGCACAGGCCCGACGAGTGCGTCGGTCCTGAACCCGCTGCGGCGGGAATCGAGGAACAGGGCTTCGGCTGGAGCAACAAGTGCGGCAAGGGCAACGCCGAAGACACGATCACCAGCGGCCTGGAGGGTGCATGGACCGCGGCGCCGATCTCCTGGACCATGATGTATCTGACCAACCTGCACGGCTTCGAGTGGGTGCAGACCAAGAGCCCGGCGGGTGCCATCCAGTGGGTTCCGAAGAATGCCGAGACGATGAAGAACGTGCCGGACGCGCACGACAACACCAGGCTCCATGCGCCGATCATGTTCACGACTGACCTTTCACTCAAATTCGATCCGGGTTACCGGCAGATCTCCAGGCGCTTCATGGAGAATCCGAAGGAGTTCGAACTCGCCTTTGCCCGGGCATGGTTCAAGCTGACGCACCGTGACATGGGGCCGCGTGCCCGCTATCTCGGTGCGGACGTGCCGGCCGAAGTGGCCGTGTGGCAGGATCCGGTGCCGCCGGTCGATCACCCGCTCATCGACGCGAAGGACGTTGCGCAGCTCAAGGCGAAAATCCTCGGCTCCGGCCTGAGCACGGCCGAGCTCGTGCGGACCGCCTGGGCTGCCGCCGCGTCTTTCCGCGGTACCGACCTGCGCGGTGGCGCCAACGGCGCGCGCCTGCGCCTCGAGCCGCAGAAGAACTGGGCGGTGAACGATCCGGCCGAACTGGCCAAGACGCTGAAGAAGCTCGAAGGCATCCAGCAGGACTTCAACGGCTCGCTCGCCGGGGGACGGAAAGTGTCGCTGGCGGATGTCATCGTCCTCGGCGGCTCTGCGGCGATCGAGCAGGCAGCGAACAACGCCGGCTACAACATCGAAGTGCCGTTCAGGCCCGGTCGCACCGATGCGACGCAGGCGCAGACCGATGTCGAGTCGTTTGCCGTGCTCGAGCCGACCGCCGATGGCTTCCGCAATTATGACGGCAAAAATAGCCGGCTGTCGCCGGCGGCAGCGCTTGTCGAGCGGGCCAACCTGCTGACCCTGACCGTGCCGGAGATGACCGTGCTGGTCGGTGGCATGCGTGCGCTTAATGCGAACGCGGCTGGCTCGCCACATGGCGTGCTCACCGACCGGCCCGGCACGCTCGGCAACGACTTCTTCGTCAATCTGCTCGACATGTCGACGCGCTGGGCGAAGTCGCAGCAGACCGAGGGTCTCTACGAGGGCTACGATCGCCAGACGGGCAAGCTCAAGTGGACCGCCACGCCGGTCGATCTCGTGTTCGGTTCGAATTCGGAATTGCGGGCGGTGGCCGAAGTCTATGCCGCGAACGATGCCCGCGAGAAATTCGTCCGGGACTTCGCCAGGGCTTGGGCCAAGGTGATGAATCTGGATCGCTTCGACTGAGCCCTCGCGACCTTGCCGGAAGAGCGGCGCCGCTGGCGCCGCTTTTTTTTCAGGAGACTGTCATGGTTTCGGTCACCGCAGCCAGCGTTCTGCGCGAGTGCGGGGTCACGGCGTTGCCGCAGGGGAAACCGGCAGGCCTGCACGCGCCGCCGACAGGTGCGCCGTCCGGGCCCGCCGCCGCCTCAAGGTTGATCGACGGGCGGGGCATCGAGCACCTTGCGTCCGTTGAACATGGCGGAAACCAGACCTCCGCCTTCGCGCAGCTCGCCCACGACCACGCCGATGATGTGCAGGGCGATGGCACCGAGCAGGATGAAATAGACGATCTCGTGGGTCTCGATGAAGGGCTTGCGGAAGGCGCGCATGTCGGCCCACGCGGCGGCATCGACGAATGTCCTGTCGCCCGGGATCAGGGTCGCTGCATCGACACCCGGCGCGGCCACCCATCCGGCCACCCATGCGCCGAGCGGCGGGTAGTAGATATCCGTGCCGGCCAGCACCAGTCCGCTGACCGCCTGAACGGCCATCAACAGCAACAGCAGCGTGACCATGATCCGCCCTGCCGGGTTATGGCCGAGGTAGCGCGGGGCATTTCCCGTGACCATCCCGACCGTGTACTCGCGCAGCGAACGCAGATATCCGCGGCCGGCCGGCAGCAGTGCCCGCCAGCGGCTGAACGGGCCGCCCGCGAACGCCCAGGCGAGCCGTACGGCGAGGTTGGCCGTGAACACGTAGCCGACCCACACGTGGACCGTCTTCAGCAGGATCTTGCCCTCGGCCGACACGCCGAGTTCCGCGCCCCACAGAATAGTCGTGCCGACGGCCGCCAGTGCCAGCACGCACGCGACATTGAGCCAGTGGAAGACGCGCTGCACCCGATCCCACACCGGGTAGCACCGCCATTGCGGACGGTCGCTGCCCTTTGTCATGGCATCGACCGGATGTCGCCCGTGTCCGCCTCGGTCATGCTTCGCTCCTTGTCGACGTTGCCCCGCGAGCCGATCCATGTGCGCGGCGCCGATTTCGTGCCGCAGTGCCATTCGGCGACGAACCCGGTTTCACGGCGGGTCGCCGCCCCGGTAAAGGGCATCGGCCGGCCGGCATTGTGAGTCACGCCATGTCCGCTGCCAACCCTGGCGGGTGGATCACGGGTCTCCCCGGCGTGGCGGGAAGGTGTCGGGCCGAAGACGGACGATCGCCGCGGTCGCTGCGCGGTTCGTGCCGCGGTCGGCCTGATGCCGCGCTCAGGCCGGTGTCGTGCTGCCGATCTGCGCCGACCAGCGCATCGCCTCGACCTGCAGCGCGGGCAGCACGGCCGTGGTGCACGGCGGCTCTTCATCGAACAGGCTCGAGACCTGTGCCTCGTCGGTGCGCTCGAGCGCCTCGGCGAGGCGCAGCAGGCGGCCGAGCGATCCTTCGCGCATGAGCAGTGCGTTGCGCACATCCCGGGGCAGGCCGAGGTCGGCAATCGCCTCGGCCATCGGCATCTCCAGCAGGGTATCGAGCAGCGACAGGATGCCGGTCATGAAGGCCCGATCGGCCAGCGCATGGAACTCTGCACGCTGTTGCGAGAGCAACTCGAGGAGTTTGCCCCGTGCCGCGGCCATCTGCAGCAACGGGCTGGGGAAGTCGCCGGTGTCGTGGTGGGCGAAGAGCAGCACCTGCAGCCAGCGCTGCAGCTGCCTCCGGCCGAGGATCACCAGCGCGTGCGACAGCGACTGGATCTCGCAGCGCATGCCGAGACCCACGGAGTTCACGAGGCGCATGAGCTTGTAGCTGAGTTCGGGCGCCTGTTTGAACGTGTCCCGGATTTCGTCGTTGCCGGTATCGCCCATGGCCTGCTGGAACAGCCGCAGCAGGACGACGAGCGCCGGATCCGTGCGCCGGCCATGCAGCACCACGGGACGGGCGAAGAAGTAACCCTGGAAGAGGTCGAAGCCGAGCTGTCGGCAGTGGTCGGCCTGCTCGCGGGTGTCGACTTTTTCGGCGAGGAGCTTGACGCGCCGCGGGATGCCGCGTGCCTGGGCGACGAGTGCCGGCAGAGTGCCTGGGACGCTTTCCAGGATGTCGACCTTGATCACATCGATGAGCGGCAGGATCGGCGCATGCGTGTCATCGATCCGGGTGATGTCATCGAGGGCGAAGGAAAAGCCCCGCGCGCACAATGCCCGGCAGCGTTCGACGATCTCCGGCGTGATGTCGACGGTCTCGAGCAGCTCGATGGTCGTCCGCTCGGGCGGCAGCAGCTCGACGATGTCGGACATCAGCAGCTCGCCGTCGAAGTTGATGAAGCCGCGACAATCACCGAGGACGGACGCCAGGCCCAGTTCGTTGAAGGCATGGGCGATGACGCTCGAGGTGGCCATGCGGTCATCCGTGACCGAGGCACCGCCGGCGGCACCGGAACGGAACAGCAGTTCGTAGGCCACGGTCCTGCCGGTCAGGTCGAGGATCGGCTGGCGGCCGAGCCAGAAGCGGGGTTGGCTGTCGTCCATGGCGCCAGTATGCGTGCCCTGCGCGGTGGAGGAATTGATCTGCGGCACAGAATGCGGTGGCGGCAAGGGCCGCGGCCGTGGGCGATGTCCTCGGGCGGGGCGGCGAGGTGCGTGACCGGCGGTTGCGCCCCGCGCCTCAGGCGTCACCGTGGCTGCGGATCACGTCGAGGAAGGGCACCCCGTAGCGCGCCAGCTTCTGCGCACCGACACCGGTGATGTCAAGGAGTGCGGCTTCGTCCTGCGGCCGCCGTTGCGCCATCTCGACCAGCGACACATCGCCGAAGATGACGTAGGGTGGCACGCCCTGTTCGGTGGCCAGTCGTCGGCGCAGCGTGCGCAGGGCTTCGAAGAGTGGCTCATCGCCAGGGGTGAGGGCGAGCGGGGTCCTGCGCGCCCTGGGTCGGGGTTTGTCCCGCAGCCGTGGACGGGCCAGCGCCAACGTCGTCTCCCCGCGCAGCAGCGGTCGGGCGGCCTCGGTCAGCGACAACACCGAATAGTTGGCGACGTCCTGAGTGAGGAAGCCGCGGTGAATCAGCTGGCGGATGATCGACGTCCACTCGGCGTCGCTGTGCTCGCGGCCGATGCCCCAGGTCGACAGCCGGTCGTGGCCGAGGCGGGCGATGCGTTCGGTACGCGCGCCGCGCAGCACGTCGACCACATGCCTGAGCCCGAAACGCGAACCGACGCGGTAGACGCAGGACAGTGCCTTGCGCGCCGCCTCGGTGGCGTCCATCTGTTCCGGTGGGGCGAGGCACACGTCGCAGTTGCCGCAAGGGGTGTCGAGTGTTTCGCCGAAGTAGCCGAGCAGCACCTGACGACGACAGGTGAGGCTTTCGGCGAAGGCCACCATGGCCTGCAGCTTGTGGGCCTCGATGCGCCGCTGTTCGTCGCTGGCGATCTCCTCGAGCTGCTGGCGGGCCACGACCACATCCTGCATGCCGAAGAGCAGCAGGGCCTCCGCAGGCAAGCCGTCGCGGCCGCCACGGCCGGTCTCCTGATAATAGCCTTCGATGTTGCGCGGCACGTCGTGGTGGACGACGAAACGCACGTCGGGCTTGTCGATGCCCATGCCGAAGGCAACCGTCGCGACGACGATCTGCAGGTCGTCGCGCAGGAACCGTTCCTGCACGTCGTCGCGCACGGCAGGGGCAAGACCGGCGTGATAGGCCGCCGCGCGTCGGCCGCGCTGGCGAAGCTGGGTGGCCAGTTCCTCGACGCGCCGGCGCGACAACGCATAAACGATGCCCGATGCGTCGCCCTGGGTATCGAGAAAACGCAGCAGCTGGTCGAGCGGCTTGTGTTTATCGAGGACGGTGTAGCGGATGTTGGGGCGGTCGAAGCTGGTGATGTGCCAGGCCGCCTCGGAAAGCCTCAGGACGCGGACGATGTCGTCGCGTGTCTGTGGGTCGGCGGTGGCTGTCAGGGCGATCAGCGGGACTCCCGGAAGGTGTTCGCGCAGCGCGCCCAGCGCGGCGTATTCCGGGCGAAAATCATGGCCCCAGCGCGACACGCAGTGGGCTTCGTCGACCGCGATCAATGCCACGTCGATGCCGGCCAGCCGGTCGAGGAACTCGGCGCCCATCAGCCGTTCCGGTGCCACGTAGAGCAAGTCGAGTTCGCCGGCGTGCAGGCGTGCCAGCACGCGCCGGGCCGCGCCGGCTTCGAGCGACGAGTTGTAGTACGCCGCCTGGACACCGGTTGCCGCCAGCCCGTCGACCTGGTCCTTCATCAGCGCGATGAGGGGTGAGACGACGATCGCCACCCCGCGCCGGTGCAGCGCTGCCATCTGGAAGCACAGCGACTTGCCGCCACCCGTCGGCATCAGGACGAAGGCGTTCCGGCCGGCGATCAGGTCCTCGATGATCTCGCGCTGGTGGGGGCGGAATGCATGCAGCCCGAAGACCGTGCGCAGGGTCTCGTGGAGGGGGTCGGCAGGGCTGTCCATGCGGGGCTCTGGTGAAGGGGCCGGCCATGATACCTGCCGTCGCGCGCGTGCATGTCTTGTCCGGGGGTACGAAGCGGCGCCATGCCCGAGCCACACGCCATTCGGGTCCGTGCAGGTGATGGACCTGTCGTCGATCTCACGGGTCTTCCTGGCGGCACGGCGGATGGCATCGTCAGAAGCATGGGTGAGGCCGGTCCTGGTCCCGAAGTGCGTCCGGCACGGAGGCGTGGCAGATCGCCGTCCTGTCATGCGGGGGGCACAGTATGCTGGTGCGTGGGCGGTGGACCGGTACCGGAGGGTCGATGACGACGACAGTGGTGGTTGCCCTGGGGGCGTTCCTGGCATTGCTGCTGGTGTCCATGGCCTGGGGCCGGGACGACCGGATCTGGCAGATCGTCTCGGGACCGCCGGGAGAATCGCCGAACCGCATTCCGCTGACGGAGTTCTGCCTCGCGGCGCAGCACCATGGCTGGGCGTTCGCCGCCGATCGCCGGCTTTTCATCGATCTGGCCGCCGGGCTGCGCGAAGCCGGACTTGCCGGCACCATCGAGATCTGGGGCCGGCCTCGCCACACGCAGGTCCTTCGGAAACGGCCGGCCGGTCCGCTGGCCCGGATCCCCGCCGGGTTCTGGGCGGACCACCAGATCGACGGGCTCCGCGAGGCGATCTTCGTCCCCGGTGACGGGGAGGAGGCGGACGACGATCTGCAGGCCCGCAACGCGCAGGTCCACACCCGTGCGGTGTCCGTGGAGGACCCGGGCCCGGATGACGCCATGTATCGGGATATCCACCTCAATTACATGCAGGCGATGGCGTGGCTGGAGTCCGGTGCCCGGGCCTGGCAGGGCGTCTCGCAACGGGATGGCGTGTCGCTGGACCCGGGGCCCGGGGCGTGATGCACTGAACCTTGCGGCACGGTGGCGAATCCGGTGGCGCGGGTCAGGCGCTCGGTACCGTCTTGCAGTGATGATATCTTGAACGGCCGCAAGCGGGACGGGGGACGCGGGGATGAAGGTCATGGAATATGCGTTGGTGGCCGTGGCGGTCATGGGTCTGACGGGGTGCAGTTCGGTGCCGGCCAGACGGCAAGCGTCCCTGGCCGAGGATTTCCGGCTGTTCCTCGAGTGGTTCCCCGGGGAGTATGACAATCACGAGCAACACTGGCAGGACAAGCTCGACAAGGTCGAGCAGGTTCACGAGCACATCCATCACCTGTTCGTGCCGGTCCATGCGCCGAATGTCGGCGAGCACACGTTCTTCGTCAAGCAGTACGCGGACGGAAACCCGGACAACGTGTATCGCCAGCGTTTCTACAGCTTTTCGCTTGACCAGGCCGAACAGGCAATCCGTCTCGATATCTTCTCCTTCAGGGATGAGTCGGCATACGCCGACGCCCACCTGCGTCCCTGGGTGTTCGCGGATCTGATGCCCGATGAACTGTCGGGCCGGCCGGGTTGCGAGGTGTACTGGACGCTGAAACGCGAACACTTCCGGGGGTACATGAAGGAGAAGGCCTGTTCGATGGTCTCGAGCCGCAGCGGCAAGCGTGTTTTCGTCACGGACGACCTGAAACTGACCGACAGGGAAATCTGGATTCGCGACGAGGCCTTCTTCGAGGACGGTACCCGCGTATTCGGCAACGGGGCCGGCATCCATCACAAGAACCGCAAGGTGCAGTACTACAGCGGCTGGGCGGGTGTCAGCAGCGAGGGCATCGACCTCGCTGGCGATGCGGCGAACTGGGTTCAAACGGAAGAGGGCATGAGTTTCACGGGTGAGCTTGATCACTTCGGCCGCTTCATCATCCACAATGAAGGACAAATCGTGCCGATCCCGACCAGGGGCGGCTTGCCGAGCGGTTATTCCGTGCAGCTCGCGAAGCTGACTTACCAAGGCACGGTGATTCCGATCCTCACGTTGAAAATCCACGAAGACGCGACGGGCCGCGTGCTCACCTATGGCTGGACCGAGAGCGATGCCGAACGCGTGGGGCTCAATGCGCGCTGGGTGCAGGTGGGGCTGACGGTGCAGCCCGGCAGGCCGTCGTTCGGCTTCGACTTCAACCCGGTTCGTCGCGACGGCCCCGGTGCGGTGCCCGGTCGTGATCGAGCGGACTGATCGCGCCGCGGGCGCCCTTGTTCATCACGTGCGTGCAGATCATCGTCGTCTTCGCATCCGAATGGCCAGGCAGTTCCCGCACCGTGCGAGCGACGCCGTGCTTTTTGGAGACCGGAGAAATGGCCGCGTGATCCGGGTCAGCCGAGGGCGTCGATGTCCAGGCCATCGAGCCCGTCGATGCTGTGGCGATTCTGCTTCGCGGCCTTGGCGCGCAACTGCTCCGGCGTCTTGCCTGCTGCTTCGACCACACCACGTACCGAAACATCCACCTCGCGTATATGCAGGTAACGGATTGGCTCCAGGCCGACGCAAATTCCTGCAAGGGGATTTCACGCCGCGGCTGAACGAACGCGTGCCGGTGCCCGCCACTGCGGCGGCAGCCGCGCCAGCGTATGTCCCCGGTTCCGACTTGTATCAGAATTAATACAAGCCAGGGGTGGAGGGGAATGGCCGATGCAGCTCGCCGAATGCTTCTACGCTACCGCGTTCATGACCTATCTGGTCGGCGTTGCCCTCTGCTACTACGACCAGGCCAGCCCCCGGTCCGTGGCTGTCATGTCTGCGGGCATCCTGATCGATCTCGGCACGACCGTGGCCATGATCCTGGGCGTCGATGCACTGCGCATGGGCGTGGAGGGATGCAACTGGGCCCTGAACGTCGGCACTGTCCTCGGGTTCACCGTCTGGCTGTCGTTCCTGCTGGCCCTGATCCTCTGGTTCACGGGCCGTCGGCGGGCTTTCCTGCTGATGGCCCTGCCGATCGAGCTGGTCTGGTTTCTCTGCTACATCTCCTTCCTGTTCGGGGTGCACGTCTACCCGCTGGTCTGAGTCTGTCGCAGTTCGCGGTTCACGGGGTGCCGGGCGTGCGGTTGCGGAAACCGTGGCGGCTGGACACCGCCCGTTGTCGGTAACCCCGGGGCCCACGGCTTCGTCGCCGAGCGGATCGACGGGACCGGCATAGCAGATGAAGCGGGCGGCCCTTGCGCTGGACAGTGCCCGCCGTGTCGCGCGCACACTGGCCGATCTGGCCGGCAAGGAGCGCATCGGCAGCGCACACCTTGCCGAGGCGCCGAGCCTGCGCGCCGATCACGGCAAGAAGAAGGAGGGGCCGATCGCCGGCCAGGGTCGACTTGCGGCCTGCGGCTTGGCAGGATGGCCCGGTGGCACCAATGTCCCGGCTGGGAAAACAGGTTCAGGAAGTTCTGCACTGCCTCGAGCGCATAGGTGCCCCCAGTGCGCTGATCGGGGGTCTGGCGCTGGCCCCCTACCAGGTCATCAGGGCGACGCAGGATATCGACCTTCTGACCGATGCGAGCCGGGCCGATGCCGTGGATCGTGAGCTGCAGGCACTGGGTTACCGTTGCCTGCACCGCAGCCGTGATGCCGGCAACTATGTGCGCGGTGATGAGCGTGTGGACTTTCTTTACGCCAGTCGCCCGGCCGCCCGTCGCCTTCTGGCCGAGGCAAGATCACGCGCCACGCCATTTGGCACGCTGCGCGTGATCAGTCTGGAGGGTTTGATCGCCTTCAAGCTGCAGGGGTTGGTGAATGATCCGTCCCGTACCCGGGATCTTGAAGACATCCGCGCTCTGCTGCAGGTGAACCGGGACATCGTCAATCTGGACGAGGTGCGCGAGTATTTCCGCCTGTTTGACCGCGAGGTGCTGCTGGATGAAATCCTCTCGACACTGTCCTGAACAGCAGCAGGAGTTGACGCGCCCGGCAGTCCTGTTTGCCGATGGTGGCGTATCCGTCCCGTTGTCTTCCGGACGTGATCCCTTCGAGGCACTGGATGATCTGATGGCGGTGATCGACGTGCTGTGCCCGCAGTGGCCGGCGCGCGGGAACTTCGGGCCGATGCCCGATATGCGGCTGTAGTGCGGGTTGGGGGTTTGAGAAGCGCTGAGGGTCGCGCCCGAAGGCGCTCCTACGGGCGTTGCCATGCGGCCAGCAGACGGTGCGAATAGACGTACTCGTGACTGAGGGCTGCGGCAACCGCCGTGCGGGCCTTAGGCGTTGGCCGAAATCCTGTGAGGTCGGGTAACTTGCCTGATTGCCGAGAAATTCAGGCGTGGCAGCCGAAAAAACTTCGAAAACTTCGACCCGGCACCTATACGTACGAGGGCTTTCGGGTCTGCCGGCGGGCTAGTCTTCAGCCGCCTGCCGGGGCGTGCATCCGGCATCGGCGCGCCGGAACCTGGCCTGGAAGTCCTCATCCGCGCGCATCGGAATCCCGAGCACCACGCCAGCATTGCGCCGCAGCTTGCGGATGCGCAGGCTGCCGTCCGGGCCGAGCCACAGCAGGCTGTTGCTGTCACTCCAGCCCGTCGCCAGCAGGGGCAGGGCCGCGACACCTCCACCCCATGGCTCGCCACCCCCATCGATCGCCAGGCTGTCCGCGCCACAGCGGAAGTCGGCAGCGGACAGGACACTGCGGTAGCGCACCCCGCCGGCCGCGACCGCAGTGATGGCCAGCTGCCCGTCGTGGCCACCCTCCAGCAGTGTGGATTTGCACTCAAAAGTGACCCACTGATCCGGGGTATTTGCATCTAAAAC
>CAYQIV010000041.1:0-10893 GCA_964417725.1 uncultured Chromatiaceae bacterium
GCCCGAAATCGGCCGCTTTCTCGGCCAGAGCCGTCTCTATTCTCCGTTTGGCCTGCGGGTAGGCGCAGTTCTGTCTCTCGCAAAATCAACAACTTACGCGCGGCGGTTCATCGTCAACCAAGGCGATCGGTCACCAGTGCAACTAGACAGCGTGCGTCACTTGTACTAACATTGCGCCAATTGATCTAACAAGAGAGGTGCTGCCATGACTGCTGTCGCATCGTCGCCTTCCGCCCGCTCGGCCCGACTTGGGCTGCGCGCCACCCCCGAACAGGAGGTGGTGCTGCGCCGTGCCGCCGAGGTGGCCCACAAGTCGCTGACCGACTTCATCCTCGACAGCGCGTGCCTGGCCGCCGAGCAGACCCTGCTGGACCAACGATTGTTCATGGTCTCGGGTAGCCAGTACCAGGCCCTGATGGATCTGCTGGATCGCCCCGAACAGGCCAACGAGGGTTTGCGCGACCTGTTTGCCCGTAAGGCGCCCTGGGACACGAAGTGACGTTGCGCGCACCGGAGCCGCTGGCCGCGCAGCATCGGCTGGAAGGTTTTGATTGCGGCAAGCCCGCGTTGAATGACTGGCTGTTGCGCCACGCCCGCCAGGCGCAGGGCAGCGGCTCGGCCAAGACCTTTGTCGTTGCCGAGGACGATGGCCGCGTGGCGGGCTACTTCAGTCTGACCGTGGGACAAGTCGACACGCTGGAGGCGCCGGAGCGCATTCGCAAGGGGATGGGGCAGTACCCATTGCCAGTGGTGATTCTGGCGAGGCTTGCTGTCTCGGTAGCAGATCAGGGGCGAGGCATCGGCTTTGGCCTGCTGCAGGACGCGATTCGCCGCACGATGCTGATTGCCGAGCAGGCCGGCATCCGTGCCATGCTGACCCACCCCATCGATGAAGAAGCGGCGAGGTTCTACACCCGGTTCGGGTTCGTCGCGTCACCGCTGCGCGAACAGCAATTGCTGCTGCTCTTGAAGGACGCCCGTCGCTGGGTCCGCTGAACTATGACCATCGAATCACTGCCCACTTTCACCAAGCCAGCCCGCCAGCGCTGGGAGTCCATCCCTGCCGACATCCGCCAGCGACTGCTGTCCAACGTCTGGTGTGGCCAGTGCAGTCACGAAACCACGATCACCAATTTCAGCGGCACCATCAAGGGTGGCGACTTGCTGCTGGTGGGCAATTGCGCCGAATGCCACGGTGATGTGGCACGGGTGATCGAGGGCTTGTAACCCGGTCAGGCATCAAACCCTGCCACCACCGCCCGCTGTGCCACCCAGTCGGTCGGCAGCGGATTGCGCTGGAACCACAGCAGGCTCATGCACCGGGGCTGTTGGCCAGCCAAGATGGCCTGGATGATGGCAGGCTCCAGCAGCGTCAGACGCAGCAGTTCATTGACCGTCGAGTGATGAAGTCCTTCGCGCTGGGCGATTTCGCTGCCACTGCCCACCACCCCATCGTCGAGCAGTTGCTGCCAGTAGAAGGCCCGCGTCAGCGCCACCAGCAGGGGCTGGTCGATCTGGCTGGCGACCTTGCCCGGCGCGTCGAGCTGGCCGTCCGGCCGCACCACCACCTTGCTGCCGCCTCGCTTCCTGATCTTCAGCGGGATGAAGGTGGACAGTTTCACCTGCCCGCCATCCCGGCGTTCGCGGGCGATGGCTGCGCCCAGTGGCTGCACTTTGGGCTTCATACGGTTTCCTCCATCTCCTGCAATTCCGCACCGATGGTGCCGGGCAGCAACTCTCCAGCCAGTTCCTGCCAGCCCTGATCGCGCCAGATGATTTCCAACCCGCTGTCGGCAATCACCACGCGATCGATCAGCAATTGCGCCAGTCGGCACTGCTCCGCTGGAAACAGCTCCTGCCACAGACTGGCAAGATTCCGCATCGGCAACACGATCTGCGGTTCGGTGAGGTCAGGCCGGATGTGCTGCATTCGGTCCCACACCGATTGCACGATGTGCGGGGTCGACAGCACCGCCACGATTTGCTCGGTCACCAGTTCTTCAACTGGCACCGCAGGCAACGGCCCGTGCTGACTGGCCCATGCGCCAAAGCGCCGGTGTTTGATCGGGCTGTAGTAGCGGTAGGTCTTGCCTTTCTTCTTGGTGTAGCTGGGTACCAGCCGTTCGCCATCAGACGTGAACAGCAGGCCTCGCAGCAGCACCGGTTCGCTCTGGCGGTCGTTGGTTTCGCGCCGCCGTTCGATGCCATCGGTGGCGATCAATGCGTGCGCAGCGTCCCACTGCGCCTGGCTGATGATGGCCTGGTGCTGGCCAGGGAAGCTTTGCCCTTTGTGGACGATCTCGCCCAGGTACATCCGGTTGTGCAGCATCTTGTAGAGGGTCTGCTTGGTGAAGGGTTTGCCGCCCTTGGTGACCACGCCTTGCGCGCCGTAGGCCTTGGCCATCAGCGTGGCCGAGCGCACTGTTACGAAGTCATCGAAGATGCGGCGCACCAAAGCAGCCTCAGTTTCATTGATCACCAGCAGTCGGTCGCGCACGTCGTACCCCAGCGGCAACGGCCCACCCATCCACATGCCCTTGGCCTTGCTGGCGGCGATCTTGTCGCGGATGCGCTCACCCGTCACTTCCCGCTCGAACTGCGCAAACGACAGCAGCACGTTGAGCATCAACCGCCCCATCGAAGTGGCCGAGTTGATCTGCTGGGTGACGGCGCTGAAGCTGACGCGATGGCGGTCAAACACATCCACCATTCGCGCGAAATCCGCCAGCGAGCGGGATAGCCGGTCGATTTTGTAAACGACCACGATGTCGACCTTGCCCATCTGGATGTCTGCCATCAGGCGGCGCAGTGCGGGTCGATCCATGTTGCCGCCGGAGAAACCGCCATCGTCGTAATCATCGGCCACGGCGATCCAGCCCTCGTGGCTCTGGCTCTTGATGAAAGCGTGCCCGGCTTCCTTCTGCGCGTCGATGGAGTTGAAGGACTGGTCCAGCCGTTCGTCGCTGGAAACACGGCAATACACCGCGCACCGTTTGGGCGGCACAAGCAACGGGGCGTTCATTGACCATCCCCCTTTCCATCGCGCAGCCCAAAGAACTTCGGCCCATTCCAGCGCGTGCCCGTGATGTGGCGTGCCGCCGCCGACAGGCTCTTGAACACCTGCCCGTTGAGTTCGTACAGACCATCTGGCGTGACCGTCACACGATGCTGGCGCTCATCCCATTCCCGGATCAGTGTGGTGCCGGGCATCAGCAGGGTCTGCGCGTTGCGCCCCGCAGCTGACTTGATCTTGGAATGCTTGGCCCCGGCCTCGACCAGCATCTTGCGGATGTTGGTGGGCATTGCGCCATAGGCCAGCTCCTGGATGCGGTAGGCCAGACGCGATTCGACGTAATTGCGGTTGCGGTGGCTGGGTCGCCGTGGAAAGTGCTGATCCCACAGCGCCCAGAGGTCTGCCATCGGCAGGGACGGCAGCGCGGCCAATTGGGCCGAGATGCTGCCGTTGGGAGTGTCCGTCATTTCAAATGCTCCTGTGGTTGAGACAGGTCCATGAACGCGCTGTGGCGGGCAGAAGCCAAGTCAAACCACGCTCTTTCGATCGGGTGGTAACCGGTAACCTCGGGTGGTAACCCGGTTTCAGGTTCTGTCGCTGACGGGGCAGCGCGCCCGCGCCCCCCGTATGGGTTTCTCTGAAGGAAGGACCCATTTCACCGGCGGCGTGTTCGTTGCCGCTGCCATGGGTATTTGCGTTGCCGTCTGCGCCACCAACGCTCCAGTCGAAAGGTCAAGCGCAAGGCGGCCAGCAGCCAGCGCTCCCACCACACCCGCACCCGACGGCGCAGTACCGGGCGGCGCAGCCTCCGCACCGGCGCAAAGGCATCACGCCCTGCCGTCGTCCACGTCGGTGCGTCTGGTGCCGTGTTGTCCGTCCATGGCGTGATGGGGCGTGCGTCAGCGGCATGCGCGGCCAGTGGCAATGACTGCTGCCGGACTGGCAGGCGCTCCAGCCCCTCTGGCCCGGGTGGTGGGCGCGGCGACAGCGGCCCGAAGCGATCCGGCAAGCGCGGGCGGGAAGGCTGGATTTCCATGGCGGCACCCCTCACACATCCACGCGCACGACGGTCGACAGGCCGTGGCCGGGGTCGAGGTGTTTCTTCGGCGGATTGGGATCGGGGGCGTAGATGCGGCGCACGTCGTCGATGGCCTTGGCGTGATAGACCTTGATCCCGCTGCTATCGAAACCCACTTTGCGAAGCTCTCTGTCAAACTCCCGCAGCAGTTCATCATCGAGCGATGAAAACGCTTGGTTGAGGGTTTTGATCTCGTCTAGCGTGATGCCCTCAATCAGCGTGGGCAGCAATTCTCCGGCGTTGGTGGAGCCAATCAATTCCAGTGTTGGCCAGTTGCGGTATTCCCCGGTGACGCTGTATTGAGGCAGCCGAATCCGGCTGAGCAGGACCGCTTCCACGGTTTGCATTTCCCGCCACGCCTGCACGAAGACCTTTGCTGCGTCGAACATGCGCCGGGCGCTGGGGGCAAATATCCGCTCTGCCTCCCGCTCGACAGAGATCTGGTCGTATTCATCCTCCATCTGCCCGGCCAGCTCGTTGAGGTACTGCTCCAGCGCCTTGATGCGGATCGGCGCTTCCAGCACCTGCTGCGTGGCCTTCACGCGGGCGACTTGTTCCTGTGCCAGTGCCTGTTGGTGCTCCTGATCAAACCGGGCCAGTGCGTCCGTGTCGCCCAAGGCCACCAGCACCTCGCGCTGGATGGTCAGCGTCATCTCCGGCTCGGCGGGTTTGTCCCAGCCACAGGTGATGCGGTTGGCCGCGACCAATGCGGCAATGGCCTGGTCGTACTGGGCGTTTTGTTGGCGCAGGCGGGCAAACATCGCAGTCACGGCACTGACATCCCCGATTTCATTCAAAGGGGATTCGGCATTGGCTATGGCGTCGGTGGATTTTTTGCTGCGACGGATCAGATTCACGGTGAGC
This sequence comes from uncultured Chromatiaceae bacterium, assembly GCA_964417725.1. Taxonomy (GTDB): domain Bacteria; phylum Pseudomonadota; class Gammaproteobacteria; order Steroidobacterales; genus SHZI01. The sequence goes on from CAYQIV010000041.1 coordinate 4,956, forward strand.
TCCTGTCGAAAATAGAGAACGGTTCAGACAGGTGTAATGGTCCGCGTGGAGACAGTTCAGGTCGATCAGGGCGCAGCGGGTGGCTGAGGGTTTGCGGGCACGATTCAGCCTTGGTCGTCCTCGATATCCGGGGCACTGTTGTAAAAAAACCCTGAAGCAGATAGCAATTTAGAGTAACGCTTGGGGGCTATTGGTGCCCGTTTCGCACAAAAGCGAATTTTGGCCATTTGCCTTCGGAAATCAGCAGGCGAAGAATCTCCTCATTGCGGGCGCACATCCCTCTCGACGGGACAGCGTCCCCCACCGACGACAGGAGATTCCGATGCAACACACGCTGCCCGAACTGATCACCCCGCGCACGCTGGCGGCCCGCTGGGGCCTTTCCGAAAAAACCCTCGAGCGCTGGCGCATGACCGGCAATGGCCCGACGTTTCTCAAGCTCGGCAGCCGGGTGCTGTACCGCATGGACGATGTGTCGGCACACGAGGCACAGCGCACCCGCCGTTGCACCGCAGGCCAGTCCATCAGCGAGGGGATCTGGCAATGAACCGCGCCCAACGCCGTCAGCGCGACAACCTCACCCGGCAACTGCGTGCCCACATTGCACAACACGGCATAGAGGCCATGCTCGACAAAATGTTCGGCCCGGGCAGCTGGCGGTACGACGCCCGCGAACAGCTGTGGATCGTGCCTGATGCCAAGGACCCCGGCCCCGGTCGCGCCTACTACTGCGTGCGCGCCAATGGCGACTGGTTCAAGGCCCGTCTGGGTGCGGAGCACACGCAATGATGGCGACCACAACCCAAGCCACCACCGTGGACCGCCATCCCTTCTTTGATTTCAACGATGCGGCCGATGTCATCGTGCCTCGCCACGACAAGGATGAAATCCGCGCCCGGTTGCTGGACCAGCTGGAATCGGTGCTGCTCTACCTGTTTCCACGCGGCAAACGGCGCTGCAGCCAGTTTTTCATCGGCAATCTGCACGGTGAGCCGGGCGACAGCCTGGTGGTCGAATTGGCGGGCCCCAAGCGCGGCCTGTGGATCGACTTCGCCACCGGCGAATCGGGCGATGTGCTGGCGCTGTGGGCCAGCACCCGGGGCTACCACTTGCCCGCCGACTTCAGCGATCTGCTGGAAGACGCGGGCGATTGGCTGATGGTGCCGCGTATGGTTTCCGCTCCCGCAGTGCACACCAGCCGTGTTTATGACGATCTCGGCCCGCACACCGGCAAATGGGATTACCTGGCGGCCGATGGCAGCCTGCTGGCCTGCGTCTATCGTCACGACACACCCACCGGCAAACAGTACCGCCCTTGGGATGTGCGGGCACGGGCAATGCGGATGCCGGAACCGCGCCCGCTCTACAACCTGCCCGCCATCCTACAGCGGATGCCGTGGTGCTGGTCGAAGGTGAAAAGTGTGCCGACGCCCTGATGCAACTGGGCATCGCAGCTACCACCGCCATGGGTGGCGCGGCCACGGCCATCGATAAAACCGACTGGACGCCGCTGGCAGGCAAGACGGTCGCGGTCTGGCCCGATCACGATGAGGCAGGCGCGCGCTATGCCGCTGCTGCCATTCAAAAACTGGCGAGCATCGGGGCCACAGTCCGCCGTGTTCGTGTGCCGCAGGACAAGCCCGCGAAGTGGGATGCTGCCGATGCTGTGGCTGAAGGCTTCGATGTCGAAGCGCTGCTGCGCACCTCCCAGCCAGTCACCTGCATTGCCACCGCCACCCCGGCGCTGGACATCACCCGCTGGCGGGCGGCAGATCGCTTCATCGGGCAGCCCCAGCAACGCCGCTGGCTGGTCGAAGGCGTGTTCCCCCAGGCACAGGCCGCGCTGATCGCCGCTGCAGGCGGGGTCGGCAAATCGTTCCTGCTGCTGGCGCTCACGCGGGAGGTCGCAGCTTTCGACGGTGTCTGGGCCAATGCCCCCACGCTGTTTGGCGGTGCGCTGGCAGGTCATGGCGTAGCGATTTACATCACCGCCGAGGATGACGCCATCGAGGTGCACAACCGGCTCAACGCCCTCGGGCCGATACCGGACCGGCTGTACGTGCTGCCGCTGCCCGATGCTGGAGGCGCGGTGCCGCTGTTTGCGCCCGATCCCGCCACCCGAGGCCCCGCGACCACGGCGGCGTGGCTGGATCTGGAGCGGCAACTCAAGGCCATGCCCAGCCTGTGCCTGGTGGTGCTCGATCCGCTGCAGCCGCTGTGCGCGCTGGATTTGAACGTGCCGGAAAACGCCCAGTTCGTCTGCTCCCGCTTGGCTGCGCTGGCGGCCAGTACGGGCGCATCGGTGATCGTGTCGCACCACTTTGCCAAGCGCGAGGCCTCCACGCCTGAGCAGGCCCGCGAGGCGATCCGGGGCACTGGCGGCTTGGTCGATGGTGTGCGGGCGGTCTACGCCCTGTGGCACCCCAAGGAAGATCAGGCCAGGAAGCTCTGCGAAGCCTTGGGCGAACCGTTTGAGCGTGGCCGCGTGGTGATGGGCGGCGTGGTCAAGGCCAATGGCCGCGCCAATCTGCGCGTAGCCACCTTCTTGCGCGGTGCCAGCGGCTTACTGATCGATTGCACCGACCGTCTGCGTCAGACCCGGCCAGAGCCGGATGACCTGTGGCCCTCGCTGAAAGCCGCCATCGCCCGTGCCGCGCGGGATGGCCAGCCCTACACCAAGACTGGCGGCAACGGCCTGTACGAGCGCCGCCACGAACTGCCCGAGGCCTTTCACGCCATCGGCAAGCATCGGCTCACCGGCTGGGTGGATGCCTTACTGGCGCAGGGTGAGCTGATCACCGCCATGGCCGAAGGCTCGAAGCTGGTGAAGTGGCTCGACGTGCCCAATGGCCCGGTCGCCCAAGGGCAAGCGGTGTTTGTCACCGGCCACCTGACCCGCTCCAGTGCCGGTCGGCCTATTGCCGGGCCCAATGCCGAGTAATGCTTCCCACCCCCAATAATCGTTCCCGGCTTCCCGCTTTCCCACCGGGAACGCTCCGGGGTGGGAACGAATAAACACCAGCAAAACCAAGGGGTTAAATCGTTCCCAGCGGCGCTGGGAAGGATTAAAACCCAATGAAATCAACACGTTCCCGGCTTCCCGGTGTTTCCTCTCTAAAGAGAGGGTGAGCATTGGGAATGCTCACCTCACTCTCGTCCGGATGGACTCACGTTTTGTGACCCCATCTTCCCGCCCAGGCGAAAGGGGTCCTTCCTGGCAATATTCCAATACGGGGGGCGACAGCGCAGCATTTCGCTACCGACTGGCCAGAAAACAAGGTTTGCAGGGTTTGCGGTTCGCAATTGGCGGTGCGGGCCAGTGGGCCGAAAGCCCGGTCAGCGCGGGCCTGTGTGGGATGGAGAGGAATGGGCAAGGTGCGAACCTGGGTGCGTACCAGGATTGCAGGTTTGCACCCTGGCCGCGCGAAAACGGCCAGGGACGAAAACTCAATGCTGGTGCGGGATTGCGGTTGATTTGCCACCTGAATTGCAGAAATCGGCCCACAAGCGTTTTGCACGCCGTCTGACGCATCGGGGTATCGGCAAGGGCCTCCAGAAACTGGACACCCTTGGCCGCCGATCAGACCACGCGATACACCCGCTCGCCGGACTCGTTGTGCGCCAGCACCACGTTCAGGCCCAGCTTCTTGCGCAGCATCCCGGAGATCGCCCCGCGCACAGTGTGGGGCTGCCAGCCGGTGGCCAGCATCAGTTGCAGGCTGGTCGCACCCTGCGGGCGGCGCAGCGCCACCACCAGCGCGGCAAGCTTGGTGCCGGCGCGAGCCGGGATGCCCTCCAGAAGTTGGAGGTCGTCGGTGGCGTCCACTGGCTGGACATCATCCAGCGGCACGGGTCGCAGCTGGCCGATAGCCGCGTAGCCCGCGTCGGTCATGACGTGGCCGTCGTCGGCAGGCTCAATCCAGCCCCGCTGCAGCAGTGCGGTCAGCACTTTGACCCGTGCGCCGCCGCGCAGGGTGTCTGGTGGCATCACGCGCCCATCGGCACTGCGGGCTGCGGTGCGCAGCAGCAGGCTTTGGGCCGGGGAGAGTTTGAGTAGGGTGTCCATCGCGGCCTCGCTTACTTGGCCTGGCCGTCGAAGATCGCCAGCAGATCGTCCAGCGCCTGATCAACCCGCCCGAGGTCACCGACGTGGCCCCAGTGGATGGCTTCCAGGTCGTGGCCGAAATGGTCGCCGGCCATTCGCCGCAGGGCCTCGATCTTGTCGAGGATCATCGGCAGGCGCTGAAGATAGGTGTCGAGGGCAGTGGGCTGGGTGGTCATGGCAGGCTCCTTGGTTGGTGGATGACGCCACCATTCACGCGCTGAACGATCAAGAAGCCAAGTGTTGCCAAATAGGGTAATCATTCATTTATAAGGGCAATGGCGTGGCGCATTACCCCAATTCAGGGTACGATTACCCCATTTACGGCCGCCCGAGATCCTTCATGCACTCACTCTTGCCCGACTACCTCGCCAAGCTGCGCTTCGATGCCCAGCAACTGGCGACGCTGCGCGCTCTGGGCGAGTACCGGGGCAAGCAGCAGCTGTACGTGGCGCAGTCGCCCGAGGTGTTGAGCGACTTGCGGCAGGTGGCCGTGGTGGAGTCCACCGAGTCATCCAACCGTCTGGAGGGGGTGGTGGTGGCGGCGCACCGCCTGAAGTCACTGGTGCTCAAAAATGCCACACCGCAGAGCCGCTCAGAGCAAGAGGTCGCCGGCTACCGTGACGCGCTGGGCCTGATCCACGAAAGCGGCGAGCAGATGCCCTTCTCGGAGGGCACCGTTCTGCAGCTTCACGGCATTCTGTACCGCTACATGCCGCAGCCGGGCGGGCACTGGAAAGCCACCAACAACGACATCGTTGAACGCCACCCCGATGGCAGCTCGCGCATCCGCTTCCGGCCCGTGGCGGCGCATCTCACGCCCATGGCGATGACCGACATGATCGCGCGCTATCGCACGGCACTGGATCAACATCTGGCCGACCCGCTGGTGCTAGTACCGCTGGTCGTCCTTGATTTTCTCTGCATCCACCCCTTCCCGGATGGCAATGGCCGCATGGCACGGCTCCTCACTCTGCAATTGCTCTATCACTTCGACTACGTGGTGGGCCGCTTCATCAGCCTGGAGCGCATTTTCGAAGAATCGAAAGAGAGCTACTACGAAACGCTGGAGGCCAGTTCGCAAGGCTGGCATGACGGTGCCCACGATATTGCGCCGTGGCTGGACTACTTCTGGGGGGCGCTGCTGCGGGCCTACAAGGAATTCGAGGAACGTGTCGGCACCATCGAACGCGGGCGCGGCGCCAAGGGCGACCGTGTGCGCGCCGAAATCCTCAAGCGAAACCTGCCGTTCTCGATCTCTGAAATCGAAGAAGCCTGCCCCGGCATCAGCCGCGACATGGTGCGCGTCGTCTTGCGTGCCATGAAAGCTGAAGGGCTGATCACCCCCACGGGCAAAGGCCGCGCAGCCAAGTGGGAACAAACGGGGGCTACGCCATGAAGATGCTATCGGACAACTTACGCCATATCGGCGGTAGCAGGGCGATAGCACGTGGGCGATGCGCCGGTGCCTGCCCCAAGAATCAAAGTGTTCTATCGACCACCAACGGTGCGCCGTGGGCGATAGCAGCGCAACCGAATCTCTTTCATTTCAGGACGCATCCATGAGCGCCAACTTCCAACAACTCGCCAACTTTATCTGGTCCGTGGCCGATCTGCTGCGCGGACCTTACCGACCACCGCAGTACGAACGCGTGATGCTGCCGCTCACCGTACTGCGCCGATTTGATGCCGTTCTGGCTTCCAGCAAGGATGCCGTGCTCAAGCGTCACGCTGAGTTGAGCAGCAAGGGCATCGCCAACATCGACGCCATCCTTAATAACCTAGTACTACAGTCGTAGATAATGATGAGAGAATATAGCCTGAATCAACGATGAG
>CAYQIV010000042.1:0-9216 GCA_964417725.1 uncultured Chromatiaceae bacterium
TGCAGCGCCTCGACGGCCCGGTGCGCGGCAACGGCAAGATCATCCAGGAGCTCGAGGCGGCTTTCCGCGGCGCCGGCTGGGCGGTGATCAAGGTGCTGTGGGGCAGCCGCTGGGACCCGCTGCTCGCCACCGACCAAGCGGGCGCCCTGCGCCGGCGCATGGAAGAGGCGGTCGACGGCGAGTACCAGGCTTTCAAGGCGATGGGCGGGGCCTATACGCGCGAGCACTTCTTCGGCAAGTATCCCGAACTCGCCGCGATGGTCGCCAACATGTCCGACGAAGAGATCTGGCGCCTCAACCGCGGTGGCCTCGATGCGATCAAGGTCCATGCGGCCTACCACCGGGCCATGAAACAGGACGGTCGGCCGGTGGTGATCCTCGCCAAGACGGTCAAGGGCTACGGCCTTGGCGAGGCGGGCGAGGGGCGCATGACCGCCCACCAGACCAAGAAGCTCGATGTCGACGACCTGAAAGCTTTCCGCGATCGCTTCAATATCCCGATCTCTGACGAAGACCTCGAGAAGTTGCCGTATTTCCGGCCCTCCGGGGACAGCGAGGAGATCCGCTACCTGAAAAGCCGCCGCAAGGCGCTCGGCGGGCCGCTGCCGGCGCGCAAGGTCACCGCGCAACCGCTGCAGGTGCCCGGCCTCGACGCCTTCCGCACGCTGCTCGAGGGGTCGGGTGAGCGCGAGTTCTCGACGACGATGGGGTTCGTGCGCCTGCTTACCGTGCTGATCCGCGACAAGCACATCGGCGAGCGGGTGGTGCCCATCGTGCCCGACGAGGCGCGCACCTTCGGCATCGAGGCGCTGTTCCGCCAGATCGGCATCTACTCTTCGGTCGGCCAGCTCTACACGCCGCAGGACGCCTCGCAGCTGATGTACTACCGTGAGGACAAGAAGGGCCAGATCCTCCAGGAGGGCATCAACGAGGCGGGGGCCTTCTGCTCGTGGCTCGCGGCGGCGACGGCCTACGCCAACCATGGCGTCTACATGGTGCCGTTCTACATCTTCTACTCGATGTTCGGCTTCCAGCGCATCGGCGACTTCATCTGGGCGGCCGGCGACATGCGGGCGCGCGGTTTCCTCATGGGGGCGACCGCCGGGCGCACCACGCTGGCCGGAGAAGGCCTCCAGCACCAGGACGGACACAGCCTGATCGCCGCCTCGACGATCCCCAATTGCGTGGCCTACGACCCGGCCTTTGCCGGTGAACTCGCGGTGATCATCCAGGACGGCATGCGGCGCATGTACGTGGAGCAGGAGCGCGTTTTCTACTACATCACCGTGATGAATGAGAACTACGCGCACCCGCCGGTTGCCGAGACGGCCCGCGAGGGCATCCTGCGCGGCATGTACCGGCTGCGCGAGGCCAGCGGCGGACGGCTGCGCGTGCAGTTGCTCGGTGCCGGCACGATCCTGCGCGAAGTCCTTGCGGCCGCCGAGGTCCTCGAGCGGGATTTCGACGTGGCCGCCGACGTGTGGAGCGTGACGAGCTTCAGCGAACTGCGCCGCGACGGCATCGACTGCGACCGCTGGAACCTCCTGCATCCAGACCAGGACCCGCGACAGGCGTATGTCAGCCACTGTTTCGACGGCATCGAAGGGCCGTTCGTTGCCGCCACCGACTACATGCGCATCGTCGCCGACCAGATCCGCCCGTGGGTCCCGGGGCGCTACGCCGTCCTCGGCACCGATGGCTACGGACGCAGCGACCGGCGCTCGGCGCTGCGCGATTTCTTCGAGGTCGATCGGCGTTACGTGGCCGTCGCGGCCCTCAAGGCGCTGGCCGATGAAGGCCGGATCGATGCCGGGGTGGTCGCCGAGGCCATCGCCGCCTTCGGCATCGATGCGCAGCGGCCCAACCCGGTGACCTGCTGAACCCGACGGGACGACGATCATGGCACGAACGGAAATACGCGTTCCCGACATCGGCGACTTCAGCAATGTCGAGGTCGTCGAACTGCTGGTCGCGCCCGGTGACAGGGTCGAGGCCGAGCAGGGCCTCATCACCCTCGAGACCGACAAGGCGACCATGGAGGTCCCGTCGACCCATGCCGGCGAGGTCCTCGAGCTCAAGGTCGCGGCAGGGGGGCGGGTGTCGGCGGGCGACCTGATCGCGATCCTCGACAGCACCGGGGCCGCGCCCGATGTCGGCGCGGCGACGACGGGCCCGGCTGGAGGACGGGAAGCGGCCCATGCGTCGTCGTCGGGAGCTGAAGCACCGGCCTCGACGCCTGCCGCCGCACCCCCACCGGCTGCAGCGCCCCGCCAGGGCGCCGTCCGGCCCTCGTCCACCGGATCGCTGCCGCCGATCGACGAGCGCCGTTTCGTCCACGCCCATGCCAGCCCCTCGGTGCGCAAGTTCGCCCGTGAACTCGGTGTTGACCTCGCGCGCGTGCCCGGCACTGGCCAGAAGGGCCGTGTGCTGGCCGATGACGTCAAGGCCTGGGTCAAGGCCACGCTGGCCGGGCAGGTGGCCGGGGCACCGGCGCAGGGCCCGCTGCTGCCTGCCGTGCCCGAGATCGACCATGCCAAGTACGGGCCGATCGAGACGGTCGAACTGTCGCGCGTGCGGCGCATCTCGGGGCCGCGCCTCCAGGCGGCGTGGCTCAACATTCCCCATGTCACCCAGCACGATGAAGCCGACATCACGCAACTCGAGGCGCGGCGCGCCAAACTGAAGAAAAAGGCCGACGCTGCCGGCGTGCGCCTGACACCGCTGGCGTTCTTCATCCGGGCCAGCGTGCTGGCGCTGAAGGCATTCCCTGACTTCAACAGTTCACTGTCCGCCGACGGCAAGTCGCTGGTCCGCAAGCAGTACTGGCATATCGGCTTTGCCGCGGACACGCCGCAAGGGCTGGTCGTGCCGGTGATCCGCGATGCCGACGGCAAGGACATCCTGACGCTGGCCGCCGAACTCGCCGACAAGAGCGCCCGGGCGCGCGACGGCAAGCTGGCAGGTGATGAAATGCGGGGCGGCACCTTCACGCTGTCGAGCCTCGGCGGCATCGGCGGCACGCATTTCACGCCGCTGATCAACGCCCCGGAAGTTGCCATCCTCGGTATCGGTCGCGCACGCCATCAGCCGGTGTGGGACACCAGCGGCAAGCGCGGACGCTTCGTGCCGCGGCTCATCGCGCCGCTGTCGCTGTCCTATGACCACCGCGTCATCGATGGCGCGACGGGCGTGCGCTTCACCGGCCGGCTCGTCGAGTTGCTCGCCGACGTCGACGCGCTGCTGGACGGTTGAGCCGCCATGGCCACGCGCGACATCAGGGTTCCCGACATCGGCGATTTTCGCGATGTCGAGGTCGTCGAGGTGCTCGTCTCGGTGGGTGACGGCGTGGCGGCCGAGCAAGGACTGATCACCCTCGAGACCGACAAGGCGACCATGGAAGTGCCCGCGCCGTTTGCCGGCAGGGTCGTGGCGCTGGCGGTCGAAGTGGGCAGCCGTGTTTCCGAAGGTGACGTGATCGCCCGCGTGGAAACGCCCGATGAGGCGCCCGATGAAGCACCTGCGAGGCAGCCTGCCGAACCGGCCGCCGATCCTGCCGTACGTCAGGCGGTTGCGACATCCGGGTCGGCGGGTGACGGCGTGCCGGAGGCTGCTGCCGGGCCGGTCGGTGCGGCCAGGGCCGCCGGCCAGGACGCGGATGAGTGGCGCGGCCCGGTGGACCACGAAACCGGCCTGCTGGTGCTCGGCGCCGGCCCGGGCGGCTATACGGCCGCATTCCGCGCCGCCGACCTCGGCATGGACGTCACGCTGGTCGAGCGCTGGCCGACGCTCGGTGGCGTGTGCCTCAACGTCGGCTGCATTCCCTCGAAGGCGCTGCTGCATGCGGCGAAGGTCATCGAGGAGGCGGCGGCGATGGAAGCGCACGGCATCGCCTTCGGCAAGCCGCGCATCGATGCCGGGCGGCTGCGCGAATGGAAGGATCAGGTCGTGGCGCGCCTCACCGGCGGCCTGAGCCAGCTCGCCAAACAGCGCAAGGTCAGGGTGGTGCATGGCACCGGCCGCTTCCTGTCGCCGCATCATGTCGTGGTCGAGGGTGACGGCGGCCGTCAGGTGATCGCCTTCCGTCAGTGCATCATCGCCGCCGGTTCCGAGCCGGTGCGCATCCCGGGCTTCCCCGATGACCCGCGCATCATCGACTCGACGGGGGCGCTGGAGCTCGACCTGCCGCACAGCCTGCTCGTCATCGGCGGCGGCATCATCGGTCTCGAGATGGCCTGCGTGTACGACGCGCTGGGCGTTGAGGTCACGGTCGTCGAACTCATGGACCAGCTCATGCCTGGCTGTGACCGCGACTTGCTGCGTCCGCTGGAAAAGCGCATCGGCAAACGCTATGCCGGGGTCCTCACCGGCACGCGCGTCAGTGCCCTCGAGGCCGGGGCGGACGGGATCCACGCGCGCTTCGAAGACAAGGACGGGCAGCGCAGCGCAACCTTCGATCGCGTGCTGGTCGCCGTCGGGCGCACGCCCAACGGGCAGCGCATCGATGCCGGCAAGGCCGGTGTCGTCGTCGATGCGCGAGGGTTCATCGCCGTTGACCGCCAGATGCGCACCAACGTGCCGCACATTCATGCCATCGGTGACATCGTCGGCCAGCCAATGCTGGCCCACAAGGCCACCCACGAGGGCAAGGTTGCAGCCGAGGTGGTCGCCGGGCACAAGCGGGCTTTCGATGCCCGCGTCATTCCCGCCGTGGCCTATACCGATCCGGAGATCGCCTGGGTCGGCGTCACCGAGCACGAGGCGAAACAACAGGGGCTCGACTTCGGCAAGGGTGTTTTTCCGTGGGCGGCCAGCGGCCGCGCGCTGGCGCTCGGCCGCGATGAAGGCATGACCAAGCTGCTCTTCGACGGCAAGACCCGGCGCATCATCGGGGCGGGGATCGTCGGCCCCAATGCCGGCGAGCTGATCGCGGAACTCGCGCTCGCCATCGAGATGGGCTGTGATGCCGCCGACATCGGCCTCACCATCCACCCCCACCCGACGCTTTCTGAAACGGCCGCCTTCGCCGCCGAGGCCTTCGAGGGCACCCTGACCGACCTCTACCTGCCGAGGCGCTCCCGCCGCGACGCGCCGGAGCACTGATCAGCCGCTGCTTGCCACTGCCTTCGTGCCCGCTGCGGCCGCCGGCTGGAACACCTGGTCGGCGCCGATACCCAGTGACAGGCCGAGGGTGAGCGTGGCGATGGCCAGTTCGAGCAGCAGGTCTTCATCGGCATCGGGCACTGCCGCCGGCATGCCAGCCGGCCCGGGTATCTCGCCAAACCACGCATCGATCGCATGGATGTGCCGGGTCATCGCCGCTTCGGGCGGACATGGCCGTGTGCGCTGCGCCGACCGCAAGGCGACGGCTGTGCCCGCCGCGGCGTCGACATCGAGCCAGCGCATGTAGCGGCACAGACCTGCCGCCGACCGGCGCAGCGGCATGGCGGCCGGTGCGGCGTGGACGAGGCCGGGTCGACCGGGCAGGACGGCGTGGAGGCGGCGGTGCAGCCGCTGGTAGAGGCGGAGGTAGCGGGTGCAGGCGTCGAGGTAGGGCAGGGCACCCTGCTGTGCCAGGTAATCGCTGACCCGGCCATCGTCGCTGCGGCTGCCGCGGCTGCCGGCCTGACCCGGCATCTCGACGAATCGCTCCGTGCCGTCCGGTGTCGTGTGCCGGGCCAGCGGCCACGTGCGGCAGGCCAGCGGCCGGTCGGCATGGAGGGTGCAACGACCGTCGTCAAGAAAGACACAGGCCCCATCGGCCGGGCTGGCGAGCCATGGGCCGCGTTCGTGAAGATGGTGGCGCATGAATGCACCGGTCGACAGGCCAAGGTGGCGCGCCATGCGGACTACGTCGTAGGGGCCCACCGGAATGCGCTTGCCGTGGCAGCAGCGCCCACAGGCCCGGCAGGTGTAGGCGAAGATGCCGTCCCGTGAATGGGCCGGCCAGGCAGCAAACATCCCCACCGCGTCCGGGGGCATCATCGGCAATGGCTCCCGTTGACCGACAACGCGAAAGTTATACCCCAGGCGGCTGTTGCGGCGTGCGCGCCGCAGCGGGGCGGAATGTCGCATTTCGACAAGAAGCATGCTGTCATGCACAAGCGCGGTGCGCGCCGGCTGGCTAAGCTCATGGGCGACGTGGCCGCAGTGGGCGGGCCTCCGGGGGGAGGGCCGCGGCGCATCGGAGGGGGGGGGCTTCCGGTGTGTTGCCAGGTGCTGGCACACCGGACGTCACCCTGGAGGACTTGCCATGAAGAGATTTCGTTTCCCGCTGCCGGGCTGGTGGTGCATGTTGGCGCTGGTGGCGCCGGCCGCGTTCGCCGCCCACACCGACCAGGACCCTGGCAGCAGTTGCTCGGTGCGCGTGCACTACCCGGCGTCGATCCCGTCCGCAGCCGAAGTCTTCATCATCGGCGTCGGCACGTCGATGTCGCGTGACAGCTACGATTTCCTCGCTGCACAGATGACGAGCAAGGGCTACGTCGTCGTTGCCATGGACCACAATCCCGGCAACATGGTCAAGACGGATGCGGCGAAATACCAGAGCTGCGCCAATCAGGTGAAGGCCAATATCGCCACGTGGCTGGCACCGCACGGCTGGTCGTCGGCAGCGCACTGGATCCTCGGCGGCCACTCCGCCGGCGGCCAGGCGGCCCAGAATGCGATCTCGGCCACGCCTTCGCTCGCGGATGCGATCTTCAGCATCGACCCGTACAACCTCAGCGGTGCCGGTGCCGTCACCGGTCCGGCGCTGTACTGGGGGTTCACGACGACGACGTGCTTCGTCAACGTCAATGATGCGGCCAAGGCTGGCTACTACGGTACCAGCGGCCAGCGCGCCTTCGTGCGGGTCAAGAAGAAGTATTCGTTTGGCCCGTGCGGGTACTCGCCGAAATATTTCCATTGCAGCTTCTGCGATGGGCACTGTCCTGCCTGCACGAACTGCATGAGCACGCCCAGCCATTTCTTCGTCGACGTGGCCAACAGTGTCCAGAAGTTCGTCAATGCGGCGTTCTACGGCACCTGGTCGAAGGCCAGCCTGACGGTGTCGATGACCACCCCGACAGAGCTCTTCGTCGACGGCGACACGCCCTGAGTCTCCTTTTGATGGCGCGGGAATCTGTGTGTAAAACATCAGGTTCCCGCGCTTTTATTTGCTATTTGCGCGATCCCTCATGGGGGCCTGGCCGCTGTCGAAGTTTACTCGACGCGGGTGCCGTGCTATGCCATGACCCCTGGGGCAATGTGACCTGGAACGAGCAGACGGTGGTTGAAGGCGCCGGGACGCCGCGGGTGTTTGTCACCGAGTATGCCTATGACGGCAACAACCAGCTCGAGCAGGTGACCTACCCCTCGGGCCGGGTGGTCGACTACATCCGCTGGGCCAACGGCCGCATCAAGGAGGTCAAGGCGACCATGAATGGCCAGACGACGACTCTGGTCGCCGGCGTTGGCTATTACCCGTTCGGCCCGCCGATCGGCATCATTTATGGCAACCAGACCACGCAGATGCGCTACCTGACCGAGGCGTATGCGCCATCGCAATTTGATGTTATCGACGCGGCGACGTCGACTACGGTCGCCTCGTTCGGTTACGCTCTGGATCCCGCCAACAACATCGATGCGATTGCCGATCTCGTCACCAGCGAGACCATCAGTTACGATTACGACGCGCTGAATCGGCTGAACTGGGATTCGGCGGTGTCCACCGCGGCACCGACCTACACCTATGACGGCAATGGCAACCGCCTGACCCGGACCGGCGGGGTCAACAATTTCCCCAGCCTGACGATGACCTACCAGCCGTCATCAAACCGCATGGCGACCTTTGCGGGGAGTGGCAGCGCGGTCAGCTATGACGGTATGGGTAACATGACCAAACGTGCCTCGGTGGATTTCACCTACGACCACGCCGGCCGCATGGATACGGTGTACTGGTTGTCGACCAACACCACCAACACGCTCGACTACAACGGCCAGGGCGAGCTGGCGCGTGCCAAGCTGACGACGCCGGATCTGTGCACCTCGAACGTCATCACGTTAGCGGTCGAGTACTTCAATTTCTCGCCGAGCGGGCAGTTACTGCATCTGTCGTCGGAGAACTCTGGGCGGATCGAGTACGAGTACATCTGGTTGGACGACCTGCCAATTGCGCAGTACCAGAACTCGTACGACGGTTCCGGGACCTACACCGGCGCAACCGTCACGTACCTGTATTCTGACCACCTCGGCACGCCGCGCCTGGGCATGACCGATGCCGGGCAGGTCAACTACCGCTTCGAGTCGGATGCCTTTGGCGAATCCATCGAGACCTCCGGCACCGTCGTCCGGCTGCGGTTTCCGGGGCAGGTTTCGCTCGGCATCGAGAAGATCAACTACAACTACTTCAGGGACTACGACCCGCAGGTGGGGAGGTATCTGGAAAGCGATCCGATTGGGATCGAGGGCGGGCCGAATACGTACGGGTATGCTGAGCAGAATCCGCTCACCGGAGTCGATCCTCTTGGTCTCGAAACGTGCGTGGTGGTGACAACGAACTCGTGGGGCATTCGTAACCATTCGGCCCTGTACATGTCGCAAGGGGATGGTGCTCCGTTTCTGTTTGATCCCAGCGGGGCGTATGCCAGAACTCACGGCGGAGGAACCGGAGATTGGCTCGAAGGTGACGCGGTAAACTTGAAATTGTTCGCCGAGTTCCACAAGCCCGACAGAACAGAGATGACCTGCCAGAACACTAGCGCGGAGGAAGAGAAGCGGCTCGTAGGAAGAATCGTTAACGAGTTCGGTCCGCCGAGAATTGCGTCCTGCGCGATAAACGTGTCCAACGTGGTGACGGGCTCGCCCTTCTTTCCGAACGTCACGCCAAACACTTTCTGGCCAGGGAACCTGTATCGGAGTGCTGGCGGCAAGCCGTGAGGCCGCTTATAGCAACTGCCGTCCTCGGCATCGCAACAGCCGCATTCTATCTGTGGCTGACGCTGGTCGGCAGTCAGGTGTCGCCGATGCTGCTGCTCGTCGTGTACTTGATTGGGTACTTTGCCGGCTGCGCGCTGCTGTGGCGAAAGCTGCTCGGTTGGCGGCTCATGGCGAGACTGGCCGTTGGCGCGGCTAACGGATTCGTTGCCGCGATGCTCTCGGGTGCTGTGTCGGATACGTGGTTTAGGGGTTCTACCCCATTTCCACGGACGGTTGAGTCAAGGCTGAAAACTCCCGGTC
>CAYQIV010000043.1:0-8916 GCA_964417725.1 uncultured Chromatiaceae bacterium
CTCCGCCGTAGTCCTGGCCGACGAGGGCGTGCAGTGCGCCGTCTTCGCCGATCATGCCGCGCACGTCGGAGTTGAAGCGCCACACGCCGAGCAGGCCGAGGCCGACGACCAGCATGCCGGTGATGGCGCCGCCGCGGAAGGCGATCTGCAGGGCCGGGTTGAGGCCGACGCTGGCGGCCTGTGCGGTGCGCACATTGGCGCGCACGGAGATGTTCATGCCGATGTAGCCGGCTGCCCCCGAGAGCACGGCACCGATGACGAAGCCGACCGCCGTGGCCATGCCCAGCGCCCAGGCCAGCACGATGGCGAGGATCACGCCGACGATGGCGATGGTCGAGTACTGCCGGTTGAGGTAGGCGCGGGCACCGTCCTGGATCGCCGTGGCGATCTCCTGCATGCGCGCGTTGCCGGGCGACTGCGCCAGGATCCAGCGCACCGAGAATGCGCCATAGAGGATGGCCAGGAATGAAGCGCCAATAGCCAGCCAGAGGGCCAGGTCGGTAGACATGGATGACAGTCCTCCCAGAATGAAGATCATCGGGGCCGCACGCCTGCGGCCGTGCCCGGAAGCCCCGCGGGGCGCCCGATGCCGGGTCGTCGCTTATCTATTTAAGGCTGTTCGGCCTGCGCCGCGAGTCTCGCGCCGTGGGCGCGATCCGCAGTCCTTTACCGGGCGAACCCCCAAAAAGGCCGGCAATCATAGCATCAATGGCCGGCGCCGCCAGCGCCCGGGCAGTCCTCAGCGGCCTTTTCCAGCGAAAGGAACGAGCTTTTTCGGCACTTCGATATGCTTCAGCGTCACATAATCGGGCAGCCCCTCGCGGAATCGCGGGTAGTCCTCGCCCTGGATGAGCGGCGCCAGGTAACGACGTGCCGCCCGGGTGATGCCGAAGCCGTCGCGGGTGATGTAGTTGCGCGGCATCATCCTTTCGCGGTTCGCGACCTTCGCCAGCGGCACCGGGCGGATCGTCCAGCGGTAGGGCTGCGCCGACTTGCGCACGATCGCCGGCATCACGGCGTTGTGGCCGGCCAGCGCCAGCCTGACGGCCTCGCGGCCCACGGCATAGGCCTGTTCGACGTCGACGCGCGAGGCGATGTGGCGCGCGGAGCGCTGCAGGTAGTCGGCGACGGCGTAGTGGTATTTCAGCTTCAGTTCGTCGCGCACCAGGGTGGCGATGACCGTGGCCACGCCGCCGAGCTGGCGGTGGCCGAAAGCGTCGCTGGTGCCGGCATCGGCGAGGAAGCGCCCTTCGGCATCGCGGACGCCCTCGCTGACGACCACCACGCAGTAGTCGTGCTTTTGCACGGTGGCCTTCACGCGCTGCAGGAAGGCCCGGCGGTCGAACGGCACTTCCGGGAACAGGATGATGTGCGGCGCCTGCGCCGGGCCGTCGCCGGCCAGCCCCGCGGCGGCGGCGATCCAGCCGGCATGGCGGCCCATCACCTCGAGGATGAAGACCTTGGTCGACGTGCGCGACATCGAGGCCACGTCGAGCGCGGCCTCGCGCGTCGACACCGCGACGTACTTGGCCACCGAGCCGAAGCCCGGGCAGGTGTCGGTCAGTGGCAGGTCGTTGTCGACGGTCTTGGGGATGTGGATGGCGGTCAGCGGGTAGCCGAGCTTCGCACCGAGCTGCGAGACCTTCAGGCAGGTGTCGGCCGAGTCGCCGCCGCCGTTGTAGAAGAAGTAGCCGATGTCATGGGCGCGGAAGACCTCGATCAGCCGTTCGTATTCGGCGCGGTTCTGGTCGAGGCCCTTGAGCTTGTAGCGGGCCGAACCGAAAGCGCCGCCGGGCGTGCGGCGCAGGCCGGCGATGGCGCTGGCGCTTTCGCGCCCGGTGTCGATGAGTTCCTCGTGCAGGGCGCCGAGGATGCCGTTGCGCCCGGCGTAGAGCCGGCCGATCTCGCGCCGGCGCCGGCGGGCTTCCTCGATGACGCCGCAGGCCGAGGCGTTGATCACGGCCGTGACGCCGCCGGACTGGGCATAGAAGGCGTTGCGTTTTTTCATCGTCGTACTCCGTGGCTCCGGCACCCGCGCCGGCGGGTCGCCTGGCGCGGAAAATACCACAGCGCAGGTCCCGGTTTGACGTCGCGGGAAAGCGACGGTAGCTTAGCGGCCCGGTCGGCAGCGTCCGCCGCCGCGGCCCCGCGCGGCGCCAGTCAGGAGTATCACGCGTGAGAATCGTACTGCTCGGGGCTCCCGGGTCGGGCAAGGGCACACAGGCCCACAAGCTGATGGCCGAACTCGGCATCCCCCAGGTCTCGACCGGCGACCTCCTGCGCCAGGCCGTCGGTGCCGGCACGCCGCTCGGCCTGCGGGCGCGGGCCGCGATGGATGCCGGCGACCTCGTCAGCGACGAGATCGTGCTCGGCATCATCGAGGACCGCCTGCGCGAGAAGGACGCCGACGCCGGCTTCATCCTCGACGGCTTCCCGCGCAACATCGCCCAGGCCCGGGCCCTCGATGCCGTGCTGGACGGGCTCGGTCGGCCGCTCGACGCCGCCGTGCTCATCGACGTCGACTTCGACATCCTCATGAAGCGGCTCACCGGCCGGCGTACCTGCTCGGTGACCGGCAAGCTCCTCAACGTGCATTTTTCGCCGCGCGAGGACATCGACGCCTGTCTGGCCGCCGGCGGCGAACTCATCCAGCGCGCCGACGACAACGAGGAGACCATCGCCAACCGGCTGCGGGTCTACCGCAGCCAGACCGAGCCGCTGGTCGCGCATTACCGCAACCTCGGCCTGCTGTGCGAGGTCAGCGGCGACGGCAGCGTCGACGATGTCTACGGGCGGCTGAAGGCGGCCATCGCTCACTGACCATCCGGCAGGGCCTCGAGCAGCGCCCGGCCGACTTCCTCCCGGCGCCAGCCCTCGAGCGGCCTCAGGTCGCGCTCGCCGCGCACCAGTGCCGCCAGGTCCTTGCGCGTGGCCAGCAGTTCCGGTGCGATGCCCAGGGCCGACGCGCGGCCCTCGACGACCCTGGCGAGGTGGGCCACGGCCTTGCGGGCTTCGGGATCCGGCCGGCCGCGCTGCGCGAGGCCGCTGCCGGTCGCCGGGTCGGCGTCTGCTTCGGCCACGGCCTGCAGGATGGCGGCGCCGCGCCGGCGCAGCACCCCGGCCGGCAGGTCCTCGCAGTGCGCCAGCGCGTCGAGGTCCTGCGGGGCCCGCATGGCGATGTCCAGCAGCGACTTGTCGGAGAAGATCCACTGCCGTGGCCGGTCGGCGCGGATCGCCTCGGCTTCGCGCAGGGTGGCCAGCCGCCGGGCGCGCAGCTGGGCCGGCACCGGCAGGTGGGCGATGGCGGTGAGGCGTTCCCAGGCCTTGTCCGCCGCCGGCTCGTACAGCGCGCCGTCGACCAGCCGCGCGCTGTCTTCCATGGCCCATGCCAGGCGGCCGAGGGCCTCGAGGCGTTCCTCCAGCAGCGCGTGGAGCGCCGGCAGGTGCACGACGTCGTTCGCCGCGTAGTCGAGCAGGGCCGGTGCCAGTGGCCGCCTCGACCAGTCGGCGCGCGTGTGTGTCTTGTCGATCTCGATGTCCAGCAGCGCCTTGACCAGCGCCGCATAGCCCATCTGCGCCGGATGGCCGACCAGCGCCGCGGCGATCTGCGTGTCGAAAAGCGGCGCCGGCAGCAGGCGGTGGCGCAGCCAGAGGACCTCCATGTCCTGCTTGGCCGCATGCAGCAGGCGCAGGCCGGGTCCGGTGGCGAGCCGTTGCCACAGTGCCGTGGTGTCCAGGCCCGCCAGTTCGTCGATGCAGTACACCTGGCGGGCGGTCGCCACCTGGGCGAGGCACAGCACGGGGGCATAGGTGTCCGTGCGCATGAATTCGGTGTCGATGCTCGCGATCTCGCCGGGGCGGATATCCGCACAGGCGGCGTCGAGGGCTTCTTGTCGATCGATCAGCACGGCGGGTGTCTCCGACTCTGGTGTCAGGGGGGAGTGTAGGGGATCATGCGCCTTCGTCCCTACGGCACGGTGCCCGTGCACCGGCGATGATGCTCACGCTCATACAGGTATTCCTGCAGATTGCCCTGCGCAGGCTCGGTCCCGAGGACCTGCCCGATTCCACCCTGCTGCTTGCCGTCAGCGGTGCCGCCTATGCGCTGGCCCAGGGTGCGGTGATCTACCCGGTGCTCGGTGCCGGCCTGCCGCTGCTCACGACCCTCGGCCTCGATGTGCTGTTGCTGTGCGTCTGCCTGGGGGCACTGTTGCGGGCCACCGGGCACGCCGGCCGCTACGTCCGGACGCTGACGGCGCTGTTCGGCACCGGCGCGCTGCTGACCGTGTTCATCCTGCCCTTCAACCTGTGGATCAGTGCCAGCGGCACGCCGTCGCAGCCGCCGGTGGTTGCGGTGCTGGGGGTGCTCGGCATCATCATCTGGTCGCAGGTCGTCAACGGGCATATCCTCGCCCGGGCGCTGGGCACGGGTTTTGCTGCCGGACTGGGTGTGGCACTCGGCTATTTCCTGCTCAATTACTACGTCATCACCAGGATCGGTACATTCCCGGCATGAAGCACGTCCACATCCTCGGCATCTGCGGCACTTTCATGGGCGGGCTGGCGGCGATCGCTCGCGAGGCGGGCTACCGCGTCACCGGATCGGACCGCAATATCTATCCGCCGATGAGCGACCAGCTGCGCGCGCTCGGCATCGAACTCGTCGACGGCTTCGAGGCCGACCAACTCGACATGCGGCCCGACATGGTGATCGTCGGCAACGTCGTCAGCCGCGGCATGCCGGTCGTCGAGGCGCTGCTCGACCGGCGCATTCCCTACATGTCGGGGCCGGAGTGGCTGGCGCACCATGTGCTGCGCGATCGCTGGGTGATCGCGGTGTCGGGCACGCATGGCAAGACCACCACCACCAGCCTGCTGGCATGGATCTTCGAACAATCGGGGCGTGACGCCGGCTTTCTGATCGGCGGCATGCCGGTCGATTTTCCCTGCTCGGCGCGGCTCGGCAGCGACCCCGTGTTCGTCATCGAGGCCGACGAATACGACACGGCTTTCTTCGACAAGCGCCCCAAGTTCCTTCATTACCGGCCCCGTACCCTCGTCATCAACAACATCGAGTTCGACCACGCCGACATCTACCCGGATGTCGAGGCCATCATCCGCCAGTTCCACCAGCTGCTGCGTGGCATCGCGGGCAATGGACTGCTCGTCGTGCCGGCCGGCGACCGGCACGTCGAATCGCTGCTGTCGCGGGGCTGCTGGACGCCGAAGGTGGCCTTCGCGGGCCGCGACGATGTCGCCGGTGCCGACTGGGTTGCCGCCGAAGACCCGCCGGGCACGCTGCGCATCATGGCGGGCGGGCAGGAGGCCGGGCGCTGCGCGTGGCGATTGCGCGGCGCGCACAACGCCGAGAATGCGCTCGCCGCGCTGCTCGCCGCCCGGCATGCCGGCGTGCCGGTCGCTGCCGCCATGGCGGCCATCGGCAGCTGCAACGGCGTGCGCCGCCGCCTGCAGTGCCTGGGCGAGTTCGGGCAGGTCCAGCTCTTCGATGATTTCGCCCATCACCCGACCGCCATCCGTCGCACCGTCGATGCGTTGCGCAGCCGCCGCGACCTGCGGCGCGTGCTGGCCGTTTTCGAGCCGCGCTCGAACAGCATGAAGCTCGGCATCCATGCCGAGACCCTCGGCCCGGCGCTGGGTGCGGCCGACATCGCGTTTGTCTACCGTCCGCCGGGGCTGACGTGGGACATGCGGGTCGCGCTGCGTGACGTGCCCGAGGCGCGCATCTGCGACGACACCGGCGACATCGTCGCGGCCGTCGTCGCCGCCTGCCGTCCCGGCGACGCCGTGCTGGTCATGAGCAACGGCGATTTCGCTGGCATCCGCGAGACGCTCAAGGCGGCGTTGCAGGCCCGTGCACGCGATGCCGGGTCGTCCGGGGGCAGCGGCGCGTGAGGGCTGGCGGTACCACGATGACGGTGCCGCTCTTCCCTCTGGGTACGGTGCTGTTCCCCGAAGGGCCACTGCCGCTGCGCGTCTTCGAGCCGCGCTACCTCGACATGGTCAGTCGCTGCCTGCGCGAAGACAGCGGCTTTGGCGTCGTCCTGGCCCTGGAGGGCGGTGGCGGTGGGCTCAACACCCCGGATCTCGGCACGCTGGCGCGGATCGTTGACTGGTACCAGGGCAGCGACGGCATCCTCGGCATCACCGCGCACGGCACGCACCGCTTCCGCCTGCAGGCCACGTCACGCCAGCCGGACGGCCTGTGGGTTGGCGAAGTGCTGCTGCAGCCGCCCGAGCCTGCCTGTGCGCTGCCCGGCGAGTTCCGCAGCATGGCGGCGCTGCTCAAGACGATCATCGACGACCTCGGCCGGCTCTATGAGCACATCGAATGCCGTTACGAGGATGCGTCCTGGGTCAGCTGCCGGCTGGCCGAGATCCTGCCCATGCCGCTGGCCGACAAGCAGCGCTGCCTGGAAGCGGCCGGGCCCGTCGAGCGGCTGCGCCTGCTGCGGCCGATGCTGCGGCCGTTCCGCCGCGGCCGGGAGCAATGACCGAAACCGGTGGTGCACCGATGTGCCTGCCCGGCCGCGAGGCCCGCCACGGCGCCGGCGGCGGCCGTCAGGCCCCCTCGACACGTCCCGCCGGTCCCCGGAGGGCGCCGCAGGGTCTCAGGGCAGCGGCTGGCTGGCGATGCCGCGGCGTTCGAGCAGCCGCAGGACGCTGTCCGGTCCGACGAGGTGCAGGGTGCCGATGACGATGAGGTAATCGCGCCCGTCGCCGGCCAGCGCGGCGATGGCCTCGGCGAAGTGCGCATTGCGCTCGACGACGAGTTGCCGGTACAGCGCGCGCTGCTGCTTCACGCCCTGCAGCAGGTCGTCCTCCAGCGTCCGGAGGTCGACGCGGGTCCATGCGTCGACGGTGGTGTCCGCGATGGTGTCGGTTTCCGCCGCCTCTTCGAGCGTCGCGAGCAGGAACTCGCGCTGGGCATCGGCCGGCAGCGTGTCGAGGGCACGCAGCTGGCCGGCGAAGGACTCGAGCCCGTGGATCTCGCGGCCGTGTTTGTCCGCCAGCGCCATCAGCCGCGATTCGATGCCCAGCGCCGGGTCGAAACCCAGTTGCGCGAGGCGCAGCTGCGTTACCGCCAGCGCCGCATACCACGGTTCGAATTCACCGAGGCTCGCCAGGTCGATGTCGAGCGCCGCGGCGCGCGCGCGCGCCGTGGCCCAGGCCTGCGCGCCGAGCAGCACGCGCAGCCCGCGGCCCCGGGTGTCGATGGCCAGCGCCGTCAGCGTTGCGCTGTTCGCCTGCGGGTCCTGGTCGTCCATGTCCAGTTCCATGACGACCACGTCGGCGGCCTCGACGAGCCCGTCGAGGCGGCTGGCCGGCGGATAGTCTGCGGAGCGCAGGTAGTGGATCGAGCCGAGCAGGACGATGCGGTTGCCGGTGTCCTTCAACTCCCACAGCGGCAGCGCGGCGGCCGGCAGGCTCGCCGCCAGCCCGCCCGCGAGCAGCGTGAAGACGAGCGGCCAGCGGCACATGCGGAAACGATGAGACACGCGCTCATTCTACCCACACGAGGTGACTTTCGATGCCGCCATCGGCATGCAGGTCCAGGCGGCGATACGCCGGCGGCCGCGTGTCGAGGGCGAAGTGGTCGCTGCCCGGCAGGAACTGCACCCCGGTCGATGGCGTGCTCATCAGGCGTATCCCGGCATGGTGCCGCTCCATCGTCTGGTGCACGTGGCCCCAGAGCAGCAGCCGCACGTGCGCGTGGTGGTCGAGGACCGCCAGCAGCGCCGCGGCGTTGCGCAGCCCCACCTCGTCCAGCCAGCGGCTGCCCGTCGGCACCGGGTGATGGTGCAGCGCGATGAGCGCGTGGTGCTGCGGATGACGGGCCAGCGCGTCGTCGAGCCGGGCCAGCTCGTCCGCCGCGAGCCAGCCGCCGTCATCGCCGGCGGCGCAGCTGTCGAGCAGCACCACCTGCCAGTGCGGCAACAGCAGCGTGCCGCCGCAGTGATGGCCCTCGCCACGGAACGCCGCGGTCATCGCCCGCGGGTCATCATGGTTGCCCGGCAGGCAATGCACCGGCAGCCCGAGCGGTGCGGTGATCTCGCGGAATCGCGCGTATGCCGCCGGCGAGCCCCCGTCGGCGATGTCGCCGGTCACCAGCAGCAGATCGCTCCCGGCGGCCGCGTCCCGCGCATGGTCGACCACCCGCCGCAGGCTCTCGTCCGGGTTCGCGCCGCGCAGCTGCGCGTCCGGCCTGGCGTGCAGGTGCGTGTCGGTGAAGTGCAGGATTCTGCTGGTGTGGCCGGCCACTGCGGGGTCCTGGGATGTGGGGCGGTTTGCCGCGAGGTCGAGGCCAAGCGTAGCCAATCGGCCGGGGGTCGTACCCGTATACAGGTCGCAGACTGGTGCCGGCGGGGGCGCGTACTGCGGCGAATTGCCGGGCAGGTCACGGGCGGCCTGGTGACGGGCGTGCCCGCGGGCAGGGGCGCTGAAGGGGCGGGCGGGCGCGCCCCGGCAGCCCGCCGGCGCCGGGGCGGGTTCCCCGGCGCCGTGAGGCGGCTCAGTAGCGGTAGTGCTCGGGCTTGTACGGGCCTTCGACGGGCAGGCGGAGGTAGTCGGCCTGCTTTTGCGTCAGCGTGGTGAGCTGTGCACCGATTTTCTTCAGGTGCAGGCGCGCGACGCGCTCGTCGAGGTGCTTGGGCAGCACGTAGACCTTTTTCTGGTACTTGCCCGGGTTCTGCCACAGGTCGATCTGCGCGAGCACCTGGTTGGTGAACGAGTTGGACATCACGAAGCTCGGGTGGCCGGTGGCGCAGCCGAGGTTCACCAGGCGGCCCTCGGCCAGCACGATGATGCGCTTGCCGTCCGGGAAGATGACATGGTCGACCTGCGGCTTGATGTTCTCCCACTGGTACTGGCGCAGCGAGGCGATGTCGATCTCGGAAT
>CAYQIV010000044.1:0-8728 GCA_964417725.1 uncultured Chromatiaceae bacterium
GCCGAGAGACAGCGGCGTGACGTCGAGCAGCAGCACATCCTTGACCTGTCCGGACAGCACGCCGCCCTGGATCGCGGCGCCGACCGCCACGGCCTCGTCGGGGTTGACGTCCTTGCGCGGCTCGCGGCCGAAGAACGCCCGCACCGCTTCCTGCACCTTGGGCATGCGCGTCTGGCCGCCGACGAGGATCACGTCGTCGATGTCGCCGACCTTGAGCCCGGCATCCTTGAGCGCAACCCGGCACGGCTCGATGGTGCGGCTGACCAGCTGGTCGACCAGCGACTCGAGCTTGGCCCGCGTCAGACGGATGTTGAGGTGTTTCGGCCCGGAGGCATCCGCGGTGATGTAGGGCAGGTTGACGTCGGTCTGCTGCTGTGACGACAGCTCGATCTTGGCCTTCTCTGCCGCCTCCTTGAGGCGCTGCATGGCCAGCGGATCACGGCCGATGTCGATGCCGCTTTCCTTCTGGAACTCGCCCGACAGGTACTGGATGATGCGCAGGTCGAAATCCTCGCCGCCGAGGAAAGTGTCGCCATTGGTCGCCAGCACCTCGAACTGGTGCTCGCCATCGACCTCGGCGATCTCGATGATCGAGATGTCGAAGGTACCGCCGCCGAGGTCATAGACGGCGATCTTGCGGTCACCGCGCTGCTTGTCCATGCCATAGGCCAGCGCCGCCGCCGTCGGCTCGTTGATGATGCGCTTGACCTCGAGGCCGGCGATGCGCCCGGCATCCTTGGTGGCCTGGCGCTGCGAATCGTTGAAGTAGGCCGGCACGGTGATGACCGCCTCGGTGACGGGCTCGCCGAGATAATCCTCGGCAGTCTTCTTCATCTTCATGAGGACGCGCGCCGAGATCTCCGGCGGGGCCATGGGCTTGCCGGCCGCCTCGACCCAGGCATCGCCGTTGTCGGCCTTGACGATCTTGTACGACACCATGCTGGCATCTCGCTGCACGACGTCGTCCTCATAGCGCCGGCCGATCAGCCGCTTGACGGCAAACAGCGTGTTGGCGGGATTGGTTACCGCCTGGCGCTTGGCCGCCTGGCCGACCAGCACCTCGCCATCCTTGGTGAAGGCGATGATCGACGGCGTGGTGCGGTCGCCCTCGCTGTTCTCGATGACCTTCGGCTTGTCGCCTTCCATGACGGCGACGCAGGAATTGGTCGTTCCCAGGTCGATGCCGATTACCTTGCCCATCATTCACTCCATCAAATAACCATGAAACCGGATACCTGCCACCGGAAATGGGGGCAGGACCGGCCGTTTCAAGACCTGCGTCAGCCGCCCTGCCCGTCTGCGGCGTTCTCGCCCCCGGCACCATCAACCTGCAACGGCTCGCCAGCGACGATGACCCGTGCCGGGCGGAGCAGCCTGTCGCCCAGCCGGTAGCCTTTCTGCAGCACGGCCATCACTGAACCCGGCGCGGCCGTCGGCGAGGACTGCATGCCCATGGCCTCGTGGAACTGCGGGTCGAACGCCTCACCCTGCGGGTCGATCGCCTCGATGGCAAAGCGTTCGAAAGCCGATTGCAGCAGGCGCAGCGTGGCCTGCTTGCCGGCCAGCAGCGACTCGGCGCTGGCCCCGTCTCCGGAGCCGATGCCCAGTTCGAGGCTGTCGGCGATGGCCAGCAGTTCGCCGGCCAGGCGTTCGACGCCGGCGCGGCGCGCCGCCTCGACATCGCGGGCCGCCCGCTTGCGCTGGTTGTCGAGTTCGGCAACGGCGCGCAGGTAGCGGTTCCAGTTCTCTGCCGCGGTGGCCTCGGCCTGGGCGAGCGCCTCGCGCAGCGCCGTCGCGTCGCCCGGTGTCGTTTCCGCGGCCTCAGCCGCCCTTGATTCGTCGTCGGCCGCCGGGTTCTCGGGGGTGACAGGCGGCGCGTCGGGGTTGTCTGCATTCATCGTCGGTTTTCTTCCTGGGACAACAGGGCCGGGGCTGGCGCACGGCCAGGCCCTGGACCCTTATGGGGACGTCTGGCCGGAATTCAAGGCCGAGCCGACCATCCGTGCCGTGATCTCGACGATCGGGATGATGCGCTCGTAGGCCATGCGCGTCGGACCGATGACGCCGAGCACACCGACGACCTTGTCGTCGACATTGTAGGGTGCCGTGACGATGCTGCACTCGTCGAGGATGCGGTATCCGGACTCCTCGCCGATGAAGATCTGCACGCCCTGGGCGACGACGCTGCGATCGAGCAGGCTGAGGATCTCGCGCTGCTGGGCAAAGGCCTCGAAGAGCTGGCGCAGCTTGTCGACATTGGACAGCTCATGGAAGCTCATCAGGTGCGTCTCGCCACTCATGACGTAGCCGGGCTCGCCCGGCGGTGGCTCGAGCGCCCGCTCGGCGACCTTGATGGTGTCGAGCATGAGGCGGTTCATCGATTCCCGGGTGTCGCGCAGGGACTCGATGATGCTGTTGCGCATCTGCGCCAGATCCTGCCCGCTGAAGCGGGCGTTGAGGTAGGCCGCAGCGCGTTGCAGCTCCTCTGCACCGTAGTCGCGATCGACGTCGAGGATGCGGTTCTGGACCTCGGCGTCATTGACGACGAGGATTGCCAGCACCCTGCACCCGCCGAGGGCAATGAACTCGATGTGGCGGAAGGCGACGTGCGGCTGCCTGGGGATCGTCACCACGCCAGCCATCCGCGTCAGGGACGACAACGCCGATGAAGCGGCCGCGGCCACGCCGCGCGGATCCCGGCGCAGGCCTTCTTCGAGGGTCGACTCGATGATCGACAGGTCGTTGGCCGACATCGGCTGCAGGCGGAGCAAGGTGTCGACGAAAAAGCGGTACCCCCTGGCGGTGGGCACGCGCCCGGCCGACGTGTGGGGCGAGGCGATGAAGCCGAGTTCTTCGAGATCTGCCATCACGTTGCGGATGGTCGCCGGGCTGAGGTCGAGCCCGGTGCTGCGCGACAGGGCCCGCGAGCCGACCGGCTGACCCTCGCGGATGTATTGCTCGACGAGCGCGCGCAGGATGAGGCGCGCACGCTCCGACGGCAGTTCAGGCAACTGTGATTCCACACTCATGCCGGCATACGCGGGGGCTGCGCAACGGGCCGCCACGCTAGCAATCCGCCCCCGAGAGTGTCAAGACAATGATCGATAAAGCAAAAACAGGAAACTCTCTTGCCCGCGACAGCGCCGGCCCGTAATGTGGCGGCTGGCTGCACGGCACCACTCACCCGATCCGACGACCACCCCCGCAGGCAGGCCCCCATGCGCAAGATTCCGCCACGGCCCTTCACGACCATCGCGCTGATGGGCAACCGGCATGAACCCCGCGTGGCCCAGACCCTCGACACCCTGGCCGGCCACCTCGTCGGGCGCGGCTGCACGGTGCGCGCGCACCTCGCGGCCGGCACGCGCAGCGCCGTCCCGGGCGTGTCCCGTTGCAGCGAGGCGCGACTCGCCGATGGCGCCGACATGGCCATCGCTGTGGGCGGCGACGGCAGCATGCTCTATGCCACGCGACGCATCGTCGGCAAGGGCATCCCGCTGCTCGGCATCAACCAGGGCCGGCTCGGTTTCCTCGCGGATATCAGCCCCGGGCAGATGCTGGCGCGACTCGATGAAGTGCTCGACGGCGACTATGTCATCGAACGGCGCATGATGCTGTGCGCCGAGATCTACCGCGGCCGTCGTCGCCTGGCGCGCGGCCTGGCGCTCAACGATGTCGTCGTCAAGCGCGACGACAGCGGACGTATGCTCGAGTACCAGACCTTCGTCGACGGCAACTACGTCAACACACACCTCGGCGACGGCATCATCGTCGCCTCGCCGACGGGTTCGACGGCCTACGCGCTGAGCTGCGGCGGGCCGATCATCGAGCCGTCCCTGGATGCGTTGCTGCTCGCACCGATCTGCCCGCACACGCTCAGCGACCGACCCATCGTCATCCCGGGCAACCGGCTCGCCGAGGTGCGGCTGCGCGAGGACGAGCCCGGCAAGGACGCCGCCGGCAACGCCTGCGTGACGTGCGACGGCGAAGTCCTCGGCCACCTCGGGCCCGGCTCCCGTGTGCGCATCGCCGCCGCCGCCACCGGCATCGAGCTCATCCACCCGCGCGGCTACGATTACTTCGGCATCCTGCGCGGGAAGCTGCACTGGGGTCGTGACACACCGCGCGGCCAGGCGACCAATGGCCCCGCCGGCACCAGCCACGGCGGCGGGCGGGGCCACTGAGGCCGTCACCGTGCTGACGGCCCTGCACGTGCGCGACCTGGCGGTCATCGAGGACACCGATCTGGCCCTTGCCGCCGGGTTCACCGCCCTGACCGGCGAAACCGGCGCCGGCAAGTCCCTCCTCATCGATGCCCTGGCGCTGGCCACCGGCGAGCGCGCCGACGCCCGCGCGGTGCGCAGCGGTGCCGAACGTCTCGACGTCAGCGCCACTTTCCGGCTGGATGCAGAGGCCACGCCAGGCCTGGACTGGCTGCGTGACAACGCACTGGACGACGGCGACGAATGCGTGCTGCGCCGGGTGGTGGGCAGCGATGGCCGCTCGCGCGCGTGGATCAACGGCCGGCCGGTGCCGGTGCAGGGGCTGCGCGAACTCGGCAGCCGGCTGATCGACATCTGCGGTCAGGCCGACTACCACTCGCTGCGCCACCCTGCCGTGCAACGCGACGCGCTCGACAGCTATGCCGACCACGCCGCGCTGCGCGAGGCCGTGCAGGCCGCCCACGCCCGCCATCAAGCAGCGGCAGCAGCCCTTGACCGCGCCGAGGCCGCCATGACCGACCGCGATGCGCGCTGCGCGCTGCTGCGCCATCAGCTCGACGAGCTCGCGGCGCTCAACCCGCAGCCCGGCGAGGCCACCGCGCTGGCCGACGAACTGCGGCTGCTGAGCCATGCCAGCCGTATCGCCGCCGGGCTCGACAGCGCGCTCGGCCACCTCGACGACGACGAGCGCGGGGCCGATGCCGGCGTGGCGCGCGCGTTGCGCGTGCTGTCCGACCTGGCCGCCGTCGACCCGCAACTCACCCCACCGGTCGAACTGCTCAATGCCGCCGCGATCCAGATCCGCGAGGCCATCGATGCGACACGCACCCGTCTTGACGCCGTCCAGCAGGACCCCGGCCGCGAGTCCGAGGCGGCAGACCGCCTCGCCGCACTCCATGACCTGGCACGCAAGCACCGGGTGGAAGCCGATGCGCTGCCGGCGCTGCGCACGGCACTGGCCCGCGAACTCGATGATCTCGAGAACCACGAGCGGCACGGCACCACGCTGCGGCGCGAGCGCGACGCCCTGTTCGAGGCGCTGACGGCGCAGGCGGCACACCTCACCGCCAGCCGCCTCAAAGCCGCGCGACGCCTGGAAAAAGCCGTTACCGCACAGATGACACAGCTCGGCATGGCTGGCGGGCGTTTCGTCGTCGAGGTCACGCCGCGGGATGTCGGGGCCGACGGGGCCGACGACGTCCAGTACCTCGTCAGCACCAATCCCGGCCAGCCGCCGGCCGCCATGGCGCGCATCGCCTCGGGGGGCGAGCTGTCGCGCATCCATCTCGCCATCCAGGTCGTGGCCGCCGGCCGCAAGGGCGTGGCGACGCTGGTCTTCGACGAGGTCGACGCCGGCGTCGGCGGCGCGGTGGCCGAGATCGTCGGCCGCCAGTTGCGCACGCTGGGCACCCGCCATCAGGTGCTGTGCATCACCCACCTGCCGCAGGTTGCCGCCCAGGCCCACCAGCATGCCGCAGTCGCCAAGCGGGCCGAGGGCGAGGTGACGCGCACCACCGTGCGACTGCTCGATGCGCGGGAACGGCTGGAGGAAACGGCACGCATGCTCGGCGGCACGCGCATCACGGCGAAAACCCGGGCCCATGCCCGCGAGATGATCGACGCGGCCGGCAACGAGGCGCCTTTCGCGGATTGACCGTACAGGGCGCCGGGGCGCGCAAACGGGCGGCCGGAGCGGCCCGCCGCTCAGTCCTTGCGCGGACGCACGTACAGCACGAGGCGGTGGTCGACGAGTTCGAAACCATGCTGGCCGGCGATCTCGCGCTGCAGGGCCTCGATCTGCTCGTTGGTGAACTCGACGACGCGCCCGGTGACCAGGCAGACCATGTGGTCATGGTGACCACCGGAGTCGATCTCGAACACGGAGTGGTCGCCGCTGAAATGATGGCGGGCGACGAGGCCGGCCGCTTCGAACTGCGTCAGCACGCGGTAGACGGTGGCCAGGCCGATGTCGTCACCCGCGTCCTTGAGCATGCGGTAGATCTCGTCCGCCGCCAGGTGCCGGCCGCCGCTCTCGTGGAGGATCTCGAGGATCCGCAGCCGTGGCGCGGTGACCTTGAGGCCGGCGTTGCGCAGGTTGTCGCGCTCATTGGCGGAATCGGACACGGCAAACCTCGAAGCGGGGTGGACGGGCGACAACGATCGGCTATGATGCGGGCCGATTATCCACCAGCCCGCCGATGGGCAACAAGTTCGTGACCGATCGCCGCACCCACCGCCCGATCCTGGCTGCCCTGTGCCTCGGCACCGTGCTGGCCCTGCCCGGCTGCGTGTACCGCGTCGAGATACAGCAGGGCAACCTGCTCGACGCCGGGCAGGTCGAGGTCATCAGCCCGGGCATGACGCGCAGCCAGGTGCGCTTTCTGCTCGGCACGCCGATGGTCCGCGACCCCTTCCACCACGACCGCTGGGACTACGTCTACTACCTCGACCCCGGCCGCAAGGGCGAGGTCCAGCGCCGCTGGCTGATCGTCCGGTTCGACGGCGATACCGTGCGCGACGTGCAGCGCGACGTGCCGCTCAAGCCCGGCGGTTGAGCGGCACACCGGCCCGGCGCGCATCCGCCGCCGCCAGCCGCCGTCGCGCCTCACGCGGGTCGCAGTCGAGCGGCCGGTACACCTCGACGCGGTCACCCTCGCGCAGGACGGCGTCATCGGCCACCGGCCGGCCCCATACGCCGAGCGGGCACCGTGCCACGTCGATTTCCGGAAACGCCACACCGATGCCGGCGTCGACCACCGCCCGGCGTGCCGTCGTGCCCGGCGCCACCGCCAGCGTCTCCAGCCGCTGCCGGTCAGGCAGCGCGCAGGCCACCTCAACCACGAGCTGCCCGTCCTTCGGCCGCTCAGCCATACAACGCGCGGGCCCGGCTGACGAAGGCATCGACGAGGCTGTTGCAGGTCACTTCGAAGACCGGCCCGAGCAGCAGGTCGCTGGCCTTGTTGCTGAACTCGAAACGCACCCGCAGCGTGATCCGGCAGCCGCTTTCGCCCAGCGGCGCGAGCTGCCACTCCCCTTCCAGCTCGCGGAACGGCCCGTCCCTGAGGTGCATGCCGATGCGCGCCGGCGGCTGCATCTCGTTGCGCGTGGTGAAGGTCGCCTGCAGCGGCCCCTTGCTCAGCGACAGGCTGGCCAGCACGCCCTGCGCATCCCGCGTGATGATGCGGCTGGCGCTGCAGCCGGGCAGGAAAGCCGGATAGGCATCGATGTCGGCGATGATGTCGAACATCGCCGCGGCCGAATACGGCACGATCGCCGAACGTTGGACCTCACGCACGCAGACACTCCGGAATGACACTTCCACCCATCGTCGCCGTTGTCCGCCGGGCTTCACCCCCGCAGAGACGCCATTGGCGGCATCGCGACGGACAACCCAAACAGCCCGCCACTGCACGGCAAAATCTGGCAGGATTGTTGCCCGTTTCGTTGATTCCCCACAACCTTTCGCATGGCCGCGCCGAAAAAACCCGCCGCCGAGGCCCGCAAGCTCATCGCCGACAACCGCGCGGCGCGCCATGACTTCGCCATCGAGGATGACCACGAGGCCGGCATCGTCCTCGAGGGCTGGGAAGTCAAGAGCCTGCGCGCCGGGCGCATCAACCTCAAGGAAAGCTATGCCGTGCTGAGAAACGGCGAGGCCTGGCTCCTCGGCTGCCATATCTCGCCGCTCAACAGCGCCTCGACCCATGTCCGGCCCGACCCCACGCGGACGCGCAAGCTGCTCCTCCACCGCCGCGAGATCGACCGCCTCGTCGGCGCCGTCGAACGCGGCGGCTACGCGCTGGTGCCGCTGTCGATGTACTGGCACAAGGGCCGCGCCAAGATCCGCCTCGGTCTCGGCAAGGGCAAGAAGGCCCACGACAAACGCGCCAGCGAGAAATCCCGCGACTGGCAGCGCCAGAAGCAGCGCCTGCTCAGACACTGAAAGCAATTTAAATTCAATATATTGCGATCATTCGTTGATCTTATTTCTGTGTCTCTGGCCAACCGGATTCCGCCGCCGATACCCCGCCCCCTGCATGGCCGGCGCACCGCACGTGACACGCGCCCTTGGCCTTTTCCTTGCCGGCGCCTAAACTTCCCGGCACGTGCCTGGTCTCAGGGCACGGACGACGAACATCACGGGGGCGACCTGGATTCGACGTGGGTTGCGAACCCCTGGGTGCATGCCGAGGTGCAGATCACCTCGTTAATCCATCTGCAAACCTCATAGTTGCCAACGACGACAACTACGCTCTCGCCGCCTAAAAACCGGCCGTGAGCCTTCCGACCGGAGCCGTGCCTGTGCGATCCGGACCCGGGAGTCACCCTTCACAGGATCGCGTGCGGGCTCGTCCAGGGCGCAATCGTTAAAGACCACCACTGGACTGGCTGTCGGTCTTCCCTGTCCGTCGGGTAGCCGCCAGCAAGATCAAAGGCGGAATAAGCATGTAGATCACAGGGCAGAGGGCTTGCGGACGCGGGTTCGATTCCCGCCGCCTCCACCA
>CAYQIV010000045.1:0-8075 GCA_964417725.1 uncultured Chromatiaceae bacterium
CGTTCCAGATCACCATGTAGCCGATGAAGCAGGCCAGCACGAACACCGTGAAGTGCGACAGAAAGGATGCCGGGGCATAGGCGCCGACGAGCCAGAAGAGCAACGCGCCGACGGCGAAGATCCCGGCGAGCGCCCTGGCAGACGTCGGCTCGCCGGCGCCGTGGCCATGGCCGGACTTCCTGGCCGCGGGGGGCGTGGCGGCCCCTTTGGCCGGCGGCGGCGGGGCGGGCAGATTCAACGGCGGCGGCGGCCAGGTGACCTCACCATCCTTGATGACCGTCAGACCGCGAATGGCATCGTCTTCCATGTTGACGTCGACGCTGCCGTCTTTCGCCTTGCACAGCTCCTCGGTGAGGCGCAGCAGATTGTTGGCATAGAGCGTCGACGACTGCTTCGCCAGTCGGCTCGGCAGGTCGGTATAGCCGACGATGGTGACGCCGTGACGGACCACCACCTGGCCGGGCTCCGTCAGCTCGCAATTACCGCCCTGCTCGCCCGCCATGTCGACGATCACGCTGCCGGGCTTCATGCCCCGGACCATCTCGGCGGTGATCAGCCGGGGAGCCGGCTTGCCCGGTATCAGTGCGGTGGTGATGATGATGTCGGCTTCACGGGCCTCCCGGGCGTACATCTCGCGCTGGGCCTGCTGGAAGCCCTCGCTCATCACCTTGGCGTAACCACCGCCACCCGAACCCTCTTCCTCGTAGTCGACCTTGACGAATTCGCCCCCCAGCGACACGACCTGGTCGGCGACTTCGGCGCGGGTATCGTTGGCGCGGACGATGGCGCCGAGATTGGCCGCAGTGCCGATCGCCGCGAGCCCGGCCACGCCGGCACCGGCGACGAAGACCCTGGCGGGCGGAATCTTGCCGGCGGCAGTCACCTGGCCGTTGAAGAAGCGGCCGAAGGCGTTGGCCGCCTCGATGACGGCACGGTAGCCGCTGATGCTGGCCATGGAAGTCAGCGCATCCATCTTCTGCGCGCGGCTCAGCTGGCGCGGCAGCGAATCGATGGCCAGCACGGTCGCCTGGCGCGCAGCGAGCTGCTGCATCAGCTCCGGGTTTTGCGCCGGCCAGATGAAACCCACGAGCAGGGTGCCGGGCCTGGCCAGCTCGACCTCCGCACCGGTCGGTGGACGCACCTTGAAGACGATGTCGGCGGCCGTCCAGACGGCTGGCGCATCGGCAGCGATGTCCGCGCCGGCGGCGCGGTAGGCGGCATCGTCGAAACTGGCGCCGTCACCGGCGCCGCTCTCGACGGTCACGCGGAAACCGAGCTTGACCAGCTTTCCGACGACCTCGGGCACGGTGGCGACGCGCTTCTCGCCCGGAAAGACTTCGCGCGGAACTCCGATCATCAGCGACATGGCAACCTCATCAAGGCCCCCGATAACGGGCCTCGGCATGTAATGTGACTGGGGGAAAACCGGCACCCCTCCCCGGCCGGGCGCCATGATACGCATGGCGCCCCTGATTTTCGAGACGAAGTTGCCGGGCGCCGCGGTGGTCAGTGCCGCGGACCGTCGTCCTGGCGCTGGAGCGCAAGGCGCAACCGCTGGATGAGGTCGCGGTCGGCGAAGGGCCTGATGAGGTAGTCGGCCACCGAACTGCGCAGCGCCGCGACGGCGGTCTCGACATCGTCCTGGCGGGCCAGCACGATGATCGGCACCATGCAGTCGCGCGAGCGCAGCGAATGGGTCAGGTCGATGGCACTCATGCCGGGCAGGATCATCTCGCTGACGATGCAAGAAGGCCGCTCGCTGTCGACCGACTCGAGCAGGGCTTCGGCCGAGGCGAAAGCACGGCATTGGAAGCCGGCCCGGCTGAGCAGCCCGCTGGTCTCGCGCCGGGACTCGTTCGCGGCGTCGACGACGTAGACCAAGTGCTCGCCGGGGCTGAATGTGCTGCTCATCGGATACCGACGGGTGCGCCTGCCGGGCGCAAGTGCATCCGGAGTTCCCGATTCATGACGTTCGAGGGAGTATCGGCGGCCGTTCCTGACAGCGAAAATACGCAAATTTACCTATCGGCAGCGAGTCCGGCTGCTCGACCGGGAGGCCGCCCCGACGACGGATCGATTCAACCCGGGTCGTGCCTCATCTGCGTGCGGATGGTCGACTGCTGGAAGGCAAAATCGGCGCTGACGAACTCATCGAGACAGGCAAGCACGCGTGCATAGCGCGAACCGGCGGCGATCCGTTCGACGGCGGCGCGCAAGCCGGGGATCCAGCGCATCAGGTGACGATCGGAGAAGTCGGCCTGCGCAAGCTGGAAGGACGCCTGATCACCCTCGCCCGTCGCCTCGCCATGGCACAGCAGGTGCATGAACTCGAGTTCCACCGAGAGGTGGTCCGGTTGCCAGGCATATTTTTCGGCCAGCGCATAACCGAAGTATTCGTAGAAGCGGATGATGTCCTCGCGGGTTCCCGCCCGCTGCCCGGTCTGCAGGTCTTCGCGGATCGGCACCGGCGGCCCCTGGCTACCGACCTCGAAAAGGCCGCTGTACTCACGGCGCAGGTCGTCGATGTCGCCGGCGATGATCTCGGCCAGCACCGCATCGAGGCCCGCCGTGCCGGGCAGGCCCTCGCCTGCGCCGAGCCGCCCGGCCAGCGTCGGGCGTGGATCGATCTCGTGCGGCGATGCCGTCAGTTCGGAGAACGCCGCATAGCACAGGCAGCGGGCGACGGCGCGGCCGGCGTCACGGTCTGCCACCACGCGCAGCGGCCGCGGCTCGGGGATGGGAATGGCACCTGGGGAGGTCATGTCGGGCACGGCGCGATCGGGGCCGGCAATGCCGGCGGGCCGCCATTATCGCCGGGCGGCCGGCGAGAACAAGCGCACCTCAGGCCGGCGCGCACGGCAAGCCGAGCCGGGCGAGGATGAAATCGGCGATCGCCGGCACGTCATCGCGACCCAGGACCGGCAACGGACCACCCTCCACCGCCGCATCACCGACGATCGCCACCAGGCCCTGCACGCCGGCACCGAGCGCCGGCACCCCGGCCCGACGCACCTCCAGCTTGGGCAGCGCACCACCCTTGTGACCCTCGACCAGCACCAGGTCGACACCCGTGTAGCCGGCAAGCAGCTCGTCGAGCGCGGGCTCCCCGCCATCACCGAGTTCGCGGATGCGCGCGACGCGGCGCGACGCGGCGATGACGACCTCGACCGCACCCGCCTGCCGGTGACGGTGGCTGTCCTTGCCCGGGTGATCGATATCGAAGTCGTGGTGGGCGTGCTTGAGCGTCCCGACGCGAAAGCCCCGCCCACTCAGCTCGCTGACCAGTGCCACGACCAGCGTTGTCTTGCCGGCGTTCTTGTAGCCGGCGATCCCGAATGCACGCATGACGCGATGGTGACATGCCTCGGCGGACCGCAACAGCACGCCCTTGCGCCCGACCGTGGCCTGTCCCGGGCAGGCCAACGCGGCACCGGTGGTGCACCGCCCGGTCAGTCGCCGCCGTCATGGCCGCCCCGGGGGCCGGGACGGCGGCGTTACAAAAAGTTACACAAGAAAATTCAATTGATAATATCTTCATGTTTATTTATCAAATACTTGATTTATAAACAAAATGTTTGTCATGAACAGGGCCATGACAAACCACTGGATCGACCGGCGGCGCTGCCGGTCCGGTGGCTGATGAAACCGCCAGCCTCTACAGTCCGAACGCCTTCCGCACACTCAGGGATCCCCATGGCGATCACGCGCTTTCTCGGTTCCAGGCCGTGGCTGATGGCGGGCATCGCCCTGGCGGCCGTGGTGGTGTGGTTCCTGTCAGGCGGTGCGGAAGAGGATGCGGTGGCCACCGCCGGGATCGCCTCCGGGGAATCCCTGTCCCCGGTCCGGGTGCAGGTGCGCGAGCAGCGCGCGGCCCCGGTACAACGCCAGGTCAGCGTCTACGGCCGAACGACGCCGGCGCGCAGCGTCGAGATCAAGGCCGAGACCAGCGGTCGGGTCGTCGCGCTCGGCAGCCCGCGCGGCAAGTCCGCGCGCGGCGGCGACCTCCTGCTGCGCCTCGACCTGCGTGACCGCGAGGCACGCCTCCGGGAAGCGGAGGCCAATGTTCGTCAGCACGAAGCCGCCTGGGAAGCACAGCGTGCGCTGAAATCCTCGGGCTACGTTTCCGACACCCAGCTCGCCGAAACCTTTGCCCAACTGGAGAGCGCCCGCGCCGAGCGCCTCCGCGCCCGGCTCGACCTCGAGCGCATGGCGCTGCGCGCACCCTTCGACGGCACCCTGCTCGAACGCCACGTCGAGATCGGTGACTTCATCCGCGAGGGCGACCCCGTCGCCACCTTCGTCGACCACACCACCCTGGTGGTCAGCGGCAGCATCGCCGAGCAGGATGCCGTGCATGTCCGGGTCGGCATGCCAGCCCTCGCACGGCTCATCACCGGCACCGAGGCCCGCGGCCACATCCGTTATCTCGCGCCGGTTGCCGATGAGGCGACGCGCACCTTTGCCGTCGAACTCGAAGTGCCGAACCCCGGCGGTGCGCTGCCTGCCGGCGTGACCGCCGAGATGGTCATCGAAGCCGGCGCACAGCTCGCCCAGCGCGTCTCGCCCTCGCTGCTGACGCTGGGCAGCGACGGACAGGTCGGCGTCAGCGTGGTCGATGACGACAACCGGGTGTTCTTCCACCCCGTCGAGATCATCCGCTCCAGCGGCAACGGCGTGTGGGTCAGTGGTCTGCCCGAGCTTGCACGCATCATCGTCGTCGGCCAGGGCTATGTCGCCGCCGGCCAGGTGGTCGACGCCGTGGCCGCCGGCCCCGTGGAGACGGCATTGGCCGGACGCAGCCCGTGACCGCCGGCCTCATCGCCAGCGCCATCAGCCGCAGCCGCACGCTGATCGTCTTCTACATCCTGATCATCGCCCTCGGCCTGTTCACCTGGAGCACGATGCCCAAGGAGAACGAGCCGGACATCGAGTTCCCCTACATCAGCGTCTCGGTGCGACTCGACGGCATCTCGCCGGAGGATGCAGAGCGGTTGCTGGTGAGGCCGCTGGAGCAGGAACTGCGCACAGTCGAGGGCATCAAGCAGATGACCGCCTCGGCCGGCGAGGGCCGCGCCAGCGTGACGCTCGAGTTCATGCCCGAGGTCGTCGTCGACACGGCGCTGCAGGACGTCCGCGACCGCGTCGACCGCGCGCGCTCCAAGCTTCCCGACCAGGCTGAGGAGCCGCTGGTCAACGAGGTCAAGTTCTCGAAGTTCGACCCCATGCTGGTGGTCAACCTCGGCGGTCAGGTGCCGGAGCGTGTCCTGGTGGGGGCGAGCCGCAAGCTCAAGGACCTGATCGAGGCTGTGCCGGGCGTGCTCGAGGTGACACTGGTCGGCGTGCGCGAGGAAATGCTCGAGGTGCTCATCGACCCGGTGGCGATGGAAAGCTACGGCCTGTCGCCCGCCGAAGTCCTGCAGTTCGTCGAGCGCAACAACCGCCTGGTCGCAGCCGGCGCACTGCAGGCCGCACAGGGCCGCTTCGCCATCAAGGTGCCCGGCGTCATCGAGTCGCCCGCCGACGTGCTCGGCCTGCCGATCAAGGTCGACGGACAGCGTGTCGTGCACTTCCGCGACATCGCCAGCGTCCGGCGTACCTTCAAGGACCCTGACAGCTACGCGCGCATCAATGGCAGCCCTGCGGTCGGCCTCGAGGTCGTACAACGCACCGGCGCCAACGTCATCACCACCGTCGCGCAGGTCAAGCGCGTCATCGAAGCCAGCCAGCCGGCCTGGCCGCCGGGCGTGCAGTACATCTACTCGCGCGACAAGTCGAACTGGGTGCAGCGCAATCTCAACAGCCTGACGAACAACGTCGCCGCCGCCGTGGTGCTGGTCTCGATCTGCCTGATCGGCATCCTCGGCATCCAGAGCGCGCTGCTCGTCGGGCTGGCAATCCCCGGTGCGATTTTCGCCGCCTTCATCCTCCTCGACCTCGCCGGCATGACGATCAACATGGTGGTGCTGTTCGGCCTGATCATGGCCGTCGGCATGATCGTCGACGGCGCCATCGTCGTCACCGAACTCGCCGATCGCAAGATGACCGAGGGCCTGCCGCGCCAGCAGGCCTACGATGAGGCGGCACGACGCATGGCCTGGCCGGTGATCGCCTCGACGGCGACGACGCTGGCAGCCTTCGCACCGCTGGTGATGTGGCCGGGGCTCACCGGCAGTTTTCTCAAGTTCCTGCCGGCGACGCTGATCTTCACCCTCGGCGCCTCGCTGGCCATGGCACTGCTCTTCATCCCCGCACTCGGCAGCCTCATCGGCCGGCCCGGCGCCTACAGCGCGGGCCTTCGTCGCGACATGATCGCTGCCGAAAGCGGCGACCTCACCACCATCGGTGGCTGGACCGGCCGTTATCTGCGCCTCGCCGGCTGGGCCATCGACAAGCCGCTGCGCTTTGTCATCGGCATGATCGCCGGATTGATCGGCATCTATATCGCCTATGGCCTGTTCGGCAAGGGCCTGTCGATGTTCCCCGACGTCGAACCCGCGCAGGGCTCGATCGACATCCGCGCGCGCGGCGACCTCTCGGTGCAGGAAAAAGACCTCCTCGTGCGCCAGGTCGAATCGCGCGTCACCGACGTGCCCGGCATCGACACCATCTACGTGCGCTCCGGCATCCCCAACGCCGGCGGCGGCGCCGACCAGATCGGCTCGATCCGCCTCAACTTCGCCGACTGGCGCACGCGGCCGCCGGCACGCGAGATCATCGAGGATATCCGCGCACGCGTTGCCGACATCGCCGGCATCGACATCGAGGTGCGGCGCCCCGAAGAAGGGCCGCAGCAAGGCAAGCTCATCGACATCGAGGTGGCGGCAGACTCACTGGATGTCCTTCAGGATACGGTGGCGCGCATCCGTGCCGAAATGGAGCGCATCCCCGGCGTGGTCAACATCGAGGACACGCGGCCGATGCCGGGGATCGAGTGGCGCCTCGACGTCAATCGCGCCGAGGCGGCCAAGTTCGGCGCCGACGTCGCGCTGATCGGCAGCATCGTCCAGCTCGTCACCAACGGCATTCCGGTCGGCAAGTACCGCCCCGACGATGCCGACGACGAGATGGACATCCGCGTGCGCTTCCCCGGCGACCAGCGCAGCCTCGATGTCATGGCCAACCTGCGTGTGCCGACCGCGGCCGGCAACGTGCCCATCACGACCTTCGTCGAGCGCCGCCCTGCCGATGCGACCCGCACCATCATGCGCACCAACATGCGCCGCACGATGCTCGTTCAGGCCGACCTCGATGACGGCGTGCAACTGGCGCCGGTGCTCGATGCGCTGAGGGGGCGCCTGCAGGAGGTCGATATCGACCCGGCGGCGAGGGTGACCTTCAAGGGGGGTGCGCAGGACCAGGAGGAGACCAAGGCGTTCCTTGCGCGTGCCTTCGTCATCGCGCTCGGCCTGATCGGCATGATCCTGCTCACGCAGTTCAACAGTGTCTACCAGAGCCTGCTGATCCTCACCGCCGTGATCTTCTCCACCGGCGGGGTGCTGCTCGGCCTGATGGTCGCGCGCCAACCGTTCAGCCTGGTCAACTGCGGGATCGGCGTCATCGCGCTCGCGGGGATCGTCGTCAACAACAACATCGTGCTCATCGACACCTACAATGCCCTGCGCCGCGCCGGCATGGCCGCCCGCGAAGCCATCCTCCGCACCGGCGCCCAGCGCCTGCGCCCGGTCATGCTCACCACCATCACCACCGCACTCGGCCTCCTGCCGATGGCCATGGGCCTCAACCTCGACTTCGTCAACCGCGAGGTTTTCTTCGGCGGACCGGGCACGCAGTGGTGGAAGGAGATGGCCTCGGCCATCGTCGGCGGCCTGCTTTTCGCCACCGGCCTGACGCTGGTGCTCACCCCGGCCCTGCTCATGCTCAAGGAACGCTTCAGCCGCAGCATCCACCGCCAGGCTACGGCCGACGCCCGCCCGCACGCCACCACCGCCGCCT
This sequence comes from uncultured Chromatiaceae bacterium, assembly GCA_964417725.1. GTDB lineage: Bacteria > Pseudomonadota > Gammaproteobacteria > Steroidobacterales > SHZI01. The sequence continues at coordinate 7,954 of CAYQIV010000045.1, forward strand.
GACCGGTGTCGGGCGCCAATACCCGGAACTCCGACATCACCGAAGGCCGCGAGGCCTGACGCCGGCGGCGGGCCTGTGAAGCCAGCCCGGCAGGATGCCGGGCGCCGCGCAACCGGAGCGAG
>CAYQIV010000046.1:0-7587 GCA_964417725.1 uncultured Chromatiaceae bacterium
CGCACCAACCGCATCCTCAATTCGGTCAAGACCTACGGCAACATCGTCTCCTTCCGCAATCTGGAGGACGCCACCAACGATGCCCTGGCCCTGTTCGGCAACAAGGATGCCAAGGGCATCGTGCTGCTGAAGCCATACGCCGAGTATTACGCCGAATACCAGGGCAACGTTGCCGAGTTGCAGGCGCTGTTCCCGCTGGGTTCGGCCATTACCGGCGAAGCGGCACAAAAGGCCTTCATCAAGCTGTTCGGCGCCATCCTGCGGCTGAAGAACATCCTCACCGCCTTCGACGACTTTGTCGGCAACGAGATTCTCAGCCAGCGTGATTTTCAAGATTACCAGAGCCTCTACCTGAACCTATACGCCGAATTCCGCAGTGCCTCGGAGGCCGAGAAGGAGAGCATCAACGACGATGTGGTGTTTGAGATCGAACTGATCAAGCAGGTCGAGATCAACGTCGATTACATCCTGATGCTGGTGGAGCAGTACCTGAAGAAGAAGGGTACGGGCGAGGACAAGGAAATCCGCGCCAACATCGAGCGCGCCATCAACGCCAGCCCGAGCTTGCGCAACAAGAAGGACCTCATTGAGCAATTCGTGGATGCCGTGACCACCAAGGGCAAGGTGGATACCCAGTGGCAGGCCTTCATGGCCGCGAAGAAAACCGAGGAGCTGGAGCGCATCATCGCCGAGGAAAACCTCAACGCCGAGGCGACCCACGCCTTTGTCGACAACGCCTTCCGCGACGGCGCCATCCCCAACGCCGGCACCGCCATCACCAGGATACTGCCGCCGGTGTCACGCTTCTCGAAGGACAACGGGCATGGGCGCAAGAAGCAGACCGTGCTGGACAAGCTGGCCGCCTTCTTCGAGCGCTATTTTGGGCTGGTGAGCTGATTGCTTGTGACTCTGGGTTCATCGGCATGCAAGCAGCGGGAGGCGGCCTGATGCAGTTCAGCCCAACGTGGTACCTCTTGGAACAGGAGGGACTGCTGGCCCAGGCCTGCCTCTGCAATGGCCTGACGGCCCTGCGTCGCGCCAATCTGGGGGACAAGAAGGGGCTGTTCTATTCGGCGTTCTTCGAACTGTCGATTGGCTTCGAGCGGGTGCTGAAGCTGGTCTTGATCCTCGACCATATGGCTCGCAACCAGCTTGTTCCTCCGGACAGCAAGACCGTCGAGGATTACGGGCACAAGCTTCGCGCCCTCTTCGACGCCGCAAAGGCCGTTTGCGCCGCGCGCAACGTGACCGAACTGGATGGATTTCAGGCCGATTCGTTGCCCATCGTGATCCTGGGCTTCCTGGACGATTTCGCACACCCCGGCGGGCGCTATTCCAACATCAACAAGCTGACCGGCCACAGGCATCAGGCGATGGCCGACCCAATTGCACGGTGGGGCGAGATTGCAAGCCAGATCATGCAAACGCAGGCCACGCCCCGGGAACGCGAACGCGCGCAGATGAACGGACGGATGGCAAGTATTGCATTTGGTGATGCTGCTGCCAGCCTGATGAGTGATCTCGACCAGCAACACGTGGATGTGGCGCTGCTGCACGTCCGAGCGTCGGAACTGGATACTGCCGCCAAGTACGCCATCTACGCACTGGTCGTCCTGATCGCCGCATTGCGCGATGTGATCGACTCGCTTTGTGACAGTGCGTGGGCGGTCAATCGGGCTGCTCAATCCGGCGCAGCTGAGGTTCCAGCCATGAAAGAGTTTTTCCAGTTTGCCTGGGCTGACAAACAGTACGTAATGCGGAAACGGCAGTGGCCATGAGTTCGATGGCCGAAAGCGATGAGCTGACCGCACTGCGAGCCGAGAACACGCGCCTCATCGCGTTGCTCGAATCGCACGGCATCGAGTGGCGCCCGCCGTCAAAACCGGCGGCACCGCCAGCGGAACCGTCAAGGCTGTCCACTGAGGAAACGCTTGCGCTGTTTCGCCGGTTGTTCCGTGGTCGCACCGACGTCTACCCCGTCCGTTGGGAAAGCAAGACGTCGGGCAAGTCGGGCTACGCGCCGGCCTGTGCGAATGAATGGCGCGCTGGCGTGTGCGAGAAACCGCGCATCAAGTGCGGCGACTGCAGCAATCGCCTGCTCATCCCGCTGTCGGACACGGTGATCTACAACCATCTGGCCGGTGAGCATACGGTCGGCATCTATCCGCTGATGGAGGACGACAGCTGCTACTTTCTGGCCGTCGATTTCGACGAGGCGGAATGGCGGGATGACGCGCGAGCGTTCATGCAGTCCTGCGACGAGCTCGGTGTGCCGGCCGCACTGGAAATTTCGCGCTCCGGAAAAGGCGCACACGCATGGGTGTTCTTCGCCGGCCGTGTCTCGGCCCGTGATGCGCGGCGGCTTGGGACGGCCATCATCAGCCATACCTGCACACGCACGCGGCAGCTCCAACTCACCTCCTACGACCGGCTGTTCCCCAACCAGGACACGATGCCCAAGGGTGGGTTCGGCAACCTGATTGCCTTGCCGCTGCAGAAGGCGCCCAGGGAGATGGGTTTCAGCGTGTTCGTCGATAGCTATCTGTCACCGTACCCGGATCAATGGTCGTTCCTGGCTTCCTTCCAGCCGATGGCGGCGCACGACATCGAGCCGACGATCGTGCGGGCCACGGGCGGCGTCCATCCCCTGGACGTTACCTTTATCGACGATGAAGACCTGGCGACGCCGTGGAAGCGCGAGAGCACTTCGAACAGAAAGCTGGCAGGACCAATACCAAAGTCGCTTCGCGTGATGCTGGCCAACCTGATCTACTTCGAGAAGGCGCAGCTGCCGCAGGCGCTCGCGAACCGCCTGATCCGCCTGGCCGCCTTTCAGAACCCCGAGTTCTACAAGGCACAGGCGATGCGAATGTCGGTGTGGGACAAGCCGCGCGTCATCGGCTGCGCTGAGAACTACCCTCAGCACATCGCACTGCCTCGTGGCTGCCTGGACGCCGCCCTGTCATTGCTCCGCGACAACGACATCGTCTGCGATCTGAAGGACGAGCGTTTCGCCGGTACACCTCTTGACGTCGCCTTCGTCGGCAACCTGCGCATTGACCAGGAGACGGCAGTCGCGGCGATGCTGCAATACGATGCCGGCGTGCTCTGCGCGCCGACCGCATTCGGCAAGACCGTGACGGCCGCTGCGATGATTGCGCGGCGGGGAGTGAACACTTTGGTCCTGGTGCATCGCACCGAACTGCTCAAGCAATGGCAAGAACGCCTGCAGGCCTTTCTTGGCGTCGGCAGGGGGGTAGTCGGCACCATCGGCGGCGGCAAGACCCGGCCGACCGGCAGGATCGATATCGCGGTGATGCAGTCCTTGTCCCGCCAGGGCGAGGTGAACCCGCTGGTCGAGGACTACGGGCAGGTGATCGTCGACGAGTGCCACCACGTCGGTGCAGTGTCTTTCGACGCCATCCTGAAGCGCGTCAAGGCGAAATACGTGCTCGGTCTGACGGCGACGCCGATCCGCCGCGATGGGCAGCAGCCAATCATCTTCATGCAGTGCGGGCCGATCCGCCACACGGCCGCCACGCCCGCTGGCGCTCCCCAGGATTTGGAGGTCGTGCCACGGTCACGCTTCGCGCGGATCGACCTAACACCCGAAGCTGGGATTCAGGAGGTGTTCCGTCACTTGGCCAACGATAAGGAACGTACCAGCGCGATCGCAGGAGAAATTCAGGAGGCTTTCGCACACGGCCGCAAGGTCCTGGTACTGACCGAGCGGACCGAGCATCTGGACGCTATCCTCGCCGCACTGAATGGACATGAGCCGGCCCCGTTTGTGTTACACGGCCGAATGTCGAAGAAGCAGCGCGGCACCCTCATTGCTCAACTGGATGCCTTGCCACCCGACGCGCCGCGCATCTTGCTGGCGACTGGAAAGCTGGTCGGTGAGGGTTTCGACCATCCCCCTCTCGATACCCTGGTACTGGCGATGCCGGTTTCCTGGAAGGGAACGCTGCAGCAGTACGCCGGCCGCCTGCACCGGGAGCACGCCTCCAAGACCAGGGTTCGGATCATCGATTTCGTCGATTCCGGCCACCCGGCACTGCTCCGAATGTGGGACAAGCGTCAGCGCGGGTACCGAGCGATGGGTTACCGGATCGCTGCGGAAGTGGGCGGTTCATGAACCGGTCTTTGCGACATTCCGCAGCCTCCTGCACCGCTCCGAAACGGCCGACCGAGGACCCATTCCTGCGGTCAACCATCCGCCACCAAAGAATATTCAATTAAATCAATTAATTATGTGAATTCTGGCCGCCCTAAAAGCGGCCTTTTCTCTGTCTGTGGTCATCGAATGTGATTTCCCAGATCGCAGCTTTACGTAACCATATGCGATGCCTCCGGCCGCCCTCATCGAGGGATGATGGCCGCGCTTCCGGCGTACGCGAGAGACGGGTATCGCAAGCCCGCGATCGTGCGGCGGTTTAGATCCGCGCTCAAGTGTCGTCAAACGGTAGACACGTGGGCTGCAAACTGAACCGCCCTGCCGGCCAAGCGCCGGCCACCGGACGCACCTTCGACACGACCAACTGACGCGCCTTCACTGATACAAAATCTCGTCTCAAAGGACCGCAGATCCGAGGTCTTGTATCAAACACTCATCACCTGACGGGTCCTTTTGAGCGCCGCTGGAGATCTGTCACGACTGAGCGACCGGCATCTCCGTCGCCCGCCACTCCGGGTATCCGTCCTCCAGACGTCGGGCGTCGTAGCCCAAAGCGCGCAGCCGGGCGACGGCCTCGAATGACAACACACACCAGAACACGTTTCCCGCCTGCGGCTTACTCTGCGCATCGATCTCGAGACTGCTCTGGCCGAAACCGCCGGCCGCGCCGACGCTGTGTACGGTGGTGTCGACGGCTTCGCTATCGTTCTTCCGGTGGCTTCTGATGCCGAAACTGCACCAGGAGCAACAAGTCGTAGGCGATTTTCAGTACACCGCAAATGACCAACGGCCAGGCGCGGTACGAGGCGGCGAACATTGCGCCGGCCAGCGCGGGACTGGCCGCGGCGGCAAGGCTGCGCGGCACGGCGGTGAAGCTCGCGGCGGCCGCCCGCTCCGCCTCGGTGACCACCGCCATCACGTAGGACGAGCGCGTCGGGACGTCCATCTGCGATAGCGCGGCGCGCACGAGCAGCAGCGTGAGTGCCAGCGGCAGCGTGGGCGCGACAGCTGCGAGCATCAGGGCGATGCTCGCGGGTATGTGAGTGAACACCATGGTGTTCACAAGCCCGATGCGCTGCGCCAACCAGGCGGCGACCGGGAACGACAGCGCCGACAGCAAGCCCGACCAGAAGAAGAACACGCCGGCCGCCGTGAGCGACAGGCCGAATCGATCGAACAACCACAGGGCCAACAGCGACTGTACAACGAAGCCGCCGGCGAAGGCGTCCAGGCAGAACAATGCGGCGAGCTTGACCACGATGCGCCGCGAGGGCCCGAGAGACGTGGTTGCAGTTACGTCACCGGACGGCTGGCGTTTCGGCACGCGCGCGTAGAACAGCGCGCCAGCCAGCCCAAGCAAGGCATAGACGACGAACATCGCCCGGATGGCGGACAGCCGGTCGAGCCCGTACGGCGCGAGCGCATCGGGCGCCGCAGCGGCCAGGGCACCCGCCGCCGCCAGTGCACCGACCAGGCTGTAGCGGGCGAACAGCCGGGTTCGCCCCGCGGCTTCGACCTCGCGGGTCAGCGCCGCATGCTCCAGCGGCACGAACACGCTGACGCTGCCGGCCGACGGGTTGACCGTGCCGATGAAAGCGATCACCAGCAGCAGCGCGTAGTCGTGAACCAGCGCGAACGCCACCCCGGTCGCCACCATCAGGCCGGCGCAAGCCAGCAGTAACCGGGCCGGATCGTGACGGGTGCCGAGCAGGCCTGCGACGATCGTGAGCAGGGACGAACCGAACAGCGAGACAGTGGCGACGACGCCGACCTCGAGCGGCGAGAGCCCGAGCGCGAGCAGATAGGCGGGTAGCAGCACGGCGACGAAGCCGTCGCCGAAATCGCGCAGCGCCCGCGCGGCCAGCAGGCCGGCCGTTGGCCTGCGCCAGAAGCCGGACGGAAGGCCGGGAGCCCCTGTCGCGCTCATCCCGGCCGGGTGCCCTTCAAGCCAGCATGTACCAGGCCGCGCCCAGTGCGGCGCTGACGAAGATCACCGGGATCATGCCGACATGGAAGCGCAGCATGGCCACCAAAGCCCCGACGGCGAGAACGAGACTGGCGACGTCGACAGTCGCGAGGACTGGTACGTGCAGCGTCAGGCCGAAGGCGCGGACGACATCGACCTCGCCGAACACCACGTGCAGTGCGAACCAGATCGCCAGGTTCAGCACCACGCCCACCACGGCCGCCGTGACCGCGGACAGGGCTGCGCTGAGCGCCTGATTGTCCCGGAGTAACTCGACGTAGGGGGCGCCGACGAAGATCCACAGGAAGCACGGCACAAAGGTCACCCAGGTCGCCAGCACCGAGGCGAGCAGGCCCGCGGTGTAGGGGTCGAGCCCCCCGGCTTCGCGGAAAGCGCCCATGAAAGCGACAAACTGGACCACCTGGATCAGTGGCCCTGGGGTGGTCTCCGCCATGCCCAGGCCGTCGAGCATCTCACCCGGCGCCAGCCAGCCGTAGTTCTGGACCGCCTCCTGCGCCATGTAGGCCAGCACCGAATAGGCGCCGCCGAACGTCACCACGGCGAGCTTGGAGAAAAACAGGCCGATCTGGGTGAAGACGTTGTCGCCGCCCAGCACGGCGGCCAGCGCGATCAGCGGGACGAACCACAGGGTCAGCCAGGTCGCTGCCACACGCAGCGTCCGCGCCCCGCTCGGACGAAGGTGGTCGTGCACGTCGTTGACGAGGATGGCGTCCACGACGGGATCGGTGACCCCGGCCTGGGACTGATGGCCTTTGATGACCACGAAGCGGCCCGGATCGATGCGGCTGCCGATGAAGCCCACCAGCGCCGCTGCGGCGATGATCAAAGGAAACGGCAGATCGAGGAAGAAGATCGCGACGAAGGCGGCCGCCGCGATCAGGTACATGTAGTAGTTCTGCAACGCCCGCTTGCCGATGCGCAGCACCGCCTCGACCACCACCGCGAGCACGGCGGCCTTGATCCCGAAGAAGATCGCCTGCACGAGCGTCAGTTCCTGGAACCCGGCATAGAGCAGGCTCAGCACCAGGATGCTGAGAAAGCCCGGCAGCACGAACAGCGTACCGGCAACGAGCCCTCCCGCCGTGCGATGCAGCAACCAGCCAATGTAGGTGGCCAGTTGCTGTGCCTCCGGTCCGGGCAGCAGCATGCAGTAGTTGAGGGCATGCAGAAAGCGGCTCTCGCTGATCCACTTCTTCTCGTCGACCAGGATACGGTGCATCACCGCGATCTGGCCGGCCGGGCCGCCGAAGCTCAGTGCTGCGACGCGCAGCCAGACGATCAGCGCCTCGCGGAAGGAGACCTGATGGCCGTATTTGTTGCGGCCAACCTCGGCCGCGTCCCCGGATTGCCGCGGCTTCATGGGTAATCCCCCCCATTTATAGCTGTCGCCAGAAGTGGAGTTAAGCGGCCATCGCCAGTTTCT
>CAYQIV010000047.1:0-6811 GCA_964417725.1 uncultured Chromatiaceae bacterium
CCTCGTCCGAGCGACCTGCGTCGCGTCGGCCCAAGGACACTGATATGGCATCCCTGTTCGACCGATTGCAGGCCAGGCGCCTGCACCCTCGCCCGCTATTCCGCCGTCGGCCACCGCTCCGGCACCTGCCTGCCTGCGTGCTCGCCGGCGCCTTGTGGGCACTGGCGCTGTCCGCGACCGCCACCGAACCCATCCCGGGGCACAGCCTCGAGTCCATCCGCTCTTGGGTTCTCGAACACAACCCCGAGCTGCGGGCCATGGACTTCGAGGCACAGGCTGCCGAAGCGCGTATCCAGCCGGCAGGCGCCCTGCCCGACCCGATGGCCTCCGTCGGATTCCGCGGCCTTGATCCGAACAAGCCCTGGCGTAGCGCCGGTGCCGAGCGCGAGGTCAACTACGCCCTGCGCCAGCGCGTCCCGCTCTGGGGCAAGCGCGGCCTGGCGCGGACCGTCGCCAGCCAGGACGCGGTCGCGCTCGGCCTCGACCGCGTCACCGCGACGCGCGACCTCTTGGCTGATGCCGAGGCGGCCTACGTACGCTACTGGCACGCAGACCAGGCGGTCGCTGTGCTCGATCGGCGCATCGTCCTCCTCCGCCAGATCGAAGAGATCGCCGGCGTTCGCTACGCCCTGGGCCGTGCGGCGCAGCAGGATGCCATCCGCGCCCAGGTCGAGCAGACCAGCCTCCAGCGCGAGCGGATCGAGCGCCTCGCGGCCAAACAGGAGGCAGTCGCTACGCTCAACGCCGTGCTCGGCCGCCGCTCCGACGCGCCCTTGGCCACGCCCGACGAGGCGCCCGGCTTGTTCGTGCGCAGCGCGTCCCTTGCCGAAGCCCTGAACGGCGCGGATGCGCATCCGGCGGTACGGTCGCAGCAGGCCCGCGCCGAGGCCGCCCGCACGAACGTGGTGCTGGAGCGTCGCAACCGGTTTCCCGACATCACCGTGGGCGTTGGCGCGATGCAGCTCGGCAACGGCATCGAAAGCACCGAGCTGATGCTCGAGGTCGAGATCCCGTTCCAGCAGCGTGCGCGCCGCGAACGCGAGCGCGAGTCGCGCCTGCTCGAAGACGCGGCGCTGGCCCGCAGAGATGCCACGTTGCGGGCCGTCGAGGAAAGCGGTGCCTCCGCCTGGTCGCAGTGGACCAGCGCACGCGAGCGCCGCGCGTTGATCGAGAACACGCTGCTGCCGCAGGCCGACGCCACCTGGCAGTCCGCGCTGGCCAGCTACCAGGTCGGCGAAGTCGACTTCGGGACGCTGCTGGAAGCACTCAATGAATGGCAGGGCGCCGACCTCGCACGGGTCGATGCATTGCGTGACGAACTGTTGGGCGCCGCCGCCGTGCGCGCCATCGAAGGAGATATCCGATGACCCGTGTCCAGACCCTGTCGCTCGCCATCGGCGTCGCACTCGCCGCCCTCGCCGTCGGCTGGATGGCCGGCCGCGCGACGAACGATGCTCCGAGCGCAACCACGTCCGCCGAGGCGCCGGCCGCGGAACGCAAGGTGCTCTATTACCGCAATCCCATGGGCCTTCCGGACACCTCGCCAGTGCCCAAGAAGGACCCGATGGGCATGGACTACATTCCGGTCTACGCCGGCGACGCGCCTGCCGCGGCGCCGGGAACGGTGGTGATGCCACCCGACAAGGTGCAGGCGCTGGGCGTGCGCACCGAAGCGGTCAAGCGCGGGCCCCTGGCCGGCACCGTGCGCACCAGCGGCACGGTCGAGGTCGACGAGACCCGGCAGTATGCGATCGCGCCCCGCTTCGAAGGCTGGGTGGAGCGGCTGTACGCGGACCAGACCGGCATGCGGGTCCGCGCAGGGCAGCCCCTACTGTCCGTCTACAGCCCGGAGCTGGCCGCGGCGCAGCAGGAATACCGACTGGCGGACGAGACCGCCCGTCGGCTGGCCGGGTCCGATCCCGCGAGCGCGGCGTCGATGGCCCGCTTGCGCGATGCCGCCCGCACCCGTCTGCGCAACTGGGAAATCAGCGACGCGCAGCTCGGCAAGACGGCCCTGGTGCTCACCGCACCCGCGGACGCGGTCGTGATCGAGAAGCCGGTGGTCCAGGGCGCGCGTTTCGAGCCTGGCGAGACCATCCTGCGCCTGGCCGACCTGTCGACGGTGTGGGTGATCGCCAAGGTGCCGGCGGCGCAGGCTGCGGGCATCAGGGTCGGCCAGCCGGCCCGCTTTGAAACCGTGGCCCTGCCGGGCCAGGTGGCCGAGGGCGCGGTCACCTTCGTGCAGCCCGTCATCGATGCGATGACGCGCACCGTGGATGTGCGCATCGCCCTGCCCAACCCCGACGGCGACCTCCGGCCGGGGCTCTACGGGACGGTGGTGCTGGAGGAGCCGGGTGCTGGACCGGTCCTGACCGTTCCGCGCTCGGCCGTGCTCGACAGCGGCAAGCGCCAGGTGGTGCTGGTCGAGACCGGCCCCGGCCGGTTCGCACCGCGCGACGTCACCCTGGGTCGCCGTGGCGGCGATCGCATCGAAGTGCTCGACGGGATCGCCGAAGGCGAACAGGTCGTGGTCTCCGCCAACTTCCTGATCGACGCCGAAAGCAACCTGCAGTCGGCGCTCCAGGGGCTTGAGGGTCATGCAGGACACGGCGCGCCTTCGGGCACCACTGAGGATCCACACGCCGGGCACGGTGAGGACGCCGTCGATCCGCACGCAGGTCATGTTGACGAGGTCGCTGATCCCCACGCAGGCCATGCCATACCGGCGACATCGGGAGATCCACCGGCTGCCGCCAGCGATCCTGGCGCGTCCGACGGCCATGACAGCCATGGCGACCATGGAACGATGAACGACCACGGCACACCTGCTCCCGCCACCAGCCACGAGGGGCACTGACATGCTTGGCCGTCTCGTTGAATGGTCGGTGCGCAACGTCTTCCTGGTGCTGCTGATGGCGCTGGCGATTGTCGCCGGTGGCATCTACGCACTGATGAACACGCCGCTGGATGCCCAGCCGGATCTGTCGGACGTGCAGGTGATCGTGTTCACGGAGTACCCGGGGCAGGCGCCCCAGGTGGTCGAGGACCAGGTCACCTATCCGCTGACCAGCGCCCTGCTCGCGACGCCGAAGTCGAAGGACGTCCGCGGCTTCTCGTTCTTCGGCGCCTCCTTCATCTACGTCATCTTCGAAGAAGGCACGGACCTGTACTGGGCGCGCTCGCGCGTGCTCGAGAACCTCAACGTCGCGTCGAAAAACCTGCCGGCTGGCGTGGCACCGGCGCTGGGACCCGACGCGTCCGGCGTGGGCTGGGTCTACCAGTACGTGCTGCAGAGCGACCGCCACTCGCTGGACGAGCTGCGCGCGATGCAGGACTGGTACCTGCGTTACCAGCTCACCACCGCGCCCGGCGTGGCCGAGGTCGCCAGCGTCGGCGGCTTCGTGCGCCAGTACTCGATCACCGTCGATCCGGTCCGGCTGCGCGAGTTCGACATCCCGATTTCACGCGTGTCCGAGGTGATTGCCGAGAGCAACCGCGACGTTGGCGGCCGCGTGATCGAAATGGCCGAGACCGAGTACATGGTGCGCGGCCGCGGCTACCTGCGCGGCATCGAGGACATCGAGAACCTCGTACTGCGCGCCGAAGGTGGGGCGCCAGTGCTCATCGGTGACGTTGCCCGGGTGGAACTGGTGCCCGACCAGCGCCGCGGCATCGCCGACCTGGACGGCGAAGGCGATGTGGTGGCCGGCGTCGCCATCGCCCGCTACGGCGAGAACGCGCTGGCGGTGATCGGAGGCCTCAAGGACAAGATCGCCCAGTTGGCGAGCGGCCTTCCCGAAGGCGTCAGCATCCAGGCGGTCTACGACCGCTCCGACCTGATCGTGCGCGCCATCAAGACCCTGCGCACGACATTGCTTGAGGAAAGCCTGATCGTCGCGCTGGTGTGCCTGGTATTCCTGTTTCACGCGCGCAGCGCGCTGGTGGCGATCGTCATGCTGCCGGTCGGCGTACTGATCGCAGTCATCGCGATGCGTGCGCTCGGCATGAACTCCAACATCATGAGCCTGGGCGGCATCGCGATCTCGATCGGCGTGATGGTCGACGCGGCGATCGTGATGATCGAGAACGCACACAAGCACATCGAACGCGACGATGGCTCCCGCAGCCGTATCCAGCTGATCATCGACGCCTGCCGCGAGGTCGGGCCGGCGCTGTTCTTCAGCCTGTTGATCATCACCGTCTCGTTCCTGCCGGTCTTCGCGCTGGAGGCGCAGGAAGGCCGCCTGTTCAAGCCGCTGGCGTTCACCAAGACCTTCGCCATGGCCGGCGGCGCGCTGCTGTCGGTGACGCTGGTCCCGGTGCTCATGCTGCTGTTCGTGCGCGGCAAAATCGTTCCCGAGCACAAGAATCCTGTGAACCGGTTCCTGATCGCAGCCTACCGGCCCGCGATCGACATCGTGCTGCGGCACCGCGTGGCGACGATCCTCCTCGCGCTCGTCGCGCTGTTTGCCAGCCTGTGGCCGGCATCGCGCGTGGGAAGTGAGTTCATGCCGACCCTCAACGAGGGCACGCTCCTATACATGCCTGCTTCGTTGCCTGGCATGTCGGTGACCAAGGCCTCTGAGCTGTTGCAGCAGCAGGACCGGATCATCAAGAGCTTCCCGGAGGTGGAGTCGGTCTTCGGCAAGGCCGGTCGTGCCCTGACCGCGACCGACCCGGCGCCGCTGGAGATGTTCGAGACGGTCATCAACCTCAAGCCCAAGGACCAGTGGCGCGACGGCATGACCACCGACAAGCTCATCGCCGAGATGGACGAGGCGCTGAAGTTCCCGGGCGTCGCCAACTCCTGGACGATGCCGATCAAGGCGCGCACCGACATGCTGGCCACCGGCATCCGCACGCCCGTGGGCATCAAAGTCTTCGGCACGGACCTTGAGCAACTCGACGCGCTGGCCACCGAGATCGAAGCCGTGGTGCGCGAAGTGCCGGGGACGACCAGCGCGTTCGCCGAACGCCTGAGCGGCGGCTACTACCTCGACATCACCCCCGACCTTGGCAGCCTGGCCCAGTACGGCGTTAGCCTGGGTGAGGTGCAGGACCTGGTGGCGGCCGCGCTGGGCGGCGAGATGGTCTCCACCATCCTCCAGGGACGCGAGCGCTTCAGCGCGATCGTGCGCTATCCGCGCGAACTGCGCGACGATCCGCACCGGATCGGCACCCAGGTGCTGGTCCCGGTGCCCGGCGGCGCCCAGGTGCCATTGGGTGAGCTGGCGCAGATCGAAGTTAAGAAGGGGGCGCCGAGCATCCGCACTGAGAACGCGATGCTGGCCGCCTACATCTACGTCGATACGCGCGAAAGCGACTTGGGCCGCTACGTGAAGGCGGCGCAGGATGCGGTCGCCGAGCGGGTGCAGTTCCCGCCGGGCTACTACGTCTCCTGGAGCGGGCAGTACGAGTACATGCAGCGTGCCGCCGAGAAGATGCGCGTCGTCATCCCGGTGACCCTGGCGCTGATTTTCCTGCTGCTGTACCTCAACTTCCGCCGCGTCACCGAGTCGCTGATCGTGATGCTGTCGGTGCCGTTCGCACTGGTCGGCGGCGTGTGGCTGATGTGGATGCTCGACTACAACGTCAGCGTCGCGGTGATCGTGGGCTTCATCGCGCTGGCTGGCGTCGCCGCGGAAACCGGCGTGATTATGTTGATCTACCTCGACCACGCGCTCGAGGCGCGTGCCGCGCAGCGGCAGGCCGAAGGCCGCCCGCTGGATGCACGGGACCTGCGCGAAGCGATCATTGAAGGCGCGGTCGACCGCGTGCGCCCGAAGATGATGACCGTGGTCGCGATCATGGCCGGCTTGCTGCCGATCATGTGGAGCAGCGGCACCGGCTCCGAGGTCATGCGCCGCATCGCCGCACCGATGGTGGGCGGCATGGTGTCGTCGACGGTGCTGACGCTGGTGGTGATCCCGGCACTGTACTCGTTGATCAAGCAGCGGCAGCTGGCCAGGAAGGCGCCGGCATCCGCCGCGCTGACCGTTGAAGTGCCGTGATGTGGCGCACGTTCAACGCAAGTAAGAACGGATTGTCCGCGCACGTACGGACGAGAACATCCGTCCGTTCGCGGCGAGGTCACGCGTTACTGGCTCCGTCCGCCCCAGGGCGGCTTGACCTGCGTGCGAGACACAGGTCCACGTCTCGCGGCGCATCATCAACGAGATCGACGGCATCTCGCGTGTCGTCTACGACATTTCTGGAAAGCCGCCGGCGACGATTGAGTGGGAATGATCAGGTGCTTTTCCGGGTCTATCGGCACCCTACAAAGTACCGCCGGTCGAGATGATGCAAATCGGCCGGATTGCGGCCGATTTGCCAACCTTGTGCCTTTCAGACCGCTGAGTACATAAAGGCAGCTGGCCACAGCTCCCCGCCGATGGCGAGTCTGCGGCCATGGAAGCCGCCCATGCCCAGCTCCGCCCCGATGCGCCGCGCTACGTACGGCACCGCCCGGAGACGACGCTTCTTTATCAGCTCGTCGAGCGTCACTACCCGGCATTCGTTGCGGCGCTTGGCACCCGCGGGCGCACGCTGCCCGCCTATGTACACGAGGAGTTCGAGGCCTACCTGAAGTGCGGGCGGCTGGAACACGGCTTCATCCGGGTGCGCTGCACGGCCTGCCACGCCGAGCGGCTGGTCGCCTACAGCTGCAAGCGCCGCGGGTTTTGCCCGAGCTGCGCGGCACGTCGCATGACGGAGAGCGCAGCGTTGCTGGTCGACGAGGTGCTGCCACGGGAGCCGGTGCGCCAGTGGGTGCTCTCGGTGCCGTTTCCGTTGCGTTACCTCTTCGCCACCG
>CAYQIV010000048.1:0-6280 GCA_964417725.1 uncultured Chromatiaceae bacterium
GTCGAGGCGACCGCTGCGGTCTTTGGCCGGAAAGCCGTAGGGATTGACGGTGTGGGTGACGAAGGCGCGGTAGGTGCTGCCGTCCTCGGCCTTGATCTCGGCCAGCGTCACGACCTCATCGACGATGCCGATGAGCGCACCGACGGTTTGCTTGCCCTCGATCTGAGGCACAAACACATTGCGGTTGTAGTCATCGAGCTTTTCGTCGAGGATCGACACGAACACCACGTTCTTGCCGCGTGCGTGCTGCAAGTGGGTCAATGCGCTGATCATTTCCTGGCCGAGCAGGCCATAGGCCGCGCGCAGGTCGGGCTTGCCGGAGCGGTCGCTGACGGCACCCGGCTGCGTCTTGCACCACGCGAAGCACTGGCGGGACAGCTGCGTGATCGAATCGAGAAAGAAGGTCTGATAGCGCTCGAGCTGAGTCGGATCGCCAAACTTCTCGATGACGTGGTCGTAGTGCGCCTGCGAGAAGGCGCTCTCAGGCGGCAGCGACTTGTCCGGGCCCGCGAGGAACACGAAGAAGTCGCGGCTCTCCGGCCACGAAGCCGGACGGATGGTGTCGCCCGGCCAGTCGGCCACGGCGAGATCGCCAGCCTCAATGTCGAGGAACAGCGTGGTGGCCGGGTCGAGATCCTTGAGCCGGGTGGTCTTGCCGATGCCGGATTTGCCCAGCATCAAGAGCTTCACGCCCTTGCGTTCGGCCATGCGCTGCTGCGCGGAGATGATGGGAAGGCTCATCACGCGGCCTCCTTCAGTTCATCGGCGACGGCGGGATTCCAGAGGATCTGGTAGCCGCTGTGGCCGTTGCGCGAGTACGGCATGGCCTCGGCCCATGCTTCACCCGCCTCGGTCAGTTCCCATTCGTCACGGTCGTTGCGAAACTGGAAGCCGCCTGCCGCCAGCATCTGGTTGGTGGCCTTGGCCGAACGGTTCAGCAGCTTGCCGAGCTGGGTGGCGTTGAGCGCGCAGATCGGCTCATTGGCCGACGGCAGCGCACGGCGCAGCACCTCGGTGGTGATGCCGGTGTTCTCCTGAATGCATGTGAGCGTTGCCGCTGCGGCGATGCCCGGCTTCACGCCCGGCACCTTCGCTACAGCCTCGCCGATCAGCAGGATTGCGGACACGCGGTCGTGGGTCGGCGCGGGCAAGGCCGCCAGCGCACTGGGGGCGGCGTAGCTGCCGGTCTTGCGGATCGCGGGCAGCACTTCACTGGTGAGCCAACGCTTGAAACGCTTGGCGGCATCCTTGGTGCTGCCGAGGATCAGGGCGTAGAGGCCAGACTCGTTGACATGGTTGGCGCGCTGCGTGCGGCCGAGGTTGTCGATGACCTCCAATTTCTGGAGATCATCACCATCGACGTGGGATTTGATCGCCTGAGACGGATTGCCCATCTCCAAGGCATTGCAGACGTCGCTGGCGTTGAACCACGGCAGGCCAGCACCATCGACCTGGATGCGCACGGCGTGTGCTTCGAACTGGAAGGGAATGATTGCGCTCATGGCGATTACTCCGAATCGAGGGAAAGGGTGAAAGACGGCTTGCCGCAATCCACGGTGCGGGCGGCGGCGAACTGCTGTTGCAGCGCCGGAGGCCAGTTCGTGTAGCGGGATTCGGAGACGGACAACTTGATGTCGAGGTAGCCGTCGACCTTCTCGCCTGATGCCACGATGCGTTCGGCGATTTCGGTCAATTGCTGCTGGTTCCAGCTGACCTTCTTGGGCAACTCGAACTTGAGCCGCAGCGGGCCATCGCTGATGTGGGCGGTGCCGAAATCGCGGCCGGATTCACGCAGCGCGGCGCGGGCCTGCTCGCCGTAGCACTGATCCAGCGCCGCGTCGAACTTGGTGCGGGCCTTCTTGAGCCAGTCAATGGCTGCGTCGAGGTTCTTGTCGATTTCCGCCTTCTGCTCGGGCGGCAGCGCAGCCAGCTGGCTGACGGACATCTCGGCGATGTCGGCGGGGAAGATGGTTAGATCGTTCATGGCCATCTCCCTCACTGGTACGCACGAGTGAAGCTGGAGTAACGCGAGACGCGTCGCTCGAAGGCTTCGATTTCGTGCAGGAGGTAGGTGACGCGGCGGCCGAGCTTGCAGTAGATCGGTCCGAGCTGTTCCTGACGCCAGCGGCGCAAGGTCTTGACGGAGAGCCCCCAGCGGATGGCGAGCTCGTTTTCGTCGAGGGCGATGCACACGGCACCGCCGGGGTTGGGTCGGAAGGAGTCCCGACCGGTTTGGGTTGCTGGAACTTGGGTTTGCATTTCGATGTGCCTCCTAGATGAAATGGGCACATCGAAGTCTCCGCATGGAACTACGGACTGAATCCGGATCGGACTCCGGAAAAATCTACGACCTTCATTGGCGGCGGACTTGGTAGTAGCCGCCAGACTTCACGAGAACGAGGAAGTCCTCCCGCGTTTCCTTGTCGCCGAAGGCCTCATCAAAAGATCTGGCAGCAGAGTGGACTTGCGGTTTGACATCGACCCACTTCATAGCCGGTGGCGTCTTGCCTTCTACGCCCCACATCACTTTCAGAATTGCCGCCCGCGTATCACTCACCAGTCGTGATGAAGCAAAGTGAGGCAATTTCACGCGGGTGCCTTGTAGATACTGCTCTGGCTCCGGCGCACCACTGGGCGTGACGTAGCCGCGCAGTACCCGGTCGAATGCGCTCGCGTCGAAAACATCCTGCCCGTCATCCACGCGAACGAACTCGTCGAGCGCCCGAATCACATGGTCACGGGGCAGATCTGCCTGAACTCGGCGGGCCTGCAAAATCACGCCACCGCGCGACCACACCGAGTCGGCCAGAACGGAGGATGTGCCAGCGACTGGCGCGCGCGCCCACGCCCGCCCGACAAACACCGGGGCAAAATCATGCGTCCCGGCGATGCGCATGTCGCCGAGGTGCCAGAGGTGCTGTGGCGTGCGGCATGGGCGGCTGGCGCGCCGCCGATCTTCGATGCCGATCAGGCGGGCCAAATCGGCCAGCCATGGCTCGATCTGGATGCCGTACAACGCGATCTCGTTCAATGGCTGCACGACAGTGCGACCGTCCAGCGGGCTGCGATAGCGGTAGCACCCCGCATCCGGATCAGCCTCGATTTCGACCTCGCATTCGGAGTCGAGGAACGGGGCCATCACATGCGTGAGATGACCCTCGGCGGTGACCCAGCCCCGCTGCAGGAACTGTGAACAGTCACGCCCGAGCATTGTGGCCAGCACAGGCGTGGCCAGGCTCGATAGCCTGTCGATGGCGATCAAGAAGCGCAGGTGCAATGACATTGTCGGCGCTCCCTCAGAATTCGCTCAGGACGCCGAGGCGGATCAACTGCTCCAGCACGCGCTTGCGGTCGTCCTCCGTTTTGCTCTTGTCGTTCAGGCCGTTGGGGGCGGTGATCTGCACGGCGACGTTGTGGGCCTTGCGGTGGGGCTGTGCGGCCATGCGCATCACCAGCTTCACCTGCACCAGCGCGTACTGGCTCAGATCCTCGGCGGCGTAATCCTCATAGGCGACCTGATAGATGTTGCGACCATCGCGCCGGTCGCGGGTGATTTCCATCTTGCTCGCCAGCTGCCGGGCGACGGCTTTTCCACCCAGCTCCATCTGTTGCTCAAATGGCTTGGCCACCTTGATCTGCAAGATGTCGATTTTCTCGATGTCCGCGATGCGATCCTGTTCTAGCCGCTGGAGCATGGCCGATGTCGAAAACCCGAGCAGATCGAATTGACGCATTGGCATGTCATCAATCGCGCCCTCATGCGCCAACGCCACATCACGGAAGATGGTGGCAAGCTCCCGGCGCTTTTCCCGGTCTTCGCAGAACACAGTCAGCGCCCCGGTGGCCGGTTCCCAGGAAAAGCGCGCCGACATGGCTGCGGGTTCCTCGTGATCGACCACCTGGCCATCTTCCACCTGCCGGTAATGCGCGGTGGAGCCATTGAAGGTGGCGCACAGCGTGTGCAGCTGGGTCAGGGGTTCGTCGTCAGCCTCGTCATCATCTTCGCGCTGTGCGTGCGACAGGCCGCACCGCACAAACTGCTCGATCAGGATTTGCTCCTTCGGCACATGCGGGAACAGCTCGGCAATCCGTGTGCGCAGCGTTTCCTCAATGTCATCGCCACTTTTCGGCTCCACCCCCTTGGGGCCAAGGTAGTGGCTGGAGAAGTGCTCGCTTTTCCACTGACGGTGCATCACCTGTTCGTGCTCGGCCTGATCGAAGCGCGCTTCGCGGCGTGCTCCGGCCTCGGGAAATTCCTGCAGGATGCACAGGTGCAGTGCGCGGCTGTGGCGGTCGCTGGGCGCGGCGAGTACGGCGGCATCGTCTTCGCGCCGTGCATCGAGCACCGCCTGAACGGCCTGCGCGCCGTAGTCATCGCCGAGCAGGATCACTCGTTCAACAGCATCCTCGAGGCGCTGACGGATGGGATCATCCAGCTTGGCCACGCAATGGAAAAATGCCTGACGGGATTCGACCGGCAGTTTTCCCTTGGCGGCATCAGCCAGTGCCTGCAGCTCCGGCAACGCATCGCCGCTGGCGTGTTCGAGCAGGCGCACCACCAGCGCCGGGCGCTTGACCTTGCGCAGGAGATCGACGAAATGCTCCATCCCGGGCAGGATGGTGGGGCCGTCATCGGATCGCTGTTCGCGCGCACGTTTCGGTGACGACTTCGGGTTGACCACTTTCTCCTGCTGGGCGGTGGTGGTGTGACCGGTAGGCATAGGCAGACTCCTTCAGAAAGTGCGCGATTGCGCGAACTGTTAATAGCTGGGTTCAAAAAATGCCGACGTGAGGTCGGCGCGGGCGGGATGGCAATGGTCAGCGCACGAAGTTCTCCGGACGGATCAGGCCGTAGCGTTGCATGCGCACCTGCACAAAGCGTGGGTTGACGCCAAAACGCAGGGCCAGCGCGCGCTCCAGTAATTCCATGTCCGCTCGGTCATCGGCGGTGAGATGCAGGCTGGTGCCGGGGATCTCCGGGTCAATCGACGGGCCGCGATGCAGGTGGACGTTGTATTCCGGGGCCAGCGCTTCTGCGGCCGCGTTCAAGAGCTGGCGCGGCACCAGCAGCGAACCCATGAACTCATTGGCGCGCAGTTCGGCAAAATGCACGTCGGACGCCAGCGCTGCCGGTACGCCGGTGGGCACCTTCGCCAAGTGCTCGCTGTCCGGCGTGGTGGTGCGGTAGGCGCGCTGCACGGCTGGCTCGAAGGCATCGAACAGCCCCGGCCCCTTGCTGCCGTCCATGATCCAGCCCGGCGCATCGAATACTGCATGGCCCAATTCGTGGGCCAGCGTGCTCAGTGCCAGCAGTTCGCTGAGTTTTTCGCCAACGGGCGAGACGCACACCATCGCGGTGTCGGGAACACCAGGGTCGTACTCGCAGATACCGAAGACGTGGTTGCCGTCCTCGTCGTGCACCTCGCATTCGGCGCTGACCTCGAGCGCGAAGTCGATGCCGTTGATCTTCAAGCGCTCGATTTGGCGCAGCGTGTCGAAGGCAATCGCATCAACGCCACCCCCGACCAACTGCTGACGGGCCAGCGCGGCGATGGCTTCGATCTCGATGTGCTTGATGTATTTGGGGCGCTTGCGGTCGCAATGCCGATAGTCGAGGGTCAGAACCGGCATTCACTTCTTCTCCGTGACTTCCCGGCGGTACATCCGCACCACGTTGCCCACATCGTCGCGCATGTCGGGGGGCAAGCGGCTGGCCTCGACAAAGGCGTCGTCCGGGTCGATGCCCAGAATCTCTGCCGCCTTGCGGATCAGTTCATCCTTGGGCGGTTTTTCCATGTCGCGTTCGATGCGCGACCAGTAGGCAGGCGAAATCTCGAGCTGACGCGCGAACTCGTTCATCTGGATCTGCTTCTCTTCGCGCTTTTTGCGAATGAAGGCTCCGAAAGGCATGTGTGTTTCCTAGTTGCGTGATTTGTTAATAGTTCGAGCGTACTGCGGAGGATGCCGCTTGTCAACCGTTTAGTTAACGCGAAAGTTTTTGCCGCCGATTACCCGGAATTGCCATCCGCTTCGGACGATCAGGCTCACTATTTCTGACGGTTGCAATTCCTCGGAGCCGTCATGAAGAACATCGAACTCGCATCTCCCACGGAGATGAGCGCCAGCGCCCGTGCTGGCGAAATCGCCGCCATCCTTGCGGCTGCCATCGTCCGCACCCTTGCTGCGGATGAGCCAAAACAGAGAGCCAATTCGACAAGGGGAGGCCTTGGCTTCCTGCCCGACCAGCGCGTTCATACAACCCCCTATCAAGAGGAGAAGT
>CAYQIV010000049.1:0-6020 GCA_964417725.1 uncultured Chromatiaceae bacterium
CACCCGGCGATCTTCACGGCGCTCAACGCCGACACGATGGAGATCTACACCGAGCTCGTGCCCTTTGACGCGGCGCTGGCCCAACGCATGTCGGATCGAGCGGTGAAGGTCATCACGGCGACCGAGGCTGGGGAGCTTCTGCCACGCGCCTTCCACGATCCGACCCACTTCGAATGCCGGATGTGCGCGTGGCAAGACCGCTGCTGGAGGACACAAGCATGACCGACAACACCCATTCAGCTACTGGCATTGAACCGATGATCGACGCCAAACAGGCGGCTGCCGCGCTGCGTCTGCCGTATTACTGGTTCGCTGATCACGCGATGCGCAGCAAATACCGGATTCCCCACTACCTGATGGGTGGGCTGGTGCGCTATCGCCTGTCAGAGCTTTCTACGTGGGCGGCACGCAATGCGGCAGCGCAAAGCCGCTTCGCGGGAGATACGGATACCGCCGTCGAGGAGGCCGAATGATCGACTTCAACGACACCGCCGTCCCCACCGGAAACCAACCACGCATCGTCAGCGATGCCGAGCGGGAGGAACTGCGCGCAGAACTGCTCGCCCGGCTGGAATCGGTGCTGTTCACTCTGTTCCCGGCAGGTAAGAAGCGCCGGGGCAAGTTCCTCATCGGTGATGTGCTGGGTAGCCCTGGCGACAGCCTTGAGGTGGTGCTTGAGGGCGAAAAGGCAGGCCTATGGACGGATCGTGCCGACAACTCCGGCGGCGATGTGTACGCGCTGATCGGCAATCACTTCGGCATCGATGTGACCCGCGACTTTCCGCGCGTGCTGGACGCCTCCGCCGACCTGCTTGGGCGTGCGCGTTCCGCGCCGGTACGCAAGGGCAAGAAGCAGGCAGCGCCTGTCGATGACCTCGGCCCGGCCACAGCCAAATGGGACTACCTCGACGCCACTGGAAAACTGATCGCCGTCGTGTATCGCTATGACCCGCCCGGGGGCAAGAAGCAGTTCCGCCCATGGGATGCCAAGCGGCACAAGATGGCACCGCCCGATCCGCGTCCGCTGTACAACCAGCCGGGCATGACGAGTAGCGCGCAGGTGGTGCTGGTGGAAGGCGAGAAATGCGCGCAGGCGCTGATCGACTTCGGCGTCACGGCCACCACGGCGATGCACGGCGCGAACGCTCCGGTCGACAAAACCGACTGGTCGCCGCTGTCTGGCAAGGCCGTGCTGATCTGGCCCGACCGTGACAAGCCGGGCTGGGAATACGCAGCGCAGGCGGCGCAGGTCGTGCTGACAGCAGGTGCCAAGTCCTGCCACATCCTGTATCCACCCGAGGATGCCCCGGAGGGCTGGGATGCGGCGGACGCCATTGCCGAAGGCTTCGATGTCGCCACCTTCCTCTCCCACGGCCCGCGTCTGCAAATGCATGACCTGGCCGACACCGATGAACCCGTTGCTGGCAGCGACGAATCCGTCTGGGGCACCGAAGATGCGCTGGCACTGGCCTTCACCCGCCGCTACCACCGCGACTGGCGCTATGTGGCCGCGTGGGGTCGCTGGCTGGTGTGGGACGGGCAGCGCTGGCGCACCGAGGACACCCTGGCGGCGACCGATCTGATCCGCAGCGTCTGCCGCCAGACGGCTGTACGCGCCGACAACCCCAAGGTCGCCGCCAAACTGGCCAGCTCCGGCACGGTCAGCGGCGTAGAACGGCTGGCACGGGCGGATCGCAGGCACGCGGCCACCACCGACGAATGGGATGCCGATCCGTGGCTGCTCAACACCCCGGGCGGCGTGGTCGATCTCAAGACAGGCCGGATGCGCCCGCACGAGCGCGCCGATCGGATGACCAAGATCACCACAGCCACGCCCAGCGGCGAGTGTCCGACCTGGTTGCAGTTCATCGACGAGGTGACGGGCGGCGACCAGGCGCTGCAGGCCTATCTGCAGCGCATGGTCGGCTACGCGCTGACCGGATCGACGCAAGAGCACGCGCTGTTCTTCCTGTACGGCACAGGTGCGAACGGCAAGTCGGTGTTCGTCAACACGCTGGCCACCATCCTGGGCGACTACGCGACCAATGCGCCGATGGACACCTTCATGGAAACGCGCACCGACCGGCACCCGACCGACATGGCAGGTCTGCGCGGCGCGCGTTTCGTGGCGGCCATCGAAACTGAACAGGGACGGCGCTGGGCGGAATCCAAGGTCAAGAACCTCACCGGTGGCGACAAGATCTCGGCGCGCTTCATGCGCCAGGACTTCTTCGAGTTCTTCCCGCAGTTCAAGTTGTTCGTGGCGGGCAACCACAAGCCCGCAATTCGCAATATCGACGAGGCGATGAAACGCAGGCTGCACCTGATCCCTTTCACGATCACCGTGCCGCCCGAGCGCCGTGACAAGAACCTGCAACAGAAGCTCCTGGCCGAACGTGACGGCATCCTCGCGTGGGCTGTGCAAGGCTGCCTCGACTGGCAACGCCACGGGCGGCTCGATCCGCCGCAGCGCGTGGTGGAAGCCACCGAGGAATATTTCGAGGCCGAGGACGCGCTGGGCCGCTGGCTGGATGAGCGCTGTGTGCGCGAGGCCAACGCCAAGTCGCTGACCGCCGAGCTGTTCAACGACTGGAAACAGTGGGCCGAGGCCGCCGGTGAGTTCACGGGGTCGCAAAAACGCTTTGCCGATCTGCTGCTCACCCGTGGCTTGGACAAATGGCGCAACGGCATGGGCCTGCGTGGGTTTCAGGGTCTTGGCCTGAAGTACCCGCCAGCACCTGCCTACACCCCTTACGCCGACAACTGAAATGACCGCGTCTGACGGATCGGACGGACTACGTCGTAACTCCTACACGTGCGCGTGTGCGCGCACCTCATGGGTGGTTTCGATAAGACCCGTCCGATCCGTCAGGCCAGACCAAAACAAGGACTGACACTATGACCACCACCATCCTCGCCCTCGATCTGGGCACCACCACCGGCTGGGCGCTGCAAGGCTGCGACGGCCACATCACCAGCGGCTCGGAGAGCTTCAAACCGCAACGCTTCGAAGGCGGAGGCATGCGCTTCCTGCGCTTCAAACGCTGGCTCACCGAGATCAAGCAGTCCTGCGACGGCATCGACTGCCTGCACTTTGAGGAAGTACGCCGCCACGTCTCGACCGACGCGGCGCACGCCTACGGCGGTTTTTTGGCCACGCTCACCGCGTGGTGCGAGCACCACCAGATCCCGTATCAGGGCGTGCCGGTCGGCACGATCAAGAAGTACGCCACCGGGAAGGGCAACGCCAGCAAGGACGAGATGGTGGCATCCGCCCGCGCCCGTGGTCATGCCCCGGTCGATGACAACGAAGCCGATGCCCTGGCCCTGCTGCACTGGGCCATCGCACAGCACGCATTGGAACGGGAGGTGTGAGATGAAGATCCCGACACCCCAATACCGCTGCCCGCTGGGCAGGTTGCAGCCGGAAGTTCAGGACGTGGATGTCATCAAGCAACGCGGCTGGCGCGACCAGCACATCCTCGTCGTCAATGCTGACGACGAGCGTCTGGACTGGATGGAGCGCGAGTTGGTGCGCCAGATCGGTGAACGCCTCTACGGCAATGGAGGGCGACGCCATGGCTGACCGTCACAACCCTTGGACGATTGAGGGCGTGGCCGCCCGCTTCGAGGAGGCGGCCAGCACCGGACGCCGCCTGCCACCCGTACGCGTGCAGGGCTACTTCAACTGCTGGCCTGCCTTTGTGCGCAAGGAGTGGGAGTCGTTTTCCGCCGACGAGAAGGTTTACCGACCGTTCCCGCCCACGCCGGACGCCATCGACCGGATGCTGGAGACGATGCGCTGGGTGCAATGGCTGGAGGTCGAGCAGCGCCATCTGGTGTGGATGCGCGCCAAGCGCTACGGCTGGCGGGACATCACCATCCGCTTTGCCTGCGACCGCAGCACGGCGTGGCGACGCTGGCAGCGGGCACTGGAGATCGTGGCGACGAACCTCAACGGCGAAGGCGTGCGGCCGCCGTCCAAAAACGTGGGCAATTTAGGGTAATGCTTGCCGCGTTTGTCCTCGCCTTGCCTTGCTTGTCCGTTTCGAGGCCCGGCAGGCATGCAACAAAACAGCCCAGTCGGGGGTAGTATTTCAGCTATCTTCTGGACAGCGGTGACGGCACAGGAAGTGGCCCAAGGCAAAAGGGGTCCTTCCTGGCCAAACTCCCATGCGGGGGGCGCGAGCGCGGCGCTTTTTTAGCGTCAGGCCGCAAAAACAGGTTACCACCCGGCCAGGTTACCGGCCCCGGTTACCACCCCGAACGCAGTTACCACTCACCAGAATCGTCATTCAACCAACCCGCCCGGCGGCAACGCTCGGCGGGTTTTGCTTTTGGGACTTCCACTTTGAACACGCTCAACGTCGAGTACCGCAAGGTCGAGGCGCTGATTCCTTACGCCCGCAATCCGCGCACGCACGCCGAGAGCCAGATCGCCAAGATCGCGGCCAGCATCGTCGAGTACGGTTGGACGAATCCGATCCTGGTCGACGGCGACAACGGCATCATCGCCGGGCACGGGCGTTTGGCCGCTGCGCGCAAGCTCGGCCTGGATCAGGTGCCGGTGATCGAACTTGCGCACCTGACCCCGGCGCAGAAGCGCGCGCTCGTCATCGCCGATAACCGGCTGGCGCTGGATGCGGGCTGGGACGAGGAGCTGCTGGCGCTGGAACTGGCCGAGCTTTCCGAGGCCGGGTACGAGCTGGCGCTGACCGGCTTCGAGCGGTTCGAGATCGACGCGCTGCTGGCCGATGCCGCCATTGCCGATGAGCCAGAGCAGCAGGATGCGGAAGCTGATGCCGAGCCCGACGCCGACGATGACGTGCCGGGTACGCCGGTGGTGCCGGTGTCGCGCCCGGGCGACGTCTGGCAGCTCGGGGCACACCGCTTGATCTGCGGCGACGCCGCCGACCCGAGCGTGATCGCCGCGCTGATGCAAGGCGACAGCGCGCGGCTGTGCTTCACTTCGCCGCCCTACGACAACCAGCGCGACTACACCTCGGGCGGGATCAAAGATTGGGATGGCCTGATGCGCGGCGTGTTCGCGCACCTGCCGATGGCCGACGACGGTCAGGTGCTGGTCAACCTGGGCCTGATCCACCGCGACAACGAGGTGATTCCGTATTGGGACGCGTGGCTCGGCTGGATGCGCCAGCAGGGGTGGCGGCGCTTTGCGTGGTACGTGTGGGACCAGGGGCCAGGCATGCCCGGCGACTGGGCGGGCCGCTTCGCGCCGAGCTTCGAGTTCGTCTTCCACTTCAACCGGCAGAGCCGCAAGCCGAACAAGATCGTCCCCTGCAAGCACGCAGGCCAGGAATCCCACCTGCGCGCTGACGGGTCGTCCACCGCGATGCGCGGTAAGGATGGCGAGGTGGGCGGTTGGACGCACAAGGGGCTGCCCACGCAAGACAACCGCATCCCCGACTCGGTGATCCGCGTGATGCGCCACAAGGGCAAGATCGGGCAGGACATCGATCACCCGGCCGTGTTCCCGGTGGCCCTGCCGGAGTTCGTCATCGAGGCCTACACGGACGCGGGCGACATCGTGTTCGAACCCTTCGGCGGCAGCGGCACGACGATGCTGGCCGCCGAGCGCACCGGTCGCATCTGCCGTACGGTGGAGATCGCGCCCGAGTACGTGGATGTGGCGATCAAGCGCTTCCAGCA
Source organism: uncultured Chromatiaceae bacterium (assembly GCA_964417725.1). Taxonomy (GTDB): domain Bacteria; phylum Pseudomonadota; class Gammaproteobacteria; order Steroidobacterales; genus SHZI01. The sequence goes on from CAYQIV010000049.1 coordinate 5,671, forward strand.
GAACCACCCTGGTGTGCCGGTCACGCTGCTGGCAACGAGCCAGTTCTTCGAGCAGGTCGCCGCCGAGCGCGCCACCACCCCTGATGCCGAGGTGGCCGCATGACAAAACGACAGGACTGGCGTTTTGCACGCCCGCAGGGCGCCCGTCAGGGTGGCGCACAGGGATGTGCGCCATGAACTGGCTGGCCGACAAGATCGAACAGTGGCCGACCGCCAAGTTGCTGCCCTACGCACGCAACGCGCGCACCCATTCCGAGGAGCAGGTGGCGCAGATCGCCGCCAGCATCGCGGAGTTCGGATTCACCAATCCGATCCTGGCGGGCAGCGACGGCATCATCGTCGCTGGCCAC
>CAYQIV010000050.1:0-5345 GCA_964417725.1 uncultured Chromatiaceae bacterium
CCGCGCCTGCTCCCCGAGTTCCAGCAGTCGGAGCAGGTTGCTGACCGCCGCCCGGGATCGGCCGATGGCATCGGCGGCTTCCTGGTGGGTGAGCTGGAATTCGCCAATCAGCCGCTGCACGGCCTGGGCTTCCTCCAGGGGGTTGAGGTTTTCCCGCTGGATGTTCTCGATCAGGGCCTGGGCGATGACGGCGGAGTCCGGAATCTGGCGCACCACGGCCGGCACGGTCGCCAGGCCTGCCATCTGCGCGGCCCGCCAGCGGCGTTCGCCGGCGATGATCTCGTAGCGGACCTCGCCTGCCGCGCTGCTGGCCGGCAGCGGGCGCACCACGATGGGCTGCACCAGGCCCTGGGCCTTGATGGACCGGGCGAGGTCTTCGAGCGCGGCGGGGTCCATGTCCTGGCGTGGCTGGTATTCACCGCGCTGCAGGAGCTCGACGGGGATATGCCTGAGGCCCTCGCGCGGTTCGGTCTGCACCGGCCGGGCCGGCGGGCTGGCATCGCCGAGCAGGGCGTCGAGGCCGCGTCCGAGTCCTGTGCGTTTGACGCTCATCGAGAAGGTTCCGGGTATGCCGCCGATGCGCGGCATTCTAGCGCCAACGAGGCGGCATCCGGGACGGTTCGCCTTTTACTGCGACGCCGGGCGGGCGCCTAGCGCGACACGCGATCGAGCCGGCCCTGGAAGATGGCGCGGCGCGTGCTGGTGAAAGTCCCGTTCACGAAGCTGTAGGTCAGGTCGAGGTCCCATTCAAAGGCGACCAGCTGGCCATCCTCGACCACCGCCCGCGGCTCCGACCCGGGCAACACGGTCAGCCAGGCGCCGATGGTCACGTCACCCGTCCGCACGTCAGTCGGGTACTCGCTGCAGGTAGTGCTGTTGGTCCGCGTCCAGGTTCCGGCCCCTCTCCACCGGAAGTCGTCCGCAAGGAACGGCGTCGGGACGATGTCCAGATCCGCCTGCGTGACCAGGGTGTCGGTGTGCCGCTCGGACCGGCCGTTGCAGTTGGTCAGGTTCTGCTGGACCTGCGTTTCCGCCACCGTCCCAGTCCCGCTCGGCACGAACCGCCCGTCCGCCTGCCGGTCCAGGCGGACGTTCCAGCTCCGCTGCGACTGGGCCGTGCCGCTGCCTTCCGGCCCGGCGCTGTTGGTGGTGTCGGTCGTCACGTTCTCGCTCAGCGTCCCGACGTAGGTTTCGCCCGGCCCGGCGCAGAAGTCGAACAACAGCGCGTAGCGCTGGGCCGTGTCGCCGGAATACAGCGGGCTGCTCGCGTAATAGCACAGGGCCTCTCCATCGGTGACGCCGGACTCGGCATAGGTCACCTCGAGCCCGAGCACCTCGGTGGTCACCGACGTGAGCTGGGGGCGGCCGAACCGCGGTGACCCCGCCGGATCGAGATCGAGGGCCGCCTCGCGGCTGCCGCCCGTGTAGCCGTCGCCGTTGAGGTCGTGGCGGCTGTCGTCCCGGACGGACGGCTCGATGCGCATGCCGCCGGGACGGAACGCCTCGAGGTACAGGGACAGGTCGGCCTCGGTGAACCGGGAATCCCCGTTGACGTCGAGGATCGCCAGGCGGATGCGGCTGTTGGCGGGCGACAGCGGTTGCCCGGAATCGAGCGCCAGTGCGGTGGCGTAGGCATCCACCACCCCGGCGCAGCCGATGGTGCAGACATTCGCCTTGATGGCATTGATGGTGTCCACGACCGGCCGGTTGCGCAGTTCCGGGGACAGCAGCCAGAGGTACGCCGCCAGGCCGCTGACCTGCGGCGCGGAAAAACTGGTGCCCTGCACTAGGCCACCCGGCAGGGTGGGAATCGACTCACCGACGGCGTCGACGTCGGAACCGGCATCGGCAAAGTCCGAGGGAGCGTTGATGCCGCCCACGGCGGGCTTCACGCTGCCGACGATGAGAACGTTGCCGGCGGCCGGGAACTGGTCGTTGCCGCTCCGCCGCAGCCAGTCCTCGAATTCCGCCTGCAGCTGGGCGGTCGCCGCCAGCGACGGCGCGCAGTACTGCGGGGTGCAGGGAACCGCCGGGTTCCACACGTCCTGCCGGGTGATCCACGAGAAGGTGGCATCGGAGCGGGCGGCCATGTTCATGGGGCTGTCGTAGGCCGCCTGGCCGATGCCGGCATACAGCTGCGTGACGGGCTTGACGGCCTCGTTGCCGGCGGCGCTGACGGTCAGCATCCGCTCGGCAAAGCGATTCAGCTGCCGCCGGTAGCCCGCGGCGACGGTCGCCATCTGCACCGCCGGCATCAGGACAGCCCGCAGGTGGGCGGGGATGCTCGGGTCGCAGGGCGGGCCGTCGCAGCTCGGGAATCCCCAGGCGTGGGAGACGATGAAGTTGCCGGTTCCCGGCGCTTCCGCCTCCACCCTCAGCGCGTCGTCCACGAAGGCCTGCAGCAGGTCGTTGGCCGTGACGAGGGCGCGCTCCACCGGGCGGATGTCGAGGCACTCCGGGTAAGGCATCGCGCCGGTGGGTGGGCGCGCGTCGGCCTTCGCAGCCATCGTGATCAGCACGTTGTACCCGTGCAGGTTCGTGCCCGTGATGCCCGCCGGCTGGGTGGTCTGCGGGACGCCGGGCACCTGGCCGTCGAAGTCGGCAAAGTCGCTGGCGAACACCCGCCCGTCGCCCTTGAGGTAGTTGTCCGGGACGATCACTACGACCCGGTTGCCGGTGCAGTCACCGGCAGCGGCGCGCGCGTTCCAGGCGGCGAGGAACCGGGCGTCCTGCAGGTGCTGCAGCTGGGCGGCACTGTCCGCCGGCGCGGGCGGTGCGGCCCGGTCCTGGGTGGCCTGGCCGGCGAAGGCGAAGCTGATCCCGGGCTGCGAAGCCATGACCTCGGCCAGGGCCCGCAGGCCGGCTTCGTCGGCCTGCCGCGGCACGGCCACGGTGACCGTGTCCATGCCCGGCCGCATGGCGGTGATGCCGCCGCCGACGGCAGCCAGGGCGGCATTGACCTCGGCCACGGTGGCGTCGGGCGCCAGGGTCACGTCGAGGCGGGTCAACAGGTAGGTGCCGAGCAGGTCGGCGGGATCGGCGGGGACGGGCCCTTGCGGCGCGAGGCGGTCGAGGGCGCGGTCCAGCGGCTGCCCGTCGAGCAGCACGCCCTCGGCCGGGCCGCCTCCCGCCGGCGTGCCGGCCAGCGTGATGGTCAGGCTCGCCGCCGCCAGCGGCGCCGTGCGGTCCTGGCGGATGGTGAAGGTGTCGCTGCTGGTGGCCGAGGCGCCGGGTGCCAGGTCGCCGAAGCTCAACGCCGCGTCCGTTACCACCGTGGTCGCCGCCTGGCTGGTCACGGTGCCCGTCACGCCCAGCAGCGTCACCGCGCCGCTGTTGGTGGCGCGGACGGTGTAGGTGTAGTCGAAGACCGTGCGGCCGACCCGCGTGCTCGACAGCAGCGTGAGGTCGCCGACCGACAGTCCGTCGACGGCCTGGACCACAAGAGCCAGCGCCGCAGGCTGCGTTGCCGCTTCGTCACCGACTCCGGGAGGAGTGGCGTCGAGCGGTACCGGCGTGCCGCTGCCACCGCCGCCGCAGCCAGCCACCACCAGGACCAGCAGGGCAGATAGCAGGCGGGAACGCACGGCGGGGCGACCTATGGGCGGGGTGGCGCCCGGGCCTGCCGGCGCCGGGCCCGGACCGCGGCCGCGGCCAGCGCGGCGCCTGCCAGCCCGGCCGCGCCCGGCAGCGGAACCGGTGAGGTCGTCCCCGTGTCGAGGGCGGCGAAGGAAACCGGGTCAACCACCTCGAAGGCCTGCGCCCCGGGCGTGCCCGGGCCGAGGTAGTCGAAGGTGACGGCGAATCCGTCCAGGGTCGCCTCCAGCGCGATGCCACCCTCCAGGGTGAGGGCGTCGTAGAAGCCGTCCGCCGGCAAGTCCGCGTCGGACTGCACCACAAGCGGGTCCCAGCCGGAGGGCGCGGCCGCGATCGCCAGGTTGGCGTAGCTGCCGAGGGCGAAGTACACGGTGAACTCGGCGATCGCCACGGACAGGCTGTCGTTCGTGACGCTGTAGTCGTAGCGCCAGCTGGTGCCGCCCAGGCTGGTGGCGCTATAGACGATGGTGGTCGCCGCTGCCGGCGTCGCCAGGATCATGGCCATGACAGAAGTCATCAAGCGCAGACTCATGCGGGTCCCTTCGGGCGTGCGCGATGCGCGGCTTGCCGGTCCGGCCGGCTGGCGCAGTCGCGGCGCCGATCATCCATTCATTCTTCTTCGAGGAACGTCGCGACTCGGGCAAGCAGGCGATTTACCCGGCGCGGGGCCTCCGCTCATCTCCATTTTTCTCACAGTCCGCCTCGGGATGTCCAGAATGGCATGGCCGCCTGCTGGGCCTTATGTCAAACGCCGTTCACGGTTGCGTCGCGCCGGATGACTTCCTCGGCAAGCTGCACGTAGGCCTGCGCGCCGCGCGAGCTCCGGTCGTGATGGATGGCAGAGAGACCAAAGCTCGGCGCTTCGGCCAGGCGGACGTTGCGCGGGATGATGGCGTCGTAGACCTTGTCCCGGAAGTGCTTCAGCAGCTGGTTGGAAACCTCTGCGGCGAGCCGGTTGCGCGGGTCGTACATGGTGCGCAGCAGGCCTTCGATGCGCAGCTGCGGATTGACGGTGTTGCGCACCTGCTTGATGGTCTCCAGCAGCGAGGACAGTCCCTCCAGGGCGTAGTACTCGCACTGGATGGGAATCAGCACGCCGTCGGCTGCGGTCAGGGCATTGAGGGTGAGCATGTTGATCGACGGCGGGCAGTCGATCAGCAGGTGGTCGTAGAGTCCGCGTACCGGTTCCAGCGCCTTTTTCAGCCGCAGTTCGCGACCGATCTCCTGCAGCAGGCGCACCTCCGCGGCGGTGAGGTCGGCGTTGGCGGGCAGCAGGTCGAACTGGCCGTCCTGCACCGGCACGATGCTGTCCTGGGCGGCGGAGTCGCCGAGCAGCACGTCGCAGGCGGTGCTGGCGAGTGCCGACTTGTCGACACCGCAGCCAGTGGTGGCGTTGCCCTGGGGGTCGAGGTCGACCAGCAGCACGCGCTTCTCGGCAGCGGCGAGCGCCGCGGCCAGGTTCACCGCGGTGGTGGTCTTGCCCACGCCACCCTTCTGGTTGGTGATCGCGACGATGCGTCCCACGGCAGCCTCAGCGTTCCAGCACGATGATGTGGCGCTCGGCATCGAGCCCGGGCACCTGCACCCGGTCCACCGCGCTGGCCCGCCAGGGGGCCGGCAGTGCAGAGAGTTCGTCGTCGGGCCGGCGGCCCTTCATCGCCAGCAGCCGGCCGCCGGGGGCGGCCAGCCGGCCACAGGCGGCGATGAAATCCGCGAGGCTCGCCAGGGCGCGACATACCACGGTGTCGAAC
>CAYQIV010000051.1:0-4731 GCA_964417725.1 uncultured Chromatiaceae bacterium
CCGCGCCCGCGGGCCGCCGGGGCAGGGGGCGCTCGATCTCACCTGAAGCCGTGTCACGCGCCTGGGATCCGGGCGCGGCGCGGCCGCCTGCACCCAAGGCCTTGCGCACTGCGAGAATGTCGCCCTCAGACGTGGATTTCGCGCAGCGCAACAGGCGGCTGAACCGCTCGGCCGCCGCTACCGCGGGTCGCCGGCATCGCGGCGGAGGGCTACACTGCCGGCAACATGGGCTTTAAATTTCCTATTCCCCGGCTTGAAGGAGGCTCCGGCATAGGTCGCATCCCAGCGGTGCGGGATGGGGGCGAACACCTCCCAGCCGGCGGCCTGCGGTTCGGCCGTCCGCCAGACCGAGGTGTGCGTCTCCGCCGGCCGGTCATCCCACACCGCCTGCTGCGCCACGCCCCCGGCCCGGGGGAATACCGGGAGCATGCAGAGCGTGAAGGCCGCCGACAGCGTCGCGAGGCAGATGGAGACGCGCCGGCCTGGCGACAGCCTGCGCCGGACGGCGAACCAGAACACGATGAAGGCCGGAAGCAGCAGGGCCAGGATGTTGAAGAGCAGGTCGTGGTACTTGGGGTAGCTGCGCTTGTTGAACAGGTCGACCCCTGCACCCAAGGCCTTGCGCACTGCGAGAATGTCGCCCTCAGACGTGGATTTCGCGCAGCGCAACAGGCGGCTGAACCGCTCGGCCGCCGCTACCGCGGGTCGCCGGCATCGCGGCGGAGGGCTACACTGCCGGCAACATGGGCTTTAAATTTCCTATTCCCCGAAGGCGAGGCCTGGAGCAAGGACGATCCGGCGGTGGGAATCGGCAGTGGGCTGAGCAAGGTCGAAGCCGGTTTCCGCTTGCGCTACGAGTTCCATCGACAGTTCGCGCCCTATGTCGGCGTGGTCTGGGAGCGTGCTTACGGCGGAACCGCAGACCTCCGTCGCGCAGCATCAGGCGATGTTGACGACACCCGGATTGTGGCGGGCGTCCGCATCTGGTTCTGACAGGAACTGGCATTGAGCCAGCGTACGCAAGGCTGGCTGAAGTTTCTTCAGCGACACACACACCACTGATTTCGGAGTTCACGCATGAACGTAACACCCGTCACCCTCGCCCTCGCACTGGCATTTGCCGTTGTGTCGCCCGCTATGGCGCAGACAACCCAGGCGCATGCACATCACCCCGCCACTGCGGCAGCGGCGAACGTGGATGTTCCTGCCGCCGCCACGGCCGCCGTCGCCGTGGTAGAGCGGTTCAACACCGCACTGTCCAGCGGCGACCTGGCCACGGTCGGATCCCTGCTCGCTCCCGACGTCCTCATCCTCGAGTCCGGGGGTGCCGAACGCAGCCGCGAGGAATATCTGGGTCATCACGCAGTCAGCGATGCGGCATTCCTCAAGGGCGCCCATCGCCAGCTGCTCCGTCAGCGTGCACGCACCGCTGGTGAGTTCGCATGGGTCGGAACCGAAAGCGAGCTGCACGCCCAGAAAGACGGTAAGCCACTGACCGTCCAGAGCACCGAGACCATGGTGCTGAAGCAGACCACCGACGGTTGGCGGATCGCCCACATCCACTGGTCTTCGCGGACCAAGCGCTGACTGGAGAAGCCGAAATGAATGCTTACAGATTGAATCGACTGGCGTGGGTGGCTTTTGCGGTCGCCGGCTTGGGTGCCTGCACCCAGGCGGCTACACCCGCGCAATCCACCATCGCACCCGCTGCACAGGTCGTCTCTGAAACAGCCGACGCCACTCCCGCTGCCCTGCCACGCATGACCGTCCACAAGACTCCGACCTGCGGGTGTTGCGGTAGCTGGGTCGACCACGTGCAGAAGGCGGGCTTCACCGTGGATGTGCACGACATGGATGACCTGGGTCCGGTCAAGGAGCGCCTGGGTGTCCCCTATGCAAAGGGCTCCTGCCACACGGCCGAGGTCGGCGGATACGTCATCGAGGGCCATGTCCCGGCCGAGGACATCAAGCGCCTCCTCGAAGAAAAGCCGGACGCACGCGGCCTGGTCCTGCCGGGAATGCCGCTCGGCTCGCCGGGCATGGAGGTCCCTGCCGGGCGACAACAGCCGTACACGGTCGAGCTGGTCCGTCACGACGGAACCACCGAACCCTTCGCACAGCATTGATCCGTCGGAGCAACAGGGGCGGTGTTGCGGGCGCGCCGATTCTCGCCCGCGAGGAAGAAGGAGAACCACGTGACTCACCATTCCGCAGCCCACCGGTCCCAGGCCATGAACGAATGCATTGACAACTGCACGCAATGCCATGCGATCTGCCTGGAAACCATCAACCATTGCCTGACCAAAGGAGGTGCCCACGCGGCGCCGGAACACATCGCCCTGCTGGCGACGTGTGCCGATATCTGCGCCACCAGCGCCGACGCCATGTTGCGTGGCGCCAGCGCTCACTCGGTGGTTTGCAGTGCCTGCGCGGAGATCTGCCGCCAGTGCGCCGAAGCATGCGATGCCATGAACGACCCTGAGATGCGGCGCTGCGCCGAAGTTTGTCGGCGATGCGCTGAAAGCTGTAGCGCCATGGCAGCCTGATGCGTCGGAGGATCCCGCAGCAACCAGCGGGATCCTCACTTCGTAAGACCACAATCATCAGGAGTCGACGAACCGTTTCTTCACTGATACCGACAGCCAACGCACGTCGTATCCACTGCGCGGCCCAGCAACGGGACCTCGCGTCACACTCTCAAAGAGGATATTCCATGAAGTCGTCAAACCTTTTCCGCTCATTCGCGCTCGTCCTGGCGATCGCTGCCGGACAGTTCTCGCTTCAGGTCGCGCACGCCCACGCGGCGCTGCAGCAGTCCACGCCGGCGGCAAATGCGGTGGTGGCCTCGCCGAGCCAGATTGATCTGGTATTCAACGAAACGCTGATTCCGCGGGCCTCGCGCCTCAAGTTGCTCATGAAGCACGGCAGCTCCACCATGCCGGTCGAGAATTTCACGACCGAGATCGTCAACAACGGCAAGACGCTGCGTGCCAAGCTGCCCAAGCCACTGGCTGCGGGTGCCTATCGCGTGGAATACCGCGCCGTTGGGGGCGACAACCACCCGATGACGGGCAGCTTCAGCTTCACTGTGCGCTGAGGATCCCGACATGTTCGACCCGGCGGCGTACGTGTTGCGGTTCCTCGAGTATCTGGTCCTAATGGTCCTGTTCGGGGTGCCATTGTTCGGATGGTACGGTTCGCATCGAACCGCCATCGCCGACGCCTTGAGCGATTGGCCGCTCAGGGGAGTTCTGTTGCTAGGTGCCGCCGTCGGTCTCGTGCTCACCGGGACCGACGTCGTGGTCAAGACCGCGAGCATCTTGGGGATGCCGGTTGCCGACGTCGATCGCGCATCGCTGAGCTGGTATTTGTTCGAGACGTCCGCAGGCCTGGCAGCGACAGCGAGGGGCGCATTGCTGGTCATCCTGATCGTCGTGCTCGGATGGCAGCGCCGCCGCGGAAAGGTGGAGTCCGCCTTTCCGCGGCTGGCAATGCTGGCGGGCGGCGCACTTGCTACGCTGGCATGGAACGGCCACGCCGCCGCCGGTGAAGGCGCGTCCGGTGCGCTGCGGTTTGCTGCGGGCCTGGTCCACCTGCTCGCGGCAGGCGGCTGGGTTGCCGCGGTACTGGTGTTCCTGGGCCTGCTCCTGCGCAGGGAGGCGGTCTCCGGCAGTAGGCGCCTTCGAGCGACGCATGATCTTCTGCACGGATTCTCGACGCTCGGCACGATCTTCGTTGCTGCGCTCATCGTGTCTGGCATCGCGCACTACGGTGATCTCACCGCATGGTCGTTGTCGACACTGCTCCAGAGCACGTACGGGAACCTGCTGCTGGTGAAGCTTGCCCTGTTCGGAGGAATGCTGGGCCTGGGTGCATTGCACCGCTGGACGCTGGTGCCGCGTCTGGGACGCGCCCTGGCCAGCGGCGATCCTGTGCAGGAAGTGCGGGCCCTGCGGCAGAGTGTCGCGGCTGAGGCCACACTGGCCATCCTGATCTTGATCGTCGTTTCGGTGCTGGGAACGCTCAGCCCCGCGGCTGCCTGAGCGCGATGGCGCATAGTCTTGATGGTTCCTCCCCGCCGAGCATCGGCACGAACTCCCCCGCCGTCTCCGTGCTTGACCAGAAATTGATCTGGATCAGTTGCACCGGATCAAAAATAGAGTAAGCTCAGATCATGATCCGCCTTCGCCATCGGAACTGGTTTCAGCGCACTGCCCTCCTCGCGATGGTGGCGTTGCTCTGGTCCCAGTTCGCACTGGCCGGTCATGGCGGCTGTCTGGATCTCAGGGCCACCGCCGCCGCAGTCGCGGCCGGCGCGGATACCCCCCACGACCACGGCCACGGCTGCGACGCGGAGCTTCCCTCGGCGGACAGGGCGGTGTGTGCCGCGCACTGCAGCGAGGGGGGTATTTCGGCCGACAGTGGGCGCATCCCACCGGTCCCGCCGCTGTTTGTCGGAGCGTGGGTCTCCTGGTTCGTCGTGGCCGAGGTCGCCGATGCCGGCCCAGGGGTCACGCCCAGCTGGGTGGAATCGCCCCCCAGGGCCGCCTGGCACCGGCCCACCGCCCATCCAGCGGCCCTCCTGCTGATTTGATGCCCGAACGCTGACTGCTCCGCACGACTGTGCGGCGCAGTGTTGTGCGTTCGTGCCGTGCGCGTCACGGCATGTGTTCCTGCCTCGTCCGAGCGACCTGCGTCGCGTCGGCCCAAGGACACTGATATGGCATCCCT
>CAYQIV010000052.1:0-3915 GCA_964417725.1 uncultured Chromatiaceae bacterium
GCGTGTTCGCGCCGCACAGCCGGTGGCGGGCCGAGGTGACGCCGAAGGGGCGGGGCAACCCCAAAGTGCCGGACCTGCGGACCCCGGCCGAGCGTCACCGCGCCCTGAGCTGGGCCCAGCGCCTGAAGCGCGTCTTCGGGATCGAGATCGAGACGTGCGAGGTGTGCGGGGGGAAGGTCAAGGTGATCGCGAGCCTCGAGGGCCCGGCGGTGATCGGGAAGATCCTCGGGCACCTGGCAGCACGAGAATCGCCGGCGCGGGGGCCGCCCGCGGGGGGAGTTCGAGTTTAGCTGATCCCGGTCCGCCGGCGCGTCGCGACGCTGCCGGGGTGGCCGGCTGCGCGGGTGGCGAATGCAGTGCGGGAAAACCGGGGCCGGCGGGGAGATTCGGGGGGAATGGGCGCCGGGCAGGGCGGCGCTGGGTGGACCGGGACGCGTGACGGGCGGGGCGGGGGAATGGCAGACTTCAATGATGCGGGCCTTTGAATGTCCTATACCCCTGAAGCGGCATCCTTCCCGTGCGGCTGATCACGTTCCGGTGCATCGATGCCATAGAGGCGCACGGTGATTGCGCCACTCTCCAGCCGGATCGTGGCCGTATCACCATCCGTCACGCGCATGACTCTGCCACGAAGAACCGCATCGTCATCCCGGGCAACAGTGGCCAGCACAAGAAAAGGAAGCAGCAAGTACCGGATCTGGCTTGGTTGGGCTTTCGATCTGTACATGCGCCGGGAGTACCGGGTTTGGCTAATGTGGCTTGCTTGGCTGTTTTAGAAACAGACTAAACAAATCAACCCCCGTCTCTTCGTCGCAGGTTGAGGCTACACTACCTAAAAAAACGCGGAATACACCCATGCAGCCCGAAGCATACCGGTTTCTTGCAAGATCCTTCTCAGTCGCTCTCGTGGCCTGTATCGCCACCTTCAGCGCATCCACCACGCTCGCGGCCGACGTCACGACCATCGCCGGGAACGGCCTCGCCGGTATTTCGGGCGATGGCGGCCCCGCTACCGCAGCGGCACTCGACAGTCCCAACGACGTGGCCGTCGCAGCCGACGGCACCGTATACATCGCGGACAGCGGCAATTTCCGCATACGCCGCATCAGCCCGGGCGGCACCATCAGTACCATTGCCGGCAACGGCGACTACGGCGACGAAGGCGATGGCGGCCAGGCGACCGACGCGGAACTCGGGTCCATCGAGGCCATCGCACTCAGCCCGGCGGACGACGTCCTCTACATCTCGGACGGTGGCACGAACCGCGTACGCCAGGTGAACCTCGCGAACGGCGTGATCACCACCTTCGCCGGCCGGGGCCTGGATTACATCGGGCACACGGGCAATGGCGGCCCGGCAACCAGCGCCTCGATCGGGTTTCCCCGGGGCATCGCGGTCGACCCGACCGGCAACGTGTATTTCACCGAGACCATGTACTGCACCGTGCGCAAGGTGAATATCGTCACCCAAGTCATCACCCGGGAGGCCGGCTCCGGCCTGGTCGGAGACTGCGCTTCGGATGGGGACGGCGGCGCCGCACTGTCGGCACATCTCGGCTCGCCCAGCAGCCTGGCTACGGATGCGGCCGGCAACCTCTTCGTGGTCGATACCTCGGCTGACACCGTGCGCCGCATCGACGCCGTCACCCACGTCATCACGACGATTGCGGGTGGCGGCGTTACCACACCTGGCTTCGGTGCTGCGACAACCATGAACCTCGGCGACATCAATGGTATTGCCATAGACGATGCCGACAACCTCTTTGTCTCGAATCACGGCCGGGTCTTCAAGGTCGACCTCGGCACCGGCAACCTCTCGGTCTATGCGGGTAGTGGCAGCACCGGCTTCTCCGGCGACGGCGGCCCTGCACTTGACGCCACCTTCGCGAATATCCGGGACCTGGATATCAGGGGCAACAAGCTTTTCATCGCCGACACCGGCAACAACCGCATCCGCGCAATCGTGCCGCCGCCGCTGCCGGACGATCTGGTCATCGAGTCCGACACCTTGCAGGAGATCCTCGACAGTGTGAATGCGGTGGTCGGCAGCATCCTCATGGTCAACGTCGACGGGCGCGAATATCTGCTGATCCCGAACGCAACCAGCGTCGGGCTGAACGTGACCCTGACCGGCAACAACCAGCTCCTTGCCGTCGATCTCGGCGCCCTGCAGGACGCCGGCGGCAGCATCACCATCTCCGGCAACCTCGCGATGCAGAGCGTGGATCTGAGCAGTCTTGTGACGATCGACGGCTCGCTGACCGTCACCGACAATCCGGCACTCAACGTCATCCAGATCTCGGGCGTCACCGGTATCGGTGGCGATCTCACGGTGCTCGGCACCGCAGCGACAGTCATTGATCTGTCTGCGCTCACCACGGTCACCGGCTCGCTTGACGTCAGCGACAACACATCGGCCACGACGATCGACATGGGCGGGCTTGCCACGGTCACCGGCTCGCTCGATATCAGCGACAACACATCGGCCACGGCGATCGACATGAGCGGGCTCACGTCCGTGGGCGGCGACCTGGTCATGAACGGCAACACTTCGGTCGCCAGCCTCGATCTGTCCAATCTTGCTGCCGCCGGCAGCGTCAACATGTCGGGCAACACCACGACCAGCACGATAGACATCGGCGGTCTTGCCACGGTCACCGGCTTGCTCGATATCAGCGACAACACTTCGGCCACGGCGATCGACATGAGCGGGCTCACGTCCGTGGGCGGCGACCTGGTCATCGTCGGCAACGGCGACGCCGCGGTCAACATGTCCGCCGGCACCGACGTCGGCGGCGACCTCACCATCGAGACGACGGGTACCGGATCGTTCTCCATGGGCGACGGCACAGTCACCGGCAATGCCACACTCGACGCGACCGGCTACACCGACATGAGCGGCAACACGCCCGTCGGCGACCTGGACCTCACCACAACGCGCGCCGAAGCGGTCATGCACCTTCGGGTTCAGACAGCAACCTTCACGACGCCCGTGAGTTTCTCGGTCACCCGCGTCGACCCGGTGGCGATGGTAGCCGAGAACGGCCTCGACGATGGCGGCGATCCTGCGACCATCGACCCTATCGCGGCCTACCAGTTCACCTTCGGAACTCCGACGCTCAATCGCGACGCCGAACTCTCCTTCGACATCGTTCTCGCCGAGCTCGACGATGACACCCGGACGGATCTCCTCGACGCGCTGGCCGCCGGTACGGCAACGCTGGTGACCAAGGGTGATGCGATTGGCGACAGCTTCCAGGCGTTCCCGGTGTGCGCCAGCGCAGAGACACCGACAGCCGGCGGCTGCGTGCAGGTCGAGACCCTCGACGCGGGCGGACTCCCCACCATCGGCACACCAGCCCGTGTCCGCTTCAGCAGCGTGATCGGCCATTTCTCCACCTGGGCGGTCGCAACTGTCGCACAGCCGGGCGATGACGGCCATGGCGACGGCCATGGCGGTGGTGGTGGCGGAAGCATCGGCATCGAACTGCTGCTGCTCGCGCTGCTCGCCTGGGCCCGACGCAATCCAGCGTAGTGCGGTGCCGGGTTTGGCTTATTTGGCTTATTGATCCACACATAAATCTTCATGAAGCATAGGGGGTTGCAGAGTCCCGGATCCGAATGAAAGCCAAATAAGCCAAACCCGGTACCTTCATTTTCATGTCTGGACCACTGATCGAACGCGTCCATGCGGCGGCGGCGGCCAATCCGGCTGCGCCGGCCTTCATCTTCCAGGAGCCGCTGGATTTCATCGCTCGTTTGGCGGCGCTGGTGCCGCGGCCGCGGGCCCACCTGACGAGGTACCACGGCGTGTTCGCGCCGCACAGCCGGTGGCGGGCCGAGGTGACGCCGAAGGGGCGGGGTAATCCCCCCGGAAATTAGCTGAAGCCAGAAGTGGAATTTTCTCGTAATCTGA
>CAYQIV010000053.1:0-3536 GCA_964417725.1 uncultured Chromatiaceae bacterium
ATGACGCGCTTGCCTTTTTCCACTCGCTCAACGGCGCCCCAGCTCGCTTGGCTCTGGATGACCATGTTGGTCATGCGCCGGGTTCCTTCGCGCTCCCCGTAGGTCTCACTCATGCGCCGATGCACTTCGGCGGATGCGCAATCGCCCTGGATGGCGGACAGGCGGCCCACCAGTTCGGCCACCTTGCCGAAGAACGGGTACGTCGCAACGGCCATGCCCCAGCACAGCGCGGCGACTGGAATGTCCGGCTGCGTCTTATGGATGGCCACGCCGCGATCCGCGTAATCGACAAGTTCGGCGCGCGGCTCTAGCCACAGCCGGTTCAGTACGGTGCGTGTCTTCTTCTTGGCTTCAACGCCAAGTCCGGCTGCATCGAGCAGTGCATTCAGATCATCCAGTCCAGCCGCGCCAGCACGAACATTCAGTGCCGCAGCCGCCCAATCAAGCTGAATGAACCGATCAAAGCCTATTTGAGGGGCTGATGAATTCATTCGGTACCAATCACATATTTGACTTTCACAAAGGGCACGATCAACTCTTCGACCGACACCCCGCCGTGGACCACCACCTGCTCGCCCTCCGGCACAAAGGCAGTTCGTCCGCCCGCGAATAGGGGCATGAAGTTCGCGGGCAGTCCAGCGATGTCCAACCTGACCGTGGTGGGATAGGCCGCAGCGGAATCGGCCAGCAAGTGTTCGCTGCGATAGACCCGAACGCGTTCGCCGCGCGTCTCTGCAATCACGCCCTGGTTGGGCCTGCCGACACCGGTGGACTCGACGTTGCCGTGGTCTGCCGTGAGGTAGATGTAGTAACCCTTGTCCAGCAGCAGCGAGAACAGCCGATCGACGAAGCCGGTCGCCAACCAGTTCCCAATCCACATGGCCACGTCCTTCTTCGATCGCTCCTTGTGGAGCCGGTCGTCCACCTCATCGATCACCAGGCCTAGAACCTTCGGACGCCGGTTATTCAGATCCAATTCCAGTGCATCGAGCTGATTGATCTGTCGCAGCGCGCGGCGATACATCACCTCATTCGGGTTGACGCCTTCGTTCTGCCAGAACGTCTTCCACAAGGACTCCTCCTTGTCCGTCCGCTCGATGGAGTCATCGAACTCACGCGGCTTCAGGCCAGAGAACAGTGCCTGGCGTGAAACCGATGTCACGGTGGGCAGCCATGCGAACGCCGTTCCCTCATCGAACGCAAAGCGCTTCGTGCTGGCGATCAGCCGCTCCCGAATCTGCACCCACTGGTCAAATGCCAGCCCATCGAATACCAGCAGGGCCACCTTCGCTTCACCTGCAGAACGCCGATGCCGCAAGAAGCGCGGAACGTGATGCACCATCACCGGTCCCTTGGTGACGGGCTGCAGGATCAGGTCGGCGTAATGCTTGGCCGCAACCCACGCCTGCAGTCGTTCGTCCGATTGCGCCTGCAGGATCTTGATGCGGTCTCGAATCGCAGGCAGATGCTCGCTGCCTTCCGTGCCGGGCAGACCATGCGTGCGGGCCAGGATTTCACCATAGCGCTTGGCGAACTCGCTCCAGTCCTTGTGCGAAGAGGCTGCCGTTGGGGTTGCCTCGATCAGGCCGTCGATGCCTTTGAGCACCAAGGCCTGCAACGCCGCTGGGTCCTGGACAATGCCGGCCTTGATCCAGCTCGGCATCCCCGCCGGAACGCTGTGCACCGCTAGCGGGTGCAAGCTGCCGTCGAGGAACATAGAGTCCACCAGCACCTGCACATCGGAGTGATCGAAGGGAATCTCGATCTTGGCGACATAGTCTGGCGGTGGCGGCTCCCCTGTGCGCGTGCCATCCAGCCCCAGGGTCGACAGGTAGCGATACCACGCGTCCTGTACCACCCGCAGCAGCGCGCTCTTGGACGCCAGCCATGTAGCGACGGGCTGATCCGCGAACAGCCCCTTGCTCTGAATGATGCCCGCCGCGTGCTGAGCGAACAGAGGTGGCAACGAGCGGTTGGCGAAATGCATTCGCAGCAGCTCGCGCCAAAAATCCACCGGGTTGCGAATGGACCGCGGCGTCAGTTGATAGACGTGTTCGAGGATGAAATCCTTCGACTCGTTCTCACCGCGCGCTGATTGCAACTCGGTCTGGTGGGCATAAAACAGACCTGCAAGATGCTCCTGCTCTACCTGCTGCACAGCGCTGTAGGCCAGCCTGGGGAAAAGCTCCGCAAGGCTGAGCCGCACCACGCGACCGTGGTGGACGATGTCCCACGGCAACTCATTCGCGTCGGCGCTGCGCAGATGCAAGACCAGCGAGGGTGCTGGTCCCGGCTCACCGCGATCCCATGCGGCGCGATACCGCTCCTCGTACTCCGCCCGAAACGCGAACGGGTCTTCGTACAGCATCACCTCGAAGCCCCGGTCGCGCAGCTCGGACAACAGCTTCTCGTCGAGCAGCACATCGTCCGGGTCACACGCCACCCACAGCCGGGTGAGGTCGGCCGTGAAGTAGCTAAGAATTCGTTCCGTCCACAAACTCATCCTACCTGTCCTCCGGGCGTCACATCGCCGGAGACGCGCACCATCATCACGGCATTCAAATCCGGCACGCTGGCTTCCATGTCATCGAGGGCCGCCATGCGTGCATCGTGTTCCTGCTGCAGTCGCTTGCGCCGATGCTCGCGCACGGCGGGCAAGCCAATCCGCCCGATTGCCTGACATCTGGCCTCGAAGGCATACAGCGCGCGTTCGCGCCCCTCTTTCAGCCGAGCACGGTGTTCGTTCAGCAGCTCGGTGAAGATCCGCTCGCCTTGGGTACTGGCGGTCGTGAGCGACACATCGAACCACTTCACCGACTCCTCGGCGCCGGTCACGGCGTGCACGTCCACGGTTTCGGTGAGCAGCAGATCCCACACACGCTTTGCAGTCGGCACGAAGGGGCGGCCTTCTTCGTTGACGAACACCGGCAGGAAGCGCTTCCGGCTCAATCCTTCCGCCGCCAGACTAATCTCCCACAGCGACCAGATGCCACGCACCGAGTCGGGCAAACCCGTCACCCGGATCACGGGTAGGGGCTGCCCGGCCACGAAGCGCGGCAGTTCGCTGATCACGGCCCGGGCGCGAGGATCTTCCATCGTCACCCACTCCAGCTCCGGGTTCTCATCCGCCGTCCGGGCGTCAAAGCACGCCTGTGCCGATTCGCTGCCGTCCGCCCACTTCACGCGCCAGGCATCGCCCACCTTGGTTGCCGATCCACCACGCGCAGCCAAACCACTGGTAATGGCCCGCTCCAACCAGAACTGCGCCGGATGGTCACGCCACTTGCGGGCGTCATCGGCGTCCAGGTCGTGCGCTTCGGAAAGCAGGTCGCTGTTCTTCTTCGACTCCGCCAGCGTGGATCGCAGTTGCGACACCACGGCATCGCACTCCTGTTCAATCGCATCTGGGTTTTGCAGGCCGTGGACAAACAACTCGTCGAAGATCGGATCGGCCTCGACCGAGTCCATCACATCGGACGCCTTGTCGACGCCAAACTCCTGCGCGATGACCTCGAGCTTTGCCTCCAACACCTGGC
>CAYQIV010000054.1:0-3124 GCA_964417725.1 uncultured Chromatiaceae bacterium
GTCAACATCATCGGGCGCAATGCACGGGCCATCCGTGCGGCGCTGCAAGGGTAAAACTCATGGCACTTCTGTTTATCGACGGTTTCGATCACTACGACCCGCAGGCCGTGGACAGCTTTGGCGATCCATGGCTCGCCCGTGGCAAGGCGGCGTATCTGTCGCCGCAGGCTACTCGCATCAATGGCCGTCGCCCGTCCTCCTATGCCCTGCGCTTGCCAGAAGGCTCGGGTGGTGGCTACGTCAAGAACCTCGACGCCACCAAGACCAGCCTGATCGTCGGTGCGGCCATTCGCGTGGTGCCTTACCAGAACACCTATACCGAGCCCTTGCTGCTTGGTGTGCGTGACGCCAACTCGCAGGTCGCGCATTTGGTGAAGATCGGCGAGGACGGTCGGCTCAAGCTCTACCGCTGGCAATACGGCTATGACCAGCTGATCTCTGTCTCAGTCGCCAGCGCTCCGGCGCGTGGCTGGCACTACATCGAGTTGCAGGTCACACAGGGCACAAGCAACGGCATTCTGTCGGTGCGTATCAACGGCATCCTGGCCATCCAGATGACGGCGCAGAACACCGTCCAAGGTGGTGGCCAACTGCTCACGGCATTCGTCGGCGCGGTCCCCGGCCAGAACTGTCCACTCACCATCGATGTCGACGACTTCTATATCGCCGACACCAGCGGCACGATCAACAACACCTTTCTTGGCGACGTGCGCGTCGATGCCTTGCTGGCACAGGCCGATGGCAGCCTGAACCAGTGGACGGCCAGCCCGGTCGGCACAGCCGCATGGGAAGCGGTGAGCGATGACGATGAGGCCACGGCAATCAGTGCGGCAAGCAGCGGTCTGCGTCAGTCCTTCGATGTCGAGCCGCTGCCGGTGATGGCCACGCCCGCCATCTACGGCGTGCAACTGACCATGCTGGCGCGCAAGACCGACGCCGGTCTGGGCAAGGTCAAAGGCCTCGTGGTCAGCGGTGCACAGAGCGCCGTCAGCACTGACGTCATCCTGCAAGAACAACTGGCCTGGCACACGGCACTCTTCGAGCGCAACCCGAACGGCAACGTGCAGTGGACGGAGGCCGCCTTCAATGCCGCTGAGTTCGGCGTGGAGTCGGCATGACCGATCGCGTCGTCGTTCAAGACCTCGCGGAGGTTTCCAGCAAACCAACGCCGGGAAGCGAACTGCCCGCCTTCCAGAGTGAAGTGCTCTCGCGCGCCAGCTTCGGGGCGAGCGCAGCCAGCTTCACGCCGGAAACAGCTGTCGCTCCGCTGCCGCCCAATCTGGCGGCCAGTTTGTTCACGGAATCCTTGGCGGGCCCCTGGCCACCCAT
Organism: uncultured Chromatiaceae bacterium; assembly: GCA_964417725.1. Classification (GTDB taxonomy): domain Bacteria; phylum Pseudomonadota; class Gammaproteobacteria; order Steroidobacterales; genus SHZI01. The sequence continues at coordinate 1,330 of CAYQIV010000054.1, forward strand.
CGATGCGCCGACATTTCTGGTCGAAGTGTTGCGCCGTGATACGGCTTCGAGCGCCATCGTCGCCACCGGTATGGATGCCTTTGGCGACCAGCCTTGGCCGGATGCGCAGCGCGGCGTGTTTGCCTTCCGTCATGATTGGATGGAGCCCCTTGTGGAACGGCTGGAGTGGCAGACCAGCGTCACACGGCTGGCCAGTGGCAACGAATCCCGTCAGGCACGCCGACGTGTACCTCGGCGCTGGCTCACCTACAAGGTGGGCAACGCCCGACAGACCGATGCCCTGGTGGCCGACTGGCTGGCCGATCATCTGGGCCAGGCCGCGTGGTGGCCCCTGCCACAGTACGCCGTTCATCTCACTGAGAACGCTGAGGAGGGCGCGCTGACTCTCGGGGTGTCGGAGGCTGACTGGCGGCGCTTTGGCCCACCGGCTGCCGCGCTGCGTCTGACCTATGACGGCGTGCAGGGCTGGGACAGCGACGAACGCTGGGTGCTGATCATTGCGCCCGAGGGCTGGCAAGTCGCCCAACTCAGCGACGTGGAAACCGATCTGCTGTGGCTGGCCGAACCCTTGGCGCGTGCTGCCGGAGCCGGTAGCAGCGTGATGCCCTTGGTGTGGGGACGCGCTGTCGATCCGGCGGACTTGACCCAGTGGGTGCCGGGGATGGTCGGCGGCAGCGTCACCACGACTGTCACGCCCGCGCAAACGCCGGACATGGATGCACTCGACGACGCGTGGCTCGACGAGATTCCGGTCTGGCCCGATGGCAACTGGCGTGACGATCCGACGGCCGCCGTGCAGGCCACGATCACCCGCCAAGACTTCTCGCCTGCAGATCCGTGGGTGCGCAGGGACGATCCGTGGGCGACGACGACTTTGCAGCGGCGCTATCTGGCCAGCTCACTCGATGAAATCGAGATCTGGCGGGCGCGGTTGTGGCAAACCCAAGGCCGCCTGGAAGCCTTCTGGCTGCCCGATGGCTTGGCCCCGATCCTGTGGGTGAGCGTCGAAGCTGATCCCGATGACGGTTTCCTGCGCGTCGATGGCCAAGACCTCTCGGCATTCTGGCATCGCCCCGCCGCCTGCTTGATCGTGCATCCAGACGGCTATCGGCAGTACGCCCTGACGGCGACCTGCCATCTGGATCAGGGCGGTGTGCTGGTGCTGCGCTCGGGCCTCGACGACTGGGTGCCCGAAGGCAGCCGCGTCATTCGGCTCGTACGCTGCCGCCTCGACCACGACGCCATCGACTTGTACTGGCACAGCCCGACGCTGCTGGAGATCACCTTGACCGCGCGCCAGTTGCCCGAACCACGCGGCAACGACCGTCAAACCTACGAGGGAGAGTAAGCACGATGAGCCAGAACCCCTTGCTGGAAGTCGAGCTATACGCCTTCGCCAGCAACAGCGCGCAGTTCTATCTGACGCCGCACGAATTCGACGTCGATCTGGACGGCAATCTGTACGCAAGCCTGCCTATCGAACGCAACGAACTGGCGCTGGGTGCTGAAGCTGCGAAGGCTGGGCTGGATCTGAAACTGCCGCCGAGCTGTGATTTGGTGCGCCATCTGCTCGCCAACTCGCTGACCGGCGACACCACCTCGATCTCCCTGCGTATCGGACGACGAGACACGTGGGGCGACTACTGGTGGATCTCAGGTACGCGCTGGGTGGGCCGGGTGCTGGGCGTCGAAGTCGCTGACGATGTGGCTCGAGTTCGCTGCGAGTCGGCGCAGGTCAGCCTCAAGCGTATCGGGTTGCGGCGGCTCTACAGCCGCAAGTGTTCCCACGTGCTGT
>CAYQIV010000055.1:0-2621 GCA_964417725.1 uncultured Chromatiaceae bacterium
CGGCGGCAGCGACTTGTCCGGGCCCGCGAGGAACACGAAGAAGTCGCGGCTCTCGGGCCACGAGGCCGGACGGATGGTGTCGCCCGGCCAATCGGCCACGGCCAGATCGCCCGCCTCGATGTCGAGAAACAACGTGGTGGCCGGGTCGAGGTCTTTGAGCCGGGTGGTCTTGCCTATACCGGATTTACCCAGCATCAGGAGCTTCACACCCTTGCGCTCAGCCATGCGCTGCTGCGCGGAGATGATGGGAAGGCTCATGCCACACCTCCGTCCAGCGTCAGGGTGATGGTCGGCTTACCTTCCTCGACCGTGCGCGCAGCGGCGAACTGCTCCTGCAAGGCCGTCGGCCAGTGGGTGTAGCGGGACTCGGACACCGAAAACTTGATGTCGATGTACTCCTCGAGCTTGTCGCCCGAGGCGACGATGCGCTCGGCCATCTCTTTGAGCAGCGCCTGATTCCAGCTGGTCTTTTTCGGTAGCTCGTACTTGACGTGCAGCGGGCCGTCGTTGATATGGCTGGTGCCGAAGTCGCGGCCTGAATCCCGCAGAGCAGCGCGCGCCTGCTCGCCAAAACGCTGCAACTTGGCGGCGTCCAGCTTGCTGCGCAGCTGCTTGAGGTAAGTGGTGGCCTCATCGACGTTGCGCTCGGCATCGACGAAGTCGGTGATCGGCAGCGCCACCAGCTGGGCGGTGCTCATGGCGGCCAGATCGGCGGGGAAAATGGTCAGATCGTTCATGGCCATCTCCCTCAAACCGGCACGCGTTCAGAGGTGGAGACGTAGACGTGGCTCTTTTCGTAATCGAGCACGCCGTTCTCGCCATCCAACGGATAGGCCACCTTCTTCGAAAACTTGTTGAAGACCGGGCCCCGGCCCATACCGCGCCAGCGCGTGAGGGTCTTTGGGGACATGCCCCAGCGGTTGGCCAGCTCGACCTCGCTGAGAAAACGCCGTTCGGACAGATCCGAAGGGTGATGGGTGGGCGTCGAATTGAAGCCGACGCCGGAATGCAGGCTCGGTGCGCCACCGAAGCCAGGGGACAGTGCCATTGAATAGGCCATTGCCATGCTCCTTTCCCGTTCAGGGATGGAGACGTGAGCGGTGGCCAGTCCAGTACCAGCCGTTGACGCCGTTTCACGCCTTCATCGGGGAAGGCGCTACATCCGGCGTAGCAACAGCTACTTTTGGCGTAGCGGAAACTTTTTTTGCGAGACCCCTCGCTACCCGAGTGACGCGATCAACCGGCGTTGCTCATTCCAGTCCAAGGGCACCTTGGCGCGCAGGATGGCCTCCAGCGACACCGCCCGGGGCAGCCGTCCTTCGTAGGTCGCCTGCACAATGTCCGGGGCGAGAAGCGCCAGCCGCAGCAAGTCACTGATCGTGGAACGGTGGATGCCCTCGCGCTCTGCGATCTCGGTCGCGCTGGCAACCACGCCGCTATCGATCAGCTGCTGCCAATAGATGCCACGTCCCATTGCCTTGAGCAGCGGACGATCCTGCTCGGGGGTGAGCACTGGGGTGTCGGTGACGGCGACCGGCTGGCTGACGCCTTCCGGGGCGACAATCACCTTCTTGACGCCGCGCTTTTTGAAGTGGAAAGGCACAAAGGTGGTGATCCGCACACCGCCACCCTCCAGCGGGTGACGGCGTTCATGCGGCTTGCCGTCGCCAATGAGTTTTTTGGAAGATCGGTTCATCACGCCACCTCCATTTCCAGCAGTTCGCCGCCGATGGTGTCCGGCCGCAGTTCTCCAGCCAGTTCCCGCCAGCCGGATTCGCGCCAGACGATGTCGACGCCATCCGAGAGGAGCTGAACCCGCTCGATCAGCAGGTTGACCAACCGTACCTGCTCGGCAGGGAACAGTTGTTTCCAGACCTCGCCGAGGCGGCGCATGGCCAGCACGGTGGTCGGCTCATCGATTTCCGGGTACTTGTCACGCACGGTGTTCCAGACGCCCTGGATGCTTTCCGGCGACTGGAGCGCACCAACCAGCAGGTTGACCACCACTTCCTCGATCTGGTCGGCAGGAATCATCCCGGTGGCGCTGCTGCGGTAGCCATAACGGTTGTCCGCCTTGGGGATGTAGTAGCGATACTTCTTGCCAGACGGCTTCTTGCTGTAGGTGATGTGGTACTTGCCACCATCCGGCCCAAACATCAGCCCGCGCAAGAGCGCATCGGTTTTGTGCCGGGTCTGGGTTTTGCCCATGCGCTGGTGGGCGTCCTCGCCCAGAATTGCTTGCACCCGATCCCACAACTGCCGGGTGATGATCGGTTCGTGCTGCCCGGCAAACACCGCACCCTTGTGGCGGATCTCGCCGACATAGATCGGATTACGCAGCAGTTTGGAGAGGTATTTTTTGTCCATCGGCGTGCCGTTGCGCACGCTGCCATCCTTGAGGCGATTGGGCTTGGTGGTGATCCCTTCGAGTGACAGCTCGCGGGAGATGTCGGTAATGGACTGGATTTCCGTGAAGCGCGTGAAGATCCGCCGGATGGTTTCGGCATCCTTCTCCGCAATGATCAGCTTGCGGTCTTTGATCTCGTAGCCCAGCGGCGTGTAGCCACCCATCCACAGGCCCTTGCGCTTGCTGGCGGCGATCTTGTCGCGGATGCGCTCGC
>CAYQIV010000056.1:0-2097 GCA_964417725.1 uncultured Chromatiaceae bacterium
GAGCCGATGCGCATACGGCAAGCACTGTTGCGCCGCGCGTCTTCGCTGTGACGCGTCACGATGGGCATGCGAATTTCATCGCAGGATGCCAACTGCAAGCGCGAGCAACGCCTGAGTGCAGCGCGCCCGTGCACCGCTGCAATGGAATCCCGCTGTGGCAAAACAGGTCTGGCGCTTTGACCAAAATGGAATCGGTCAACCTGCCTGAGGCAGCCTCATGCGAGCCGTTGCGCATCCAACGGCATATGGCCGACACGCTGCGCACGGTCGATGAAGTGACGCAGCGGCTCCGACATCGCGCCCTCGGCATGTAGCAGGTAGGTCGTCAACGCCGCCGAGTCTTCATCCAGCGGCCGGACGATCACGTCCGCCTGCCGGCATGCCACCGCGTGCGCCGCGGTGGAAAATCCCACGCCATAGCCGGCCGCCACCAGGGCCAGCATCAGCGAGTGGGTCGTCACGTACTCGGCCACGATCGGCGGTGTCTCCACCAGGCGTAGCAGGCGCTCGCATTGCCGGCTGCACTCCTCACACACCTGCGGGTGGCACAGCACCAGCGGGTAGCCCACCACCTCTTCCAGCGGCACCCGCTTGTGCGCCAGCAAGGGGTGCCTCGCGGGTATGGCCACCACCAGTGGGTCTTGCCACACCGGCATGGCGATCACCCCGGCCTCCATCTCGCCGGCCATCGCAAAGGCCGCGTCGTACAGGTCGTTGCCCAGCCCGTCCACCACCTGCGACAGCGGCGCCTCGAACAGCCGGATGCCCACTTCCGGCGCCTCCTCCCGGCACAGCGCGAGCAGTGCCGACAGCCGGGTCCGCCCGACGCCGCCGGCCAAGGCGATACGCAGGGTGCCCCGGTGTCCCGCCGCCACCGCCCGCGCCTTGGTCTGGGCTTGCTCAAGGGTCAGCAGCACGCGCCGGGCCTCCTCCAGGAACACCTGCCCGGCCGGGGTCAGGCGCACCCCGCGCGGCGTGCGCTCCAGCAGCGTCACGCCCAGGTCCGCCTCCAGTTGGCGGATCGTGCGCGACAGGGGCGACTGCTCCACATGCAGCCGCCGCGCCGCCCGGCCAAAGTGCAACTCCTCGGCCACGGCGATGAAACAGCGAAGATGGCGTAAGTTCATGTACTTCCCCCCCAGAAAGTGGAGTCCATTCCTCTGGCCGTAGGGAACCGCATGAGTGCTTCCCGGTGGCGATGCCGGTCACAGAGGCTTTCCAGTTGCCGCCATCCGGCCTTCAGTCGCTGGCGAGGCTGCGAGTGTCCAGGCAAGGCCGGGTTATTCCATCGGTGTTGCCATATCACACAAAACCACGGACAATAAATAATAATTCTTATTAGCATCTGTGTCTGAATGGAGTGAAGCCGATCAAGCCCGACGTGGCGAACCTGTCCGTCACTACCCACGGCAGCGTGTTCTGGAACGACGAACGCATGGGCGACGAGCAGCTCGCGCAGCGGCTGCAGGCCTCCGCGCCGCGTCAACCGCAGCCCGAGGACTTCATCCGCGGCGACCGCCTGGTGGATCTACGAGCGCGTCGCCCAGGGGATGGCGGCTACGCAGAAGTCCGGGGTGTTGGAGCTGGGTTCGTGACCGACCAGGCCACGACCGGGGTGAGCCGAAAGACACCCCCATGAAACTGCATCGGCACGCCCGCCCTGACGCCGGCGTGTCGTCGTCGGCTGCACCGATCGCGAACTCCGACACGCGTGAGCGCCTGCGCGCGGTGCTCGGCACACCGGCTGATTTACCAGCCTTGCGGACGCAGCATCGTCTTCGCGGCCCTGGTTCGCAGGAACGCCTGCGTCATATTGCTTGGCCGCCCGCCCTGTCATGGCAGCAGCAAACACTGGCCATCAGCATTCAGTGTCCGGCTGTGTGCGCCGGCCAGCTCCGCGCGTGTCGGCGACGGGCCTGGTCCCGACAGGCATGAGTGCTTCGACGCGATGCAATCGAAGGAGGTGCTGACGGGATGCGGATGTAGATGCTGGCGCCCGAGATGCCGAACCAGAAGAAGACAAACAGGAGGTGGCCTTGGATTTCAGATTGCTGCGTTACTTCGTCGCAGTTGCGGAAGAACTGCATCTGGCCCGTG
>CAYQIV010000057.1:0-1756 GCA_964417725.1 uncultured Chromatiaceae bacterium
AGAATCGGACTTTCAGCGACCATGGCCCGAAGGATCACTTCAGTATGGGCTCGCATGCTCGCGCCGGGATCCGCCCGCAGCCGGACTGTGCGCGAACGTCGGTCGGAGTCATCAGAAACCGTCGCTTGAAGCGCCGGTTAAAGTACGAAACATCGCCGAAGCCCGCCTCGAGCGCGATCGCGGTGACCGACCAGGTCTCGTAGCGCGGGCTCGTCAGCATGCTGCGAGCCGCGTCAAGCCGTCGTTCGAGCGCAAACTCGCAAAAGGTGGTGCCGGCATCCTCGAACAGCATCTGGACATAGCGCGGCGATATGCCTTGCTGCGCCGCCAGCCGATCAATACTGACCCCGGGATCGCGGATCAGATCGGCCTTGATCGCCTCCCGTCGCGCGGCACGGACACCTCGTTGGTTCGCGATCTGCCGGCCCTCCTCCGTCGCACCGATCGCGAGGGAGATCAGGTCGTAGATGTGCGTGACATAGAGCCGGACGAGTTGCGGGTTGGCAATGCTGTCTGGCATGTTCGCCACATACGCCCTCAACAGCGACAGTGCCTCCGTATCGCGCGGGATGCAGCGCGCCGCAGCGGCGCTCACGTTGCGCGCCAGCGCCAGCGCACTGAAAGGGACACGCACCGCGAGGTACGTGGCTTCCACGAGCAGCAGTGACGCCGGCTCGCGGTAGACGAGCAGAACACCATCACCGACCTGCGGCACGGACTCCCGCCGATTTTGCGTCAAGCTCAGATGGCCACCGGTTTTCATCATCAGGCAGACCGTGTCCTCGCCGTCGGCGAGCATGGGCGCCGGTCGGGCCATTCGTGCGGTCATCGAGGACAGCATCCGTGCCCGCCGCACGCCTGGTACCAGGGCCATGGTCATTTCGACCGCATGGCCTGGCTCCGCGTCGATCTCCAGTTGGACACTTCGATCGAAGAGGTCTTGCAGCGCAGGCAGACGCTTTTCAGGTGGAAGTTGGTGCGTCGAGAAGTGAATGGTGGAGCACTCCGCCCCCCCGATTGTCGTCATCATGGCGTCCCCCTCATGAGTCTGCCGTCGCACTTGGCTACGAAAGTATAGCGCTGTTCTCGGAGGGCCATTTACACCAGATGGCGTGGCCTCGGACCGTTCCTGCAGTTCGCCCACGGCATGGTGGGACTTCGCGCCAGTCCAAGACGGAACCCTTGGCGCTGCCCACAATGGTTCATGCACACATCAAGGAGAATACTCATGAAACACAGCGCGTTGATTTGGGGTGGCTTGGCGGTGGCAGCTGGCAGCCTGGCAATCCCGCTTGTTCCGGCAGTTCTTGCGCAGATGGCGCCGCCTGCCGAAAGCAAGGGTGTTTCGTCGAAATTGATTGGGGCGTTGCCCCTTGCTCTGGAGTTTGACCGAATCGAAAGTCGCCAGTTGAGAATGCGGGTGGTGACGCTCGCACCGGGAGGGGTTTTCGCTGTTCATAGCCACAAGGATCGGCCGTCCGTGGAATACGTCCTCAAGGGCAGCGCCACGGAGTTCAAGGGTGAAGCGAGCAAAACCTACACGGAAGGTGACGCCGTCCTCGCCGACAAGAACACTACGCACTGGTGGCGAAATGACGGCACCGAACCAGCGATATTTGTCGCCGTTGACGTATTCAATCCGCCAAAGTAGGCAGTTGGCGCGTCACCCATCTGGCAGATGACGAAAAGTACCCCCAACTGAGCCGGAGGCTTCCGTCGGTAGCCACAGGTCGAACTTCTCGGCCGCTTGATAGGC